>CAJPQG010000001.1 GCA_905372785.1 Candidatus Saccharimonadota bacterium
ATTAAAATACTTTTATAGTTTTTATTTTACTTGCGCGCAAAACCCGCCAGCAGAAGGTGTGCTGGCGGGTATAGGCAAGCGCGCGGTGACTATTTTTTGGCTGCTGCTTTGCGGGTACGAGTGGTTTTTTTAGCGGTAGTAGTTTTCTTTCTGGTTGCTCCCCGCTTCTTTTTTTCTGGTGCGGCGGCAAGTAATTCTTTAGCCTGTTCGTGTGTGATGGTTTGAGGCTCGGTGTCTTTTGGTACTTTGACATTTTTCGTGCCATCGGTGATATATGGCCCGAACCTACCTTTTAGCACGCGAATACCATCACCGAAGTCAGCTATATGTTTTTCAGCTTCAGCCTTTAGTTTTGCGGTGTACAGCTCGCGCGCAGTTTCTAGTGAAATAGTGTGTGGATCCTCAGGTTTGATACTGACAAACAGCTTCCCTACTTGAATATACGGCCCAAACCGGCCAATATTGGCTTTTATATCTTGCCCATCTTCGGTTTGCCCCACGAGCCTTGGCAGAGTGAAGGCGTGTAAGGCCTGCTCTAGGGTGACTGTCTCTATGCGCTCTCCCTTTGGCAGTGGTGCGAACTGTGGCTTATCGGTGTCTTCGCTAGAGCCAAGCTGCAACATCGGCCCAAACCGGCCGAATCGTGCCAAAATAACCTTGCCAGTTTTTGGGTGCACACCGATTTCGCGCGTTTTTGCGACTGCTGTACGGTCGATGGTGCCAGATTCTGCAATGCGAGCGTGAAATGGTGTGTAAAAATTACGCAGCATCGTTTCTTTTTCAAGTTTACGAGCGGCTATTTGGTCAAATTCCGTCTCTACTGTGGCGGTAAAATCATAGTCGACAATTTGCGTAAAATGATTAGTCAAAAAGTCGGCAATCAGTTCACCACTCGGCGTTGGTAGTAGTTTGCCTTTGGTGCTGCCGGTTTTTTCGGTGACGACGTCTCGCGTAACTGCTCCCTGCTCAAGGCGCAGTAGTGTGCTGTCTCGTGACTCGCCCTCGCCCTCGCCTTTTTCGGCGTAGCCTCGTTCTTGGATAGTTCCCAAAATCGTTGCGTAGGTGCTTGGTCGTCCGATGCCGAGTTCTTCAAGCTTTTTCACTAGACTTCCTTCGGTGTAGCGAGCTGGTGGTCGAGAAAAGACTTCCTTGGCTGCCGCCGAGTGCAGCTCTAGCGTATCGCCGGCCACTGTGCTTGGCAACAGCGGCGCATCTTTTTTGCTGCCACCATATACTTTCAGGAATCCATCGAATAAAATTACTTCTCCCTTGGCCGTAAAATGAAGGTCTGGTGCATGCTCAATGTGGATGGTGATCGTAGTGCGCTCAAGTTTTGCTGCAGCCATCTGACTAGCCAGAGTACGACGCCGGATAAGATCGTATAATTTTTGATCATAGCTGTTGCTTGAGGCCACCTCAAGTGCCATGCTCGTTGGGCGAATGGCCTCGTGAGCTTCTTGAGCGCTAGCAGCCTTAGTCTTGAAGGTTCGCGTCTGGCTGTAGGTGTCGCCATAGGTGTCGGTAATGAACCGCTTAGCATCTGCTAATGCCTGCTTTGAGAGGTTGACCGAGTCGGTACGCATATAGGTAATTTTTCCGGCTTGGTATAGCTTTTGGGCTGCTGCCATGGTTGCTTTTGAGCTAAATCCTAGTTTGGCGTTGGCGTCTTGTTGCAGAGTACTTGTCGTAAATGGTGGCAGTGGATTCCGAGAACCTTCGTGGCTACTTACATCAGCGACTGTGAGCTTGGTTTTTGCTAGTTGCTGCAAAAAAGTATGTGCTTCTGCTTCGGTGTCAAATTTTTTGTTCAATTCTGCACTAAATGTAACACCACGCGCTACAATCTCAGCGGTGACTTTATAGCTTGATGTAGCGGCAAAGTTTCGAATTTCGCGCTCTCGCTCCACTAGTAACCGCACGGCTGGGCTTTGCACGCGGCCGGCGCTTTTTCCTCCGGGCACTTTTGTCCATACTACCGGGCTTAGCTCAAATCCCACCAGGCGGTCAAGAATTTGTCGCGCTTGCTGAGCACGCACCAGGCTCATATCAACAAAACGTGGTTGCTTAATGGCGGCAGTAATAGCTGGCTTAGTAATTTCGTGAAAGACGATTCGCTTTGTAGTTTTTGGGTCGAGTCCTAGTACTTCGCAAAGGTGCCAGGCAATAGCCTCCCCTTCGCGGTCTTCATCGGTTGCTAGCCAAATATTATCTTTTCCGGCAGTTTTGGCGGCTTTTTTGAGCTCGTTAATAACCTTCTTTTTGTCAGGATCGACCTCATAAACTGTATAAAAATCATGTTCAGTGTCGATCGGTGGTTTACCGTCTTTAGTTTTTTTGGCAATTGAACGAATGTGGCCCACGCTAGACATGACGCGAAAGTCGGGGCCAAGGTATTTTTCAATGGTCTTGGCCTTAGCGGGGCTCTCTACGATAACGAGTTGATGACTCATGTTGGCTCCTTTTTTATGTTCTTCTTATGCGAATTCTACTAGTTATACGCCTTGTTGGCATTTTACGCAAGCGGCTTGGGGGTGATGCGTGTTCCGACGGTCGGGTCCTCAGCGCAAGCGCGGGCGATGGCGCCTGGCGTGAGCAACGCACATACGGTAATGGCCTTATGATGGTCGGCTGCAAGAGCTAGCGCGGCTCGGTCCATCACCTTGATATCAGGGCGCTGCAATGCGTCGTGTAAAGAGAGCTGCGTTATCTTCTCTGCCTCGGGATACACTGCTGGATCACGGGTGTAAACACCATCCACCTTAGTGGCTTTAATAATTAGGTCGCAGCGCAATTCAAGTGCGAGACTCACCGTGGCTGTATCGGTAGTGAGGTATGGCCTGCCAATACCACCTGTGATTATTACCACACGCCCCTTGTCAAGGTGTGAGATTGCGCGCCGGTGGGTGAATTGGTCGATAATTTGGTCTGTTTTGATGGTGGATAGCACGCGAGTTTCTAGGCCGGTGCTGTTAAATACATCAGCAAGCGCTAACCCGTTCATAATGGTAGCCAACATGCCGATATGGTCTGCGGTAACGCGGCCAATGGCGGAATTGCTCATACTGGCTCCGCGTACATAGTTGCCGCCTCCCACGACCATCACAATTTCTGCGCCATTGGCTGCTTTTTGTATTTCGCCGGCTATCCAGGTGGCCCGTGCTACATCGAAGCCGCTCGACCCCTCCCCTTTAAGTTGTTCGCCTGATATTTTTACTAGTACTCGCCTTTTTGTCATGCCTTTAGTGTAGCACGCACTAGCGTAATATCCAGTCATTACCAGAACGACTAATGAGACCGTGTAGCTCTAGCATGGTGAGCGCTATCGAAAATCGTGCCGAGGGTATATTGCTTTGGGCTTGCAATTGGTCGTTATCGCGCACGCCGCTAGTGATTAAGTCAAGAATAGTTTGCTCTTCCGGCCCAAGTGTAGTAGCCCGCGCTGTGGTGGGCTGCTTCGGAATAGGTGCAAAATAATTGCAAAAGTCTTCCACTGAAGTGATAGGGTTGGCACCTTGCAGTAGTAAATTATTACAGCCTTCACTCAGCGGGCTAGTAATATTTCCTGGAACCACAAAGACGTCACGTCCCTGTTCGAGCGCGTGTTGTGCTGTATTAAGCGTGCCGCTGCGGTGGGCGGCCTCGGTGATAATTACGGCATCAGCTAGTCCTGAAACCAGACGGTTGCGCTGTAAAAAGTAATACGGACGAGCCTTCTCTCTTTCTGGGTACTCTGAAAGTATCGCGCCACCGTTTTCAATAAGTTCATGTGCTAGCGCAGTGTGGCTAGCTGGATAAATAGTTGGTAGGCCATTGCCGAGTACAGCAACAGTTGTGCCACCAACCTCAAGCGCGGCCCGATGGGCGATACCATCTACGCCGAGGGCTAGCCCGCTTATAATCACGACGCCGCGCTGCGCCAGTGCGCCAGCCAGGCGCATCGTCACTTCTTTACCGTAACTGGTTGGCTTGCGGCTGCCGACGATAGCAACCCGCTTGCGATCTCCGTCAGGCAGTGTCCCCATGTAATATAATGTTTGTGGTTTTCGCGCAATATCAGTTAATCGGGAGGTAAAATTATGGCTCTGGGGTGAAAGTTGATTGATTTTTGTCATAATTTGTTGCAAAAGTTGTTGACAGGCTGTCAAGTAGGTGATAATATCGAAAGTGATTGATCGCGGTGCGAGAGCGATCAACTAGCACATTCATATGTAATTATACATGATTATCATGTTAGACTGCGAGTAATGGGCGCTTAGTTTTCTACCCTCCACTGGGCGCACCCCCTTACTATTACTCGTAGACTAACCTCTTCAACCGGCATATAGTAGTCTCTCTACTGTGTGCTCCAACTCCCCCTTTGGGCTGCTTTCCCCCTTGCAGTGGTTGAAGGGCAAAATGGCGCCAAGCGATGCCCACCCTTGCTTGGCGCTTTTTTGCTGTTTGGACGCAGAAAGCTACGCGCTGACTATAGCGCAAGCGTAGGAATTTTTGGCAAAGAAAATAGCCCGCTAGAGTAAGCTACAGAGTCAATATGACTCAATGTGAGCTATTTTCTAGCGGGCTTGGGCATTACTTTATGCTGGTAGATTTTCCGGCTGCCGTTTGTTTTGTACAGGGGTATCTTTTCCGTCAAATATTACACGAAGTGAGTCGTCGTTGCTGTATACCGTAAGGTTTGGCTCGTTGGAGCTCAGCCCTTCAAGGTTTAGACCTTCAAGAACTTTCCCCTCGCCAGTAATAATAGTCAGCGTATGCTGCCCCGTGACAATATGAGGCCACTTGGAGGTGGCTGACACCGTAAATGCAATTGCTGCAACAATAGCTGTAGTTGCAATAAACATACATACTGCAACGACAGGATCGTTTGCTTTGTAGCTTTGCATTGTTACATCAAAAGATATGTATAGTAGCATTACTTGGAAAGTAACTGCAATTGCTGTAGCAATTATAGCTGATGATTTACACCACGTCCCTTCAGGTAGGCGACCGTCTATAACTGTTATAGACTACAAATCGCAATCAATGGATAAATGAATACGTTAATAATACGGTGATTAAGGTAAAAAGTCAAGCCGGCCAAGCTCATAGTGCCCTGCTGCGTACATAAAGACTACACCGATAGCGTTGTTGTGCGTGCCTCACCGCGCACGAAATGCTCTATTTCTTTTGCTACTGCTGGTAATATTGTATCTTGCAATACTGCGTGCTCATCTTTGGTGAACTGCGACAGTACAAAAACGGCCTTGTCGGTACGGCTAGTATATGTATTCTGAATACCGATGCGGATACGCCAAAAATGCTCTCCCAGCGTGCGATTTACGGATTTGATGCCATTATTGCCGCCATCGCTTCCCTGGTTGCGAATACGAATATGTCCGAACGGCAAGGCCAGCTCATCGTGAATCACAAGAATATCCTCGGCTGCTACATGGTAAAAATCGGCTAACAGTCGCGCTGCTCGCCCCGTCTCGTTATAAAAAGTCGTTGGCTTTGCCAGTAGTACTTTCTCGCCAGCAATAGTTAGTTCTGCAATCTCGGCCTGAAATTTTGACTTATAAAGAAATGCTACGCCACTTCCTTCTTGGGCGGCAAATGTATCAAGCGCCACAAAGCCAATATTGTGCCGCGTGCCAGCGTATCTTGGCTCGTTGTTGCCTTGTCCAATAAGTATTTTCATAGTAAATAGTGCTCGTTTAATGGTTGGTAGTGCAGTGAAACTGTCACCTAGCGTTGCTTGTGTGTGGAAAACACTACATTTCTAGCATAAATTACACTTGTAAAATATAACAGGTATTATACCATATAGTTAGCCGCGTACCGCTTAAGCTGTTATTAAAAAACAACTTGTTAGTATTGCAAAATTATGATAGAATAGCGGCAGATAATATAAAGAAGGAGATTGCATGAAACGAACATGGATCCGGCGCGTTACCAAGCCGATGGCACTTGGTTTGGCAGCACTAGCATTGGTTGCACAGCTCTTCTCGGGCTTCAATCTACCTGGTGACTCAAGCAAGGCTTCGGCAACGCAGTTCGACAGGTTTAACAAAGATAATATTGTATACGGTGGTATTAAAGATAAGGACCACATGCTACACGTATACGATAGCTATAGCGACATTCGCGCTATCTACGAGCACTACGGCATTACTCGTGCTGACATCGCAAGTATGACAATGGGCTCATTTAACACAAGTGACTTTGGTGGTCAGCTAAAGACTCTTGGCCGCGTAAACTACAATGTGCCAAACCGTTACGCAGTTAACATCCCTGGCGCTGGTCAAGTTTACACTGGTGGTTACTTGAACGGTGCTAACAATAAGAATGCGGGATACCCTCTCCAAGCACTTATTGGTAAGCGTTCAGCAGACGGCAAATGGTTTGCTATCGTACTATTTTGTGGTAACTTGACATACGTTGAAGACTTGCCACCAAAACCACAACCACCAAAACCACAGCCAAAACCAGCTGCAGCTTGTAAGGCTATCGACGTACAGAAGACTGCACGTGACGCAGCTCGCCTAACTGCAACTGCAACTGTTGAAAATGGTGCTAAGATTACTGGTTACCACTTCGACGTAGTAAACAAGGCTGGTCAGCACGTTGTATCAAAGGACGTTGCAGGCACTGGCACAACAGCGACACTTGACATCAACGGACTAGCTGCTGACTCATACACTGTACGTGCTATTGTAAAGACTACACTTGGTGACATTACTTCAGAAAACTGTCGTGGTCACTTCACTGTTACACCAGCACCAGTAAAGAACATCACTGTTTGTGATCTTAAGACTAATACTGTAGTTACTATCAAAGAGAACGAGTTTGACAAGACAAAGCACTCAACCAACTTTGATGACTGTAAGCAGATTCGCGTATGTGACATCACTACAGGTCAAGCAGTAACTATCAAGAAGTCAGAGAATGACGCAAAGCGTTACACCAGCGACTTTAGCAAGTGTGAAAAAGTTGACGCATGTGAGATCGCAACTAAGGCTACAAAGACAGTAACCAAAGACCAAATCGATGAGAAGACTTACACACAAGACAAAACTAAGTGTGAGCAGCCAACTCCTTCGGTAACAATTACAAAGACTCCAACTGAGTTGCCACGAACTGGTATTGCAGCTGGTCTGCCAATGTTCCTTGGCGCAGGTGCCCTAACCTCAGGCTTGGTATACCTCCTAGCTGGACGTCGCAAGTAATACATAGAACTACCTTAAGCGGCTATCAAAAAGAAACCCCTCCCCCGGGGTTTCTTTTATTATGTAGGAACTTTATCGCAAGGGGCTACTGACTGGGCGAATATTAGTGATGTATTTTGCAGGTGCAGCGGTTAAGTTTATTATGGATTGCCGTGCAAAGTTAACCACTGATTTGTATATGAATATAAAAATACGCACCTGTTTTATAGGTGCGTATATTAAGTTGTTGAACTAGTAAATAACCAGTTTGCACTTAGAGTTTTTTGCGCTGTCGTTCGAGGCGGGCTGCCTGCTCTTGCTCGAAGCGTTCTTGCTCCTTTTGCTGCTTGTATGCTTTGGTGACTGCTTCCTTTCCCTCGGCGAGGCGGGCTTTGTTCGCCTTGATCTGCTTCTCGTCGCGGAAAGATAGTTTAATTGGTGTACCTTCATATGAGTATGTTTCACGCAGCAGTCGCTCGAGATATCGCTTGTAGCTCCAGTGAACAAATTTCAGGTTCGATCCATAAATAACGAACCACGGAGGAGTTGTATCTGTTTGCACTATATAACGCAGCTTTGGGTGTGTATTCTTTAGGCCAGCCGGCGGGTGTTTTTGAATTGCTTTTTGCAGCATAGCATTAAGTGCTCGTGTTCTGGTCGGCTGCTGCCGTTTATCTTGGATATCTAGTATTAGATCAAAAAGTTTCGTCACGTTTTGGCCGGTAACACTACTGGTAAAAATTAGTGGTGCCCATGGCACAAAGTTAAAGGCGTTAGCAATTTTTGGAATCAGCGAGTCATGCGTGTAAGCATCTTTATCTTGTACACTATCCCATTTTGTAACCACGATCACGAGACCTTTGCCAGCTTCGTCAATAATGCCAGCTAGTCGTTGATCAAGTTGTGTGTTCAGTTCGTGCACATCCATGAGCAGCAAACAGATGTCAGCTTCTTCAATCGCCTGCAAGGTGCGGAGTACTGAAAATTTTTCAATACCACGCTCTTGTTTACCCTGGCGACGAACACCAGCAGTATCGAGTAACTCAATTGTTCGGCCCATGTACCGAATTGGTACTCGATTAATGTCTCGGGTGGTGCCTGCGACATTAGCTACGATTGCCTGTTGCTTACCCGCAAGGCGGTTGAACAAATTACTTTTCCCCGCATTTGGACGCCCAATCAGTGCAACGCGAATAGCATCGTCATCTTCCTGGCTACGCATAGGGGGTATATTGGCAGTAATAGCATCAAGCAACTCGGTTGTACCAATATTGTGTTCAGCTGAGGTTGGAATCATAGTCTTGATGCCGAGTCGTTGGAATACTTCTTTACCATTGTGGCCTTTGATATCCGACTTGTTCATTGCCAGGATAACCGGCTTGCGACTTTTGAGCGCCTTTTTAGCAACCAAGCGGTCGTAATCAGCAATGAACATAGTACTATCCACGACTACAATAATAACGTCTGCTGCCTCTGAAGCTTCTGCGATTTGTTCTTGGATTGAGGCTTCGAATTCATCATTTGGATCTTTAAGTCCTGCAGTGTCCACGAGCCAAAATTGGTGATCACGGTAACTTACTTTGCCGAGTACACTATCGCGAGTGGTACCAGCTTCGCGAGCTACAATTGCCTGTTTGGCGCGAACGAGTCGGTTAAATAATGAACTTTTGCCAACATTAGCCTGGCCAATAATTGCTACAGTAGGGAGTTTTTTCTTAGACATAATTGCTTTTACTATAGCACAGCTTGACATAAAAAAATAGCAGCGGGCGTGGCTGCTAGTTCTTTACACTTTGAGTGAAGGCGCCGGCCTTAATATCACCAAGCCAAAAAGGACCAAATTCAGTGCGGTGTAGTTTGGTGACCGTGTAGCCAAGAGATGCAAATGTACGGCGAATCTGTCGGTTGCGGCCTTCGTGCATGCGCACAATCCATTTTGTATCATCTCCTTCGACCTGGCGTTCAAGCTGCAACTTGCTTGGGCCATCCTCTAGCATGATGCCATGGTCGCTAATCATTTGGCGGTGCAATGGTTGCAGCCCAGCATCAAGTGAAACATGATAGGTTTTTGTTTTGTGGAATTTTGGATGAGTCATGCGAAAGGCAAAATCACCATCGTTCGTAAGAAGCAGCAGCCCAGAGCTATCTTTGTCGAGCCGGCCAACTGGCTTAAGCGAGTGCATATTTTCTGGCAAGAGCTCATAAATTGTGGGGGCATTGCCCTGTGACTTTCGTGAACAAACATAGCCCACTGGCTTATTCAGCAGTACATAGCTCATCGGCACATGGTGGCTGCTGACGAGGGTTTCACCAATTTTTACTTGGTCGCCGTCTTGGATCTGATTGCCAGGAGTAGCCGGCTGGCCATTAATAGTCACCGAACCTTTAGCGATGATTGCATCAGCCTGGCGTCGAGAGATGCCAAGCTGATGTGCAAGATATTTATTCACTCGCTGTGGCATTAGAAAAACCGAGCTCCTGATTGTGTCGTTGTGTCACGGTCGAGTGGTGTTGAGCCAATAGCCGATAGTGGTCGTTGCGCCCTAGTTGAGCGTAAAATGGCTGGCCGCTGCGCTAAAGCTGGAGTGGTAGACCTATTGCTCTGCTCTTCTGTGTCCAAGTTTTCTTCTGCTGTTAACTCGGCTTGAGGGGCTGCCGCTGATTGTGAGGCAGTATTTTCACTAGCTGTGGCAGCAGATTCCGCGCTAGTTTTTTCGCTAAATGCTGATGAAATCTGTGCCTCTAGCTCATCGGTAGACGGACCTGCCTCGGCATATGTTGCAGTAGCAGCGGGTGCACTTGAATGTGGTGCCTGCTCTGCGGTGGTAGTAGCGTTAGTCTCAGCTTCTTCTGCGTCTGGCACAAAGAAGACTTCTTCTTCATCCTCCCCATCCTCTTCTTCTGCTAGGTAGTCAGACTCCTCTGCTGCTGTAGCTACGTTTGGTTGCGGGTGCGCAACGTGGCTAAGCTGCTCACGAGCCGCCGCTTCAAAGGCATCAAGATCATCTTCTACTGAGCGTGGCGTTTCGGGCGTCGCTACTGGCATTGTCATATCAATTGCAGGATGCGCTGCTGGTTGAGTGGCAACAGGCTGCGCTGTATTAGGTTCCTCGGTAAGCTCAGCTGGTTGATCAACTTTTGTGTTCACCTCTGGCTCAGTTTCAGTTGACTCTCCTGTTAGCTGTTGTAGCTCTTGGGCAATTAGTGAATTAATATCTGGCCCAGTCTCTTCTTCGTGAGCAAGCGGCTGAATAACTCGTTCGCCACCACTAGTCTGGCCAAGAGATTCGTAGCTGTTTTGTGGCGTTTCAGCTGAAGGTGCTGCAGCCATGTAGTGTGGACTCGCAGCTTGCGGCTGCTGATTTTCTACAGTTGCCGGCTGAGGTACAGGAGCGGTAGGCTCTTGCATTGCTTGCATTTCTGACATAATCGCTGGAGCAAGGCTGGCCTGTACTTCTTCTCTGGTGTCGCCAAGTACGTCGTGCACTGTGCGCACTAGATCTTCAATACCTACCTGTGATTTTACCAGGTAGCGGTCGGCGCCAAGCTGTTCACCTCGGCGGCGCTGATCTTCGCTTGATAACGCAGTCATCATAATTATCTTGATATCTTTTGTCTCTGGTGTTGAGCGCAAAATATCAAGCATATCAAACCCCGTGATGCGAGGCATCATTACATCACTAATAATCAATTGTGGCAATTCTCGTTTCGCAACATCAAGTGCTTTCTCTCCGTTCGCTGCGGTAACGATATCGTAGCCCTCTTGGTAAAGACGTACTCCGTAGATCTCACGAAGCCCCTGCTCGTCTTCGACCAGTAGAATCTTTGTCATATTGTTAATCCTTTCCCTTTCATTGTCTATAATAGGATATTTTGACGTAAAAATCTATGTGCTTATGGTGTTTTCTCGCTATCCTCCGGTACATCTGGTGCTTTTGGTTGAGAGAGGCGGTCGCGCTGGTATCGATGTAGAGCTGCGGCTGGATTTAACAGTGTAGTGCTGCGGTGGCCAAGGAATGGATGTATTTGATGTGGACGAGATCCTGGCGCTACTAACGGGCGTTCAGGCTCAGTGATTGAGATGTGTAAAGCTCTGTTGTCCGGGGTATTCTCACGTGCTGGCATGGTAGTGGAATCCTTTGGTCGATTGGTAGCTGTTAGATTCATCTGGTGAATGCGGCGTGCGGCGGCTGTTTCTGGTGAGATCATATTTTGGTATACCGTTTTCAGTGGTTGCGCCCCAAAGCGGCGTCCAATAATTGGCTCGGGTTCTGGCTTTGGTTTTGGAGGGTTGGTTGGGCTGGCGGTTGGCTTTGGCTGGCCGGTAGCTATCTTAACAGCTGGAGCAGCTACTTGGGTTGGGGCGGCTAGCTTCTTGTCTTTTGCTGGCTTAGGGGATTCTGAACGCTGGTGTATCATGCGCGTTACTTCGTCATCAGCGCTGGTGAGTACCCGCGGCAAAGGTTGTGGCTTCGCTGTTTCAAGGAGCACTGAACTAGTATTTGTCGATGATTTTTTAGGCTTTGGTTTTGGTGATAGTGACTTTTTAGCGTGACTACCAACAATATCAATTGCCTTACCAGTTTGCACCAAAGCTTGTTTTGCTGGTGCTGCCTCGGTGGGCTGGTCGGTTACGTTATCTGCAAGAGGTTCAGCTGCTCCTGGCTCTAAGGCAGTGTGTTGGTCTTGCTCTTCAAGTGCTGCATCAAGGTAGTCAAGTGTATCAAGCTCACTTGAAGATAGAGGCTCTTGCTTATCGGTAAGCGTTGCGGTAATTTCATCAACTTTCTGCTTGGTCTTATGGCGATGAGCGCGGCGGTGAGCCCGTTTTGTGGGTTCTGGGGCAGGCTGCTCCTCAGGATTTGCTGGGGTAACTTGTTCTATGAGCTCATCTAGCTCTTCGTCCTGCTCTTCCGCAGGAGTTTCGTTTGCTGCTGGTGCAACTTCAGAAGCAGTCTTTCTCAGTTCTGAAGTTTCCTCCTGCCACTGTTCAGCCACTTGGCGTGCGGCCTCGGTAAGCTCATCTTGCTCGACGATCTCTGCTGGTGTGTAGGTTGCATTTTTATCTGGTAGCTCTCCAGTTGGTTCAACGGCATGCGCAAGCGGTACCGGCGCTTGGTCGGTTTCAGTTTCTGCTGCTTTGCGGTTATATTGTTGAATCTCGGCATATGTCATGCGAGGCAATCGAAGGTAGAACGTACTTCCCTTGTGATATTCACTCTCTACCCACAATTTGCCATTCATAGCTTCACTGAGGCGTCGGCTAAGGTATAGCCCCAGGCCAGTGCCGCCAATTTCGCGAGTATCACTATTATCCACGCGGTAAAACTTTTGGAACAGGTGTGGCACATCCTCTGCTGGCACGCCAATGCCGCTATCGGCTACCGCCACAGTAATGGTGTCATTGTTGCCAGATAGCGTAACTGACACCTCGCCCTCATTAGTGTATTTTATGGCATTTTCTAGCAGGTTTGATAAGACCTCGCGCAAATGGCCGGGGTCAACATTGGCAAAATAGATCGGTGAAAGCGTGAGGCCTTCTTTTTCTGGCACAGTATTAAGGTGAAACTCAAGCCCCTTCTCTTTAGCCGAGACTTGCAGTCCATTCCAAATATCCTGCAAAATCATATTAATATCCGTCGGACGCGGGTCACTTTTCATGCGGCCATCATCGATACGGGTAATATCCAGTAGGTCTTGCAGTAGTTGCCCAAGGTGGTTAGCTGAATCGTGCGCTTTGGTGATATAGCCGCGAGCTCGCTTGTCAATCGTCGACATGGTTGGGTTAAGCGCCAAGCTTAAGTATCCCTCAATAATTGCGACTGGGGTCCTCATCTCGTGGCTGGCAGTAGAAATAAACTCTGCTTGCTCGCGCTCTTCTTTGGCTTCTTTAGTGATATCGCGGAAAACGATAATCGTGTTTTTGCCATTATTGACCGGTGTGACCGATAGCGAAATCATCAGTAGCTTATCGCTGCTGGTAGCTAGCATAATATTACGTGATTGAAATGCTTTTCCGGTTTGCTTTGCTTGTGTAATAGGGTTCTGTTCTCGGGGGATTGGCTCATTTTTACTGTCGATGAGCTGCAAAATTAAGGTGTAGTCGATACCTAGGGCATCACCTTTGTTCCAGCCAACAATTTGCTGCGCCGCTAGGTTGATTAGTTCGATTTTTTCATGTTCATCAATTGCAATCACGCCGTTGCTGATCGCCTCTAGCACAGCATCAGACTTACCTTCCTCGATACTGAGGCGGTGTGCCATTTCGTTGTCAGTCGCATGGGCTGGGCGCTGAATCCAGGTGATGTAGCTCATAAACAATACAGCAACACTCGTAAAGCCAATCAGGATGAGCATACTCATCGGCAGTGGACCTTCATTTAAGTAAGTTTCCTGCAAGAGGAAGACCGAGTTCACCATGGCAAGGATAATAATTGCTCGCAGGCTGAACAATCCTGCAAAGAATTGTACGAAGAACCAAAGCGATAGCAGCGGTGAGCGAAGACCTCCGGTTTCAAAGGTCGCGACTAGAGCAAGTGCTACTAAACACGAGAACATCAACACTGGCACGATACGTCGATGTCGACGTGGCATCCACAAATAGCATAAAATACTGAGTATCATACTGCCGCCTGCTACCATGGCGGTATGCTCGGTTAGCATTTGTGTAACATTTGGCGCATAGTGCGCTGGCCCGAACTGCACCCATGCATACACGCCGAGTACGCCGGCTGCAATAGTAAAAATCAGTTCACAAATGCGGCGTTGCCAGAACTGTGTAAATAATTGTTTTTTCATCCCCACCCTTATACTATGCTACTGTTATCGTTTTTGCACTACTGGCCACTACTGGCTAAAGTGGCCAAGGCAAAATGCTTACCTTTAAGTATGCGTAAAAAGAGCGATAAAATCAAGAGTTACCCGGCGGGGTTGTTACTGGTCGCTATCTGGCAACGAAGAACGCGGCAATATGCCGGTAAAATAGCCCTGCGTATAGAGGTGGCGGAAGTTCCAACTATCTGGGCTTTCTGTTTTATAACTCCAGAAAAACCAGGCCTCAGCACTAGTAAATGCAGCAAGTTGTTCTGCGCAGAATGTGCGTGCTATCTCGTCGCTCATTAGGTGCTGCGGCAGTGTTGTACTCCACTCACCGATGATGATTGGCTGCTGCCGAGCGTAGGCTGCGTAGCTAATGTGGCTCCCCGCTAGTTTTGCTCGATGGTGCGCCATATCAGTGGCGGCTTGGTCGGTAGGCGCAAAACAGTGGTAATGATGAATATCTAGCACGCAATTTCGTCCAAATTTTCCAGACCACCATGCGGGGTTGTAAGCATCACTAATTACGATGCGTACATGGGGTGGCAGGGTTTTAGCAAGCAGCTTTTTGGTAGTTCGGCTCCAGTGCCAAAACTGCCAACTGCGGCGGAGCCCATGTACAAGGGGCTCATTGAGTAGTTCAATTCCCCATAGCGCTGGGTGGTTGCCGTAGCGTTCAGCGAGCTGTTGCAACGCAAAAGTAGTGCGTTGTTGGTTATCTTTTGTAAACCATCCTGTGGTTCCTGGTTGGCCACTGCCGCTGTGGTCGTTGGCGTTTTGGGCGCCTGGCGCGGCGTGCAAACAAAGCAGGACGCGGAGGCCATGGCGTTGCGCCACTTCCAGTAGCCAGTCGAGATGCTGGCGACAATTCTGGTATGGCGGCTGATCCTCCAGGGCCCAGTAGCCAATCGGCACCCGCAATAGCTGAATACCAGCACCCGCAATCCAACGAATATCAGCTTCGGTAATAAATGTGTCGCGGTGATGTGTAATATGGCCTGGTCCGGTCGTAGTCTGCCAAAGTTCGTATTCGTTTGTCGCTTCGGTGCCCGTAAAAATACTGGGCGTCATCCACTTTTCTAGCACAAGCCACCCGCCAAGGTTAAGACCTGGCAGTGGCCCGCTAGCTTGCGCGCGGGAACGGTGAGACAGTAGAGTTGGTAATAGCATCTTTCTAGTATAACGCAAATACTTGCACTGTGCTTGCTAACTAGGCTAGGGTGCAAAGAATCAGTGCAAGAGCTGCTTGACTGGGTGGATGCAGTTTGCTATTATTCATTGCAACGGCCCTATCGTCTAGCGGTTAGGACGCCAGGTTCTCATCCTGGTAACCCGGGTTCGATTCCCGGTAGGGTCACCAAATTGGAACTAAAACGAAAACGGTCGCCCGAACGGGTGGCTTTTTCTAGACTTTGACGGAGCCAAAGCCAGATGTTCTCTTGGGGGGAATGAAGAAATTGGTCGTCGCCTGCGACGACATTTTTGTTTTGTATTTTTAGGTTCGACCCGAATGTTTCGAGGCAAAGCGACTTTTTCGCGATCTGGTCGTGGCTTTTGGCGATTTTACAGATAGAAACGGCAGTTTCTAGCCACCTTTTCATCGGTTCGACCCACGTCAAAACGCCAAGTGAAGATTGCTCGATTTGCTCTTGCAAACGCTTCTTCTCTCCTAGTATCTCTGCGCGCTTGACTTGGTACAGTTCACGCTCTACGTCGCCGTCAAGATAGCTATCAAGCAAGCGTTGCAATTTGCTAGACAACTGTACGATTTGTTCTTGCGCTTTACTAATACTGGCGTTAAACGATATCTTGTCTTTCTGTTCGTCTTGTCGAATTAGCTCGTACAGTTTGTCTACCCACTTAGTGGGCATAGCAAAATCGAGCAATAAATTAGATAACTGCTTATCCAACTCTTCCGCTCGGATGTGCGGCTCTTTGCAGGCGACGGCTTTGTTCTTGCGAGTGCAGCGATAGTAGTCATAGACGTACACGTTGCCGTTTTTCTGTCGCTTTATGCGTGCTTCTGCTGTAAATATCATGCCGCACACCATACTTTTTTGGTATGTATACCGTGGGCAAACAAAAAGTCAGCGATTTCATCCAATCGTTTATCTCCGCGAGCGTACAGCTCAAACGCTTGTCGCACAATCGGGGCAATTTTTCGATCGATCTTGATGTTTACTGCGCATATCGTTGTAGTATCCTAGCGGTGCGCCTCGCGGATAGCCCCGTCTATCACGTATACTGGTATCTAGATATTAGAATAGATTCTAGTGAGGATACCATATATGCACGACAACGAATTATGGCAAATTTACAATAACAACGGCACGCCTGTAGACGGCAAAGGCGCGCCCAAAGAAGAGTTTAACTCTGATAAAAGCCTAATCATGAGCAATGCTCATGTGTGGTTTTGGAAGATTGACGAAGGCGGGGTGAGCATACTGCTACAAAAGCGTTCATTGACAAAACCCAATAAGCCAGGCTGGTTTCATATTTCGACAGGCGGGCATATCAATATCGGAGAAACACCAGTGCAAGCAGCTGTGCGAGAGACTAAAGAGGAAATGGGGCTTGCGATTGATGAATCTAAGCTGCATTTTGTGCAAGCTGTTCGCATCATCGAGAAAGACCCACGAGACATCGTAAATGTGTTTCTTTACCAGCTCAGTGGCGACGAAAACTTCACCTTTGTCGATGGCGAGGTTGGTTCGTACGAATGGCGCTCGCTAGATAATTTCAAAGAAATCACCCGGGACGCGGCGGCTAATAACTTAGTGCCTCAAGGTGAATTGTATTTCGGAACACTTATCGCGGCACTTGAGTATGCTAGTCAGTAATAGGTAGCACCCGCCCAGAAAACCCTTTACCTTTTTCTAATAAAATTACGGCGGGGGAAATTACAGAAATATGCAAAGGGTTTTCTGGGCTGGAGCGCGGCGCGGCTAAAATCATTTGGCTTTTGTCTCAAAACAGGTTCGAGCTTGGGTGTAAAATCGCACCAAGAAATTATACAAGCTCGCTTTTACTACGTAGTATCATGGCGAGCTATTTTATATAGTATAAAAATCTTTACATTATATAGATTAAATCTCGGGCTTCATTATATGTATGGTATTTTAGCGAGGGTGTTTCACTAATTGTAGTACCAAACGAGTAAATGTATTTGCAGGTGACTACTGTTTGGTGTACACTAGAGGAAAGCACAAGCAAATTTATGAATAGAGACGAATCGCAAATGCAGGGTGGGCTGCAGTCGAATGCGTATACCGCGTCATCGACATCTGCTTCCCCTGTTAACCAACCTACTCCAACTAGTGGGCGTAACACTGGACCTTCTTTAAGTGTGCCGCGTCGTGATGGCCGCCGCGGCATCATTAACCATGTAGAAAGGCAGTCTGCCGCTAGCTCGATGCAGCAAAGTACGCAGGCTACTCCGCAGCAAAACTATCGTTATACGCAGCCTGCTGCTCAGCCACAGTTCACTCCCCCTGTTCAGGCCGAGCCACCTCTGCAGAGGGAGCCTTCTTGGCCTACCCAAGCTGAGGCTACTGCTACCTATACCGAGCCAACATCATCTATTTACGATGTGGCGTCGCAGGTACTTGAGACCCCTCAGCAAAATTATCAGCAAGTGCAGCAAGCGCCGCGTCCTTTCGGTCCGAGGCCAATGGCACAAAATCAGTCACCACAGGCACGGGCGGCACATTCGCCACGTCAGTCGTCAGCTCAGCCAGAGCCAGTAGTTGCGCCACCATCGTCGACTACAAACATAGACACTGGTTATATGCAGGTGCAACAACAACCTGAAGAGTCTCACTCGCAAGGTGTATCTTTTCAGCAGCAGCTAACTCAAGAGCCGCAACCAGCTCCGATTGAAGAGCCAGATTACCCTCAGTCAGAGTCGGTAGCTGAACCCGCTGCTGATGTATCGCCACTGTTTGATGATTCTGGTGCGTCGATGCTGGAGTTATCATTAGCGCAAGATGCGCCGGCCAGCACCCCGGCTGATGATCCAATCACGAGCCGCGGCAAATCGGTGGCTAAGCAAAGGTCTACCTCATCTCAGGGTGGTATTCGAAAGATGCCCGCTGACTGGCTTGATATGGCGCCCGAGGACCGTTTAAGCTCAGATCTGCTCATTACTGATATTATGCCGCAGATGAACCGACGTACTACTGCAGCAGCTACAGGAGAGCCTGAAACTACCGAAGCGAGCGAGGTTCAGCCAGAGCGACAACTACTAATTGATGTATCGCACCTATCGCGAACGTTTAAGAAGCGTGGGCACGAGGATATTCATGCCCTGCGCGATGTGAGTTTTCAGGTGATGGAGGGCGAGATTGTCGTGATCCGCGGCGGTAGTGGTAGTGGTAAGTCTACCCTGCTCCACCTCATGGGTGGCCTCGATCGTCCAACCAGCGGCAGTGTTATGGTTGGTGGTCGTCAGCTAGACGCTATGAGTGATAAGGAATTATCTCATTTCCGTAGCCAAACGATAGGGTTTGTTTTCCAGTCGTTTTACCTGCAGCCATTTTTGACGCTGCGCCAGAATATTGAAGTAGCGGGTATGCCACTGCGCCTGACTAAGGCAGAAAGCCACCAGCGTATCACTAAGCTGGCTCGCCACACCAGTCTTGAAGATCGACTTGATCACCTGCCTCGTGAGCTGTCCGGTGGGCAGATGCAGCGTGCTGGTATTATGCGAGCGCTTATTAACCGGCCGCGGATCATCCTTGCCGATGAGCCAACTGGAAACCTAGATGTAGTCACGAGTCAAGAGGTTGTCGAGCTCTTCCAAAGGATTCGCGCCGCGTACAATATGACTATTGTGGTAGTAACGCACAGTAAAGGTGTAGCTGCTATCGCGGATCGAGTGATTACTATTAACGACGGAGTGCTCTATGATTAAAATAACCAATGCAGGCTTATTGGCAGTTAGCAAGCTGCGCGCGCACTTTTTGCGTACCGTGTTAACGATGCTTCTAGCAAGTATTCTATTTGGCGCCCTGATCGCTGCTTCTTTGATCATGAACGGACTATTTACTGGGCTACAGTTGTTCCGTGAAGATGGGCTAAATGGCCGCTACTTAGTGCGAGTGTCTCGTGTGTATGGTGGCGAAGAAGCCAAGGATAATGTTTTGAAAGACCCGATGCTTGTTGCGGATGCTAAGCGTCGACACAAACAGCTCGTAGCAGAAAAAACAGCTGAAGCTAAAAAGCTTAACATTGCATACGATAGCAGCAACGACCGCAGGCCGACTAAGGTTGGCCGGAATGGCTATGAGCGTATGATTCGTACTGATACCACTGGTATTGTGCAGGCTATTTTAACCGAAAAGTTTGGTGGTCAGCAGTCGCTAGATGATAATAAATTGCAAGAAGTGGCCAAAAAGTATGGCGCTAAGACTATCTTGACTGAGCGACGCCTTGGTATTGCTAAAAATGAATCACTTGAGGTGTTCAAGGACGGTAAAGAGGAGTTTAAGGATAGTAGTGAGCAGACACAAAACCGCAGCGATCAAATACTTGCCAGCTACTTTACTATGACGCCAAGTGAGATTGCCTCTCCGTTTATGCTGCCAGACCAAGGTGGGTGGCGTCCAAATAGTGGCATGCTGCCAATTATGTTAACACAAGAAAAAGCTGAGCGACTCATGGGTATGAGTCCACTACCCGCTAATGCTAGTGCTGATGATAAGCTTGCCCGCCTGAAAGAGGTGCGTCACCGGGCAAAGGACTTTAGCTTCCAGGCCTGTTACCGTAATAGTGCTAGTCTTGAAAAGATCGAGTCGATTTTAGCTGATCGGCGCGAGATGGAGGTTGCAAAGAACGATCCAAAGTACAAAAAACCGTCACTTATCTACGCCCTGCCCGATCCAACTCGCTGTGAAAACCCGACAGTTCAAAGCGACACGCGTAATAAAAATGAGAAGAAACAAGCTCAAGATAAAGAGGCTTTCGATAAAAAATTTGGTAAAAATACCGAAATGGTCAGTCGATTTATCAAATTTAAGCTAGTTGGTATTTTGCCTGGCGAGAGCAGCACTACACAATTTGACGGCGAGCCACAGGCGCGTAACATTAGTGACCTGCTGCAAAATGTTTTGAAAACCAACGGTTTCTGGCAGATGATACCAGAGGCGCTATACGAACAGATACCAGATAAGTCAGCCTTTGCGCCGATTCTTACGTACACGCCACAGTATTTCTTGGGACCTGAAGACAACAAAAATCGCTACATCGAGTTTGCTGATAGTAAATCGGCCCAGAAGTTCATTGATGAGCAGGGCTGTACTGTTCAGTCGAATGGGTCATGTTCTCCTAAAGACCGTCCATACGCTGCTGAATTCGCCTTTAGTAACAGCTCGGCACTTGATGAATTGCGCCATCTAACCCAGCGCTGGTTTAGCCTTGCTATGATTGGCGTGACCTTAGTGGCGGTGGCTGTTATGTTAATCGCAATTGGCCGTACTATTTCAGATGGCCGTCGTGAAACTGCTATTTTCCGTGCAATTGGTTTTACGCGAGCAGATATCGGTGCAATTTATGTGATGTATACCATACTGTTAACACTCGGCGTCATCATTTTCGCTCTTGCTATCGGTATGCTTCTGGCTAACGTTGCCGATTCTGCCTGGGCTCCAGGCCTGACCGCTCAAGCACAGTTTGGCTTTGGTGCACTCGATCTTACCAAGAAGATTAGCCTGTTTGAAATGAATGTTGGCCAAATTAGCGGTATTTTGATCGTTTGTGCGCTCGCCGGTATCGTCAGTATGGCCTTCCCGCTGATGCGAGGTTTGCGCCGCAACCCAATCAACGATTTGAAGCGCGAATAATGCACGTGTTTCACTGCAAACTAATACCCCACCATGCTGATGGTGGGGTTATTTTTAGTCGTCAGGCCTGGGCGCGTAGACCGGGTTTAGTCTTGGCTGGCTATAACATCAATTCCCTGCCGAATGAGCTGCAGCACTCGTTCTTTGCCCAGAAGCGCTAGAGTTTGATTGAGCTGCGGGCTAAATGGTGCCCAGGTGGTCACGATACGAATTAAGCTAAAGAGGATGCCAGGCTTCTGCTCGGTCTCTATTAGCAGCTGATTGAGCGCCTCTTGCAGATGATCTTCGGTCCAGTTTTCTGGCGTAACTATGGTCAGTTTAGCAAGTGCTGCCTCTAGTAGTGAGACCTTCTGGTCTGAACTTAACTTCTTCAGCTGCTTGTTTGTCGTTAGCAGTGCCTCATCTACTGCCGGATCCGTAAAGAAATACTCGGTCATAGCTGGCAGTTCGCTTAATGTTTTGAGGCGATCTTGAACAAGCGCCAGCACCTGCTTTTTATATGATTCATCTGCAGTGGCGGCTGCCTTGCCCCAAAATGGTGCTGCTCGCTGGTAAAGGTCATCAATGTCTAAGCGTCGCAGCCACTGGCCGTTCATCCACAGTAGTCTGGTTTCGTCAAAACGAGCGCCGCTACGCTGCACACGCGATAAGCTGAATTTTTCAATAAGCTCTTCCCGGCTGAAAATTTCCTGTTCGGTGCCATCATTCCAGCCTAGGGTGGCTAGGAAGTTAAGCATCGCCTCGGGTAAAATACCATCAGTGCGGTATTCTGTAACGCTTTTAGCGCCATCGCGCTTGCCAAGTTTTTTGCGGCCATCTGGTGCCATAATGTGCGGTAGGCAGGCGAGCACCGGTGGTTCGATGTCAAGCGCTTCATATAAGCTTAAGTATTTTGGAATGCTTGAAATATATTCTAGCCCGCGTATCACATGGGTAACGCCCATTTCATAATCATCGACGATGTGCGCAAAATTGTAGGTAGGCAGTCCATCAGATTTGATAAGGATAAAGTCATCAAGCGCTTCCGGCCCGGCCGATAATTCACCCATAACAGGGTCTTGCCAGGTGTAGCGCTTTGGGCTGGTTACTTTAAATCGTAGTGGCTGTGATCCATCCCACTTTGGTGGATTTGCTGGGCGATAGTCGCGGTATAAAAATGGTTTTTTCTGTGCGCGCGCTTCAGCCCGAAAAGCCGCTACTTCTTCTGGTGAGTATGGGTCGGCATAGGCAAGGCCTTTATCGATCAATTTTTGTGCCCAGGCGAGGTAGTGGTCCTTGCGCTGCGTTTGCGTGTATGGCCCGCGTGGTCCGCCGATATCAGGGCCTTCATCCCAGGTGATACCGAGCCATTTCAGCGAGTCCATAATTAAATCTGTTGCGCCATCGACAAACCGTGTTTGATCGGTATCTTCGATGCGCAATATAAATGTTCCCTGCTGCTGGCGGGCAAGAAGCCACGGAAATAGTGCAGCACGAACGTTGCCAACGTGGATATAGCCAGTTGGGCTTGGTGCAAATCGAGTTCGTAAATGTGTCATATGTCTAATATAGCATATGCACAAGCGGCGCTCCTACCGGCTTACATGCTCGTGGCAATTTGCTGCACTTGCGTACTCGTGAGCGGTGTATCACTTTTAATGGTGTAGAGGACATTTTTATTAATCCAAGCAGCAGCATTACCATTGTTGTAGGTGTAAATCGTCAGGCCATCAATACGGGTTATTGCAGGGTCGTGGCCAGTTTCTTTTTTAATTGTACCGCTCAATGCGTCACTTTCTTGGTCAGTTTTTTCTTGCATAATTGTATAGCTACCAGTGCTACTACCGGTTTGGCCAAAGGTCATTGCTACTTTGCCGTCTTTGGCGGTAATTGGCCCAGTTAAGTCATAGCCTTCTGGACGATACGTTGGATAACTAGCTGCTACCCCTGTTTGGGCGGCGGCTACTTGTGTAGATACACCGGGAACAGTGGTATATAGCATATATATGCCAAGGAGTAGCACGGCCATTCCAGCGACGGCCAACCCGCTGAAGCGGATAAACTTACTAGCGGCGCTTTGCTGACGACGTGCTGGCTTTTCGGTTTTTCGGCTTTTGGCGGCAACATGCTTTTTTGGTAGTGCGGGCCGCTCGGGCTGCTGTCCTTGCGTGGCAGCTGGCAGTGTGAGGCTAGCTGGTTTTTGCTGAGGCGCAGCGGGCGTTACTGCTGCTTGGCCCGTCTGTCCGGGTTGGTGGGCGCGGCGCATATACTCTTCAGTAGCGGCTAGTAGTTCTGCTTCGAGTGAAGTTGGCGCCGTCGATCGTTGCGGTTGAGCTGCAGGCTGCTTAGGTTGCTGCGCTGGAGCATATGTTGCTACTGGCTTCGGTGATCGCACCGTGCGGCTACGAAGAGCTTGTTTTGGCGGCATAGTGCTACTGGTTACTGCATAGTGTGGCAGTGTTTTCAGGCGCTTTGGCTTTGGCAACGGGCGTGATATGTTCTGCTGCACGGTAGGCTTAGCTACGGCAGTTGAAGTCTGTGCCACTGGAGTATGGCGAATAGCCTTAGGTTGCGGCGCTGTTGGTTGGTGCGTCGCTATCACCTGCCGAGCTGCAGGAGCTTGGTGGTCTATTTGCTGCTGCCGTGAAGTAGTGGCAGGTTGGGCTGGTGTGGCTGGCTGTTTTTTTGTCGCTATTTGGCCTGTGCGACTTAGGGTTGCTACTGCTTGTGGCTTGCTTGGCGCACTTGGTGATAAGAACGCCGGCTTAGCTACCGAGCGGCGAGAACGTACTGTTGCTACCTGTGTTGGCTGCATAGAAGCAGCGGCCATTCCTCGGCGGCGGCTTGTGGTAGTAGGAGCTTGCTGCGCGGCAGGCGTTTCAGTGAGTTTTTGCGTTAGTGCAGATGCATGTACAGGCTTTGCTGCTGGTGCTGTTGTTTTTGCCTGACTTGTTGCCGTCGTTGGGCGTGGTCGAGCTGCGACAGTCATAGAGCGCTGCGATGGTCGACGTATTGTAGTGCGGCTTGCTTGAGCTGGAGATAGAGTCGAGGCGGGAGGAACACTTGTACTAGCCGTAGACTGATCAACCAGCATACCGGTGGCTGCGTCATACGGGCGTCCGTTTATCATTACAATAGTTTGCTTTGTCATAATAAATCCCTCCCCCTGCTTGTAGCTGCCGCTATTGTTAGTTGCCTACGCGGGCAGTAGCTACAGATACCTTAATAGTACTCGACCCAGGTTGCGCATGCAAGGGTATTTTTGTCGTTCTACCCCTATATTATGGTATAATTAAGTGCATGAATGATGATCGACAAAAACAAGTGCGACGCCGCGCGCTGCGGCTGACACTTACGTATACAGCCATGGTGTTGGCAGTGCTCGTACTGCTCACAATTATGGTGGTGATTATGATGGGATACCGGTACAACAGCACTAAAGGTGCCATTGAGCAAACTGGTGTTGCGCAGCTTGGTAGCCGCCCAAATGGCGCAACGATTGAGATTGACGGCAACCGCATCGATAAACGTACGAACGATAAAATTTCGCTATATGGTGGTCAGCATGAGTTTGTAGTGTGGCGCGAGGGATACGAGACGTGGCGTAAAACAGTCCCTGTTAACCCGGGTCGCCTTACCTGGCTCGATTATATCCGCCTTGTCCCTAAAGATTTGAAGACTAAAACGCTAGGCACGATTGAAGGAGCTGTGAGCACGCAATTTATGGCCGATGGTGCTCGTGCACTAACGGTTATTAAAAGTGGCGGCGTTGCCCACGTTGAGGTAATCAATACGCGCGACAAGGAAAAGATTACGCGCGAGAAAATTACCCTATCACCAGCCGTCGATGATAATGCGGTGAGCGATATTACGATTAAGGAAGTTGGCCAAAGTGGCCGCTACGTGCTTGTGGCAGCAACGGTTAATGGCAAAACACAGTGGCTACGCGTTGATGTAGAGCGCACGACCGGTGGCGTGCTGAATGTAAGCGAGGCCTTTGGTAGCGATGCAGCTATCGCCGAAGCCAAGCTGGCTGGCAGTGATAATGGGCATATTTTTGTGCTCGATGAGCTGGGTAACTTTAACCGCATGGAGACTGGCGGTAAGCACGAGAAGCAGCGACTGATTACAAATGTGGCGCAGTTTGTTACCTATGGTGAACACACACTGGCCTATGTGTCAAAGCCATCGAGCGAACGCACTGTTTCTGTTGGCGTACTGAAAAATATTGATGCTGAACCAGCAAAAATTGCGACATTGCCAGAGAGCGCCAAGATCAATGTTGCCCTTAACCGCTACTATGATAAAGATTATCTGGCCATTAGCCACGATCGTGACACCGACATTTATGAGGGTACCTTCCCAAGTAAAAATACGACCAGCAATGATGGCCGCTACCGTGGTTTTGTGCCAATCCGGTCATTTAGCCGTGATGAGATTGTCACAAACCTGGTGATGAGTGGTAATGGTCGGTTTGTGGTGGCAGGTAGTGAGCTTGGCTACAAGTCGTTTGATCTAGAGCTGATGCGGGTTTCAGACGAGGCGCGCTATGGGCAGGCGTGGCCATATAAAACACAGTGGCTGGATGATTATATTATCTGGAATAGTGATAATGGTAAGCTGGTGATTCGTGAATTTGATGGTGCAAACCCACACACAATTGCACCGATTACTGCTGATGGCAACACGGTTTCGTTTGATCGTGACAATAAGGCCATCTTAAGCATTGGCAGCCAAAACAGCGTTCCAACGGTGCAGCGCACTGAGCTTGTTCTTGAGTAGTATATAGCATAGGAGTCAGGAAAAGCCACTTTCCTTTAGTTAAGAATGCAGCGTCCCCTCGCAAGAAGTTTTTGCGAGGGGTTTTATGTTAGCTTGGCGCCTTCCCCTTCGTGGAAAGCTTTAGTAACGCGTTTCATTATCTGCGGAGGTAGGGTTTTGGTTATTCCATTTAAGTATATAATTACAAATTGGCTTCAGCCCCACGTTGCGCGGCGCATATGTATTTTTGGTTAAGCGTAGATCTGAGCGACTACATTATAACATTATAGCGCACAAAGAGCGTGCGCTATGATGGCTAAAAGATTGAAAGGCATTGCACCTCTAGAGCTGCGATCGGTTACCGTGCTCCGAACAGCTTCTCGAAGACAGTTGGCGCTGGGGCGCCTGGTACATTGCTGCCGTTGCCCTCTGCTTCCTTGGTGGTGTCACTCGCTTTTTGGGCATTATTTGGGTTCGGGCTTACCTGCTCTGCAAACACAAGCAAACGCTTATCTGCGGTACCAAGCGGCACACATGAGATGAGGGTAATCATTGGTTTGTCGTGTCCGATCTGAACAGAGTTAACCTCGTTTGGCATTACCACTTGCATTTTAGTGATCGTGTAGGTGTAGCGAGTCTTGTTGTAGTTGACATAAATAACGTCGCCTTCCTTAAGCTTCTCGTTTTGAGCAAAGATAAACTTGTAATTACCCGGCGCAAAGGCATCGTTACTTGAGTGCCCAGACACAACAAAGTTACCGGCCTGTCCTGGTAGCGCATTAGCGCCTGGAATTGCAAAACGTGCCACGCCAGATTCCATGGCCTTCATTTGCGCATTGTGATCTGTGTTAGTGTCCATGTTGATTGGCGCTTCCACATTAATCTTTGGAATAATGAGCTTGGTGGCTGGGTCTGTCACAGTTGTGTTGGTGCTTGGGTCAGCAATAATATTTTGCGGATCGATATTTCCAGGGCTAACATAGGCGGCCACGGTACCAAAAATCACGCGGTTGTATTGCAAGAATCCAAATACCATCAGCACGATAACAGCTGCGGCGATTGGCAAGAAGTGGCGCGAGCGGCGAATCTTAATGGCCTGTTTCGCGATGTTGTCGCGGATATTTTTGCGGATTTCAGCCAAATCGCGGCTTTTCTGCAATGCTTCTTTGTCGTATGGGCTAATTGCCGCTTCGTCTGCTTTGTCGGCTGCTGCTTCATTCTGCTTGGCTAGTGCCTGAGCTTGCGCTACATAATAACGCTGGTAATACTGCTGATAGTATCGCTGCCATGCGCTATGATACTGCTTCCACTGTTCTGCTGCATCTTGCGTGACCATTTGTGAAGGTATTGCGCTGCTGGCATACGTTTTTTGTTGTCCGTTGTTGGGCTGTGGAGTAACGCCAGCTCGAGTAGTAGGACCAGTTGGGGTGCGGAATGTATTAGACTGTGGACGATTCACTGCAGTAATCGGTTGAGCGGTAGCCGGCTGAACAGATGGCCGCTTTGGTTGCTGCGACATCGTGCCTTGTTGTGGTTGCTGGATAGTGCTAGCACCACTGTTCTTTGCAGGGGGTGTGGTTGGTCGCTGTTGCCTTACCGCTTGGTTAGGTGACCACTGCGACGCAGAAGGTTGAGGCTGGCTGGCCAGCTGTTGCGGCGTAGGAGCGGTAGCTTGCTGTGGCGGTATTGCTGTCTCTGACTGCCTTGGCTGCTGCGGCTTAGCTTGTTCGTGCGCTGGACGTTTTACGGCAGTAAAGAATGAAGCTGCTTTTTGCTGAAGTGAATCGGTAAACGATGGTGTTTTTGAGCGTGGCTCGTCAGCAACACCCAATAAGTCCTCTTGTGCGGCTCGTTTGGCTGCAGCCGATGATACATGAGCTGCTGGCACTGCTGGAGCTGGTTTTTCTGCTGCTGGTGTTGCAACAGAGGCGGCGCGACGAGCAGCTTCTGCTGCTTTCGCTGCTCGGTCTGCGGGTTGCGCGTCACCTGCTTGTGATAATGGCATTGGCTTTGCTGCGTGCGCTCGCTGTTGGCTTGCTTGTTGCTGTTTTGGTGACACGAGAAAATCAAGAAACGCTTCATTTGTGCGAGATGACTGAAAAGCACTACTGCTTTTTTTAGTAGTCACTGCTTGTGGCATGCGCGGTGCACGGTATTGCGCTGGATTAGCTGGAGTCGATTTTGTAGAAACAGGGATTGTTGTGGCTTGCTGCGTTGTTTTTGCTGCAGTGCCTGGTGCCACTGAAGGCATGCTAGGCAGCGTGCTTTTCTTTGCTGCTTGGTTGGCTGCGCCAGGCACGCGATACTGCGCTGAGCTGCTAGGCTGTGCTGCGACATGAGTCTGTGCTACAGGCTGCGCTGCAGGAGTGGATTGATTTCCCTCTCCTCGCTCACTAAAAATTCGATCTAATTGCCCACGGGCTGCATCTGCTGCGGCCTGCCTATCGTGTTGTCCACGCTGTGGCACGGCGGCACCTGCATCTCGTCCGGGCACATCTACGCTGCGAGCATTAGTATTGGGGGTGTGGTATGTAAAATCGTTTGGTTTCATGCTTGGCTTCCTACTCTATCTAGTATATAATAAATCCGTAAAGCTTACTACAGTTTTATCAATAGTGTGATCTGCGCCGCGGTGGTGGAATTGGTAGACACGTTAGACTCAAAATCTGATGAGCGTATGCTCGTGCCGGTTCGAGTCCGGCCCGCGGTACCACACACAGAAAGCTAGCAGAAGCAGACGAATATAGCTAACACTAGATTGATTATTAAATTTACTAGCGATTGAATAATAACCCCCGCTCTATCATGTGCGGGGTTTTTCTATAGGGTTCCACTGCAAAAAGCCGGGCATGGCGCTTCGGCGCGGGTGCATGTTACTACACACTAGCAAGTAAACCTGCGGCTGTATTGTGGAATCGCTCTTCGTCGCTGCTAGCCCAGGCCTGATATGCGGCAACTACACCAGGAGTTGTTCCCTTCCAGATATTCATAGGGGTGTCCCATGGTTGTGATACTACTTTGCCAGCGTGAGCTACCATGATATGTTCAGCATGAAATACGACTAGTGTAGCTGGATATATTGCAGTAAATTTATGAAGCGTTTCCACTACAAGGCCAAGTGGCATGGCAAACGTTAACACTTTGGGGTAATAAAGTTGGCGAAAAATTTTTTGTAGCTGCGCAAACGAACATATGAGCGTCGTGCTTGGGCGCGAGATGAAGCTGCTGATATCTTGCATCAGCAAATCGATACTATCGCGGGCAATAATAAGTGGCGATGTAGCTGCAAGAGCGCTGCGTGTAATGGCTACTGCGGTTTCACTATTTTTACCAAAATCTCCTGCTAAAAGTGTGACAGTGCTCCAGCTGTTTGCTGCTTGCAAGTCTGTGGCAGCTTCTGCGCTAATGCTACCTGCTGGCGTTGTAGCTAAGAAACGCGTTTCGGAGACGGTGCGTGGAATAGTGCGCTGCAGGCTATCTGGCAGCAACACACGGATTTCCCCTGCTCCGGCGGCGGTAGCGGCTTCAAAACTACTCGTCACGCCAAAAAAATGTAGCCCCGCGCCACCAATAATAACAAGCCTACCTGCCCGGCTCGCTTGCTGTGGCCGGTTCCACTCGACATCGGGAAAGGCGGGCTGCTTGCTAGTTTGTTTGAGCCAGTAATCGTGTTTCATGAGGGTGTTGCACTAGTAGCAAGTTCTACCATTACTGGGCAGTGGTCACTTCCCATTTGCTGCGGTAAGATGGCTGCTGCGGTAATGCGCGGCACTAGTTGTGAGCTCGCAAGCCAATAATCTATCCGCCAGCCAACATTTCGTTCGCGGGCTTTTCCCCAGTGGCTCCACCAACTGTAGTGTCCATTTCCTGAGGTAAACAAGCGGAAGGTATCGTGAAAGCCGGCTGCTACCATGGCATCAAATCCAGCACGCTCCTCTTTGGTGAAGCCGTGTTTTTTGACGTTCTCCTTTGGCCTAGCTAAGTCGTCTTCAGTGTGAGCAACGTTTAGGTCACCACAGAAAAGTACTGGTTTGGCTGCGCCGTATAGTCCTTGTTGTAGGCCACAGACATAGGCTAAAAATGCTGGATCCCACTGCTGCTGGCGCAAGGCAAGGCGGCTTAAATCGCCTTTGCTATTAGGGGTGTAGACGGTAACTACCCAAACATCAGCGAACTCGGCAGCGATCACTCGACCCTCTTCTGCTGGCGCACCGTATGCATCACTGGCTAGCTGGAATTTTTCTATAAGTTCTTCTGGCAGCCCATCTCGGTAGCGGAGTGGCTGCTGCTTGCTTAATATGGCTGTTCCGGCATACCCCGGCTTGCGAGCGCTGTGGTAGTGAGCGTGATAGCCAGGAAACTCAGCCGTAATTTGCTCGGGCGTCGCTTTTATTTCTTGCAGGCACAGTACGTCTGGATCGTATTGCTGCATAAACGATTGTAGCTCGCCCTTGCGCAAGACAGCCCGAATGCCATTAACGTTCCAAGAGTATAATTTCATAATTAGCGCCACTCCTTCATGCTGCGTTGAGCCTCGCGCTCGCTGTCGCGGCGCTTGATGGTTTCACGTTTGTCATAACGTTTTTTACCCTTACCAAGGGCGATGACTAGCTTGATATATTTACCTGCGGTGATGAGCCGGAGTGGCACGATGCTTGTTCCCTTGCCGGCTGCGGCTTCAAGCGCCAGAATTTCTTTTTTGTGTGCAAGCAGTTTACGCGGCCGCGTATCAATAGTGCGAGCTGCCTGCTGGCCTCGTTCGGTTACTTTCAGGCTGAAGCTTGCATTGTTAAGCCACAGTTCGCCGCCTCGAATCGTGACAAAGGCGCCACGCAGATGTACATGATTATCACGAGCGGCGCGCACTTCCATGCCGGTAAGCGCAATGCCAGTTTTCAGCTCATCTTTCAATTCGTAATCAAACCGTGCTCGCCGGTTGACGACGGTTTTGGGCGTGTGGTGCTTAGCTGAATTACGTGATGCTTTTTTGGCCATATATACCGTAGTATACCATGTTTTGTGTTTAGCGGCCGCTATGCTCGTGAATGATGGTAAATAGCCGCTTGGCCGAGGCGCTCCAAGAGAAGCGACGCGACTGCATAATGCTGCGGCTGGCAAGTGTTTTAAAGACCATTTCGCTTTCGAGCATTTGAATTTTTGCGGCAATATCAGCCGGCAAGCGTGGGTCGAAATATAGTGCCGCGTTGCCAGCGACTTCTTTAAAAATTGGTATATTACTACAAAGCACGGGCACGCCAAGCGCCTGTGCTTCGGCTATCGGCACACCATATCCTTCGGTGAGGCTAGCCGAAATTAACGCCCCATGTCGCAAGAGGTGGATATAGTCGGCATCGCTTACGCCATTGTGAAAAATAAGTTGCGCTCCAAGTTTATCACTGCCACGTGCATCACGGAAAATTGCCTCGCACCGCTCTTTCTCGGCAGGACGAATGCGACTTAAGAAATGCACTGTGTAGTGTTTTGGCAAAAAGGCTGCCGCCCGCACAATGTTCTCGACATTTTTATATGGCATGAACGACCCCATGTAAATAATATGATGTGCTTTCTCTGGCGTAAATGCCGAGGGTCTTCCCTGGCCTAGTTGCATCATTTCTGGTGCAGCAGCGTTGTATACAACATCGATTTCCCCGGCGTACAATCCAGCTGTACGCACCTGATTGGCTGTTTCTTTAGATACCACTACGAGGCTATTTGCGCCACGCAGGAGCTGCTTTTGCGGCCAATACGATAGGTGATATAGTCGCCACAGTGCTCGCACTGGCCACGAAAGGTTGCGTGGCGGTTGTGGGTAAGTGTAATAAATAAGGTCGTGTACCGTTAGGATAAGTTTAAATTTTTTGCCAAAGCTACCAATGGTTTGCATTGGTGAAAATACGATATCGGGCTGGTAGGTGTTTAGTAGCAGCGCTGACAGTGGCTCTTTTGGGCTGGTAGGCGGATGAAAATAAATGGGCTGTACATTGAGCGGCAGAAAGCGTCGTTGGCCATCGTCATGAATTAACGCCGACAGTGTGTCGCCAGCTTGGCTACAAAGTGGCGCCAAACCCTGCAGTAATTCAGCAGAAAACCGACTAATACCATCGTGGTGGTCGGTGCGAATATAGCGAGCATCAAAAATGATATGCATTAGCCCCAGTATAGCATAAATTGGGGTGACAGATAACCACCGGCCAGCCAAAGGAAAGCCCCAGGTGGCGTAATCAGCGTAGCTACAAAAGTAGCTCGCGATCACGCCAGCCTGGGGTGTGCACTTGCCACGCGTATAAGAGGCAAAATTACCACAACTGGTTATCGGGCCTAGCCCTGCGCTCGGGTTCTGCTTGGTTCCTTTTCCATTCATCTATTTCTCGTTTAACCCGCCAGGGTTTAGAGGTGAGATATACCGTTGAAAGGGCCATTAACATACCGACCGGAACTACGCCAAAGAGCCCAATAATGTAAACTGCCTGCTGAGATGCAAGCTGATCCATGTGGCCACTAAAATACACACCAAATATTCCCGGAAATAGCTGCCCAATGATTGAATCTTCAATGTAGGGACCCGTATTTCCAAGATCTACAACAAGGAACATAAAGATGAACCCGAGAATATCGATAATGATAGCTACCGCTACCTGTTTCGGCTTCCGTTTATGCTTGTTCTTGATCTTTTCGACAAGCTCTGGTGGTGGCTTAGCTGCATCCCAATTGGGTGTATAGTGCCGTTTGGGGTGTTTTCCATCATGATGTGGAGACATAGCTGTTTCCTCTCTTGGGCGGACAATGTACAAATTGTGGATCTCGTCAAATAGCACGGTGGTATTACCGATATGTAACAAGCGTCCACTGGCCTTACTATACCATACGCCGCTATAAAAAGCAGTGATGTTTTGCGCAATTGGCCTATGCATGGTACAATAACCCCACGTATGAAAATATTGATTCCTTCGGACTTGCATTGGCCTACTATTAATGGAGTGGCTACTTTTAGCCGCACCTTGGCAAGAGGGCTTGCAACCCGTGGCCACGAGGTGGTCGTTATTGCGCCAAGCCAAACCGGCAACCCATATCAAGAGGTCGACGGTAATTATACAATTTACCGCACTCGCTCGGTTCCCTTCCCGTTCTATCAGAACTTCCGTATTTCGTTGACGCCGCAGCGCGAAGTAAAGCGTGTAATTGATGAATTTCAGCCAGATGTGATTCATATTCAAATGTTGATGTGGATTGGTCAGGCTGCCATGCGGTATGGCAATAAATACGGTATCCCTATTGTAAGTACGAACCATGCCATGCCAGAAAACTTGATGGACAATTTGCGATTGCTGGCACCGGTGGCTAAACCGATTAATTACATGCTGAAACAGTACGGTAAGCGGTTCCACGCTAAGGCTGATTTAGTGACGATGCCAACGCAATCTGCGATTGATATGTTTAATATTTCAATGCCAAAGCCAATGCGAGCGATTAGCAACGGGGTTAATCTATCAGATTTTACTCCTGGCCAGGCGCCGCCGGAGCTATACGAGAAGTTCGATATACCAGTGGACAAGCCGATTGTTACTTATGTTGGGCGGCTAGATGTTGAAAAGCATTTGTGGGTGCTAATGGATGCCTTTTTGCAGCTGTCGCACCAAACTGATGCGCACCTACTGATTGTTGGTAGTGGTGGCGACCTTGAGAACTTGCAGCTGATGGCTGAGCGGTATGGTATTTTGCCAAAGGTAACCTTTACTGGCCGCGTTAGCGACGAAGAAATCCAGCAGTTACACCGCGTTGGTACGGTGTTTGCTATGCCATCTCCGGCAGAGCTACAGAGTATTGCAACGCTAGAGGCTATGGCCAGCGGTAAGCCTGTTGTGGCAGTTGATGCTGGTGCGTTGCGCGAGTTGTGTCAAGATGGACGCAACGGTGTACTTTGCCCTGAAGACGATGTAGACGCTGTGGCGGCGGGGCTGCGCAAGATTTTATTAGATGATTCACTGCGCGAGCGTATGTCTCAAGAAAGCTTGGCAATTGCAAAAACGCACGACATTGAACACACGCTTGATCAATTTGAGGCGCTATATAAAGAAGTTATGGTGTAAGGTCCGCCCCATACACTCAAATAAAACCCCATAAGTTTGTACACCTATGGGGTTTTGTTTGGCGAGGGGATATTTTACTATTTTTTGGTATAGATAAACGTGGCTATTGCAGACGCTACTGCTTGTGGCGTTTCATAGTGAGTAAGATGGCCCACGCTCGGTATAGTTGTCATCTCGCTATGCGGAAAGAGTTCAGCCACATACGAGATATCTGCCAGGTGGGTAATTTCATCTTTTTGCCCCGCGATCAGGAGAGTTGGCGCAGAGATATAGGGTGCCCATTGCCCCACGGTTTCGCTAATCGATGCAGCAAAAGCCTCGCGCACTACTCTGGGCGATGCAAACGAGCTAAAGTGCCGGCGGTGCTCGCTGCGCACCAGTCGCCGAGTGCCGCGGTCTCGAGTTTTAGTCATCATAAGTGAGGTAGCGTCGACTACGAGTCGGCTTCGCAGCCATGGTAATGCCAACGGTTTTGGCAGCACGTTGCCGACTTCATAATAACTTTGTGCGAACCATGTGCCTAGCCGGTTTGGGCCATCGAGTGCGCTTGTCGCAATGGGGTTAATGAGGACTAATTTGCCAAGTAGCTCTGGGAATTTTGCAGCAAAGTGTGCCGCGATGATGCTGCCAAAAGAGTGTCCAGCGATTGTGTAACTCGTCGGTTCTGAAGCGGTTTCCTGGGCGATGTACTGTATAAAATCAGCGAGCGTTTGGCTATAATGACGTACTGAGTGCGGCTGGTCTTTCGGAAACGGCGTCGATTCACCAAAACCAGGTAGTTCCAGTAAAAAAATAGTTGGCTCGGCTTGATTTGGCCTATTCACAGAGGTGAGCAAGCGCTGACTTTCCCGTAGCAGCTCATCAGCAATGAACCTTAGTCCATCGAGCGTGCCACGAAATCCATGCACAAAAATAACGACTGGCCCGCGCGGGTCACCGATTTGAGCATAGCGCACCGCGCCGTGCGCTGCTGGAAAAGTGTGTAGTTCCATGCTGGCAGTATAGCAAAAAGATGCCCGGCTGCTCAATTATAATCACTGCTGCCCTGTGCTACAATGAAGCACAGAATATGTTACTAGATGCGACAATTACAGAGAAAAGTTTTGGCGACAAGCAGTTGATGCGGTCGGTTTCAGTGTCGGTTGATAAGGGTGAAAAAGTCGCCATCGTGGGCCGCAATGGCGCTGGTAAGTCGACATTATTCGCCGTGCTATCGGGCCAAGATAATGATTTTACAGGTGATATTACGATGCGCAGAGGGCTGCAGCTGGTGGCCACCGCGCAGGAGCACCATGGCTTGCAGGACGCCCTGGTAATTCCCTATATATTAGCTGGCGTGCCGGAATATACAGCGCTGAAGCAAGCGATCGATGAGCTGCCGCTGCGCATGGGTGATAATCTGAGGCTGATTGATGAATACACCCAGGCTTTGGAGCGGTTTTCTGCTAAGGGATTTTATGATATTGAAGCTCAGGTAGAGGTAAGCTTGCGGCAATTTGGCTTGCTTTCTGGTGAGCAGCAGGCTAGCGAGCTGCGGCTTGGTGAACTATCAGGTGGGCAAAAACGACTAGTAGAGGTGATTAAAGTTATTCATGCCGATGCGGATCTTGCCCTGCTCGATGAGCCGACAAACCACATGGATATGGAGGCTAAAAACCGGTTTTTGTCGTGGATGAAGCAGTCGCGGGAGGCAATGCTAATTGTGACGCACGATCGCGATGTGCTGCACCAGGTGGGGCGCATTATAGAGCTGCGTGATAATGGAACCACTGTTTCGTACACGGGTAATTACGAGCAGTATTTGCGCCAAAATATGCACACTACCAATGCTGATATGAATGATTTTGAACACAAGCAGCGCCGCATCAAGACGTTGAAACAAAAAGTGCTCGACTACCAGCGGCTAAAAGAAAAATCACGTAACCCAGGTACGATTCAAAATTTTAAACGGCTGGAGCTGGCTGCCCGGGCAGAGTTAGCAGAACTAGAAGAGCTGCAAAAACCAAGTTTTTGGATCGATCGTGACTCGGTGGATCAGCTCGATACTGAGCGTGCGCAGCGGTATGATCGGTACAAAGCCCGTAATATTCGGCTTGCGACAGGTGCTGTAGCGGGTTCGCGGCGGCAGCTACTAACGCTCGATAATGTTGTACTTGGTCGGCCGGCCGCCTCAGGAGAGGTTGACCCGCTGTTCTTCCCCGTGAGTGCTGAGCTGCATGAAGGCCAGTGTTTGCAGCTGCGGGGCCGCAACGGCGCCGGTAAGTCAACGCTACTTACCAAGGTGTTCTCACTGGATGGTGCAGCTGATATTGAGCTGCTTGAAGGGTCTATTGCGCTGCGGCCCGAAGTGCGGGTGGGGGTATACTATCAGGAGATTCAAGAACAATACTTGCGCCAGCCGCTGGCTCAAGCTATCGAACGGCTGTATATTGATCGCGGGTTGCCTATTTCTGAAACCAAAGTACGCAGCTTGCTGCACGACTATCTTTTTACGCAGGCCGATCACGACCAGCTGCTTGCCCAGCTATCTGGCGGTCAAAAGGCACGCTTTCAGCTGATCGCAATGCTGGCTGGCGATCCACAACTGCTGGTGCTCGATGAGCCGACAAACCACCTTGATCTACCAAGTATTGAAGAGCTTGAGCTGGCTTTAGCGCGGTTTATGGGGGCGATATTGTTTGTATCGCACGATGCTTACTTTGCGCAGTATTTACAGCCACAAACGGTCGATATCGAGCCATTTGTATAGCCAATACCATGGAATAATTACAGTAGTTGGCAAACCTATTGACTTTTTGTGCATTTGGTGGTACGTTACAGATGAACACCGGTTGGAGTGCCCAATTATCACAAGGCACTCGCCTTGGTAGTTGTGCACATTGATAAAGAAAGAAGTGATGTAGAAGATGTTTTCAGCTACTATAGAGAAGCAGGATGCTGCCGACCTTGATCCTGACGGGTCTCGTCCGTTTCCAGAAGGGCTGGATCAGTCAGAATTACGTGATGCTCAGGAGATGGGTATATCTGTAACGCCTGAGCAAATGAAAGCGGCTCCTCCGCCTGGTGAGAGGTATCCTGTATGGTACTATTTGCTAAAAGCTCAGCTTAGGCATGCAGGTTAGTAAGTAGCCCAGACAGTCACGGCTCTCTATAACCACATCCTCACCTTATCTTGTGCCCCCTGATTTCCTTGCGCCCAATGCGCGAGAGAAGTCAGGGGTTTTCTTTTTTATGGTATAATACACACTTATGAAGTTAACGCTGCGTCATTTCCGGATTTTTATTATTGCGGCTATTGCCGCCCTGATTGTTATTGCCACTAAATACACCCTGCACTTTCTTCGGCTAGAGCCGGTGGAGCAGAGTTCACTGCACAATAGCGTCGTCGCGAGCGTTACGTTTGTGATTGGTTTTTTGCTATCGGCTACGATTGCAGATTATAAGGAGTCGGAGCGCATTCCGGCTGAATTTGCTGCTCAGCTGGAAGATATGTATGACGATGCGGTAGCGATTCACGCCAGCTACCCAGTCTTTGATATCGATGGGTTCCGCCGGCAATTGCGGAGTGTGGCGGTTGGGTTTAATGAGGACGTGCGCCGCAAATCATATGATGCTCGGCAGGATATTCGTGGCTTAACTAGTTATTTAAGCCAAATGGAATCTGGCGGGGTGCCGGCAAACTTTGTGGTGAAGCTAAAGCAGCAGCAGGTTGCCCTACTCCGAAGCCGCCACCGCGTTAATTATATTCAGCGTATTAAATTTATTCCTTCAGCAACGATTCTGGCGCGTTCGATTGTGGTGGCGCTGGTGGCGCTATTGCTCGTGACGGACATACACCCATTTTATGGGGGCCTGGTGATGGTGGGCCTCATCACTTTCATTTTAGTGTACATGTTAATTTTAATTCGGGTGATTAGTACGCCGTTTCATAAGGCTGGCAAGACGCAAGATGACGTGAGTCTCTTTTTGATTAAAGATGTGGTAGAGTACCTGAGCGACGAAATGCAGCAGGCGCAGCCAGAAACCAAGAATAGTACAAAGTAATTGCAAAGAAAAAGCCGCCTAGTTGTAGGCGGCGTGTGGTACAGGTGGGTGGAGGAGTGATATTTGGGCGGGAAGACACCGCAACCTAGACTGAAAATAACGGAACGCTGCACGCGTTAATATTTTTTAGTCCGGCTTTATTACGCGGTGCCCTCCCTAGTTCACTCAACTCAAACACATTAACCTACGGAAAATGTGAATCCTCTACCTGTACAGCACAGGATTACATCTGCGTGACTTTTGTACACGCAGGCGTTAGCAACGAGGAGTCACTAACATTGCTCATTGTAGCCTAAATGATTAGCTAAGACAACTATGAAAATAAAAATACTCCACGCCCTACATGGGTGCTGGGCGTGGAGTATTTGGCGAATGCCAAACACTAACACGCGCCTAGCACTCGCGTATCGTAGGCGTGGAGTGAGCACGCAGGGCACCAACCGCCGGATGGACGGTGCGCCTTTCGTCGTAAGGACCTCTATGGGTTAGCATACCCTACTGCTTCACATACAATGTCAGCTTCAGCGGTGTGCTCCTTCAATATTTCTTTGCTATCTTCTGGGGAATAGCAACGAATATAATAAATATCACGAGCACCAACCCTAGCCCTTGTCGGAGCAGCTTCTAGTGCAGAAGAGTTCTTATCAAATAGAAAAGCGTCGGCTTTGTCTGTTTGGCTCGATACGAAATTTCGCTGGGTGTTAGCATTATCACCAAATTTTGATCCAACCCAGTTAGACCGCTTCCCTCTGCAAGTAATACGTAGACGATAATAGCCACCGTGTTCAGGCAGCGCAGATTTATCAGGGGCTGTATAGACTAGGATAGATTCGCTAGAATCTGTAGAATCGCTATGGTATTGTCCTCCACTGTGGAATACTCCCTTTACGACCACTGCCGGGTCCTGCTTGGATATGTATTCTTTCGGGGTACCGTCTTTGTCAAGTATCATGATTTCTACTGATGTATCATCACGCGGGCAGCCAATAACAGACTTAACTTCTTTATTAGAGCACCCGCTTAGTATAAACATGCTCAGTAGTGCGATTCCTATGCTTGCAATTACCTTCAGTGAACGTTTCATATGCATGATACAATCACTTCCCTTCTTTGTTTCGGTGTGCCTTGCACGCACGCGAAATGCGCACGTGCAAGGCAGGATGAATTTGTTTACGGAAATAACCGTATGAAGGCGTCCGCAAGATACATGGCACCAACGAATGCAAGTATTAATGCGAGTGCCATTGCTGCCGCGACGACGTAGTCATTCGTCTGCCACTTGCGTTGGCGAGAGCTTGGACTCGGCGACCGGTGGAGGTGCGAGAGATCGGTTGGATCTGTCGCCTCTCGATAGAACTGGCCGGTCGTGGGCTTGTCTGTGGCATCTGTATGAGTAGCCATAGGCATATCCTTACTGTCGTAATTTGTAACGTGCAATGTACCACTTGGTAGGCTTTTACTTCGGTTTCAAAGCGGGTACGATAGGTAGATTATATCACATAGTGCGTGGTTTTACCAGGTTGGCTATGGCCGCCAGTAGTAAAAAGGCCCCTGGCGGCCGCTAATAGAGATTGCTCTGCTATTAGGGCGTGCCAGGGGCGGCGATCTGTGCGGGTAATGCACCTATTGTGTTAGCGCTTTTTCTGAGATTGCTTCCGGTGGCCTGGGCCACGCGCACACAAGGTAGCCCTGCTCGGATCTAGCGGCTCGTAGACTGGTGCAGCTCCCTCCTTATCGGGTGAGACCGGCAGATGCAGTCCATCCTTTTGTACAGTCAGGGGTAGATACTTCTCAATGTAGTTTTTAGAAAACGTCTTGAGTAGTTCCTGACTACCGCTTGAGTCACTTGCTAGTAGTGCGATGGAAAAATAATCAAATTGGCCATTGCGAATATTACGAACAATCCGTTGCAGCTTGGTGTAGTCAAGGCTAGGCGATACAAGAACCCAGGCAAGGCGTATCTTGGCATACTCGCCAATTGTATAGCCATTCGCAATGATCGCAACCGGTTGGTGCTCTATTTTTTGCTCACCATTCTTTGGGCTGCTGACGTTAGGCAGCAACTTCACCCGTATTGAATCGATAACAGCCTCTGGAAACAGCAGGTTGCCATCTTTATCTTTTGGCGCAAGCATATGATATAGAAGCTTACCTACTTCGCAATCGCCAATGGCTATTACCATATTCGTGTCTTTTTCCCAGTACGAGCTAGCCTTGTCCTTATAGTGCGCATGCGCTTCATGAGTCTTTTCCAGAATACCAAGCAATACTGCTTGGTATTCTTCCGGAAAAATGGCTTCTATGGCCTCGCACAGGTTATCATGAAGAAACGTAGGCTTATAGTTACGATTGATTGCTGCATTGTAATAAAGCTCGGTATCAACAGGAGTATTTTTGCTATTGTCACTACGGCCCATGAAAGGCTCCCTTCTCTTCGTTGTTGCGTGAAATAGGTGTATTGCTAAGGTGCACAGGGCAGCTCGGATGAGCTTGCCAGACAAGCTGTGCATGCTCTAATCACGAGGTACAGTAATAAATTATAATGTAAATAGTATGGTTAGTCAAAATCTTGCCACCTAGGAGTAGACAAAGAAAACCCCGCCTATAGTGATATACACTAGTAGACGGGGCCTGTATGTATCAGTTAGGTGTGAGCACTACCTATTGCTGAAGATAGGATACTCTGGTTCACCAGAACGCGATGAAATTGTTGGTTGCGACTGCTCTGTTGTAGAGAAAATCGGTACGGCAGGCTGTCCCACCGGTCGACGGAACAACTCCTGGCTGGATTTATCACCATCAACACGTGAGTTCGCTGCAAAACCATTTTCCGGACCATCATTGACGTATGGATGTGTCGAGAGACCACTCCTCCGTTGACTAGACCACTTGAGGTGGCACCCAAAATTAGTAACGTTAAGTGGTAGCTCTAGCCCTGCGGCTTGCTGTGTAGGCGTCTCCAACTCCATGGCGTAGTCAATAAGTTCGGCTACCTCTTCCTCTGATACTTCCACGTCAGAAACATCGAGCCATAAGCAGCGAGCAAAATCTGGAGCAGTAATGTTAGTATTTTCCTGCTCATCATTTTCCTGCTCATCAGCACGCTGTGCTTCTACAATGAATCCAACCGGCTGTTTCTTTTCGCCGCCTGCCATCCAGTCAATCGGGTAGATCCTCATGACCTCCAAGTTGCAGTTGTCATATTTAGCATGAAGTAGTAACTGCAATTTCTGCTTGGGCGGTTTAGTCTGCAGGTTTTGTAGTAACATGCTGCGCCGGCTTAATGAGTTGCGCACTTCCAGATACGGAAGAGCGTCACCGTTGAGTATCTTAGTCCTCCCGACATTAGTAAGTAGCGATTCTTCTGGTATCAGAAAGTTTCCCATCTGCGTATCACAACCTTTCAGTAGGTATACTCGAGCAAGATTTGTAATGTACAAAACTGTTTCACACAGGATAGCTCGGGTGAGCTATCAGACGGACTGTGCTCTAACCACGAGTGTAGAAATTATACCAGTGCGCGCGGCTGCCGTCAATGACCGCTCATATGCAACGCCCCCGCCAAGCATACTGCTCGGAGGGGGCGCGCAGGCAATTACCTAAAGGGCCTAACCTTTAATGTAGCCGCCTTTATCGAGTAGGTTTAGTAGTACTGGGCGGTTGAAGCCAAGCACCATGTCGTCGCCAATAAAGGTAACAGGGACGCCCTGGAAGTTGCCATCGATGCGCTGCATTAGCTCATCACGAGCGCCTTCGTCGGCTTCAATATCTTTTTTGGTGTATGGGATGCCCAGGCTATCGAGCCATTCCATTTCGGTGTGGCAAAATGAGCACCAGCTTGTGCTATATACTGTTATTTTTGGAGATGTTGTATCACTCATGCTATTCCTCGCTTTCATTGTGATTTCGTGCCTCTCAATATGGTAGCACAAAACCCCTGCTATGTCACCCTTCCTAAGAGGTTTGGCAGCTTACTGGCTGCGGCTCGTAAGGTGCCATTTTCGGCACACATCACACTGATAGTACGATAGTGTTGCTCCGCGTTGCAATTCGGCAATAAATGCAGCTTCTTCAGCGGCACGGGCGCCAAGGTAGGCGCGTTTCCCCGAGCAGGCGAGCCGGGCGCGCAATAGTGAATTATTGGTGGTTGGCCCCTGGTTTTTGGCTTGCTGCATGGAGCGACGAGAGTAGTTCTTTCGGGGCATAATTCCTTTCTTGGATTTTTTAAATAATCCTGGTATAGTACTAGTGTACATGAGTGTTGAGAATAAATCACCCCAGAAATCTGCGACGGCAGATGGTCGTGTAGATATTATTACGACCCTGCTTAGCACGAACTTACGAATCTTTGTGCCAACGGTGTTTGGTCCTATTATCGGCTGGGCGGCAGATAAGCTGCTTGGTACGCGCCCACAGTTTATTTTGATCGGGCTTGGCCTGGGGGTTGTGCTCGCTGCTCTTCTTGTCTATCGGCAATATATTAATGTTATAAAGGAAAAATGATGTTTCAATTTTTTGCAGCTACTGGTCCACATATCGATATTCGGGCCCAAGAGATTTTTCACCTGGGTCCTGTGCCAGTAACCAACTCGATGATGCTTGGCGTTATCGGTATGATTATTACGCTGTGGCTACTGTTTGCGGCAGCACGTGCAGTTAAACGAGGCCGCAAAGGGTATGTATCGGGCGCAGTGTTAATGATTTATGAAATGCTGCTACGCACCGTGGAAGAGGTAGTTGGCAGCAAGAAAGCTGCCCGCCGTGTAGCGCCGCTAGCAATTGCCCTCTTTTTCTACATTATTATCAACTACTGGCTTGGCATTTTGCCGATTGTTGGGCCAATCACCAAAGATGGCGTTCCTGTATTCCGTGGCTTGGTGGCAGATATGAACGTAACATTTGCTCTGGCTATTGTGTCAATGGCTATGGTGCAGGTTCATGCCATGAAGAAGCACGGCTTCTTTGGTAATTTGGGGCGCTATTTGCGCAACCCATTTAAAGACCCTGCCGGCGCTTTTGAAGGTATTCTAGAGCTCATTGCTGAGTTCTCTCGCCTGTTGGCACTAAGCCTGCGTTTGTTTGGTAACGTGTTTGCTGGTGAGGTGTTGATTGTGGTGGTTGGTTACTTGACTGCATATTTTGCCAGCGCCGCAATTTTGCCATTCATGGTATTTGAGCTATTTATTGGCTCTATTCAGGCCTATGTCTTCTTCATGTTGACAACGGTCTTTATTTCGCTCGGTATGGCCGACCATGGCGAGCACTCTGCTGATGATCATTCTCCGACTGATATACAAACGATGCGCGAGAGTGATAGAATACAACAGAGTTAATTAATAATTAAGTCCAAAAGGAGACAATATAATGGATTCATTAGCATTTGGTTTGACATACGCAATTTCGGCGTTTGCAGCAGCGATTGGTGCTGGTATGGTTGGTGCCGCAGCACTTAACGCAGCTGGTCGCAACCCAGAGAAGATTGGTGAGATTCGTGGTTTGACCATTCTTGCTGTGTCATTCGTAGACGCGCTAGCGATTATTGGTTTCGTGGTAGCAATCCTTGTTAAGGTAATGTAATACCCCGAAAGGATCGCTGTATAATGTTAGTAATAGTAACGCAATTTGCGACAGCGGCTCATGGCGGTGGAGAGCAGCAGAATCTGTTTTCATCGCTTGGTATTGATTGGCGCTTGCTTATTTTGCAGACGATCGCGTTTTTGATCTTGCTCGCTATTTTGAGTAAGTTCGTCTTCCCTGTGCTGACGAAGATGATTGATGATCGTGAGGCAAAGATTAGCGAAGGCCAGCGAGCAGCCGAAGCAGCAGTGCAGCAGGCAGCAGCAGCTCAAGGAGAAACCAAAGAGCTACTAAAGCAGGCTCGTGCTGATGCGGCCGAGATCGTGGCTGATGCCAAAGCTGAAGCTGCCGAACTGGTGAGCCGTAGTGAAGCGCAGGCTCGTGACCGTGCAGACACGATTGTGCGTGATGCGCAAGCTCAAATTAGTAAAGAGCTTGGTGCAGCTCGTGCGGCACTTGCCAATGAAACTCGTAACCTGGTAGCAGCAGCTACGGAAAAAGTGGTAAGTGAGAAGTTCACAAAATCACTGGATGATGAAGCGATTTCACACGCAATTAAAGAGGTGAAATAATGGCTGCTCCGCTATCGCGCCGAGCGCTGGCGCAGCACACTGCCGAGCAGCTACTGGCTGGCGACAAGCAGGCACTTCCACGGCTTGCAGCCTATATAGTAGATGCCGGTCGTCGCAAAGAGGCAACGTTGATTGCTCGGGATATTGAGCGAGCACTGCTTGGCCACGGAGTTTGTGTGGCGACGGTTACGACAGCTCGACCATTGTCGGCTGCCCGCCGCAAGGAAATTACTCAGCTACTAAAGCACCGATATGCTGCTCAGCAGGTAGAGCTGCAAGAGCAAGTTGACCCAATGCTGCTTGGTGGCACGGTAATTAAAACGCCTCGCGATGAGCTTGATGCTAGTTTGCGCGCCCGACTTAGCCAGCTAAAAAGCATGAATATAAAGGAAGAACATGAGTAAGATATCTGTAAAAGAATTGTCTGCCTCACTACAGAAAGCGATTGCCGACCTTGAGCTAAGCGAAGGGTTTGAAAATACCGGCATCGTGATTCGCGTTGGTGATGGTACGGCGTGGATTTACGGGCTAGACGATGCTGCATATGGTGATATGCTTGAGATTGAATCAGAGCGTGGCGTCGTTGAAGCATTTGCCCTAAACCTGATGGAAGATGAAATTGGTGCCGTGCTTCTTGGTGAAGATACCGAGGTAAAAGCTGGCGCCAAGGTGACGCGCAAGGGTACACAGCTGCAGGTGCCAGTTGGTCCTGAGCTACTTGGCCGCGTCGTTGACCCACTTGGTCGCCCACTTGATGGTGGCCCAGCTATCGCAGCAAAACAGTTTGGCCTCGTTGAGCGCCCAGCTGTTGGTGTGATGGGTCGTAAAAGTGTGCACGAGCCACTAATGACCGGTATTATGAGCATCGATGCGATGTTCCCAATTGGTCGTGGCCAGCGTGAGCTGATCATTGGTGACCGCCAAACTGGTAAAACAGCTATTGCGATCGACACAATGATTAACCAGGCTCGCCAAAAAACTGGCGTGGTAAACGTGTATGTTGCGATTGGACAAAAGAGTTCAAAGGTAGCTCGCCTTGTTGAGCGTTTGAAGGAAGAGGGTGTGATGGAGCAGACCATCGTTGTGGCGACAAGCCCAAGCGACCCAGCTTCACTGCTCTACCTTGCACCATACGCAGCAACTGCTATGGGTGAGTACTTCCGTGACAACAGTGGTCACGCGTTGATGATTTATGATGACCTAACCAAGCACGCAGTGGCATATCGCCAGATGAGCTTGCTACTTCGCCGCCCACCGGGACGCGAAGCCTTCCCTGGTGACGTGTTCTACCTGCACAGCCGCCTACTAGAGCGTAGTGCGAAGTTGAGCGATGAGCTTGGCGCTGGAAGTTTAACTGCTCTGCCAATTATTGAAACGCAGGCTGGTGATATTTCAGCTTACATCCCAACCAACGTGATTTCGATTACCGACGGTCAGATCTTCCTTGAGAGTGATCTGTTCAACCAAGGTATTCGTCCGGCAATTTCAGCTGGTCTATCGGTGTCACGTGTGGGTGGTGCTGCTCAAACCAAGGCTGTGAAGGCTGTTGGTGGAAACCTTAAGCTTGGCCTAAGTCAGTACCGCGAGCTTGCTAGCTTCGCGCAGTTTGGTAGCGACCTCGATGCTGCGACAAAGTCACAGATCGATCGTGGTCAGCGCCTTACCGAGCTATTGAAGCAGCCACAGTATCAACCAATGGGTGTGTGGGAGCAGTACGTGAGTATCCACGCGGTAACCAGTGGTGGTTTCGATGTTGTTCCAGTTGTGAAAGTTAAGGAAGCTCAAGACGCATTGCTTGCTGATTTGTGGACACGCCACAAAGAAGATATGCGCACATTAAATAAGGGTGGCAAGCCAGATGATGAACTCGTTAGCGTTATCGATCAGGCTGTCGCTAAGGTGGTTAAGGGATTTGAGGAGTAGTAGCCTATGGCATCAACTCAGATTCTAAAAACACGTATTCGCTCAGTAAAAAATACCAAGCAGATTACAAAAGCCATGCAGCTAGTGGCAGCTAGTAAAATGCGTCGAGCGCAAGAAGCTGATAAAGCTTCGGCGCCGTACGCACGGGCTGCCGCTGAATTGCTATCGTATCTTGCGAGCCAGGGTGCGACTGAGGATCACCCGCTGTTCGAGGAGCGCCCAGTGCGTAATCGCCTGCTCGTTGTAGTGTCATCAGACAAGGGGCTTGCCGGCGCGTACAATGCAAACATTTTTAAGACATTTTTGCATGAGTTAGAAGCAGACGAGACAGCTGGCGTGCACACAAAAGTGCTGACGATCGGCCGTAAAATATCTCAATTTGCGAGTAAGATCAAGAATGTTGAGGTGATCGGTTCGTACAATGATTTGGCTGATAGGCCAGCTGGTCACGAGTTTTACGCTATCATGAACACTCTGCGCGAGTTGTTTGAAAGCCACTCGGTTGATGCGGTTGATATCATCTACACCGAGTTTGTCTCAAGTTTGACGCAGCGTCCGCACACGATGCGACTATTACCGGCTGGTTTTACAGAGGTAGAAGTCAGTACATCGGTGCGTGATGCAAAGTTTGAGCCAAGCGAAGCCGTGGTGATGGATGGTGTAGCAATTCGATTGATCAGCGCCCAGTTGTCACAGGCTTTGCTCGATGCCCGGGCTAGTGAGCACAGCATGCGTATGATTGCCATGAAGAACGCGACTGATAATGCCAGCGATTTGGTCGAAGACTTAACGCTCGAGATGAACAAGGCGCGTCAGGCTGCTATTACGCAAGAGCTGGCAGAGATCAGCGGTGGCGTAGAGGCTATTGGATAGAAAATTGAGGAGAATATAATGAGTACTAATAACGGAACAATCATTCAGATTGTGGGTGTGGTGGTTGATGTTGCCTTCCCTGGTGACCAATCACTACCAGCAATCTTTGATGCTCTGACGGTGCAGCATGGCGACCAGACCATTACGCTAGAAGTTGCGCAGCACCTTGACGAGCACACAGTTCGCGCTATTGCCCTCAGTAGTACTGATGGGTTGATGCGCGGGCAAGAAGTCGTGAACACAGGCAGCCCGATTCGTGTACCAGTTGGTGCGCAAACTCAGGGCCGTATGTTCAACGTTGTTGGTGAGCCAATCGACGGCAAGCCACTTGAAGCAACAGAAACGGCACCAATCCACCGCCCCGCGCCAAGCCTCGACGAACAGTCAAACAAGGCAGAGGTGCTAGAGACTGGTATTAAGGTAGTTGACCTAATTGCCCCAGTTGCAAAGGGTGGAAAGGTTGGTCTTTTCGCCGGTGCTGGTGTGGGTAAAACAGTGCTGATTACTGAGCTAATTAACAATATCGCCAAGTTCCACAGTGGTAACTCGGTGTTTGCCGGCGTGGGTGAGCGTACCCGTGAAGGTAATGACCTTTACTACGAGATGGAAGAAGCTGGCGTGCTAGACAAAACCAGTCTAGTGTTTGGTCAGATGAATGAGCCACCTGGAGCTCGTTTGCGCGTGGCGCTATCGGGTCTGGCAATGGCCGAAACATTCCGCGATGAAGGTAAGGATGTGCTGCTCTTTATCGATAACATTTATCGTTACACTCAGGCAGGTGCCGAAGTATCTGCACTGCTTGGACGATTGCCAAGTGCAGTGGGCTATCAGCCAAACTTGCAGCAGGAAATGGGTGCCTTGCAAGAGCGTATTACCAGTACCAAGAAGGGCTCGATTACTTCAGTGCAGGCCGTGTATGTGCCAGCTGACGACTTTACCGACCCAGCTCCAGCTACAACCTTTGCTCACTTGGACGCAACTATTGTGATGGACCGTGCCCTCACGGAAATCGGTATTTACCCAGCAGTGGATGTGCTTGAAAGTTCAAGTAACAGCCTCGACCCAGAGGTAGTTGGTGAAGAGCACTACCAAGTGGCGCGTGAAGTACAGCGTACACTTCAGCAGTACAAAGAATTGCAAGACATCATCGCTATTTTGGGTATGGAAGAACTCAGTGATGAACAAAAGCAAACAGTAGCACGTGCTCGTCGTTTGCAGCGTTTCTTGGCGCAGCCATTCCACGTAGCTGAAAAGTTTACAGGAAACCCAGGTGTATACGTGAAGCTTGAAGACACCATTCGCGATGCGAAAGATATTCTGTCTGGCAAGTATGACGATAAGCCAGAAAACTGGTTCTACATGGTGAACGGTACATTGGCAGATAAGGCGCTTAGCGAAGCCGGCGAGGCTTAGGAGGCGGTATGAATCTTGAACTTGTCACACTAACCGGTGTCAAGCATGATGCACCAGCCTATAGCGTAACATTGCCAACTGTGGACGGGGAGATTTCGGTCTTCCCTGGCCACGAGCCACTGGTTACTCTGGCGCGCGCTGGGGTTATCTCGGTTCGTGCTAGCAAGCACACTAGCGATGCTGATACAGAATTTTTCGCCATTAGCGGCGGCGTTATAGAAGTTGCACCAACGCACGTACGAGTACTGGTTGATGAAGCTGACCACGGCGAAGAAATCGTTGAAGCTCACACCCGAGCCGCGCTCGAACGTGCTGTTGCTATGCGCGATGAAGCCGAAACTCAGGTGGAGCGCGAAAAAGCACATCGCTTGGTGACGCAGCAGCAGGTTCGCCTTAAGGTTGCAGACCTACATCGTCGCAAGCGCCGACGCTAATACTACCTGTGAAAAACATGTGGAAAGATTCTCCCCTGTGGATAATCTGTGTAAAACCCTCCCCTGCTGGAGGGTTTTATAGTTGCCCCGGCCAATAAATAAAAACCGGCGTAGGTATTTCTGCGCCGGCTAGAGGTTGAGCGTAAAGTAGATGAAAGGCTAACGTTGCAGCGTAGCTACCAGCGCGCGTGCTTCGTCGGTGCTTTTAGTTTGCATGAGATTTGCGCGCATATCGCTGCTGCCTTCAAAGTCACGAACATAGATTTTATAAAACCGCTTCAGCGTTTCATATGGGCGGCCGGTCACCTCGTGCCACTGGTTGTAGAGCGATAGGTGTAGCTGCAGTAGCTCAAGTAGTTGCTGCTTTTTGTCTTCTGGGCTAGTGAAGGTGTGGCCAGTGAACGCAAACGGATTACTAAAAATTCCCCGCCCGATCATAATGCCGTCTACGCCGTGCTCCTCGGCCAGTCGCTCACCATGCGCACGGTCCATAATATCACCATTAATCATCAGCGGCGTGTGCGGCGCAACGGCATCACGCAGCTCGCGAATGGGCTGCAATAGCTCAAAGTGAGCTGGCACTTTGCTCATCTCTTTTTTGGTGCGCAGGTGAATGGTGAGCGCTGCAATGTCTTGTTGTAGCAGGAAGGCTAGCCAATCCTGCCACTCGTCTACTCGGCTGTAGCCAAGGCGCGTTTTTACGCTAACCGGTAGACCGCTCGTTTTTGCGGCGGCAATCATCTCCCCGGCTAGCGCAGGTGTGCGAATCATGCCGCTACCGCCACCGGTTTTGACTGCTGAACTATCAGGGCAGCCCATATTTATATCGATGCCATCATAGCCAAGCGATGCCACGTGATCACTCATGTGAGCCATAGCTTCTGGAACAGAGCCCCACAGCTGTGCGACGATTGGCGCCTCATCCTCTGCTTTTACGAGTCGCCCACCGATTGCCTTATCTCCGGCTGCATCCCAGCCAGTAGCATTAGTAAATTCGGTAAAAAAGATATCCGGCCGCCCAGCTCGCGCAACGACTTGCCGAAACACAATATCAGTTACCGCCTCCATTGGTGCCAGCGCAAAAAATGGCCGCGGCAGTTCATCCCAAAAGTTTTTCATACTAGCATTATTGTAGCGTATTTGGGCGAGCAAAAAAAGAACCACCAGTGCACGCGCGCTCCAAAAGGAGGTGCACTTGGTGGTTTAGCGGTAGGTGTACTAATTAGCTAGTTTGTGTAGTCTCGGCCGGATCTTCAGGATTCGGCCAGGCTGTGATCTGCAGCTCTTTGAGCCGTGGTGAAAGCTCACCATCTTCCGTATATAGCACATCTTCCGCATGTAGCACATCTTCCAGGTTTTTGCTTGCTATAATTACCAAGCTGCGGTTTGTGCAGGAGAGTAGTACGTTCGGGCTCTCGTCTGGCGAAACTAGTGAAACTGTACCGTCGGTGAGTATGCGAATAGTATTACTGCTACTACTATGCACTGCCACTGTTGCACCAGTCGAAGCTTGCACTAAGATGACATCACAATCGGCGTGGAGCATCGCGTGCTGGCTGCCCTCCACTTGGAGTAACACTTTTTTATCATGTCGTGAAATAGGACGCATCAAGCTACCCGATCTTTCTTTGCTAACGTGCCTACCATCTGTATTCTATGCCATCAACTGCTCACATATGAAATACTCCGGCAGGCGGCGAATAGAACATTACATAGTATAGAGGCGTTGCTCTTGCTATGCAATAGTCTCCGCGGCGGTAATTCCGGGGCTACTCACGTTCATAGTGGCGGCAGTGAATCGCGTAGTATCGTATCTGCTATAACATTACAAAGAGAAAACCCCGCAGAGGTTTTCACTGCGGGGCCTAGTGGCGCTAGTAGCAAGAGCTGCTACACTAGCTACACTAGTAGTCATAAGGCGCCGAAGTTACGGCAAAACGTAAGCGGCGCAGTCAATATGACTGGTGTGGGTGTGGCTTGGCCTGGTTGTAGGAAGTTGGAGCGATGCGGTTGCATGCTCCAGCAATCGAAGGTGTTATCATGATGCGATAACGAGTTTGAAGAAGCTTGCGATTGTCGGACCATATGAATTGTACGAATAAATCGTACTCCTGATGGTTGCATTTTTCAGCTTATTCCCCCGATAGCCAAGACTATCATAAGCTGAGCGATGACCTATACTTCCCTGCCGGAAACTAGGACAAAGCAAATCCCCCTAGCGCATAATCCATCAAGAGAACCACTACGCCGTAATATAACGGTGTGTGGTGTGTATGAGTAAACAAACCTGCGTGTAAGCATAACTGCCGTGGCAGGTTTCGTCCTAAATGATAGAAATGTACTGGTGTTATACCGAGGTATAACAGCGGCAATTTCTTGAATATACTACGTATTGTTAAAGCTACACCCTGTGCGGCTGCGAGGCGTGAGTATGGATTACGGGCCTCAGCTAGCGGCACGTCTTTATTTTATCACACAACTCAGGTGGTGCAAGTAGAAAATAAGGCTAAAGTGAAAAACCCGCTCGCGCCTAAGTAAAACTTTGGCGGCGGAGCGGGTTGAGGCGGCGAGATAGCAAAGCTATACGGTATCGGAATCGGTAATAGTCGTATCCTGCGTAGGATGGCTAATGTTTAAATTCTCTGCCATCATATCCTGGTGTCGCTGAAGCTTGCGCTGCTCGCGTCGCTTCTCTATGCAGTAACCAATACTGAGAACAGTAAACGTGATGGCCAAACCTCCCGTGACGATAAGCAGCTCTAGCCGGTTATTGTTTGGCATATCTTGTAGGCTTACAATAACAACGATCAGTAAGGTAATAATGGCTACTGTCAATGCAATGCGCAGCCGAATATCCGAGTGACTATGGTTATGATCTGCATTAGTCATGATATAGTAGTGCCTTCTCTCTTTGTAACGTACGCCTCATATCGCCCAGACTAGGGCGATGAGGCCTCTAGTGGACTAATAATGCTCTATTGTAACACGCATGTTTGAGTGTTGCAATGTATAAAAAACCCTCCAATGGTGTGCTTCGCGAGGTGCGAGCATACAACACTGGAGGGTACGTAATGATTGCAGGTTAAGGATTAGAGTTATGGCCAGTACTTTTTTGGGTTACGTTCGTAGGCCATGGAATCGGTTGTTGCGACACAAGAACCCGTTGCCCTTGCACAGGAGAAACTGACTGGTTTTGTAGCGCAGCCAGCCCCCTTTCCAGTGCAGCTAGCCGTGTATTGGACTCATCGAGCGACCGCTTGAGTTCGCCATTTTCCTTTTTCAAGTCATTTATTTCTTGATCAAGCCGATCGGTAACTGCTGCATGCAAGGAGTCTGTCGTTTTTAACGACTCCTCGAGCTGCTTTACCTTAGCTTCTAGGCGTTGTACCATTCCTACAGCGATCAAATCCGCACGTCCGTATAATAAGCGATCCGCATATATGTATGGAGCCATTATACCGAAGTCGGGGTGTTCAAGCCACTTTACTGCCCCATCGAAGTATATCCCACCGAATATGCAGTCGCACTGCAGTAGGTATACATACAATTTGTCGGTAAGTGGGAATTGATACAGCGGATGGTAGGAGTCGCCTGTTGCTGGACAGACCATACTCGAAATGTTGTAGTCTGGATCACTGCCATAGGCGTAGTATGACATGGCGCATCACTTCCTTCGATTGGTAGTTGTAAGGATCATTACGTGTATCACTTGTGAGGTCTCTAACAGGTGATACTAATAGTATACCATATTATTGCAGTGTAACGAAGCGCGCTCACTACATCTGGTGTGGTTAAAGAGGGCGATAAAGAAAAAGGGGCTATGCCCTCTCGTGCAGCGTCAGTAGCGGAACCAACGTAGCAACAAAGAGGACATAGCCCTAGTGGACATACAGCAAAAAGAGCTCTTGCAACAAATAGGTAGCAGGGGCAGATAGTGTATCTGATATACCGCACAGTACACTACATACTACCAGTGGCAAGAGCCACCAACCACTTTAACGCAATGATACTTCCGAGCGTCTGGCACGGACTATCCTCCCACGGAGAGGATTCCGTAAAAACCCCGCAGGAGATATACGCGATGTCGCGTGCAGACCATCACCGCGCCTGCTGTATGCCACGAATGTGTGGGCAAAAGAGAAACTACTGCGTACTACGGCTACTCACCATATGATTTTTCTCTTTTTCCCACAACGCAGGATTGTTAGGAGTTGCACCTAAAACGAAGACTTGGGGTTACTTCTCAATCCTTGCTAGCTGACATTACCAGCCACCAAAAAAGTCAGTAGAGTGTTGACCGCTGGCTTGCAGTAAGCGCACTAATGTTTGACAACCGCGTATATGGCGAGTGCCATCACATGTCGTACAGCCCCCTGCATAGCCTAGCCTAGTATTGCCATAGCTATCTACACAATCACAACAACCGTTGCAATCGCCTGATCCAAAAGGCATGAGTCTTTCCTATCTGTTGTAGATCTTTCACTTTCAATGTACACAAAATGCAAAGAGCATGCAAATATGCCGCTCGATCTGCTGGACTTATAATAACAAAATAATGCTCGCTCTGTCAAATGGCGGTAGCAGAATGAGCCACACGACACACCATAAAGAAAAGCCCCCTCTTCTCATTACGAAAAGAGGGGGCGCCATGCAAGAAATGCCTGAGGCGGCAACGCGAACCTTTCCCTGCCTGGGGAATATTCTAGCGGAGAAAGGTGGGGCTTATATGCATGAGCCATGTGATTAGCGATGCCGCATAGCTTTTAGCTGTTTATTTGCCTTGCGGCTATGCCTCATCGAGACAATATACAAAACCGCAACTCCGGCAAAGAAGAACAGCGGCCCGACTAGCGCAAAGTTATTGAACTTAAGTGCAGTCGGTAAGAATATCATACCGAGAAGCGTTGCGACAACCGCCATTAGATATGACATAAAATATGCAAATCCACTGTAGTGACGGCTGACCTTCGGCAGAGTCTCTTCGTCAGTTGGGGGGGGTGTTGCTGGTGGACATAATGCCACCTTCCTTTCTCTTTCTTGCTAATGAGCAATCTGTGTAACAGTGGAGCAAGGCAGTATAGACTGCTGCTCTACACATAACTATAGGTGGTATATGTATCATCACTAAGGTAAGTAGTAATAAATAGTATACCAACTTCTATTATATTATTACATTGCCTGTTTGTCAAAGTTGCTGCATATAATAAAAAACGCCTTCCACCGATGAAAATGATGTAGCAGCATTTTCATAAGTGGAAGACGGACAGAATAACCCACAATGTAATCTTCCCTATAAGGCTGCAAGCCCATAGGGTCAACGCTAATGGCTAAAATGGCTTATTCTGCCATCTGTACTTCGCAAAACTATGGACCACCCAGGTGGGCGCTACGAAAAACCAGACCAGATCATGGTTCGTCCCTTCTCTTCATTAAAATTCTCAAAGAATCAAAATCACCGGGTACCTTTTACTGGATACGCATCGAGCACATAATTAGCCTCCTAAATATAGAAAGTAGGATAGTGAGTTATTCTGTCAAGGAGCGCGCTGCACCTGCTGAGCTAACACTCAAAGCGATGTAGCACACTTAAAGTATAAGATATAGTTGACACTTCGTCAATAGTAATTAGCAAAGGAAAAGCCCCCTCTTCTCATTACGAAAAGAGGGGGCGCCATGCAAGAAATGCCTGAGGCGGCAACGCGAACCTTTCCCTGCCTAGGGAACGCTCTAGCGGAGAAAGGTGGCGGCGGTATTAACCCTCATACATAGGTAGCCCCAACCTAAGCCTATCTAGTGCATTCATGTTCCTTGCTTGTTTGGCTAACTTATGACTAGGCCGCATGTACATAATGTACCCGACGCACAACGCAATAAATATTGCTACAAAGATAGCCACCCAGAAATTGTGCTGGGTAAATGAATTTGGTAAAAATACTACCGCTTCTAGTACTGTGAGCACAATAGCATAATAATATGCATAGTAGTAATAATCCCTATTATAGTCTGGATGAACCATTGGTAGACTTTTTTGTGAATCAGTATCAGTGGTCAATGTGATCACCTTTCTCTCTCTTGTCAATGAACAGATATGTTGTATACCGTGATGTAGCACACCTCCGGGGTAATTAGGCAACTACCCCGGAGGCAGAGAGCGCCACATTCACTCTACACAGAATAGAATATGTATGGCCGCCAAACAAATCGGCAGCTACGCATACTCCGTTTTTATTATAATATGTAGTAATAAGCTTGTCAAAATGGTAGTGCAGCGAAAGGTTACGCTGGGTAGCGGGCGATGAGCTCATCTTCAAAGGCGATGACAGAGGCTAGTGTAGCTTTGGCATATTCTGGCTGGGTGAAATCTGCTGCAAAGATAGCCTGCCATACTGCTTGAATAAGTGCCTTGCCCCGAGCCAATTCTTCTTCGGTGAACTGCGTTGCGAGCGAGGCAAATTCCCCTTCTGATGTTTGCCGCACAAAACGCAGCTGTGCTTGCTGCACGGTAAAACTGTGGTAGTCGCGTGAACTACCGGCAAGCAGCGTGTAGAACAGTAGCTGGCGGCGGTAGGCGTGGAGCTTAAGGGCGCTATGGTTTTTGCTGCCCTTCCAAGAGGTGACGGGCTTGCCTGTTTTGTAGTCGGTGATGATTAGTGTTTTTTGCTTGGCATCGATATCGACAGCATCCAAGGTTCCGGTGAGGCGCGCGCTGCCGATATAACATTGCTGGTGTGCAAAACTGAGTTCAGTTTTTTGGTGTGGCGTAAACGTTGTTTCTAGGTGAGGCAAAAATGTGCTCAATTCTGCCTGGCCCTGCGCGAGCAGCGTTTCGAGCTCTTCGCCACGTAATGGGCTGCGCTGCAGCGTGGCTGTAAAGAAGTGCAAACTTTCTGCTAGTGGTTGTGGCGTACCGTGTGCTACGAAATATGTGTGAGCCTGCTTGATTGTGGCATGCACCGCGGTGCCATATTCGGCCGCAGCGTGCCAGCGGCGTGGAAATCCGAGCAGGTTATACAGTAAAAAGTCGGCTGGCCCACCACGAGAGATGTCGAGGTAGGTGTTGAGCGCTGTTGCGGAAAGCGCAAAATGATCAAGGTGGTATTGTAAAAATTCACGCATAGTAGGTTGTGGCAGTTGCACGATTGGTGCATACCAAGCTTGCACATCTGCCTGCAGCACACCGGAAGACTGCTGCGAGTTTGAACTAATTAGTTGTTCTTCGAGTGAGGTGGCTGTTAAGAAGGCTGCTGGGCTGAGATCTTTCCCTGTAGGTGATTGCTGGCTATAGGTGATGAGTAGGTCTTGCTTGGCCCTCGTCATACCCACAAAGAAGAGGCGCACCCATTCTTCCGGCGTGCCATCGTTATCGCGGATTGGGACATTTGGCGGCAGTGGCAACTTTGAACCACCACCTGCTCCGCGCCCCCACGTGGTATTGTCTGCCGAAATGATAATGACGTGGTCGAACTCGAGCCCCTTTGACTTGTGCGCGCTGAGCAGCTGCACCCCGGCAATGTCCCCAGCTGCTGAGACGCGTTGCAAAGATAGGCCGGCGGCGCGGTATGCCCGAGCAAACGAAAGCAGCGAGGTTAGTGTGGCAGTTTCGTTGCCAGCGTAGGTTTTGGCAGATTCCCGGATGGTGCGCAAGCCAGCGATATGTGCAGCTAATTCTTCTGGTTGCGACGTATTGGCAAAGAAATAGTGATGCAGCGGCGATGAAAAATCAGCCACCTTAGGCGCACTAGCAGGAGTTAGGTCTTCTGGTGTGCCGAGCAGTGCATCGATGGTTAGCTCTAGTGGGGTGTGTAAGCTAGCTGTGGCTAGTTCAAGCAGCCAGGTTCGAAATGGCGCAAAAATTGGTTCACCAGCCATAGCCTCAATCCACGGCTGTTTATTTTGATAGGCGTGGCGTGCCAGCTGCCAAATTGACTCTGGAGTAAATAGCGGCCTCCAGGCTGGGTGGGTGATGATTTGGCCAAGGTATTCATCGGCTGCGGGCAGATTGCCGCTAGCGATCGCCTGCAGGGCTTCACCCAAAAGTAGTAGCTGCCGGATTGGCTCTTGTTCGAGCACATTGTCGCGTCGTTCATAGCGAACGCGGATCTGCTTGGCAGCAAGATACGGCAGTAGCGCCTTTAATTGCTTATGGTGCCGGCCGATAACAGCAATATCACTTGGCGACGTACCCTTTGCAAGCAGGTCTGCGATACGCTCAGCCACAGCTGTGTATTCTGCCCCTTCGTCTGGGTAGGCATGAAGAGCTATCTGTGCCCCTTGCTCCGGGCGGTGTGGCGTTAGCTGTTTGTTGATACCGTGGTGCGTGGCCTCCAGGCGTTCACTATTTTGAGTAATAACTTCCCTGGCGTGAGCCAAAATTGGTGCTGCCGAGCGATAGTTGTCGGTTAGTGTAATAATTTGCGCTGAAGGATAGAGTGACTCAAACGACAAGATATTGCTAATATCAGCCCCTTGAAAGCTGTAAATTGCCTGGTCGTCGTCGCCCACCGCCATGATATTTGGTCGCCCTTCGTGTAGTGGGCTACTGGTAAGCGCCTGTAAAATACGCATTTGAGCCGGGTTTGTATCTTGGAATTCATCTACCAAAATATAGTGATACTGTTCTTCCAGGTTGTAGCGTAGCTCTGGATTAGTGGTAAGCGCCTGCACGACATCTAAAATCATATCGTCAAAGTCAAAGTGACGCGCGGCTTGCATAGCAGCAAGATAGCCAGCGTACACCTCTGCCAGCTCGCGCAGATTTGGCAATTGGCGGGCCTGCTTAAAGACAAAATCACCTGCTGCATTTTTTTCTAGCCACTTGTTTTTAAAGGCTGTGATTGCAGTAGTTTTGCCACTTTCTTCATACGCGTGTAGCGCGCGCAGGATATCATTGTGCAGCAGCGTACCGAGCGGCACTCCGCCGATAGCTTGGCTAGCTGGCCCTGGCTTTTGCAGGTCTTGTGCATGCTTGGTAAATAGATCGTATAATGCAGTAGCTGTTTTTTTGCTTATTCTTCCTGCAAAAACCTGTGTAAATGCTGGCTGATATGTATCAAAAAATTGTTCATTTTCATCGAGGACGGCGACTAGTTCGGCAGGGCTAACTCCAGAACGTTTGAGTTGGCTAATTCGCTGCAAGACAGGGTGCAGATAGATAAATTCACCCTGAGGCCCTTTAGCTCGCAGGCTAGCGTCGTGCGGCAAATGTTTTAGCAAATCTTCAAGCAGCTGTTGCCGCACGAGGTCGTCGGCAACGGTCATGTCGGCACCTTTGTAGAAAAATTGGCTATATTGATTAATAATTTCACTGCCAAAACTGTGAAACGTATGAATGGCAACAGTATAGGCGTCTTTGCCAATAATACTACTTAGGCGGCGACGCATGGTGGTGGCGCCACTGTCGGTAAAGGTTAAACATAGGATAGACTCAGGCAACGTGTCGGTTTTGCGCAAGATATTTGCCACGCGCATACTGAGGAGTTCTGTTTTACCGGTGCCCGGCCCGGCCACCACGAGCACTGGCCCGTCGATGGTGTCGACTGCTTGTTTTTGGGCTGCGTTTAACGCTGCATAGCGAGATGAAAATGTCATATGTATAGTATAGCGCATCTGCCGCTGCTTTGCTTGACTGCTGCGTGTGCGGCTAGATTTTACCATAAGCGTATTGTAAAATAGTGGCATGAGTGATGGTCTTTTTAGCCCGAGCACACTAGCCAAGCAAGTCGCTGGGTACTTTGGGGTGGAGATGAGCATCGAGCGGATCATTGCTAATACAATTAGCGTCAGCCGAACTGCTAAGGCAACTGTGTTTACCAATGCGCACAAAGAATTATACGTATTTATTGCTGGTCCAACGCACCTAACCTATGCTGATATGCGCAAGATGGTGCTACATATGAATTTGGTGCCGGCCGATGCGCTGCCTCCTGCCGGACAGTCTGATTATTTCGAGCAGTATGGTGAAACTCGGTTCCAAGAGGTTTTTCCGGGGCGCAGTTCAGTGTCGCCAGCGGATATTCGCTACTATAAAACATTAGCGCCATACAATCCTGCCCTATGGCGAATTGATGAGGTACGCGATGGTGAAATTTACGAATGGGACCCAGACTCATCGACGAGCTGGCGACTAGCAGTCAAGTATTTTTATCAGCATGGCTTGACGCGAGATAGCGTTGTTATCCCTCACCGTAATGCAGCAAGCCGCAAAAACAAGTAGCGCCACTGCATGTTAGTGGCGCTGCATTAATTAGTTCAGCTGTTATTTATGTTACAAAATTGTATCGAGCACTACGAGGTGTTCAATGTGAGGCGTGCGTGGAAAATAGTTGTACCCCTGATGAGCGCGAACGCCATAGCGTTCACTTAGGCGCATAATGTCTCGCGCTTGAGTAACTGGGTTGCACGAAAGGTAAATAATACGCTTTGGCCTGCTGGCTAGCAGTTGCTGCACCACATCCTCATGAAGCCCTGCTCGTGGTGGATCGACGATTACTGTCGCTTCTGGAGCAATGACATCTAACGCCTGTTCACTGGCGGCCAGTATGGCACGAGCACTCTGTTGCCGACCGAGCTGCACAATATTGGCCTGCATTTCTTGCACGGCGGCCTCGTTTATCTCCACCAGCGTGAGCGGTCGGTCCCCTGCTACGCTCAGCCCAATAGTGCCGACGCCGCTGTATAAATCAACGACCGGTGTATCTTCCGGCAGCCAACTGGCAATATCACGCAGCGTGCGTTCATACAGCGGCAAGTTTATTTGGAAAAAGCTTTCGGTAGCGTAGCGATATGTAACGCCTAGTAGCGAATCAGTCAAAGGGGTCGGCGTAGCAGACAAGCGGCGGGTGATAACACTGGCTGGAGATTTAGGATTAGAATAGATAAGTTCTCCCTGTACGCTATCAGTTTGCCACTGCTTCGGCAGTGCCGCAAAGAAGTCGGCTACTGGGAAGCTTTCGTCTTTTACATAAAGCTGCCACCTGGCTTCACCTGCTCTGTTGGTGCGGATGAGTAACGTTTTTAGCGCTCTTCCGCCAATGCCTAGCTGGTTAAGCGCCTGTACGACCGCTGCTCCCAGCTGATTAGTCAAATCATTTGCGAGACTTGTGCCTTGCACGGGGATTTTTCCATGACTACCCCGACGGAAAAATGCTAGGTCAAGCCGCTCAGATGCTGTATCAAACCAAAAACTAAACTCCACTTTATTGCGGTAGCCATACATGTTGCCGTCACTATAGACTGTAATGGGTTTTGGCAATACAATGTCGTGTAGTTCAAAAGCCTCTTCTAACAGCGCCGCTTTGTAGTGGGCTTCAGCTTCTGGCGACATAATTTGCCATGGGCTGGTAGATATATAACTTTCAGGATCTTGTGGCGCCACGCGCTCAGGACTGGCTTTGTGAACTGCGGTGACTATTCCTTCGCTGTAGTGCGACTTGCGTTTTGTCTCTTGCGCATCGACGATTTCTCCAGGCAGTGCACCCCATAGGAATAATTTGCGGCCATCTGGCAATGTGGCCAATGTTTGGCCGCCACCTACGACTACTTCTGTTTGGATATCAGTAAATACACGCTGTTTTTTCTTGCTCATATGATGTAAGTATAGCAAATATACTGGGGCACCATAAAGAAAAAAGCCCGAGTACTTCAGGCAAGCAGCTTTCTTGTCTCAAGCGGCTCGAGCCTTTTCTTCGGGGGTACCTACAGCGAGGTAGTATCATTGATTGCTTGGTTTATGAAGACAATGTCTTCAGGCTTAGCGTTCTCTATCTCCGATTCGGATTGGAAGATTTTGTATTTGTCATCAATAGCATGACAACTACCAATAAAACGCAGCCTTACTATTTCGTAAAGCGTATCATCCATGATTCGATTGTTATTTATGATGACGATATACGGGCTGTTCTCAAACTTATACATCACGCCGAGTGGTACGCGGCGCAGCGTATTGGTTTCGTCATCTTTTTCAAGGCCAACTAGTATGACAACTCGGCGCGCTAACCGCACCTCGTCATCCCTTACTGGGTCCATCGAACCCGGGTAGCCAAGCTTTAGGGGAGGCACAATATTTTGTGCAAGGGTAGTCAGATATGTAGTGTCGATTAAATCGATCTTATCGTCCTTATGTCCCCATTCTATGTTGGCGATGTACCACGTAGGAAATGCTTCAACAGATATAGCGCCCGTACGTATGGTGTCATGCTCTGCCGAAAGTATATCAAGAACAGCCTCATTCGATAATACGGGCTTCGTGGATCGCTCTACATGGCTGGTCATGGTCAAAACCTTCTTCCTATCTCGTCTGTGTAGGTGCAATATCTTTATGGCAAAGATACCTATCTAATAATATACCATAGTTTTTAGTAAATGTAAAACAAAAAGAAAGAAGGCCCCTATAAAAGAGACGAGCTAACTCAGTGAGTTATACTCAAAGCCTTCTTTTTTTATGGGGCCTTTACGCTGAAAGGCGGATGCAGTGCAACTATCGCTACATCTGCATGAACTGATCGTTCTCTCCTGCAACCTTTTCGATGATCATCTCACTACAAATATCATCGTAGAGGTCAGGCTTCCTAGCCAAGATCATGTTCCCGGCTTCAGTGCTGGACACCATCCAGGTGCCACTGTTGCGCAGACGAATCATAACAAACGCAACTGCAGACACTTGCTCGGCCGTACGTCCAGAGACACGAACTAGCACCATGTCATCGATCTCTTTAGCCGGGATTGCCCCAAAGTGCTGAAGCACCTGCTGGGCGATATCCTCATTGGTTTCGCGATCAGCGTCACTGAACCTGGCAGCTTGGTCGGCTGCGTTTCCCTGGTTGGGGAATGTCCACTCATCTGCATCCAGTTCGCCTGCAGCATTGCGCCACAGAACAGTTACCTGGAAAGTCAGGTTTGAGCTGTCTGCCAGACGAGTAGGGTTGCTGAGAGAGGTAACGGAGTTCGACATTGCGATCTCACCTTTCAAACTTGGGTTTCGCATACTGTATGCGAAACGGGTCAAATGTACACTTAACTGCTGTCAGTTAAGTATGCTTAAATGTTACCATATAAAAATAGTATTGTCAATCATTGCATAAGAAAAACCCCAGCCGTAGGCGAGGCAGCTACTGCACGTGTGCAACATGGTAGCTGCCTCAAGCCAATGGGCTGGGGCGGAGTGACACCTGTTCTATGAACATAGTGGTATCACAAATGGTTTGGTTTCACTACACATATACTGTAGAGCTGTAGACGTAGGGCTCTGCGAATCGGGATTAAGATACACAAAAAGCCCGATCGGCTCGTGCAGCACCGAGCTGCTCATGCTGGTCGAGTTTTGTGATTGTTGTCCCTCGGGAGAACTAGGAGGCGAAACCTCCCTGCTGGCTACTAGAATAGTAACATAGTTATAGTCAACCCGGGCCTTCTCTTTTGAACGAATCGTCTTGTCATCCAGACGAACTCCCAGTGCCATTAAAAGGCCATGTAGGAGTTCTGACTGTATGACTGCTTCATTCGTTTCGCCACGGAGTGCGAGTTTATGAAACAACTTGTTCAATACCGCGCTGGCACTTGCTCGCTGGTTGGTGCGTAGTTTCCTTGCTTTAGATTGTAGTTTTTCGCTTGGATCTGGTAGCTGCTCCACCTTTTGCTCAATCATCTGAGTGAGTAGCGGCAAGGAAGCCTGGTGGCGAATGATCCATTGGCTTAGCGGCAACTCTGATTTGCTACTAGTATTTGGCTCGCGCACCTTGCCCGTAAGACTTTCCTGCACCTCTTGTAGCGATAGATTTTCGCCACCAGCATTTAGCGGATTGACTGAATCCGGGTCGTCGGCGTCGAGCGGGTGTTGAAACCTATTAAGTGGCGGATCAACTGAATCCGGGTTGTCGGCGTTGAGCCGGTGTCGAAGCTTATCAAGCTTATCAATGTTTGGAGTGTCATGGTCAGCCATGATAGTCCCTTTCTACGGTAGTTGTAGACGTAGCAAGTGCTACAACATTACTTGAACGGAAGGCGGAGCGGTATACCGCCATATTGCAATTGCACTACGGCATTGCCATCGCTATTTATGCGGGCGACAGTTGTCGCAGCTGTTTGCATTTCTGCGAATGACATACCCTCCCACTGCGGGTATAGTGCTGTAATGTCAACGCTATGTGTGACTTGCGATGCGCCACTTATCGTTTGCCAATAGGCAGCGACTAGCTTGCTAAACACAAAACTGTCTGGTAGCGTTAGCGTTGGGCGTAGATTACCTTCTTTTACCACAAAGGAAGAAGATAGGTAGAGCGGCCCTTCTGTATCCGTCGCTACTGGAGTGATAGATACAAAGAGTAGGTCGCCGTGAAGCCCTTTGCTTGGTAGTCCCATGGTAACTGCTGTTAATCTATAGGCGCCTCGGAGCCACTGAAATGCAACATAAGGGTCAGCAAGGAGATACCGACAAAGGGGTACCCTTACCTCTGGTGCATCCATTTGCAAGCAGACTTCAAGGCTATTGAAGACGAGACTATAGGGATCTTCATCACCATAGTCAAACGGACTATATTGCGTGTCTTCTACCACTGATTCTGGTAGGCATGCAAAAGGTGTTATATATAGCTGCAGGTCTTCCTCGGACACTTCGAGGTCCTCTGGCCAACATGACAATAGCCCTGTCAGCACGGGAGAATAGCTTTCTGTTGCCGTTTTCCCGTCGAGCAGAAGCTGTTTGGTGCAATGCACGGCAGAACTCACGAATTCCTTTCTGTAGTATATGAGTATGTGAAAGATCACTATGCGGCGGCTAGGGACGCCACTCGGCATAGTCCTATTTATTGTAACAAAAAATGTTCTAAAAAAAGAAGCCCCACAGTTAAGGGAGCTTCTTTAGTATGCACATTATGTAGCGCAGAAGCTCAACCAAGCAGTGAGGCTGGTAGATAGTTAGCGTTTACATTATGGCATAAGTACAGCACTTTTTAGCTTATGACTTCTTAGCGCAGGGGCTTCCTAGGCTGCGATAGTCTTCTGCCGGATAAGTGATATTATCCTCCTCCTTCACTGGTTGCTTTGCCTCATTGGCGGTGCTGGGTTGTGTGGTATCTGATGATAGCTGAGTCACAATAGCCTCCAAAGATGAAATGAACCGATAGTGGCTGCGGTGCGACGGATTGAACCCCCGCAATTTACCCATAGAACTGGTAGTAGGCTGAAAGCCGTTCTCTTCTAGGATATTGAGCGTGGAGTTGGTTACTCCGCCGTCAACATTCTTCAGGCTGAGCCATATATGACGTTCGCTATTGCGCCCCGGTTCAGTAGACGAAATAGCCTGGCAGTAGTAAGTAGCGGCAGCTAAAAGCTGGAGCACCTCACTATCCCTATCGGCTGGTCCTTCCTTGCTAATCAGGCGACTCTTTGGAGCAATTGGCACGATGAAACGAGGAGTCTCCATACCTTCAATACCTTCAAGGGCAATGAAACCAATTAGTGTTGCATCCTGGGGGGATACCCACCTAGATTCAGTCTCGACACCCTGTTTCGCAGCAGATGACCTGTTTCCACAGGTGGCGATCTCAGCGAGCTTATCTCGTGGGACCGAGTAAATTGCTTTTATCTGGCCGTGTGTCATCGGACCTTGTTTGTCGTTGAATGCACTGCAAATAAAGCAGCGCACCGCTTCGGCAAACTCAGTAGTCTTAAGGATGTCTGCCTGGTAGTAGCTTTCCAGCTGACGAAGTTTTATATTCATCCCTCGCGGCAACTTCATGAGCCGAAGGGCTTCTAGAACCTTTTGCGGTGGCAGCTTTGTGATATCGCACGAAGCGGTAGCCTTGTCATCCCCGGCTGCCTGTGCGTTGCACACTTCAACCTTCCAAGGCGTATGTGGGGTATTCGTCTCCTCTGCGCTGCAGCTGGCAGAAGCGGGATGCTTATCCAATACAAGTGAGGTCATGGTAAAAATCACCAAACTTTCATAATTGTAAACGTATACTGTCAAAGAGCATGCCATAGCTGGTTACTATAGCAGCAATTTAGGCTAAAAGCCCTACATCACCATATGTGATAATGACTATCATACCATAGCGTGGGCAGTAATGTAAAATACAGCCTATGCTGCTTTAGTCATGATAAAACCCCCATGCCAGCGCAGGCTAACATGGGGGTTGTCATTGGTTCTATGTGAGAACCAATATACTGCTACGCACGGTGGCGGTGGGTATTATGCTGCTTGCTTGCGCTGCTGCTGGTTTGCTGCAACGTGCTGCCAGTACTCTTTTTCCCGCTTGCGTAGATCTTGAGATAGGTCGTCCACAACTGGGAGCACTCCTTCACGGCTGTTCGAAGTAAGACGCCCGCGGTGCTCGGGATTATTGTCGTCTGGGACATGGAATCCAAAGCGCTGCATAACCATAACCACTCCTTGGCCGCCCTGCTTGTTTGACAGTGCTTCAAGGAAATCTTTGTGCAGGTAGGCGAATTTACTCCCCTCTGGAATGATATCACTGCTGATGACGGTGGCAATTAGCACCACCAGGTCGAACAGGCTCTGCAGCTGGTCCTGGATAGGCAGAATCTCTAGTGTTTCATCTTCCCGCTTCTGGTTGATGATACCGAGTAAAACAGGCTGCCCATCGGTTCCCTTTTCGGTAATGAGCCAAACCTCATCGTCCGGGGACTCCGTGTTGACTAACTTGACCAGCTGCCGTGATTCTTCGACCGACAAGTGTCCACGCATATGGCTAATTTTGGTGACAGACATGCGTCCATTATCCGGATTCAGGCGCTTGCTAGGGAGCTCCTGGCCGGCAAGAGTGGTCTTGTTCTGAGCCAAGGTAGCAGCAGTAGTGTTTGACATAATCAAACTCCAATCTGTAGAGTAGTAGCAATAAAAAATTGGTTCAATCACATTATCAATGTACGGTTGATGGGAGCGCTTTTAGGACGCTACGACCAAGAGACATATGAACATATAATTGAACCGCCGAAGCGATACGAGTAGCTTACTGTTGTAAGTTTGTCATATGTCGGTGAATGAATAATACCAGAAACTATACTGGAGCGCAAGGGTTAAAAGAAAAAGCCCCCTTAGGAGCTCACCTTATCAGCGTGCTTGTAGCACATAGACAAGGGAGCATCCTAAGGGGTGATAGATAGTAGGAGCATGGTGCGGTGTACGTTATGTACAGTTATTTGCGGAACATAAGTAGCTCGTACACACCTTGTTGACGCCACCAGCCATCTCTCCAGCCACACCATGATGCCCCAATTGCCACAGCCTCAGAGTTTGCCTGTGCACCATTTGGGTCAAAGAATAATACTTGCCCAGTTGATTCGGCTCGCACTTGGCGAATTAATGCTTCGCTAATCTGGCGTCCTATATAGGAATCTCGCCCAAGCGTTTTGCAATTAACATAGGCGAAAACATCATTCGATTTAGTGCGAACAAACACACCCACAGGCAATAGCGTGTTAACAGCAGGGTAAAGCCGAGAACTCTTGCAGATGAGTGTCAGTTTTATTTCACTGTCCTCTGCACTAAGGCCAAAAAGCCCTCTGATCATTTCCTTGAGGTCGGCTTCAGTTTCTGGAGTTGCCAGCTCGGTAGCTTCTGTAGCAATCTCCGGTAGAGAGATTGTGGGCGACTCCGTGAGGTTTTGTGCTAAAACTTGGATTAGCCTTGGTAATCCAAGACGGCTTACTTCCTTGAGTAAAGCGCGTATCTCGGGTGACAAACCATCCACTATATCGCGTTCTGCTTCATCGCATGGATAAAGCCGATACAGCTCTATGGTATCTTTTGGAGTTGGATCTAGGCCGGAGTCGGGTGGCCCACTATATAGAGATGTCATAAACATGACCTACTTTCTATGAATGTGCAAATAGCAATGAGCGGGGGTGCTCAATACCAATTGTGGCAAGCTCGTCACAATACATATAGTATACCATAAGCAAAGAAAAACCACAATCAACGACGATTGTGGTGAATAATTGCTTGGCTGGGGATGAGGGATTCGAACCCCCGATCACGGGACCAGAACCCGCTGCCTTACCACTTGGCCAATCCCCAAGATGTTTACTATTGTAGCCTATTTTATAGGCGCTGTCTAGACTATTTTTACTAAAGTATGTACCGCACTGCCCTGTTTTTGCGCCTTGCCAAGATAAGGTTCATAATAAAAGCAGCCCCGCGGGGGAAGCGAGGCTGCGAAGGAGTGAGTGTATATTGAATGAAACAGGGGGTGGAAAACGTCGGACCGTAGCTATTCTGCGTAGCGGGGGAAGCTACGAAATAGCTACAAGACGCATCTGACCGGTAGTATACTTCGTGGTCCACTCAAACGTATCACGAATACTACGACCGATAAGAGTTTTTCCTAGTGGACTATCGACCGAGATACGCCCATCGCTTGGGTTAGCCTCGATACTATTCACTAGGGTGTAGCGCACGCGCTTACCGTGTTGATCAATCAGATCAACCACCGAACCAAGCGCAACCTTGACGCGATTACGCTTGGCCGGTAACAGCTTGGCGCGCGCTAAGAGGTTATTCTTTTCGTAGATTTCTTGTTCGATAGCTTCAAGCTCGAATAGTAGTTCCCCACGTTCTTGGCGGGCTTCACGGTTTTGGCGTTTATCAGTGCTATGAAGTTGCTGCGTGATTGATACCAGCTTCTTCTCTAGCGATTGTAGTTCTTTCTTTAGTTCTTTAAATCCTTTTTTGCTCAAAAAAATGTCGTTTGTCATACATTACCTTTCGAGTTATTTGTGAGTGTGGCAGGGGTTGAAGTTGTGGTGGAGTTCCCTGCTACACCCCTATAATGCCATGCTTATCTGAATTCTATCTGAAGATTTTGGATAATTTTATAGAAAATGCTTATGAGGGCATATTACTGGGGCAAGCTGAGGGTAAACGTAGTGCTTTCACCTGGTTTACTCTGCACTGAAATGGTGCTGCGGTTCAGTTTTACCAACTTTTGTGCCAGTGCAAGCCCAAGCCCATATCCTCGCGTAGGGTGCGTATGGCCACTGCGGGAACTATCGCTTTGGTAGAAGCGGGTAAAGATGTGCGGAATATCTTTTGCGGCGATTCCCTTTCCCTTGTTTGTGATTTGTACCACGATACGGCCAGGTCGGCGCTGCAAATGGAGTGTAATCGGCGTGTTGGGGTAGGAATACTTCAGCGCATTATCGATAATGATAGTGAAAATCTCCATCATACTCGCTGGGTTGATGGTGGCATTATACCGAGAGGTGGCACTTCTTTGTGTGATATGAATGCGGCTTGTATCGGCTGAGAAGCGCTCTCGAGTGCGATGAAGTAGCTGTGAAATACTAGTCTTTTCGACGACGTTATTCTGTTCGTCTTTGGCTGCTAGTGCTAGCAGTACGCTGGTAAGTTCGGTAAGCGAGTTGATCTCTTCCAGTGTGCTTTCCATAGTGGCAGCCATATCTTTTTTACTCATGTGCTGGTCTCGTAGGGCGAGTTCGAGCTCCATTTTCATATTGGCAAGCGGCGTGCGAAACTCATGGCTGGCATCACTGGTGAATCGCTGCTGAGCAGCTAAAGCTTCGCTGATTGGCCGTAGTGTGCGGCGAGCTAAAAAGTAAGCACCGAGCCCGCCGGCGGCAAGTACCAAAAGATTCATATATACCAAACTTTCAGCCATGTTGCGGGCTGTGGTGTTGAGCTCCTGGTTGCGTAGGTCGAGGTGTTTTGCGGTAGTATTTGTTTCAGCATAATGATAAATTCCCTCTTCAAAACCGATGAGGCGTTGCCGGGTTTCATTGATGGCTGTACCAAAAATAACGATACTAAAAAGCAAACTCACCGACATGAGAATGAGCAAATACCACCCAGTTAATTTAAGTGTCGCCGACTGGAATAGCGCGGCAGTATGGCTACGGAACCGGTCGCCACTTTGCCGGATAATATCACTAGCTGCAGTGAACGGATCGTGCGCTGCTTGTTTTTTGGTGCGCTGTGGAGCCGCTATAAGGTGCCCTCCTCTGGTAATTGTGCCTCAATTTTGTAGCCGAAACCGCGCACAGTGGTAATGATGTTTTCTTTGGCGTGCTGAGCGAGCTTTTTACGAAGCTGCTTTATGTGCACTTCAATGGTGTTTGGTAAAATTGTGGCATCAAAATCCCAAACATGCTCAGCCAGCTGCTCTTTCGACACTACTTGGCCACGGCGCAAAAGAAGATATTCTAACAGGCCGAATTCTTTGCTCGTTAGTGAAACCGGCTTGCCTGCAAATTGTAGCTGTCGCTGGTTTTGGTCTAGCGTAAAGCCGGCAAAGGTGATTTGTGGCTGCACTGCCCGCGAAGGACGACGCAGCAAAGCGCGCACGCGAGCCAAAAGTTCGTCTACGGCAAAAGGTTTTACTAGGTAATCATCGGCGCCAGCATCGAGGCCTGTAGTTTTGTCATCAAGTGTTCCGAGTGCAGTGACCAGTATGGCAGGCGTCATAATCCCCTTGCTGCGCAAGGTTTTAATAATCTGCACGCCATCGCTAAATAGCGCATCGTCTTGCGGTGATGGTGCACCGCTGGGCACCATACGGTCGACTAGCAGTGCATCATAAGTGCTGGCCTGAGCGGCAGCGAGTGCATCAAAGCCGGTATGCTCAACATCGACAGCGTAGCCCTCGCTCTCTAATGCTCGCCGCAAGCTGCGGGCAAGTTTCGGTTCATCTTCAAGCACAAGAATACGCATAACTTATGTTTAGTATACCACGCCAGCCCAAGCGGCAGCAAAAGTAAAAAGCCCCCAATCCACATAGATGAATGTGAATGGGGGTGGCTGTGGTCCTTTCTTAGGTAGTGAGGTCTTTTATAGGATGTGGGAGCCTAGAGAGCGCCAGTAAAAGTCAGGGTCCAGCTTAAGCAGAATGCTGATTACTGCTGCTGCAATACTCCTCTCGCCCTTGCCGCGCGGATACATTATATTATTGAATGTAAACTCGCGTTCCCTGCTGATTACTAACTCAGCGCCCTGCAGGCGAATAGACAGCCTATAGTCTTCTTGAGTATAAGTGTCCTCTGTGTGGCTCCACCGTTTAAAGTAAAACGCTTGCTTCGTACTATATCCAAAGCCATGCAGGTACGGGTACAGTTTCTCAACTGCCTCTACGCACTGCATATATTCTTCTGTAGGACGGCCAGCTTCGCCTGCTCCGCGAATATACTCTATATTTTCAGGATTAGTTCCGTAGCCGCATTGGCTATCTAGCAAACGCTCACCGGCAGTTAACCTTTTATTACTGAGAAGATGCCAGTCACTGAGAATGTCAATGATATTCACCTTGTCATTCAGCGGCTGGAATGCACGCCTGCTCACCTCATCTTCAGGTAAGACATCAGGAATAAGAAGCAAAATATTGTATAGTTTTGCTATATAATCACTGATCTCTTTGCTACTGAGAATACGGCGATTGCCATTACCAACTAAGCCGCGCAGGACATCTGAAATATCCTGCTGAATTATGCAGAAGTTGTCGTACTGCCTATTCCGCTGAGCAAGCTCCACGTCGGTAAGATCTTTAATCTTTGGCAGTAGCTCCTGCAGGCCAGCACCTGTATGATTGTCATTTTCGCGGGCATAGTATGCGTTAAGGAACTCAGTACGATATTCGATGAAGGCTTTCCTGTCATCATCCAGGTTTTGACGAAGGTTCTCGAGTAGCTCTTCGTCTGCTATCAGAGTCTTGTAGGTAGATACCTTGCGTGGCCTGGACTCTAGTGGAAGTTGCTGCTGCGTTAGCAGGCATTCCACATCATACTTCTTGGTATACTGAATTATTGCTCCCAGCACACCCCAGTTCGTAACACGCTTAAACATTGTGATCACTCACAACCTTTCTATCTCTCGTCACAAAACGGAAAAATACGCTTTCTCTCTAACCAAGAGAACCATATTCTCAAAGTACACACAGCCAAGCCCACGGGATGCAGGCCTGCGACAAAAACTGTGCGCCACGCATTTGTGAGCTAGTAAGCCTATTATATACGGGTATGGCATAAAGTGCAAGTTGATGGGTGAGTGATATACGTTAGGTAACCTAGTTGCGAATATAGCCATAGTGTGGCACAATAAGATCAGATTCATTCATTGGATTTGAGCGCATGCAGGTTGTATTCGCTCATCCGGAGTGAAGCCCTGTGTGCACCTTGATTATTAGGAAGTGATGAAATTGCTGATCGATTTTGATACAAATGCTGAAAGCCAAATTCAGGCGAAGAAACAGCATACAGCTCCTGCGATGTCAAAATTATTTCCGGGACTTAAGCGGTTACTGGAGAGTGATCACTCGCTAGACTGTCTAATCGTCCCTCTGCTTGACACCGATTGGTTTAACTGTGGCGGAGAGAAGTTGAAGCCAGGGCTAATTTACTGGCTGGCTGGTGTGGCGACGCGTCTTCTTAATGGGACGGGTCGACCAGCTGAACGGTCTACGTCGCCAGGTGTTTGGGATAGCCATAAGGTTACTCGTGATGAGAAAGAGCGCGCGCTGGGTAGGGCATTTGCTCAGCATCGAATCGTGCTCAACAATTTGTTGAACGTAGCAAAGCCGTTTTCGGCTGGTAATGTTTCAGAATTGAATGTTCCTGCGGGGCAGCTTCAGCGATCTTTATCTCAGCTTGCTGGTACCTTACAGCTGCGAGAGGGAGATCTGCCCACGCTGCTGGTTTGTATTGGCATGAGCGAGCAGTTTGATAAAGCTATTACCAATAGGACCGGCTTGCGTAGTAAGCACCTATTAGTACGCACGGTTGATAACCGGATTGTGCTATATAGCGCCGGCGAAGCAGACCAGGTATCTAAAGAGGTGAAGGAGCTGAAGGAAATCCTGGGGCTTGGAGACGAGCTTGAGCTAGTAACCCGCTCCTACTAAAAGTAAATAGCCATCACGCGCACAGGCCCCCGAGGTGCTATGCAGTAACTTGCATAGTAGCCCCGGGGGTTTTACTTTTTGCTAAAAACTAAGTGGCAGCAAAAACCCGGGAAACATATGGTTCCCGGGCAGTGTTATATTTTGCTGGGTTATGATCGTTTCTCTTTGTAGAAAATAGCTTTGAGCGATAGCACCTTATTATATTCGATTGAGCCATAGTGGAAGAGGCGGATGGCAATCCAGAAGGTGATACCAGCACTGACAATCAAGATGCCGGCTGCGAGTAGCCCTTCTCCAAGCGGTAGGTTGCCTGTTGCATTGCGGATTAGGAGCGGCATTGGTGAGGTAAGTGGCACTAGTGAGATGATGCGAACTAGTAGTGCATCTGGCGTTGAGATGATGAGCATGATGAAATATAGCGGTACGTAGAATAGCGTCATCAAAACACCAAGGAAGCTACCAGCTTCTTTGGCTGTTGGTACTGCAGCGCCAACAGCAATCACCAGTCCAGCAAAGAATGCAAAGCCAGCGGTACTAATTAAGGCACTCATGGCGATGCGAACAGGCTCGATTTGTATGTGTTTGACCATATCGAGCGGTACTCCTGCTGTTTTATCTAGCACAAGATACGTGACAATCGTCATAAGAGTCATGATAATGATTTGCATTGCCGCAAGAATAACGATAGAAAGAATTTTTCCAAAAATCAGTGTGCGTGGTTGGATGGTCGTGAGGATCATCTCGGTGACGCGGTTTTCCTTCTCTTCTGAGGTGCTGGTAAGAATAGGGTTCACAAACGTCATCAGTACAATATATAGCAAAATCAGAAAGGCTGCCGGGATAATCATACTACCGATAGGGTCGTATTGGTGCCCATTACGGTAAAAGGTGCTATTGGTTTGTAATTTACCGGCGATAATTTGCTGGTCTGCAGCATCAATCTTGCTATTGACCGAACTTTTTAGCAGTTGCTGCGCCATAGTTTCGTAGCGGTTGTTATTGAAGATGTTTTCATCTTTTGCATACACTTCAACCGGTTGCTCCCCTACCTGCTTTGGAATAAATATAACAGCATCCTTGCGGCCGTGCTTTACGTCTGAAATAGCACTATCCTTGTCGGTAGCTTTTGTAAAGGCGTGTTCTCCCTGGAAGGCTTCCTTGCTCACCTTGCCCGATTGGTCGATAATGACAATGCGATCAGAACCGCTTGCTAACTGCTTGAGCTGGTCGCTCGAGGCTTTATTTGAGAAAACCATAATACCACTGATAATGGCAATAATAATTGGTGGTAGCAGGATGCTTAGCCAAAAACTTTGCTTTTTCAGGGTGCGCAGAATTTCAAAGCGCATAACAGTCTTTAGATTAAACATGGTGCTCCTCCTCTGCTGGCTGATCTTGAACGGTATATGAGTAGAGGTCAACGAAAATGTCATCGATCGACTTACCACCGTGCGCTGCCCGAACTTCGGCTACGGTACCATAGGCTGCGGCTTTGCCGTCTTTTAGTAGAATGAGTCGGTCGCACAACTCTTCCACTTCTGCCATATCGTGGGTAACCAGAATGATAGTCGCTCCGGCTGCGCGGCGCTCCTCAATGAGGCTACGGAGTAGGCGGCGATTGACTGGGTCGAAGCCTTTGGTCGGCTCGTCAAGGATGAGTAGCTCTGGGTTGTTCATCATAGTGATGCCAAGCTGTACTTTTTGCTGCTGGCCACCAGAGAGCTTACTCAGCTTGGTTTTGGCTTTGTCGGCAAGGCTTACTTTTTTAAGGAATTCTAGGCTATAGGTTTTTGCATCTTTGCGGCTCATGCCCTTTAGTTCTCCAAAGTAAAGCATCACATCAAGCACGGTTTCATTGCGGTATAACCCGCGCTCTTCTGGTAGATAGCCGATAATTTCCCCGTTTTTAGGAGAATAGGCGTGGCCATTAATGGTGAGGCTACCGCCATCAGCAATATAGATGCCGAGTAGCGTGCGGATAATAGTTGTTTTTCCTGATCCGTTGCTGCCGAGGAGGCCGAAGGTTTCACCACGGCGTACCTCGAATGATAGACCGTCGATAATAGTTGTTTTGCCAAATGACTTTGTCAGGTGGGTTACCTGGACGATTGGCGATAATTGCGTCATTGTCATATGCAAAGTATGACACAGGGGGCGGTGTACTTGCAAACAGTAATCTGGCAGAACTATGTAATACATTGTATAATGGCTGCAGTAGTAAGGAGGTGCAAATGACACAACAAAATACAGAGCAGCCCCCGTTTTGGTTTGAGGTGCACAGTCGATTGCCCGGCCGACACGGGCGAACGGGTACGATCCATACGCCGCATGGAGTTATTCAAACTCCGGCCTTTATTCCTGTCGGTACGCAGGCTACCCTGAAGGCACTTACTCCCGAGCAGCTGGCGGCAACTGGCGCGCAGGCTATGCTAGCCAATGCCTACCATTTATATTTGCGGCCAGGTGCCGAAATTGTTGACCAAGCCGGCGGGCTAGGTGCGTTTGCTAATTGGCCGGGGCCTACCTTCACCGATAGTGGTGGCTTTCAAGTGATGAGCCTGGGCGTTGGTTTTAAAAAAGTGATCGACATGACCGGCCAAGAACAAGGCCAGTACGCTGCAAAAAAAGATAAGCTAGCCTGGATTGATGATGATGGCGTTACGTTTAAGTCGCACCTCGATGGTAGTCGGCACCGCTTTAATCCAGAAGTGTCAATGCAGATTCAGCATCAGCTTGGGGCTGATATTATCTTTTCGTTTGATGAGCTGACGACGTTGCACCACAGCTATGCATATCAGGTTGAGTCGCTAGCTCGGCGTACGCATCCTTGGGCTGAGCGCAGTTTGCGGGAACATAAGCGCCTCACTGCAGAGCGCGCTGATAAGCCATATCAAGCATTGTTTGGCGTTATTCAGGGGGCAGATTATGAAGATTTGCGTCGACAGTCGGCGCGGTTTTATGGTGAGCGTGATTTTGATGGCTTTGGTTTGGGCGGCGCGCTGCGTAAGGAAAATATTGGCCAAATCGTAGGTTGGATGTGTGATGAATTGCCAGAGGCTAAGCCACGCCATATGCTGGGCATTTCGGAGCCAGATGATATATTTGCCTGTATTGAGGCGGGTGCCGACACCTTCGATTGCGTGTCCCCTGCTCGAGTGGGGCGAAATGGGGCGCTATATTCACCGTATGGCCGAATTAATATTACTGGTCGCCGCTTTAAAGATGATTTCCGACCATTTGATGCAGATTGTGATTGTTACACCTGCCAGAATTACAGCCGAGCATATTTACACCACCTGTTCCGTGCCAAAGAGATGCTTGCTGGCACACTGGCCACAATCCACAACCAGCGGTTTATTGTGCGACTAGTGGACAACATTCGACAAAGCATTGCAGACGGTAGCTTCGATGAGCTACGGGCCAAGGTGCTAGCTGAGTATTACACACCAGCTGCAGAACGACCCCAGGGCTGGTAGCTCCCTCTGTTATATAGACTGACCCTATTGCTAAATGCTCATGGCAATACCCAGTAAAGCTGGTATAATAGACTTCATGAAAGTGAAGATACAGATTGATACACAAACATTTGTGCGTTTCTGGCTGGTGGTAATTGGGTTTGCGGCTGCAGGTTGGTTACTATTTACTGCCCGGGAGGCGCTTACTATTATTGGCGTTTCGTTTTTCCTAGCAATTGCTCTGTCTAAGCCGGTGGCAACGCTCGCAAAAATGCTACCAAACCGTAGCCGAGTAGGCGGCACAGCTATTGCCTTTGTGCTTATTGTTGTTGCACTTGGCATTTTTGGCTTTTTGGTGGTACCTCCAATCATTGAACAGACTGCTAAGATTGCAAGCACTGTGCCGTCTTTGGTAGAAAATGCTCAAAATCAGTGGCATGGACTATCTGGTTTGGTGCAGCGGTATCATTTAGAGCCTCAGGTAAACCAGGCGGCAGAGTCGGTGCGCTCAAGTGTCGTGACCATAGCGCAAGGTGCTGGCGGTATGCTGGTAAGCGGCATTGGATCAGCGGCATCACTACTAACGGCTAGCTTGCTTGTGCTTGTGCTTACCTTCCTGATGCTGGTGGAAGGTCCGGTGTGGGTCGATCGTATTTGGTTGCTATACACTAATCGCTCACGAATGCTTTATCACCGGGGGTTGCTCGATAAAATGTATAATGTGGTGACGAACTACGTAAATGGTCAGCTGCTTGTCTCAATGATTGGTGGCTTGAATGCTGGGCTAGCGGTATTTATTCTTAGTCTGTTCACCGGTATTCCCGCTAATCTTGCGATGCCAGTTATTGCACTTACCTTTGTGCTTTCGCTTATCCCAATGTTTGGTGCCACTATCGCCGGAGCGCTAGCTACTGCGCTGCTTGCGCTGAACGATCTAACAGCGGCGGTTATTTATGTCATCTTCTTTATCGTATATCAGCAGCTTGAAAATAACTTGATTGCTCCTGTGGTGCAGTCTCGTTCGATCAATCTTTCAGCCTTAGTGATTTTAACGGCCGTGACAATCGGTACCTACATGTTTGGCATTGCGGGCGGTATCATCTCGATCCCAATTGCGGGTTGTATCAAGATTTTACTCGAGGATTATGTCGCACGTCGGCGGTCTGCTCAGGCTAAAACAAAGCTAAAGAAAGCTATTGCAAAAGTGGCAAGAGGCGAGTCGGCAGCTGCGACCGAAGAGGCTGTTCCTGCCGGTGAAGCTGAACATGAAGCTGGTGGTAACCAGAAAGTAAAAGCCGCTTCTGGTAAAAAGAAGCATAAAAAACACCGTGGCAGTACATCAGCTTAAGCGGGTGAATTAGCTAGCAGTGTGGTGCCGCGTTAGAACTACGGCATACCAATACCCCTTACTAAGTCAGTAAGGGGTTATAGTTTAGTGGAGGCGCGGCCTAGGTGAGCCAATACCATTGGCTACCATTGGCTGTATCTCGCACGGCAATTTTTTGCTCGGCCAGAGTATCACGAATCCTGTCTGCTTCGTGCCAGTCTTTGCGCGTGCGGGCGGCTTCCCGTTTGGTGATAAGCTGCTGCAGCTCTGGCGTAATATTACGCGATGAAGCTCGCAAATCAAGGCCAAGTGTGCCGTCGATCATATGCAGAAAAGCATCAAAGGCTGTGGCTGACAATGCCTCTGGGTCCGTCTTCTCAATTGCGTCAATAGCAGCATCGACCACCGTAAGTGCTGCTGCGGTATTAAGGTCTTGCCAAAGCGCCGCACTAAAATCATGAGCAAATGCACCAAAAAAGGTATCGCGCTGTGCGGCCTGTAACGCTGCGGCAATGTCTGTTGCTGTGGCGGTTTCATCTAAAGGTTGGCCTGTCTGCCAGCGCAGCGCACTTGCTTGTCGCCAGTGTGCAAGGCGTTGCCCTGCCGCATGTATCGTATCATCAGAATAGAGTGTACTTTTGCGGTAGTGAGATTGCAGTACTAACAGACGAAAAGCCAGCGGGTCGATGCCTTTTTCGGTTAGATCGCGCAGGGTTAAGAAATTATGCAGGCTTTTACTCATTTTTTTGCCATCTACCAAAATATGCTCGTTGTGCAAAAAGAGTGCTGCATAGGTGGCGTGCAGATCATCTGCCAGTGCGGTACTTTGCGCAATTTCGTTTTCGTGGTGTGGAAAGGCCAAATCGATGCCGCCGGTGTGAATATCAAATGGCAACCCTAGGCTCAATTGGCTCATGGCTGAGCATTCAATATGCCACCCCGGACGGCCTGCGTAGTTAGTGCCGTCAATGACAAAATCCCAGGCTGGCTCCCCTGGCTTTTGCAGCTTCCACAGCGCAAAATCATGGGCGGCGTCTTTATCATACTCATCATTGTTAATGCGCTGCCGCTTATCTGCTTGGCCTAAGTCTAGCTCGGTGAGCTGGCCATAAGTTTTGCCCGAGGCCTGGTAAGCTGCAATTGAAAAGTAAATGCCATCATCGGCAATATAGGCGACACCCGCGTTCACTAGCTTGGTAATGAGTGATTGCATTGCTGCCATGGCTGGTTGACTCGTGGCGCGAATAAAGGTGTACGCGCTAGTGTCGTTACCGACTGTTGTCATATCTTGCAAAAATTGTTCACCAAAAAATGTAGTCACATTAGTTAGTGCTTCATTTGGAGCAGCTTCAGGGTGCATTTCGGCGCTGCGGCGAATGGTTTTGTCATCCACATCGGTAAAGTTCATCGTGTGCTGCACTCGAAAGCCTGCTAGTTGCAGGGCACGCCGCAACGTATCGGCTGCGATAAAGGCACTTAAGTTACCAATGTGGACGTAGTCATATACGGTTGGTCCACATGAATAAATGCGGAATGTATCCCCTGTCAGCGGCGTAACTGGCGCGATAGTTTTTGTTAAAGAGTTGTATAAGGAAACGCTCATAAGGTCCTTTCGTTGTCATGGTTAGCTTCGCTTGGCCCGGTGAAGTTCGCGGGGTGCAGCAGCTTGGCACGCTTCCGATGCGGCTAGGCTGCCGCAGTGGTACAGGCGCGCTGCAAGGCGGCATCTGTAGCTGCTACGAGCTCGCGCAGCCCTGTTTCGTATGATTCATAAATTCGAAAACCTGCCACATAGGCGTGGCCACCGCCACCGAAAGCTCCGGCAATATCGTGCGCAATCGGTAGGTTGGTTTTAACTTTCCCTGTTAGTTTTTGGTCTGGGTAGGTTTTAATGGCTACGCAAACTTCCACGCCATCCACTAGGCGCATCTCATCGATAACTAGTGCGCTTGGGTTGTACTGGTCGCTATACGCACGAATATCCTCCCAGGGCACGTGAACAACAGCCAGTTTGCCATCCAGGTAATACTCAATGCGCTGCAAGAGCTCGCCTTTGTAGGCTAAAATTTCTGGAGCTTTTTTCATAAATTCACGGCGCCGCTCTTCGATCGCTGCGTTGTTGGCGCCCAGTTCGACGAACCGAGTTGCTGCAGCAAATGCAGCTGCATCAGCACTTGGTGTACTGAGCCCCAGGCTATCGCTCATGAGTGCAATAAGTCCATTTTCGGCGGCTTCAGCTGACAGCTTCCAACCGGCGTACTCCGCTAATTGCAATACCACCATCGAGGTGGCAGCTGCTTCTTGGTGTAGCATGGTGGTTGAAAATGGCAAATCGCCTACTTCAAGGTGATGGTCTATTACAAGCACCGGCCGAGTTTGTAGCCAGTGAGCGACCCCCAACTGGTCAAGCGTTTTAGAAAGTAATACCTGCGCTGAAGTGTCAACAATAATGGCTAAATCGGCCTGCACGTTGAAATCTGCCTCCACGCGGTCCCAGCCACGGATGTAGCGCAAATATTTAGGGATTTCAACTGGGCAATGTAGTGACACATCTTTTCCAAGGTCACCTAATATATGCTCAAGCAGTAGTGCCGAACCAAGACTGTCCCCATCTGGGTTCTCAGCCTGAATAATGACAATCGATTGCGCAGCATCTATCATTTCACGAGCGTGCTGTAGCTCGCTGACTAAGGGCGCTGGTGCTGTGGTTTGGTGGGTTTCTTTTGTCATGATATAAACTTATGTAATAATACTACGCCCTTGCAGTGCATGTGAGAGAGTTATCTGATCGGCATATTCAAGATCAACGCCGATTGGTAGTCCTCGTGCAAGGCGGCTAATGGTAATAGTGACGCCGTGGTCTTTCAGGTATCGCTGCAAAAATAAGGCGGTAGATTCGCCCTCGACCGAGGCGTTGGTTGCGATAATCAGCTCGCGCACCTGATCTTGTTTAATGCGAGTAAGCAGCTCTGGAATATGCAGTTCTTCTGGGCCAATGCCATCAATCGGGCTAATTGCCCCACCAAGCACGTGGTAAGTTCCCTTGAACTGCCCGGTGCGCTCAAGTGCAATAACATCAAGCGGCTCTTCTACTACTGCTACAGTGGTTTTGTCACGAGCTTGATCGGTATATAGCGGCGAGATAGCTTCATTGCTATCGATCAGCGCAAATGTAACTGGGCAAGTTTTAACACCAGTTTGCAGATTGGCGACTGCCCGGGCTAGTTGCTGATTGCCCGATTCGGCTCGGCGCAGCAAAAAATACGCATACCGCTCTGCGGTGCGTGGGCCGACACCAGGTAGATGCCCTAGCTCATCGATAAGATCAGCCAGGGCTTTGGGTAGTTGCTGCGCCATAATTGCTAGGCTAACTGATTAAAATGGCAGCTTGCCGAGGCCTCCAAGCATTGGCTGAATTTTATTTTGGGCAACAGTTTGTGCCTGTGCAAGTCCATCACGAATACATGATTTTACGAGGTTATTAAGCTCTTCAGCGTTCTCTGGCTTAAGGAATTCTGGGTCAATTTCCACACTTTTAATTTCCATAGCAGCACTAAACCGCATTGTAACCTCTGGGTTTTCGTCGCTTGATACTACTTCAATAATCTCTTTTTTAAGCTGTTTTTGTGCATCGTATAGTTTTTTGGCCATTTTCATCTGGTCCATAGGTACTCTCCCTCTGTTTGGTTATTGTCTTGCTCAATGCGTATTATTATAGCGCAGCTACTGCTGACGGTAAAGGTAGAAGCGGTCAGCTTCTTTTTGGCGATCGTTTACTAAAATACGCTTCAATTCCCCGCTTGGCGAATGGCCGGTAAAGGTAGCCTGACGCTCGATAATAACTGTGCCGTCTGTGCCTGCTTGAGTTTCGGCGTCGTCGATTGAGGTTGCAACGAGCAACTGCTTGCCGTAGTGAGTTTGCCCGCGGTCTGCTAGCACGCGGTAAAAGGCTGCGTGCTCATCGGTCACTAGAAGTACTGCTTTTGTGGTGGAATCTCGGCTTAGGTGCGAGTGTAAGATCGGAATATCTTGTGAATAGCCATGGGTGAGAACAGGGTCGTAGCGGTAGCCGTAATTGAAACGTTGTAATCCGATTAACACCGTTATTGCAGTAAGACATAAAATAAGCCCTAGTCCAAATACACGCGGGTATGGGTTGCGTGGAAATAGTGTATACCAGCGTTCAAATAGCCAGCTTAACCCTGCTGCTGAGAACATAATGAGCGGGATGAAAAACAGCGCAGTTCCCTCTTCCGAAAGTAGCAGCGGGATCATAGCAAGCGCAAACCAGGCCAAGAAAAGGTGTGACCGAATTGCGTAAGAGTGGCGCATAATTTGCACGAACCCAAGGAGCGCTAATGCCATCACACCGATACTAATAATTGGTATGATCAAGTGCCCACCTGTTGGCGACAACGATAGGCGGTAGGTTTCAATAAGATTGTTCCAAACCTCCACCGGAGAACGCAGCGGCAAGTGAATACCGAGTAGTTGTCCGAGTAGCCTCGGCTGCTTGATGATAGACACGCCAAGTGGCAGAGCTGCTACTGCGATGAGCAGTACGGTACCGATAAGTGATACGCGCGAGGCGCGCTTAACGCGGAGACGCTGCGCTGGGTGTGAAAATAGCGATAGTGCTACAGCGCCATAAAAATAAATCATTAGGGGTGTATATAAGCTTAGCCCGACGCAGGCGGCTAGCACTAGGCCAAGTGCTCCACGCGTGAGTTGGTGTTTAGCTCTCATGAGGCTTGTGGCTAGCGCTAGAATAAGTGCCGGCCAAAAGATACTCATAATATACGGGGTGCCATTTTGGGCTAGTACGGCGAACTGCCCAGTAGTGAGCGTGATAACCGCAATAAGTAGCGCCGTAGCATCTTTAAACCACTGCCGCAGCAGCATGAAAATAAGTAGTGCGAGTGTTGCGCCAATGAGGATTGAGGGTAGCTTAATGGCAGCAAGGCGCACCCCAAAAAAGTGAAGGCTTGCTTGCTGCAGCAGATGATACGGAGCATTTACCAGATCCCCAAAAGAAAGCAGCTGGCTCAGCATGGTATGGCTTTTGACAACCGATATTTGCTCTCCCTCGGTGAGACCTCCCGGAATGAATAGCCAGGCGGCGTATAGTAGGGCCATAAAAGCGATTAGTGCAAAAAAACTGCCGATAATGAAACGGTATCGATATAAAAATAGTGATTGCAGGCTACGTTGTTGCATAGATATACCTATTAGTATACCATGCTGCCTGTAAAATACCTATGCTTTGGCTGCGTATATTAGTCGTGGGTTTTATCAAGTGACATGAAGCGAAGCCGTTCTGGGTGGAAGTAGAGGTTTACTGTGCCGACTGGTCCGTTACGATGTTTGGCGATGATTAGCTCGGTAATATTCGCCACATCTGGATTATCTGGTTCATAATACGCCGGACGGTAAATGAAACTCACGATATCGGCATCCTGCTCGATAGATCCAGACTCACGCAGGTCTGAAAGCATTGGCTTTGGCGGTGTGCGCGACTCAACGGCACGTGATAGCTGACTCAGTGCAATAACCGGTACGTTTAGTTCGCGAGCAATAAGTTTTAGTCCACGCGAGATTTCACTAATTTCTTGCACGCGGTTGCCGTTATGATTGCCATGGCTTTGCATAAGTTGCAAGTAGTCGACGACGATTAGCCCAATCTCTCGCTCGTGGGCAAGGCGGCGGGCTTTTGTGCGTAGCTCTAGCACGGTAAGGCCTGGTTTGTCGTCAATGTAAATTGGTGCTTCGGCCATTTCTCCCATAGCCTCAGAGAGCCGCGCAAAATCCTCATCACTGAGGTTTCCAGTGCGAATATTCCAACTATCTACCCCGCTTGCATCGGCCAACATACGGTCCACCAGCTGCTCTTTGCTCATCTCAAGGCTAAAGAATAACACCGGTAATCGTTCTATAGTCGCAACATTGTAGGCTAAATTGGTTACCAATGTGGTTTTACCCATTGCCGGGCGAGCTGCCAGCACGATTAGGTCGCTACGCTGCAGTCCGGCGGTAATATTATCAAGGTCTCGGAACCCGGTATGCAAGCCGCGCAAGCTACCCTTGTTGCGGTGTAATTCTTCCATACGATCAAAGCTATCGTTCAAAATCGACTCAATACTAATAAGGTCTTGTTTCAGTGTTTGGTCGCTTACAGCAAATAATTCGGCTTCTGCTTTACCAAGCAGCTCTTCGGTGTTGCTGGTTTCATCATAGCTAAGCTGAGAGATGTCGCTGCTGGCTTTAATGAGTCGTCGGCGCACCGCTTTTTCAGCGATCATAGTAGCGTAGGCCTCGGCGTGAGCGGCTGTTGGTACATAGTTTGTTAGCTCACTTAAATAGCTAGAGCCGCCAATCATGGTTAGCTCTTCTTTGCGGCGTAGCTCATCAGTCAGAGTAAGCAGATCCACTGGGCTATGTTTTTCAAAAAGCCGCAGCATTGCAGCATAGATGCTGCCATGACGCTTCTCGTAAAAATCGTGCGCCTTAACCAGCTCGGAAGCATCGGCTAGCACTTCTTCGTCAATCAAAATAGCACCGAGCAAGCTCTTCTCGGCTTCAATATTTTGTGGTGGTAATTTGCCGGCAGGTGTTTGTTGCGCTTCGCGTGCTGTCACAGTTATGCTCCAATTTCTTCTTCTAAGGTAATTTCAGTGCCACCCCCCATAAGGGTTGCAATTGCGGCTAGTTTAGGGTCGCTTGGTGGTTTTGCCTCAGCACTAATGGTCACGTTAACCTGCTCAGCACCAAGCTGCTGCAGCGCTTTGTGAATCGTTTGTAGATATTTGCTGTCGGCTAGTTTATTGGCAAAAAACTTAGTGCTAGCATAAATGGTCAGTTGTGGTTTATCGTAGTGCATATGGCTACGGCTTAATATACCAGCCAGTGCCGGCATGAGTTGGCGGGTTTCGGCAAGTACCGCGGCCCAATCGAGTTCATCTGGCGCAGTAGCTGCGATATCCTCAGTGGCCGCAGGTTTCGCTTCTTGGGGTTTTGTAACTTCGGCTGGGTGTTGTGGCTGGCCCATGGCTTCCCGCGTGGCTGGTGGTTGCGCTTCAGGCTGGGCGGCATCATGTTGCGTGGTCGTAGTAGCTGAAGTCTGCGCGGTAGGTTGGCTACTCTTTTGAGGCGGGTCTTGGCGCGGGGCGCTCTCTGGCTCTGGGGGTTGAGGTGGTTGAGGCGCACGCGAAGCCTGCGTGTAGCCTTGGCCGAATATAGCAGCTAGCTCCAAAAAGACAGTTGTCGCGCCAGTGCGCACGCGTAGTAGCTTTGTTAGTAGCGGCAATAAATCAAGCTGGTGTGACAGCTCTTGCTGAATCGTCCATAGCAGCTGTGATAGTAACGTCTGTGGGCTAATACCCTGTTCACGCAAAGTAAATAGTAGTTCAATTGCCCGCCGCGGATCTTGGGGATACGATGCCAGCAGTGCCATAACCGTCTCGCGTGGCGCTAGCCCTAGCAGTGACTCGATATCCGTGTGCGTGATAGGAGCACCAGGCTCGCTAAACCCTGCCACTTGGTCGAGCATCGTGATTGCATCACGAAACCCACCTTCAGCTCGTTCTGCAAGCAGCAGTAAAGCCTCGTCATCAATGTTGATCTGCTCCGCTTCGGCAATTGTGCGTAGATGTTTGGCGATCACCGGTGGTTGGATAAGGTGAAAGTGAAATTGCTGGGTGCGGCTAATGATAGTCGGAGGAATTTTCTCAGGGTCGGTTGTTGCAAAAATAAACACGACATGTGTCGGCGGTTCTTCGAGCGTCTTCAAGAGCGCGTTAAAGGCCGATTTACTGAGCATGTGAACCTCATCGATAATGTATACTTTTTTGTCGGCAACTACCGGCGCTATCGGCACTTTATCGAGCAGCTCGCGAATGTCTTCTACCCCGCTACGGCTGGCGGCATCAATCTCAATAATATCAAGATGAGTGTCTTCGTTAGTATATGGTAGCTTGGTGATTTGGTGCGCCAAAATACGCGCTACTGAAGTTTTACCAACGCCGCGTGGGCCGGTTAGTAGATAGGCATGCGCAATATGGCCAGCAGCCAAGCTTTTAGCTAGCAATTTAGTAATATGATCCTGCCCCACGACGTCGTTAAGCGTCGTGCTGCGATACATTCGATATAGGGCCCGTTCACTCATGTGGCTTTAGTATAGCATATTGTAGCAGGAGACTCACATTATAGAAAAAGCACGCCCCATGGCGTGCCTATCAGTAGGCTTTGAGCAGCCTTATCACTACATTAAGGTATCTACTGCAGCCCATGTTGCGTCTGGGTTGTCAGCTGGGATGATGATGCTAACTTGATCGCCAGGAGTGAGGCCAAAGTAAGTGACGCTAGCCAGTAGCACACGGTATTCCTTACCGTTGGCTTCAATATATGTCGTGCCGTCGTGGCGCACAACAGTACCGATCACTTGCTTGCGTGGCACTGGGCCAATTTGCTTATAGATAAGCTTACCGGTTTCTTCATCAACGGTAAGCTTAAGAATATCGCCTTCAACAAGCTTTGATTTTGAGGCATAGTTTGGTGACATACCGTGTAGTTTGCCATCTGGGCCAACCATCTCTTTGCCGTTAAAAACTCCCTCAATAACGACGCCGCTTACTTCACTTGCAGGCATAACAGTTGTTGGCACACCGATCAGCTTTCCATCATCGCCCGTTAGGCTGAGGAGTAATTCGTTGGCGGCTGCTACCGAAGTCTCCACGTCCGATAGTATTTTTTGGAGCCGTCGTAGCTGTTTTTCTGGTAATTCAGACATATAATTCTCTCGCAGTTTCCTCTTGTCTGTGTTTATACATAGTATCTTCTGGCATTGTACCCTCGAGCAGTGGTATTGTCAATAATATAATAAAATCGTTGTGTAAAGTACCATACCACTATATGACTTTTCCCCAGGTTTTACAGGGGTAGAATAAAAAGTGTTGCTTTTTTAACAGGATATATTGGTAAGGTCGTCAAATTGTTACTCTGCTTTGCTAACCAAAAACCCCTTGCCTGATGCAAAGGTTATCTACATATGGGAGTTTTCGCAAACTGCCAAGATACCGAGCAGGGTAAGGGGTTATATGGATCCATTAACACATGCAGGAGACTATATGTTGGATAGTGCTATACGCACCAAACCTTATACGAGTTCAACTGAAGCGCCAGCTTCTTCAAGCTTCTTCTTTGCTTCTTCTGCTTCGTCTTTAGAAACGTTCTCTACAACTGCTGATGGCGCGTTGTCAACGATTGCCTTTGCTTCACCAAGTCCAAGGCCAGTAATTTCCTTAACAGCCTTGATTACTGGAACCTTCTGTCCGCCAGCGTCGGTTAGGTTTACCGTAAACTCGGTCTTTTCGTCTGCTGCGTCTGCAGCAGGACCAGCAGCGGCTACTGCTACTGCAGCTGGCTCGATGCCGTATTCATCTTTCAAGTGGTTCTTTAGTTCGTTTGCTTCAAGAATAGTCAAAGCAACGAGCTCTTCAGCCAATTTTTTAATGTCAGCCATATTGCTCCTTTATGTAGTGCCCCTGGGGGCGGTTTGTATCAAATTAATGTATAAATGTGCACACCATAGGCATGCAAGGTTGTTAGTTGGTTGCTTCTTTGCGGAAGTCCAGCTCTTCGTTGGTAAGACCACCAGTAATGGCGTTGACCGGAGAAAGCAGTGTATCCACGATCTGGCCAATAAGCTGATCTTTGCCTGGTAGTTCAGATAGTGTTGTGACAGTCTCGGTGTCGAGTGCCTCTCCACTTTCGTTGAACGCACCAACAAGTTTCATTGTTGGGTGAGTTTTGGCAAATTTACCAAGCACCTGTGCAGCTGCGATTTCGTCTTCATCAGAAAACGCATATACCAACTGGCCCTGCAATGCTGAAGTGTCGGTGCTTTTTAGTGCATCAACATCTTGCATCGCAACACGTACCAGGCGGTTTTTAACGATCCTGATCGTAACGCCAGCTTCACGAGCATCTCGGCGCAGCTCCTGCATATCAGCAACAGACAGACCTTTGTATTCAGCAAAGGCAGTCATTTTTGCATCAGTCAGGCTGGTGCGAAGACTAGCAACCAAAGATTGTTTTTTATCGCGTGAAATTGCCATAAAATAACGCTCCTTGTGAGTTTTATAGTTTCTAAAAATAGTCTCTCTGCTTGTTAATGTTCAATTGAACCGGCGACGTCCGTGTGTAGTTTGGGCGTCAGGCAATATGTCAAAAGAGGTGAATAAAGAAATGAATCCTCGGTAGCAAATTAAGTATGTCTATAACATACAGCTACTGTCTTTGGCATAATGCTAGGCACATTATAACATAACCCCGTGACTAGGCGCAATAAAAATACCCCAAGAGATGGGGTATTTTTGTGGGTAGTGCGCTAAAATGAGCAAATTAGCCTATGCGTTTTGCACTTCAACCGCAATGCTTGGTCCCATAGTAGTGGTGATTGCGATTGACTTGATGTATGCACCCTTGATTGAGCTTGGCTTTTGTGCCTGCAAGCTTGCAAAGAATGTTGTAAGGTTCTCCGCTAGTTTTTCGCCACCAAAGCTGACCTTGCCAGCTGCGAGGTGTACAATAGCCTGCTTATCTACGCGGTACTCAACCTTACCAGCCTTTGATTCAGTTACAGCCTTTGCAATGTCGGTTGTAACGGTGCCACTCTTTGGGTTTGGCATCAAGCCGCGAGGGCCAAGCAAACGTGCAAACTTACCAAGTTTTGGCATGTACTGAGGAGTTGCAATAAGTACGTCGAAATCAAGCTGTTCTTTCTCAAGCTGCTTGATGAATTCTTCGTCTCCTACAATATCAGCACCTGCTTCTTTAGCGGCAGCGTGTAGGTCTTCTGGAGCAAATACTGCAACGCGTACATTCTTACCAGTTCCGTGTGGCAACGATACGGTTGCACGGATGTTCTGGTCTGCTTGGCGTGGGTCAACACCAAGTCGTACGTGAACCTCAACGCTGGCGTCAAATGTAGTAGGGCTAGTCTTTGTTGCTAGCTCGAGTGCTTCAGCGAGTGAGTATAGCTTACCCTTCTCAACGAGCTTAGCAGCAGCTTGGTATTTCTTGCCGCGACGCTCGATGCGTGGGCGTACAACTGGCTTTGGACCCTTCTTTTCAGTAGCTTCGTTTTCGCCTTGTGGGCTTGTGTCGCCTTCAAGCTTGCGGAGCTCTTTCTCTGCCTTCTCTTCAGCCTCACGAAGTGCCTTAGCGCTACGCTTACCTGCTTTGGCAGCTCCCTGCTCTTTAGCGACGGTTTCCACTACCTCTGGAGCAGCTAGCTCTTCCTCTGATGGAGCTTTTGCTTCAGCAATTGCTGCTTCAATTTCAGCAATAGTGTTGCGCTCGGTGAGGCTCAGGCCAAGGTCGTGTGCCTTTTCGAGCAACTCTGCTTTTCGTGCCATATATGTCATCCTTTCTTGTGGTGCAAACGGTTGAACTCCAACCTCCCAACTAAATTAATGGCGTTAATAACCTATGCATTATACCACAGCGGTAGGCGCATCAGCAATAACTTATCAGCACATTACCACAAGCAGAAAGCAAGGTAGCGGCGCCATTCAATCGGTGGTACTATAATAAGTATATGGAGAGTATAACGATTATTGACATTGCGGCGCGTCAAATTTTAGATTCGCGCGGCAACCCAACCGTGGAGGCGGATGTATTATTAAGTAATGGCTATCGTGGCCGAGCGGCTGTTCCGTCTGGAGCAAGTACCGGGTCGCGAGAGGCTGTTGAAAAACGAGATGGCGATTCAGCTCGATTTGGCGGTAAGAGTGTATACGGCGCTGTACGGGCCATCAAAGAGACGATTCGCCCTGCCCTGAAGGGTAAGAGCCCATTTGAGCAGCGACAAATCGATGAACTGTTGAAGCAGCTTGATGGCACAGAGAATAAGTCAAAACTTGGAGCGAATGCAATTTTGGCGGTTAGCTTGGCAGTTGCTAAAGCGGCTGCAAACGCACGCCAGCAGCCACTACATGACTATATTGGCGAGATGGCATTTACGCTCAATGAGCAGTCTATTCCGATGCCAATGATGAACATCATGAATGGTGGAAGCCATGCTGCGGGTAGTACTGATATTCAAGAGTACATGATTGTGCCGCTTGCAGCTACTACTATCGAAGAAGCGCTGCAGATTGGTACAGCTGTCTTTCATCAGCTAAAGAAAGTGCTGGCTAGCCGGGGCTACCCAACGACAGTTGGAGATGAGGGTGGCTATGCGCCTCGCGTCCAAAAAGGTAACGCTGAACCACTTCTGCTTATTATGGAGGCAATCAAAGCAGCAGGCTATGTGCCAGGTGAAGATGTAGCCATCGCGCTTGATGTTGCCTCAAGTGAATTCTATAACGAAGAAGATAAACTATATCACCTGCAGGTAGAAGGACGCCAGCTACGTTCAGACGAAATGATAGCTTGGTACACGCAGCTTGTGCGAGATTATCCAATTATTTCAATTGAAGATGGACTAGATGAAAATGACTGGCCAAACTGGGCCGACCTAACGATTAGCATTGGCTCTGCGGTGCAATTAGTTGGTGATGATTTGCTAGTAACAAATACCAAGCTACTCAAGCGTGCTATTGCAGAGCACACGGGTAATGCTATTTTAATTAAGCCAAACCAAATTGGTACCCTTACCGAGACGATTGATGCGGTCACCATGGCTAAGCGGGCTGGTTGGCGCACAATTATCTCACACCGATCGGGTGAGACAGAAGACACAACTATTGCGCATTTAGCAGTTGGTCTTGGCGCTGGTCAAATCAAGACTGGCTCTCTCTCGCGTACCGACCGAGTTGCTAAGTACAACGAGCTAATTCGTATTTCAGAAGGGTCTCCGAAGCTAAAGCTAGCTCAACCATTTGGTAATCAGGAGGTGTAGTCGTATGCCGCGGGTGGTTTGTTATGATGTAACAACGGCAGACGAAACAACACTCATCGATCCGTTAAAGCGGGCTGGGTTTGAGGTGCAAGCGTACTCCGGCCCGCTGCAGTATGAGACTATCGATAGGGATGCGGATGTTATCAGTGTATTCATTGACAGCCAAGTAACCGAAGAGATGCTAGAACAAATGCCAAGACTGCGGCTCATTGCGGCGCGCTCTACTGGCACAGATCATATAGCACTTGCTGCGGCTCGTCGTCGTGGCGTTATGGTGCGCAATGTGCCGTCGTATAGCGAGTCAACAGTGGCGGAGTATGCGTTCACGCTGCTTCTTACGCTGATGAGAAAACTACCAATTGCGGTGCAAAATGCTCGCACTGGTGAAGAAGATACCACGCTGTGCACTGGCCAGGATGTGGCTGGCAAAACTATTGGTATTATTGGCACTGGTGCTATTGGTAGCAGAATGGCTCATATGGCAGCGGGGTTTGGTATGAAGGTGATTGCCAATGATGTAACGCCCGATGCGGCACTAGCTGAGAAGCTGGGGCTGCAGTATGTACCACTGCCTGATCTTTTGGCACAAAGTGATATTATCTCACTGCACACTCCCCTGCTTGATAGCACCTATCACCTACTGAATAGCCAGAATATGAATACACTCAAGCCCGGCGTTATACTTATCAATACTGCTCGTGGTGAACTAATTGACACTCGAGCGCTGCTAGCGGGGTTAGTGACGGGACGTATTGGTGGTGCCGGACTTGATACGATCGAGGGTGAAGCCCTGCTATCGCGTCGTGCTTCGCTGAAAGCTCTAGCTCGAGCGGAAGTTGCACCAGAGGATAGCCTGAACGTTTCGATTATTCGAACCTTACAGCGGCTGCCGAATGTTATTATTACGCCACATGTCGCATTCAATACAACTGAAGCAATCGCACGAGTTGGGGCCGCGACCGTAAAACATATTACAGAACTTATGGAGGATATGATGCCACAGTCACTACCAGGGCGCCTTATTATCGTGCGCCATGCAGAGTCAGAATGGAATAAGCTAGGCAAATGGACTGGGCGGACGGATGTGCATATTACACCACATGGTGCCAGCCAGGCGATTCAGCTTGGCCAAAAGCTTGCTGCTAGCGGCATTACTGCAGATGTTGCGCTTACCTCAAAGCTGGTGCGCACACAAGACACCTGGAACTCTCTTCGCCACGGCGCAGGCTACACGGTATCAAGCCGAGCTGCTAGTGCGTTAAATGAGCGTGATTACGGTGTGTACACTGGAAAAAATAAACACCAGGTGCAGACTGAGATTGGCGATGCTGCATATAATGCACTGCGTCGCAGTTGGAATGGTCCGGTAGAGGGCGGCGAAACACTGCAGGATGTGTATGTTCGTGCCATACCATTTTACATGGCAGAGATTTTGCCACAGTTAGCTGCTGGTAAAAATGTGCTAATCGTATCCCACGGTAATACCATTCGAGCACTGATGAAGTATCTTGAGCAGATTTCAGACGAAGCTATTAGCAGCGTAGAAATGCCGCATGATGTTGCGCTGGTGTACGAAGTAAATGCAGATGGCCATATGGTACACAAAGAGATGATTGAAGCCCCTGCTGGACAGCCGGATATTCCAGCTAGTGAACTGCCGCAGGAGGTCGTGCAGGCGCTTGGGCTTGATCAGCAGCAGAACACTGCGCCAGTGGCAACCCAGCCTGCTCCTCGGGCGACACCTGCAGCGCGCACTAGTCAGCCGCAACCAGCACGTAGAGTTGATTCGTTTAGGCCGCAGCGCCCTGTGAGTAGTAATCGCGGCGGCAGGCTTGTGCAGTAGGTTTTATGCACACTACTATTGCCCACCGGGAGACTGGTGGGTTTTTAGTGCCATGGAGTTTAGCTACTTTTTTGTAACACTGCAACAAAAAATGCTTCATAGTGTGGCTGAGGTGGAATACGGAGCGTATGTTCAGCTATAGTGGACGCAATCGTAATGGTATTCCACGCAGGCAACGAGTGAGTTTGTAGCTCTGGTGGTGCAAATGGTGGAGTTACGAGTGCGGCGTCGCTATGTTTGCGCAAAAAATGATGGAGCACCAGTTCGTTTTCTTCTGGGGCCATGGTGCAAGTGCTATAAACGAGTCTTCCCCCGACTCGAAGCTGGCTCCACGCAGTGGAAAGAAGTAACTTTTGTGTATGTGCTAGCCGACGAATATGCGCCACCGACCAAGTATCAATACTTTTTGGTTGAGTCGTTTGCAAGAGCCCCTCGCCACTGCACGGTGCGTCAAGCAAGATAGCGTCATATTGCTCTATCATTTCTTCTCGTGGTGGCTTGGTCATATCGCGCAGTGTGCATTCAGTATTAATAACGCCAAGGCGCCGCAAGTTCTGAGTGAGCTTGAAAAGTCGATGGCGCGAATTATCGTTAGCAGTAATGTGTGCAGCATTATCGCTCAGTGCTGCCAGATGAGAGGTTTTCCCGCCTGGTGCAGCACACATATCAAGCACACGCTCGCCAGGCCTGGGCTGCAAAAAAAGTGGAGGTAGCCAACTAGAGGCATTCTGCACATAGCACGTGCCAGATGCTGCCTGTAGATCTTCGAACTGCCGCACTTCTTCAGTGATTACGGCAGGACGCTGCCAGCCGGTTTGGTGCGGCATCCAACCCACCTCTGTGTAGCCAAGCTGTTGCAGCTGTGGGGTAATGCTGCTCGGATCTACCACTAGGTTATTAATGCGAAGACTTTGTTGCAGTGGCTGGCTCATGGCTGTAGCTACAGCTTCTTCCGAACACTGCAATATCTGCCCGGTGCGTAATAGGAATTGCTGCCATTTTTGTGCTCGTTTTTGCTCTAAAGAGGTTCGTTTTCCCATAATAGCTATTGTATCATGTGGGCATAGAAAAAATGCAGCCCTGCGTATTTGCAGAGCTGCATCGGTGTAGTTTGTGATGTGCACGATTTATTCAACGACTTCAACACCCATTGAGCGAGCTGATCCAGCGATGGTCTTCATAGCACCTTCTACTGAAATAGCATTGAGGTGTTCCATCTTTGCCTCAGCAATTTCACGAACCTGATCTTGAGTGATTGTGCCAACTTTATCAGTTTTACTGTTGGCAGCACCCTTTTGAATACCGGCTTTTTCACGAATCATATCGTCTACTGGCTGTCCGAGGCTCTTCCAGCTAAAGCTGCGGTCATCGAACACCTGCAGGTGCACAATAACATCCTTACCCATCATGTCTTTAGTTGCTTCGTTGAATGGGTTGATGAAGTCCATCATATTAAGACCCCACTGACCAAGCGTTGAACCAACTGGAGGTCCAGCAGTTGCGCGGCCAGCTGGAATACGAAGCTTCAAGTTTCCAATAACTTTCTTTGCCATACTAATTCCTTATACTTTTGCTTAGCTTAACCTAACATAGTAGAAGCATTTGTTGCGTAACATGCCTATTTTAGCATGTACTAATTGCGGAGTGCAAGTTGCTTACAGCTTCTTTACCTGAAGTGCATCTAGCTCGACTGGAGTGTCACGGCCAAACATACTAACCATCACGCGCAAGGTCCCCTTCTGTACGTCAACTTCAGAAATTGACCCCTCGAAGCCCTTGAATGGACCGTCAACGATCGAGACAACCTCTCCTTCGCTGAAGTCTATTTGGTGAGTTGGCTCTTCTACGCCCATACGCTGCTTAATCTTCTTGATCTCTGCTTCAGAAACAGGGGTAGGTTTGGTGCCTGCGCCGATAAAGCCAGTCACATCTGGGATATTGCGGATAATATACCATGTCTCATCGGTTAGTTTCATTTCCACCAGCACGTAGCCCTGGAAGATCTTTGCTTCCACTACTTTGCGCTTACCGTTGCGGATTTGGATTTGTTTCTCTTTCGGTACCAGCGCCTCAAAAATCTTATCTGCCATGTCAACAGCGTTAATGCGCTGCCGGATATTTTCAGCTACTTTTTCTTCGTAACCGCTGTGCGTTGAAATAGCGTACCAAGCACGTGTGTCGTCGTATCGATTTGTTCCCATGTCTTCCCCTTGTTTTTATTTGATTAGTTGTTCTGATATAAAGCCAAATAGGGCATCAAGTCCTAGAATTAGGACGATAAAGATAATGCTGTAGACCAGCACGGCTAATGTCATACCCCAGGTAGCGCGGCGAGTTGGCCAGTGCACTTGCATCAGCTCCCACCATGAGCCGCGGAAGTAGCGACCGATCTTTTTAAAAATATTTTTGGTTGGCGTTGGTGCAATTTTTTCAGCAGTCATGGCCCGGTGCTTTTGTTCGGCGCGTTTTGCTGGGTCAATCTTTTTTGCTTTGGCAGCTTTTTTTGCACTAGTATTGCTGCTACTAGCTTTAGCCTTCCCTGTCGTATTCGCGGTAATGCGAGTAACGTTTGTATCCTTCTTTCCCACGATTAATTCCTCTTAGATTAAAAATAGTCTGCTTATGCAGACTGTCAATATAAGTATAGCTTGTACGTGGTAAAATGACAAGCGTTAGAGGTATGGAGAGTGGCGAGCTAGCAGGGCTTTATCCGCCTGATAATCTGGCTTCATCTGCGAAACAAGCTGCCAAAATGCTGGGCTATGGTTGAGATGTACGCTGTGCGCGAGCTCGTGGATAATAACGTAGTCGATGGCGCTGTAATGTTCTTGCAGCGAAGCACCAGGTAAAAACAAGAGCGCTATATTAAGGCTGAGGGTGCCACGACTCGAATAGCTTCCCCAGCGGGTGGCACTGTGGCTTAACCTAAGCCGCTGGTACTGCACACCAAGGGGTGCGAACTGTTGAGCTAGCTTTTGCACCCGCTCAGGCAATAGAAGTTTGGCTTCTTTGCGTAGCACCAGCAGAACCTTTTGGCGAATGATTGTTTGCACAGCATGTGCAGACGGGCTCATATCTTGTGGAATCGTGATACGTAGCGAGGTGCTAGTAACTGCTGTTGTTATGTTTGTGACAGCTCGTTGCTGGATAATCAGCATAATATGGCCAGCAATCATATCCTTATCGGTGTATAGACGTGGAGCTTGCGCGGCGATTGTCGTCAGCTCCGGTGTCAAGTCACGCACTAACTTATACGCCGCAGATTGCGACATGGGCGGCCGAGGTGTGCTGATACGGATAACACCGCTTGGCCTACGTCGAATTGTGATTCGTTGGCTGCGCCGGCTGGCCACAAACTGCAATGTCCCAAACTGTGGATGCTGCAGCAAGAAAGCCATTAGAGATCAATGCGCCGGCTAATTGGTGTTGTGGGTCGAGCACTATGGCGGCGCTGCACAGCGTGATGACGCCCACGCGGCGCAATAAGGTCGGTCACTTGCGTCATTGATGGTCCGCTCGTCCGTCGTGTGACTGGTTTTTGCGACCGGAGTGGTTTCTGCGGCTGCTTGTGGTGCACGGCAGGCTTATTCTGCACGCTTGATTTAGTTTTATTGACGATAGCTAGGCGTGATACAGAGCCTGCTACTGTTGGCCGCATGACCTGAGGTGCCATAGCTAGCCCACTAGCTCGAGTGGCTGGTTTGGCTGGCGGACGGGCTGGTTTTTTAGTAGATTTACTAGTGCGTTCTGGGGCTGTTTTCACATTCTGTAGTTTTTGCAGCACCTTATGAGACTGGGTAGTAAACGTATGCTTGCCGCTAATTACCGTGCACACCTCGTTATTCCGTGGCGGTGAAAATGCCGATTCTCGGTAAGCTGCAAGCACTGTATAATTCGCAAATGTTTTTGCCAGTTCTCGTTGCCGATATTGCCTAGTTGGCTTATCTGTCTGTACCCATACGACTAGTGGTCGATAGCCATTGCTGCGGGCTAGTTTAATAAGATTAGCACGTTCACTGTGATTGTCAGTTGCCCCTTCAAAAATAAGAGTCTTATTCGTTTTCATTAGCTCACCTAGGTATAGTGCAACTCCAGTATGTAGCTCCTGTAATAGACCTGTGTCTTGTGATATATGAGGTGGCAAACGCAAGAAAAGCTCATCTATATCGATAAATGGTACAGCTAGTTGACGAGCGAACTGACGGGCAAAATAAGTCTTACCAGCTCCGGGTAGGCCGATAACGATAACAAGATACGGCGTGCTCGCCGTAGAAGTCGCTGACGTATTCATATGTGTAGTATAGCAAAAGCACAAGCCCGCAAACAAGCAAATGACGCCCTAACTGTAGGGCGTCATGAAGTGGAGACAGTAGCTTATTTAGTGTGCTTCTCTCGCCAGAGCACTTGGCAATCTGTATGTTCACCGTCAAGATAGTAGTCATTTAGCTGTGTGGCGAGGAAATATAGCTGCCTGGTTGGCTCTTGATTTACTACGTCGTGCTCGTTGTGGCTAATCTTTTCTGGCCGGGTTTGTCCACGGTAGGTTACACTAAGCTGGCTTCTATTGGTTTGGCAGGTGCTTGATGTTTTTATGGCTACTTGCTTGGCGCTGTCTAGAGTAACTGCCCCCTGGCTCTGTCCAGTAATGCCAATGTTTTCAACACTACCTTCAATAGTGAGTTGATTGTATTGAGCGCCGTCAATCTCTGCTTCAATACCAGTCATGCCTTTGGCTCGTAGAGTGAGCGCCCCCTCGTGTTTGACAGTAACATCCATTGTGCGGCCTTCATTTGACCCGGTGGTGTAGTAGTTTCCAGCGATAGCATCCCAGGTGACTGCAGAAAGCTTTGGTCCATAGATAGTGGCGCTTACTTCATCTGTGCAGGCATCACCAGTAAATAGGTCGCTACAGGCGCCATCATAGGATAATGCAAGACGGGTGCCATGCTCCTCTGCCGAGATAGCTGCAGTTAATGTTTTTTGGCCCCGCAGCGACGTTACCTCCATATATGGCTCTTTGCCTGCTTCTAGTTCTTTATAGGTAACATGATGGAGTGGTTTACCATTTGTACTGGCTAGGGCAAGTGATTTTGCGTCGGCCAGGCCTGCGAGCTGCACGGTTGTCTGTTCCTTCGTTTGCTCTATTACGTGGTGGCGCTGGTCATCAATTGAGTGCATCATACTGAGGAACAGTGAGGCGCCCGATGCAAAGATGATACTACTGGCAATCAAGCAGGCGATAAGAGTCTTGCGCATACCTAGCGAGAGCTTCCCTTTCTGGATAGCAATCATACCAAGCAGGATACCGATAAAAAAGCAAAGTGTAATACAAGCGTAGAGCACTAGAAGCATAACAACAAAACCATGATATTTAGTTGGTACTTGAGAAAAAATCTCACCATGAAATAGTGCGCCAGTAACACCAGCTGCCAAGGCTGTGATACCGATAAGTACGATGAGCAGCACGATAAATCCAAAAACCCGTAATATGACGATTCCGGGTAGTGTATTTGTTTGTATAAAGGCCTCACGCTGTAGATTGGTGCGGGTCAGCGGTAGCCCTTTGAGAGCCAGGCGGTCGGCAGTACTTTTAGTTGGCGGGATGATAACAGTGAGTAGAATGTACGCTAATACAGACAGCCCAAGACTTGCAAAAGATAGCAGAACCGCAAGAATACGCAGGAGAACAACAGGAATATTATACCGTGCACCAATACCAGCTAAAACACCAAATAGGACTGACCGGTTGGTATCGCGCAGCAGTGTGCGATCGCTACCGAATAGCGCAAAGCGACGGTTTATGCTACCCCAAAAGCCAAGTGGTTTTTGGGGTTCTTGGCTGCGCCTCGCTTGAGCTTCTTCGTCGATGCTGCTATAGAAAGCACTTGGGCTACCAAGTTGCTGCATAATAATATCGATATCTCGCTGAATGATGACACGGTCTTTAGTAATACCCTGCTCGTGCAGAATTTCAGCAATGCGCAGTTCGATTTCCATCATGTCATCTTCAGTGCCGCCGAGGGCTGCTTGTACGTCCTCGAGGTAGTCTGCTAGTTGGCGCCTGGCCTCTGGCTCGATCATGAACGGAGTACGGGCAAGATGGATATTGGTAAATTCTTTCATAACGTCAGGTCTCCTTTATAACTTAGCCAGAGCTTTACTTAGAGCGGTAATATTATCAGATAGTAGTGCAATAACTTCATCTCCGTATTCGGTGCGGTGATAGTATTTACGTGGTGGTCCTTGTGCGCTCTCGCGCCATTCGTGCACGAGAAGCCCGTCGCGCAGCAGGCGAGCCAGTAGCGGGTAGATAGTCCCCTCTACTACCACCAGTTCGGCGTCCTTGAGTGCTGCGATAATTTCACTGGTGTAGTGCGGGCTGCTACAAATCTTTAACACACAAAACGCCAAATATCCCTTGCGGAGTTGCACGGCGAGATTGTTGGCGTAGTCTTGGCTGCTTCGCTGCTTCATAGTTTTATGCTATGCAAAGTAGCTCGTAAAGTCAAGTAAAATATGATGTAACTAGTGATATAGCTGCGTTAAAACATAGATAAAAGAAAAGACCCCGTAGCAATGCTACGGGGTCCCTGTAGGCGCTAGGACTATGCGCAGTTATAGATAATATCCTTGTCTGGACACAGCTCTTGCAGCAGATTTTTTAGATGCTGTTTAGCGTAATATGGGGCTCCGCTGAAAAAGTTGACGATAACATAATCGCACAGCGTGTGGCCGATAATAGCAAGACTACGTACTGCTACAATATAACGATAGGCGTCGTCCTCCCTTAGCCCACTTGGGGGTATAATAGGAAAGTTATCTTCACTTAAGGTGAGTCGACGAAGATAGGCGTACCATGCCTCGTTAGACATACCCTTACCAGTGCTGAAATCTTTCAGCTCTGCGCAGCGTTTCTGGCTGTCAAGATACACAGGCTCCTCAAGAAGATACCGTAACTTGTCTTCCAGTACTTTATACATATCAGTGTTGCGATGAACTGCAAACCAATAATCTGCAAGATCATGGAGTGGCAGAGGGTATTGTGGGCTTGGGTGTGTCAAAAGGTCTGCACGCACAAGAGGACACACAGTAACCTCGGCGCCTGGCTCAAGTGGGGTATATGCTTCGGTTAGGAAGCCGCCAAGACGTTCCTCGAAGACCCTGGAGTGGTGATCTCCCGGAAAATACTCATCCTCTAGAGAATGCTTCTCGACTGACATGAAAATCACATCCTTTGTACTTGTAAATGTACAACGCATACAGGGGTCCACTCTGGATGAGCGAACCGACTAACCTGGACGCGCTCGAATCCTTGTGGATCTACTGTAATTATATCATGTAATATATAGTTTGAAAAATAAAATATCACCCTGCCAGGCCGGCAGGGTGATATGACATGGGGGATAGAAGCTAGCGGGGACGCACCACCATAAAGGTGAGAGCGACAAGTGCACAGCCGGCTATGATCGATATGATAGCGGTCATGCGATTGGGGTAGTAATCTACCGTCTGTACGTTGTCGTGTGCTGCAGCTTCAATTGATTTCTTGGCTGTCATGTAGCAAGTATATACCCATGTCTATAAAAAGAAAACCCCCAAGATATAAGGGGTATATTGTGCAAATTTGGCAGGGGCATGAGGAATCGAACCTCAATCTACGGTTTTGGAGACCGCTATACTAGCCGTTGTACTATGCCCCTAAAAACAGTCCAATTATAGCATGATATCAGGCGACTGCCAAGCTTATTTTTCGTCGTTACGAACTCGCACTGCTCGGCGGAATTTGCGCTCGCTGGCAGGATCGGTGAAGCGGAACATTGGCTCGTAGGTGAACAGCTTTGGCTCGCCCTCCGCCCTATTGTCATCAAACGAAGTAATAGCACCGATGAGAAACTTATTCATGAGCCACTCTCGGCCCGGTGTCATTTGGCCGCGTACACTAATGCGGTATAAGTTATCGCCCCACTTCTCCTCCTCGATAAAGGCAATTGGCTTGGCGAGCAGTGTTGGGCCAACAGGAATAGCTTGGATAATCTTGCGGAGTTCTGCACGCCCTCGCTCTAGGTCTGACATGAATACATCCACAGTAATCGTGTGCACGCCACGTGGCGTAACGCGTACCGCTGATATGTATTGGTTGTGTACCCAAATAACCTCTCCGGTTAGGCTACGGATTTTTGTTGAGCGCAGCGTGAAGCGTTCCACCACTCCTCGCACATCGTTCATCGGGCGCAGTTCTATGAAATCTCCCACATTAAACCACCCTTCGGCAATCATTAATGTGCCTGCAGTAATATCACGCAGCACCGAAGCAATAGCTTGTCCGGCAAATACCACAAAAAAGGTTCCGGCTCCGATAGCGGCTAGGCCGCCGCTTGGCTTATCTGTCGGTGAGATAATACGAAACCCAATATAAATAGCAATGCCAGTCACGACTGCACGCAGCAGTGCAGTAAAGATACTCAGATAGGTTTCGATCTGGCGGTAGCGAATACGCCAGTCTTCATTGGTAGAGTTGTCTGACTTGCGGGCCACTTGTCTAGCGACAAAGATAACGCCAGCAGCCAAGTATTTGCCGATAAAGTATGCGATGATGGCCAGGATGATAAGACTAAGGATATTTTTCAGAGAGTTGTCTTGGCCGGCAAATGTTTTAACGTCGTTAATAATTGTTTCGAGCCATATATTCATGCGTGGTATTGTAACGAAAAAACAGAGGTAAGTCGAGGGTAAAACTGCCAATATTTTTTACCAGAATATATTACGGTTTTTGGCGATACCCGGCCGGGTGTGTTACACTAAGCATAAGTAGCTTTTTAGGTGGGAAAGAAGAGAATGAAGATTTTAATGCTCGGGTGGGAGCTCTCGCCCTATTATAGCGGCGGCTTAGGTGTTGCCTGCTATCAAATAGCACAGGCACTTGCGCAAAGCGGAGTGGAGATTGACTATATTGTTCCGTTTGCGTACGAGCAGGAGCAGGCACCGTTTATGCGGGTGATTTCTGCAACAAAACTAAGCCCAACGGCTGACCGCATGGCTGAAATGAGCGGTTATGCCACGTTTAGCACCTCGCAGCAGCCAAGGATGACGCGAGAGCAGACGGCTTCTTCTCGCGCTTCCCTTACCTCGGATCGACGGGTGGCACCAAGTGCGGCAGTTATTGAACCGCTCAGGCGTGGTGCTGTCACCAAGCTAGATACGCAGCCAAGTAGTGGTGAGCCAGTTTCACTAGCGCTATATGGAGCATATGGCTCGATAGGCAGGTATCATTCTCGGCAGTATGGCCATGAAAAACATTACTCTTCGGCTCGGGCGGCTTCTGGCCGTGCAGTGCACAGTGCCTACAGCCAGGTATCGCCTTCTTTGCGGCAGCTGCAGCGGCAGTATACACGCTTTGTCGCTGATTTTGCTCAGCAGCATAGCCATGATGGCTACGATATTATTTATGCTCACGACTGGCTAACTTTTGAAGCAGCACAAGCGGCGCGCCGTTGGTTAAAAGTGCCGGTGGTAGCGCATGTTCACTCAACGGAATTTGATAGGGCTGGCGGTAAAATTGGTAATAAGCTTGTGCATACGATTGAAAAAAATGGTTTGCGTGGTGCCAGCAGCATTATTGCAGTTAGCCAAAATACCAAGCAAATACTGATGGAGCGATACCAATTACCAGCGCAGCGAATTACAGTTATTCATAATGGTGTAGATGTGCGCACAGTATTACATCAGTATGCAGAGAAGAACATAGAGCCTAGCTTAACGCCGCCTCGAGCAAAGGCTTCTCCCGCTACTGAAAGCTCTGTATCTTCTGCTACCTACGTGGCAAGGCCTGTAGCCTCAAAGAAGCGTATGGCTACGCATCGGCCAGATTATGCATTGATCGGCGCCATTACTCTTGCAGTGAGGCGGTCATTGCAGCAGCCGTCAACAGAATTAAAGCGTATACTCCCAGCTCAAGAAAGCAAAGAAATAGCGCAACAAAATGAACACAGCTCTGTGATTACTCAGAACTATGCTATGACGCAACATCCAGAGCAGAGGTCTACGGCCTTTGCTTCCCTTCAGGAATGGCGCCCAAGAGAATCTGCAATAGTTTCACCTCCTCAGGCGAAGACGCCTTTGGTCGCCCCACCTGCTAAGGCAGTGGCTCGTCAGGCTCCAAAAGCGGTGGCTATACAACCGCGGACTACTAATAATCGTTCGAGCTCTCGGCCTAAGCGTTCACCCGAACCACCACATACTGAGCCTATATCACCCGCTCCTGTGCCACAAAAAAGGATATATCCAGTGCTAGATTTTTATCGCAAGCAAGGTGTAACTATCGTTGGCACAATGGCGCGCTTTACCCCACAAAAGGGGCTGGTGTATTTACTGGAGGCAGCTAGTGAAGTACTGCAAAAAAATGATTCAGTATTATTTGTACTGGCAGGTGATGGCGAGCAAAAAGAAGAGCTCGTGCGGCTTGCAGCTCGATATGGCATTGCGCACCGGGTGCTATTCCCTGGCTTTGTACGCGGGATAGCCTGGCAAGAGCTGTACAAGCAGTTTGATATATTCGTGATGAGCTCTGTTAATGAACCATTTGGACTGACAGCATTAGAGGCTGTTCATTATAGCTGCGCGACGATTATTACAAAGCAGTCTGGTGTGTCTGAAGTGCTTACTGCCGCGCCACAATATGACTACTGGGACACGGGCCGATTAGCGGAGCTGCTACTAGAATATATTGCTGATCCACAGCTACGCACAGAGGTCATAGCGCAGCTAAAGCAGCAGTATACGTCGGCGCAATGGGGGTCTGCCGCAAAGCAGTATCTGCAATTATTTGCAAATACTACTCAGTCGACGCCTCGACTATCATCAGTTAGGGCCGAGAGGAGCCGCGTATGAACCAAAAAGCAGTGAGTTTATATATCCGACTACATTGTCCGTGGGTGCTTGGCCCATATAGCATTGCTGATATTGGAGTTCGGCATCAGTATGCTGGTGCCGAATCGGCAAGCGGCTCTCTGGATGGGGGAAAGTCACTTTTCCTTGAGGCCGCTCAGCATGTGTATGCCCCACTATTTGCCGTGCTTGACCGGGTTATTGCTGCGCAGTCGACGCTGCAAATAACCTTTAGTATCAGTGGCCCTTTCTTGCAGCAAGCTTTACACTGGGACCAGTCTCTTATTGATAAAATCCGGGCGTATGTTGCGTCAGGACATGCGATTATAACCGCCGAAGCTGATGCTCACTCGCTTGCCTTCTTTTATGATCGCGCAGAATTTGTGATGCAGGTTGCTAAGCACGAGCAGCACATTGCTCAGTATTTCGGTACTCAGCCGCGAGTGTTTCAGGTTGCAGAACTTGCGTATGATGATCAATTGGCTGCCTGGGCAGATGCAGCTGGGTATAGCGTTATACTAGCGGATCAATACGGGCAGGTAAATCCACGCTTTTTGCATCGACCGGCCCGCACTCAGGCGGTGCGGCTTCTCATGCGTGATCGCCAAGCAAGCCAGCAGCTAATGGCGCACGTCAGTGGTTCTGCTAGTGGCCTCTCTGGCATGGAATTTGCGGCCCAGTATGCAAACTCATTTAATCCGCAGCAGCAGGTGTCAGGCCTTTTCATTGATGCTATTTCTCTGCAGGAAACAGATAGTCAGCCAAATTGGCGATTTTTAGCAGAGTTTTTGGCAGCTTGGCCAAGCTATGGAAGGTATATTACCCCACTCGATGCCGCTGAGCAATTTATGCCATGTGAGGAGGTGCGAACTGCAAAAACAAGCACATGGCTAGTAAGCGGTGACCTACGCAGCTTGATTGGCAATGATTTGCAGAAAGAATTTTTGCATCAATTATATGACATCAAGGCGCCCGTGCAAGATAGCGGTGATCCGCAGCTGCAGGAAGACTGGCGGCTTTTGCAATCGGTTGATATTGTAAAAGCAATGGATGATGCCACGCACAATTCAGCACCACCGCATGAGGCTTTTCTGCGGGCAATGAATAGTTTGCAAGATATCGTACTACGCAGTCAACATGATACTACACAAGACAGAACTATCAGGGAGGTATAATGTTACTTAGCAATAGCCAGTTGGCAGTAAAATTTGATTCACGAGGTGGCATAGAAGCATTGCACCTAATGGACCCTCGCACCTATCGAGGGCTTATAGACTGGAAGGATGAAGCGCCTGTTTCGCCTTTGGCATTTGGTGTGCGCATAGATGGGGCTCTGTCGTGGTTAGATGATACTGAAAATTGGAAATTGCAGCAGACTGTGCAATACCCCTTGGCGGCTTTACGGCTCATTGCAACAAACAAAAAGATTGGCATTAGCTTGGAGGTGCACGGCACTGTAGCACACCGGGCCGCTGCTGTATGGCAGCGTGTGCAGGTGGTCAATCGCTGGGACCGTTCTCGTCGAGTGCAGCTTGTACTGAGGCGTCACATTAGTTTTCGGCAGCCGCAGGCATATGTGCAGGAAGAGATAATCCTGCCGCGTACCAAAGCCAAGTCTGAACGTGCCGCCTCTGCTTTCCCGCTCGCCTTACACCTGAGCTCACACGCTACCATAGCTATTAGTATGGCTACCACAGATTTGGCACAGTATCGAGTAAAACATAAGCAGCAAGCTAGCTATATATCACTAGACATTCCTGCGCACAGCTCCAAGCATGTTGATGTGCTACTTTCTGTAGGTGCTACTGGCAGCAACGTACTAAAGATCCATAATCAGGTCTGGAAGCAGGGGTTTACTCATCACTATCAGGCTGTTGGTCAGGGTTGGTCGGAGTGGTCGGTGCCGGTTGCTCGGTTGTTTCGCGGCATGACTCCGCCCTTGCGTCGAATTTTTCTCGCCAATGCGATCGCCGTGCGCTCACACTGCTTCCCTGCCGGCGTGGCTGAACAACATCCAGCGACGGGTGACTACTATTATTCTATGCGCGCTACTGCCTTTGCGTTATGGCCACTGTTGCGACTCGGGCACTACGCTGAAGTAGCGGACGTATTTACGCAGATAGCCGCTACGTTCACCGTGCGTGGAGGCATATCTATCAAGACAAGTGACCTTTTTACCGATAACGCTCCATTAATTAAACAAAGTACTAGCCGTAAAAATCACACCTATCACGAGCCGCTGCAGCCGGACGTGCTAGCGAATCTTATATTCTTATTTGTTCAGCTATCCAGGCAGATGCCAGCTAAACGCAGTATTCGCCCGTTATATAAAAAGTTCTTACAGCCAGCTATGCGTTCACTTGGCGAATATCACGAGCAGCTTATGATTGACGGCTCATCGGAGCGAAGCGATGTTCCTTCTTTGTATACACATGTTGTTTTATATGCAGCTTGTCGCGCAGCTAGCGGCGTGGCCGAGCAACAAAAGCAGCGCGAAGACACCGTCGCCTGGGAGGCGCTCGCTGATGATGTTGCGGCTACGCTAGAAATGGATCATCAGCCAGTGGCGCTTGCTGGTTGCGGTTTTGAGGGAGTGTATGAACAGAGTTTGATTTTTTATGCGCTATTTACCTATGGCATGCTTCCGAGTGAAGACGCCTACTTCAAACAACAAGCTACTCATATTGGAGATGCTCTCGATGAGTTATACCAGCAGTGGCGCAATCACCCAGAAGGTCGCCCAGTCGATAGCCGAGTTGCACTGATTCATGCTTGGCTTGCGCAATATTATGCCGAGCAGTCGGACCGCGCACTACTCACGTGGCACTTGCAGCGACTGGTTAGGCTACAGCTAGAAACGACATGGCAGCGAGCGGAACTACTAAGTACTCTGCTCGACACCGTCATCTAATAGGCAGTCTATAGCTAGATTGGTTGCTATACCAAATTATCTATTATATAATAAGAATACGTTTTAAGCTTTTATTTATTATGTCTATGCAGTATCGTTTTCAGGATATTACCAGGAAGTTGTCGCCGAAACAAATATCGGCTGAGCTGAAGCTGCAGAAAATGCTACAAGCTGCAATGTCGGAATTAGGCTTGACCTATTACGGCCAGGTTGATTATACCGATAGTAGCGCAACATTGGTGCGCGGTATGGCAACGCACCAATCTCAAAAAGATAGCCACTACTGCTTTGGTTCATACGGTGGGTACGAGGTAGTCTTTTTGCGCCGCCAGGCTACTCTGCAGGCCCCTGATGGTAGCACTCGCCAGCAACAGTGGTTTATTGTGCAGGTTGATACGAAAGCAAGTTATCCACTACCTCATATTTTTTTTGCACCACACGGGCACCGCGATGTATGGTACCATGCAGCATTAGATTTACAACCCGAGATGCAACCACTTTCACTTGGGACGTATTGGCGATACCCTGCATTGCTGAATAGTCGTTATACCGTGTATGGGTCACCAGCTCAGCAGCAACTTATCGAATATCTTGTCAGGCCGGATATTTCTATGGTGCTGGCTCAGCATTATTATCCTTGCTGCATCGAATACGATCGCAACCACATTATCATCAGCCATGATTATGCCAAAATTACCAAAGAGTCACTGGTAACGATGGTTAAAAATGCCGTTTGGCTAGCACTAATGACAGATGCTCAGTATCAGGCGGTGCGCGAAGCGCAATACACCAGTCCTGCACAATAAAATGCCTAAAATTCTATTGACCAAATAGTATATCTCCACTATAATACTAGCTATACCGATTGGTTTGGTTATGCCGATTTAGCTCAGTTGGTTAGAGCAGCTGTTTTGTAAACAGCAGGTCCTGGGTTCGAGTCCCTGAATCGGCTCCATATTTTATATACGCTGGAATCGTGTAGTGGCAATCACAGGAGACTGTAAATCTCCCGCCGTATGGCTTCGTAGGTTCGAGTCCTACTTCCAGCACCACAGGTATTATCACCCGGCAGTAATTGTCGGGTTTTTTAATATAGTAAATAATATAGTAAACTATATAGCATTTAACCAAAAGCGCCCCGGCCAAGTATTACCTTAGCTAGGGCGCATAGTGGTACGCAGAGGAGGCTACTATCTCCTATATTGCAAACAAATCATTCAATGATTCGCTAACCGTTGGGTGCGTAAAGATTTGATCGCGTAGCACGGTGTATGGCAACTGATTATCTACGACAGTTTTTATAATATTGATGACCTCGTGTGCATTTTGGCAAAGCAGCGCAGCACCTAGAACCTCTTGGGTGTCGGTGTCTACGATAGCGCGAAGGAGCCCAGTTAGTTTGCCATCGACATGGAGCCGTGGAATTGCTGCGGCTGGCATCTCCTTGACCGCTATTTGGCGTCCAGCTTGTCGTGCTTCAGCCTCTGTCATACCAATGCGGGCGTATGGAGTTTGCATAAAGACTACGGTGACGAGTGGCGACCTCTGCGCTCGTGTGTAGTTACCATCTCCTAATAGTTGACTGCGAAGAATACGAAAATCATCGAGCGATAAGTAAGTAAATTGTGGAGCACCGGTAACATCGCCCATCGCATAAATACCGGGTGCTGAGGTTTCTAGCTTATCGTTTACGATAATAGCACCTGTTTCAGATATATCCACACCAGCTGCCGCAAGATTCAGCCCATCGGTAAATGGACGTCGGCCGGTGGCTACAAGAACGGCGTCAAACTCTGTTGTTTCTGCATGGTTAGTGACGGCAACCCCAGTGTCTGTATCGCTAACTTGAGTAATGTTAGCGTCATGAACGATTGTAATGCCCTGGTCAGCGATAGCTGACTCGATAGCTGCGGCCATAGAAGGATCTTCGCTTGCTGCAAGCTTATCACTGCGATTAAAGATTGTCACCTTGGTGCCAAGCTGTGCAAAGGTAGAGGCAAACTCAAGCCCGATAAAGCCACCTCCAATAACAGCAAGCTGTTTTGGCTGTTGCTGGGCGAGTAGCATTTCGGTGCTTGTAAAGACATGGGCGCTAGATTCCAGACCTGGAATAGCTGGGATTGCCGGAGTCGCTCCGGTGTTGATGAATATTTGGTCGCTTGTTAGTAGAAGTGTCTCATCGCCAGCAGTAACGCGCACCGTACGGCTATCTTCAAATGAAGCCATACCATCAATAACAGTGACTCCAGGGTTGTCTGCCAGCATGTGGTAGTTCTTAGTGTTTAATCGGCCAACGACTTCGCCTCGCCTTTGCATTGCGTCATCAAAAGAAAGCCCCTGCGCAGCGCTGCTCGCTAGTGTTTTGGTTGGGATGCAGGCGATATTAATGCAGGTTCCACCATACATCTCTTTTGATTTTTCAATCAGTGCTACTCGTTTGTTTGCTTTTGCGAGTGCTCCAGCGAGTGTCTTCCCCGCTTTTCCGAAGCCAATAATAATTGCGTCAAATAATACTTGTTTCATGCAATTATTATATCAAAATATGGATAATATAGCGATACAACAGGCAAGAAAAAACGCCGCATATTGCGGCGATATTGCTTTAGCTCTTGCGAGCTTTTACTTCGTTGCGGCCAAGGTTCTTCTTGGTTTCTACGTACAATGCATGTTTACGTGCAATTGGGTCATACTTGCGAAGCTCAAGTTTCTCAGGAGTGTTTTGCGTATTCTTCTTGGTGTAGTAGGTGCGATGACCGCTTAGCTCACTCACGAGGCCAACTAGCTTACGTTTAGTATTCTTTTTTGCCATATACCTTTATCCTAATATTTATTAATAATCCTCTAATCTCTTGCGGTATTATAGCAGAAGCGTCACCTGCTAGCAAGTAGTGAATACCAAGGAAGTGCTTGCCTAGAGGTGTAACGTCTGTTACAATAGGCTTATTAATCCGCCGCGATAGCTCAGTCGGTAGAGCACTTCCATGGTAAGGAAGGGGTCTCGGGTTCAAGTCCCGATCGTGGCTCCATGTAGTATAAACACCTACGCATACTGCGTAGGTTTTTACTTTACTAAATCAAAACGCCTCACTACGGTGTGAGGCGTAAGATAATATAGAAAGAGTAGATATTATTGAGATACTGGACGCACAAAAATGTAATCTTGTACGATCTTGCCAGTATCGTCGAGCAGTAAAATGCTTGCGCCATCGGCTACAACTGCATTATTTGGGGCTAGCATTTGCCAGCTGATGTTTAAGAGGTTGTGGTTCTTCTCAAAGCCGAGCAGGTGATTTTGAATCCCCTTATTTTGGACGTCACGGACATTGACGCTTTTTATTTGTGCTGCGATCGCTTCCTGACCATGTACCTCGCCTATCTCATTGTAAAATACCGCGTCAGGGGCGTATAGCTGGTCTACAAGTTTATTTCGCTCTTCGTCGCTCGTGGTGCTCCACGCAGCAATATATTGAGATACGAAAGTTGTGTCGTTCATAGACGTGTAGTCAATCCTTTCTTATGGGTTAAGTGCTATCTACCTAAAGGATAGCATATATTACTTGTATTATACAAGTAATATATGTAGCAGATCATGTGATATACTAAGCTGTATGAAACGAGCACGTGGTAAATCACATTGTGCGGTAAATTTCGCACTCGAAACTATTGGTGACCCATGGTCGCTGCTAATTGTGCGTGATATCGCACTTGACGGTAAGCATACTTTTACCGAGTTTTTGGTTTCGACCGAGAAGATTTCTAGTAATATTTTGACCGATCGGTTAGCCCAGCTAGAGCGAGACGGTATTTTAGCTAAAAATCCAGCAGAGTCTGATCGTAGGGTGATGTATTATACATTAACACAAAAAGGCATTGACCTATTGCCTGCTTTGCTAGCTTTATCGGCCTGGAGCTTCTTGCATGATCCTCTTACGGATGCTTCACCGGAATTTGCAGAAGCTTATTTTCGTGATCCAGTCGCTGTTGCTGCTGCTGTTCAAGCTATCGCAGCATCTGGTGAGGCTGTTTTTGGTGGCGATGGCTCGGTGCACCCTAGCATCCCTAAGCAATAATATATTTGCAAATGTATTAATGAATAACAAAACCCCCTCTCACTCAGAGGGGGTTTTTATGTATATTGCCAGCTACACTACTTCTGGCAGAAGTGTTGCACAGCGTACATAGTGCCATCTTTTGAGACCGCGATACCAAAACCGGTGTGGGTGTACTTCGCGTTCTTCAGTGTTTCGTGGTGTGACTTAGAGTCAATCCACATTTGCATCATGCGCTGACTTGAGATAGGCTTTGTTGGATCTTTAATCTTCTCAATGTTTTCAGCCCATGAACGGCACTCAGGATTGTCTTTATGGAGCTTATTCATACCATTTTCCGTTGTGCCAGATTTGTCTGAGTGGCTAAAGTAATTGCCATTAGCCATGTCTTCTGCTTTGTATTGGGCACTGCCGACGACTTCAGGGTCAACTTGCAATGCTCCAGCGCCATAACGAGCACGTTCCTCGTTACCAAGTTGCAAGAGCTCCTGCTTTTTGCCCTGGTTACCAGATTTGTCTGGTGTACTTGAAGTGTTTTGGTTAGAGTTTGAAGGCTGCTGCTGTTGCTGCTTCTCTTCCTTCTTCTGCTCTGGCTGTTGCACTTGCTGTACCTTGGATGGCTCGCTAGGTTCTGTCTTGTGTTGCTGTTGTACTCCCCAACCAGCCGCACTAGCACCAATCAGTAGCAAGCTACTGGTAATGATAGTGATGGTTCGTTGCATATGTCCTCCCTATAATGGTTAGTTTTCATGTGCGGTGATACGAGTTCAGGAACGGTCACACCATTTGTGGTAAGAGACGATTCAGCGTACCACACGCGAACGAATAGTGTTGTGCGAGGTTTGGACATTATGTGCTGCATGTGCAGCTCGCGACGCCTGCGCTTGAGCAATTTGCTCCGGCGTAGGTGCACGCATAATGGTTGACTGCTCTCGCAATTGTTTGGCGAGGTCAACTTCGCCAAGTTTATCGTACGCCTCAGCTAGGAAATGTAGCACCTGAGGCGAGCGGTCGATTTTGGCAGCCTTTTCAAGTGCCTCGACAGCTTGCTTCTGCTTGCCGCGTTTTTCCTGTACTTTGGCATAGGCAATATATCGCGCTGGAATACTATCATCCATTTCAATTGCTTGCTCGAAAGCAAGCGCAGCCTTGTCGTAGTCGCCAGTTTCATAATGAATAAGGCCGACATTGTGAAGGCTAGAAGCGCTTGGCTCTAAACTTTGGGCGATTTCAAAACACTCAACAGCATCCTTGTAGGCCTGCTGTTTCGCATATAAAATACCCAAGCGGTTATAGGCGGTAGCATTGCGTTCGTCGACACGTAAAATCGTCAGAAGCGCTTTTTCTGCACGCAAATATTTTTTGTCGTGCAACGCATCTTGTGCGATAATCCACAGTTTATCCATTTTTTCAGATATCGCACCAGGAACACCCGCTGCTGCTGCGGCGGGGTGTCGCGACAATGTCCATGCACCTATTCCCACCAGAATAATAAAGCCAAACATAAACTTATTATACCACACCTTGTAGAAGAGCAAGCCGTAGATTCCCGTTTATTTCCAGGTGATACACGGCCTTACTTAAGCGTACTATCTGGGGGGAAACCGCTTCAGGCCGGGTCTTTGCAAGTGATGTTAAAAGAGCATCATAGATAGTAAGGAGCTGCCTGGTAGCCTCTCGATCTAGTTTGGTGTAGCGCTGCACGCAGGCCAATTGCTCGTATAGTGTGCCACTAATAAGCAGCTTGGCATCTTGCGCGTAATGGCGCTGCTTTTGAAAATAGGTGTCATCGGTGAGCAGTTTATCAAGCTCATGCGCATTGCCACGAGATAGTAGATGTAGCTGTTGCCGTTTTACCTTGTCGGTGACAGTGTGCTCGTTAAGCACGGTTTGTATTTCTTCATGGGTAAGCGGTGACAGCTGCAATCGCTGCAAACGCGAAAGTATAGTTGGCAGTAGGCTCGTATGTTTGGCGGTAAGCAGAAAATAAGTAGCTGCAGGAGGCTCCTCAAGCAGCTTTAAGAAAGCATTTTGTGCAGAAATTGTCATAGCCTCACTACCGTGTATGTGCACAATGCGCGGGCGCATAGCCTGCGTTCGAAGCTGCACGGTCAATTCACGAATATTTGCTACCGATATGTGTGATTGCGCAGCGCTATCACTAGTGGAAACAGGAGCCAGCGGCACCACTTCAAAAGGCCTGCTTTGAATGATGGCATGGGCGACTTCATCGGATAGTCCCGACCCACTATCAACAATAAGCATGGCTTGTGGCAGTGATGCTTTTGTAAGCAGTGGCTCAATATATTTCTGAAAACGAAGTGGCAAGTTCATTAGTGTAAGTAATTAGTTTAATGCAGTGATTGCTGATGTATCTTGGATGTAGGGTAAAAATTCATCTGGAAAAGGAGACTTGACGGTCACCTCCTCGCCCTGCATGTTGGTAAAGGTAAGCTGCAGCGCGTGGAGCATCAGCCGATCCGAATGGTTCCCTGTTCCATAGACAGGGTCGCCTACAATTGGTGTACCAAGGTATGCTAGGTGAACGCGCAACTGGTGTGTGCGGCCTGTTTTTGGAAATAATAGCACAGTGCTATAGCCGTTGCGTGTTGAGATAACGCGGTAGCGTGTTTGTGCTGATTTTCCGCGGCTATCAGCTCGGAATGTGCTTGGTTTTTTGGGGTTACGCGCAATAGGCACGTCGATAATAGCCTCGGGTTGTGGCAATGTTCCCTGCACGACGGCTACATATACTTTTTGTACGCGTCTGCTCGCGAATTGGCGCTGCAACTCAGCTACCGCCTCTTTGGTGCGCCCGCCGACAATAACTCCAGAGGTTGCTCGGTCAAGGCGATGCACAATACCAGTGCGGTCGCTACGATCATCCGACAAATAGTGTGTTTCAAAGAAATCTTTAACGGTGTATTCTGGCATAATGCCACCTTTGGCGTGCGTTAGCATGCCTGCAGGTTTAGACACAGCCATAATTTGGTTATCGCTGTATAACACCGGTAGCGCAACTTTTTCTTGCGCAGACTCTGGCATGGTGATCACGATAGTGTCATGCGGATGAACCTCGGTGCGTGGTGTGTGCACCACAGAGCCATTTACCTGCACGTGACCAGCTTTGATGTGCTTTTGCCAGTTACTGCGTGAAAGCTCTGGGTGACGTTGAGAAACTAGTATATCGAGACGCATAGTGGTTGGGGTCGCTTTATAGAGATACACTTCTTTTCCTTTGTACGGCATACCATACGCGGTAAAATCTGTTTCTTTAGGATTCCGTACGAGCGATCCAGACTGTTCACCGTATGCTGCTGCGACGCTTAGGCTAGCCGTTGACTCGTTATCTTCAATTTCATCATCATGAATGATGTAGTAATGATTTTTCTGATAGACAAACGCTACGATAGTGCTATGATCAGCCGGTGCGCGACTTTGTACGTAGCTAATGTCTCGTTGGCCTGTTTGATCAGTCGCCAGGCCAAACAAACGCAAAATAGCGACAATATCCCTGGTCGTATACTTTATCATGCTCGTAGCCCTACAGCTTTCTGGACGCGAAGTAGGGTGTCCTCTGCTACAGGTCGTACAGCCTCTTCCGAGGTTGTGAGCGCTGTTTCTATTGTCTTGTCGTCAACTAGTGCTAGTCGCTGCTGGAATTCGGCCAAAAATGCAGCGACAGCATCCGCAACGATGCGCTTAAAATCACCGTAGCGTTGTTGCCCTGCAAATTCAGCAGCTACGTCAGCTAAGGGCTGCTGACGAATGATGCTTAGTAGCTCAAGCAGGTTGCTAATGCCCGGCTGCTGTACGGGGTCGTAGGCGATAGCTCCTAGGCTGTCGGTTGTCGCTGACATAATTTTCTTATGGGCAGCTTTTGGTGAATCACTCAGGAAAATAACGCCCTTACCCGACTCATCCGATTTGCTCATTTTTTTGGTAGGATGCTGCAAATCCATGATGCGTAGGCCCTTTTGACGCCCAAAGAAGGCATGCTGCTCGTAAACAGGCTTTGGCACCTGCAAAATAGCACCGAATTTTTTATTAATCCTTTCTGCTATATCGCGCGCAAATTCTAGGTGCTGAGTTTGGTCATCGCCCACAGGCACATAGCTTGCGTTATAGAGCAAAATGTCACTAGCCATCAATACTGGATAGTTGAACAATCCAACCGTTACGCGGTCACCGCCTAGTGAGGCGGATTTATCCTTAAACTGTGTCATGCGGCTCATTTCGCCAAACCCTGTAAAGCAATCTAAAATCCAGGTGAGCTCGCTATGCGCAGGAATATAACTTTGACGATACAGATGCACATTTGGGTGTGAAACCGGGAGGCCGGCAGCTATAAAAATACGTGCGTTATGCATGATTTGTTTTTGTAGTTCAGTGTGATCAATCGGTGTCGTAAAGCTATGCAAGTCGGGGATGAACATATTAATAGTAAAATCATCAGCCCGCTGCTGCGCCATACGCACCGTTGGTAAGATGGCGCCAAAATAGTTACCCAGTGTTAGGTCGTTATTTGCGCGCACCCCTGTCAGAATTGTTGGCTGTATACTCATGTAGTTTATTATATCAGGTGACGCCACGGGCGCGATAATGATTTACCTTCGGGATAGATATATTATTTGCTGGCAGCTGCGTAATGGTTAATTTCTTGCACAATTGTGCGGGCGTAGTGTGGCGCACCAATGCCATGCTGGGCGTACACTTCTCGAAACCGTGACTGAGGATTAGCCGTCGCGACATCTCGCAAATACTGTCGAATGACAACCGGATCATACCGCCCATGAATAAGTGTAAAAGGTAAATGTAAGCCACAAAGATCTCGCGTGGCAGTTTGATTAATAATACTACCGCGAAGAGAGGCAATAAAAGGAATTAAATACGTGTCGTCAATACTGAACTCTTGCCCAAGCAGCCCAAGCGAGCGGACTCTGCGTGCTATTGAGACGAGTTTATCTGGGTTGTCGATTAGATAGGTGTATAGCGCAATGAGCCGCTTTTCTTGGGTGGCTGCCCTGCTCTTTGCCGAGGTTGGTGTCTTTTGTTCGGTAGGTAGCCGAGTTTCTCCTTGTGGGTATAGTGGAGGGCTACAGAGTACCATGGCTCGTATGGAATGGCTCTGTCGTTTTGCTAGTTCAGTTGCAACCAGCGCTCCCATTGAATGGCCCACCACAATCAGATTTTTCTTAGCACCTTTACGAAATAGTGTCGCAGCAACAGCTCGAGCCTGCACAGCAACGTTATACTGTTGACGCTGTGGTGCTGGACTTTGCCCATGGCCGAGCAGATCTAGTGATATAACACGATACGATTTTGGCAGTCGACGTACAATGGGCTCCCACGTGTCAGTATTATCACCAATTCCATGCAGAAGCACGATGGTCGTAGCTGGCTTATTTTTAGTAGCCGGCTCCTGAATATGTGCATGAAGCAGATACGGAAACCGTAAGAAATTATGTAGCGTACGGCTCAAAATCGTATCAACATGAGAAACCTGGTGAGACATAATAACTTAATTATACTATACGCTTCATATACAAAGCAGCCCCGCATTACTGCGGGGCCTACGTAACAACAAGTGATAACGCTTAACGCTTTGAGAACTGCTCGCGCTTACGTGCTGAGCGAAGTCCGTATTTCTTACGCTCTTTCTCGCGTGGGTCGCGTGAAAGAAGGTCTGCCTTCTTAAGAGCTGGTCGTAGATCGCTGTGTCCAACGGTCAGTGCCTTAGCAATTGCAAGCTTAATGGCATCTACCTGGCCAGCCAGACCGCCACCTGCTACACGCACGGTAATATCAAAATCTTTTTGTTTACCAGCGAGTGTCAGTGGATCAAGTACTTCTGAAAGCAATGTTTGGTTGCCACAGAGGTAGTCTAGTGCAGGCTTGTCGTTAATAGTCAGCTCACCCTTGCCCGCGTATAGGCGAGCACGAGCAGTCGCGCTTTTGCGTCGACCAAGACCATAAAAGTAAGTCTTCTCTGCCATAATTATCGTACCTCAACTTTCTCTGGGTTTTGTGCTACATGAGCATGTTCACTTCCAGCGAAAACGCGCAAACGCTTCATGCGCTCAGCCTGTAGTTTATTCTTTGGAAGCATGCCGCGTACTGCATTCTCAACAATGCGCTCTGGGAACTTCTCGCGAACTTCTTCAAGGCGTGCATCTTTGATTCCACCAGGGAATCCAGTGTGATGGTAGTATGTCTTTGCAGTCTCTTTATTGCCAGTTACTACAGCTTTGCCTGCATTGATTACGATAACGTAGTCGCCACCATCAGTGTGCGGAGTGTAGCTTGGCTTGTATTTACCAGTGAGGTAGGTTGCGATTTGCGTTGCAACGCGGCCAAGAGGTGCTTCTGCAGCATCAATGAGAATCCAACGACGCTGTACTTCAGTCGGTTTTTGTGAAAAAGTTTTCATTATGCCTCTCCCTCTTTAGCTGGCGCCGAGATATCATCAACAAACTCAACTACAGCAAGCTGTGCACCGTCACCGACGCGCAGTCGGGTTCGCTCAACACGTACGTGTCCGCTGGTGCGGTGAGCGAGCTTTGGTGCAATCTCGTCTACAAGCTTAAATGCTGCAGCTTGTGTTGATAGTTTGGCGATTACCTGGCGGCGGTTGTGTAGGTCGCCTTTTTTCGCTTTAGTGATTACTTTTTCAATGTAGCGCTTCAGTTCCTTGGCTTTTGGCAATGTTGTCTCAATACGACCATGCTCTACTAGGCTGGTAGCCAGACCCTTCATCAGAGCACGGCGCTGATCACGCTCGCGGCCGAACTTGCGCCCTTTATATCCATGTCGGTGCATCGATTATAGCTCCAGTTCTGCTAGTTTATCTTTAACTTCATCAAGGGCCTTTGACCCAAATCCCTTTAGCTCGCGAAGATCTTGCTCGCTAAGAGTTACGAGATCATACACAGTACGAATGTCGTTGTTAATTAGCGCATTAGCGGTACGCGATGATAGATCGAGGTCTTCAATTGGTGTATTAAGCTCGCTCTCGTCATTCTGCTGCTGCGGCTGTACAAGTGCTGGCGCAGCTTCAACGCGCGTACTTCCAGCAAGTGCTTCATACTGGTTGACCAGAATTGCTGCAGCTTCTTCGAACGCATCTTTTGGCGACATTGTGCCGTCAGTATCAACGGTAAGCGTTAGCTTATCGAGGTTAGTCTCTTGTCCAACGCGGGTACCACCAACCTTGTAGCGTACGCGAAGTACTGGGCTAAAGACTGCGTCTACAGCAATCATATCGCTGTGGAGGCGGTCCACTGTTGAATCCTCAATAGTGAGATAACCGCGGCCGGCTTCAGCGACAAAGTCGATAACAACCGAGCCATTTGGGTCATCAACAGTTGCAATAATCTGCTCTGGGTTAACAATCTCAACATCGGCAGTTGTCTGAATATCACCAGCCAAGATTGGGCCACTACCGTGCTTTTCAAGGCGCAGCTCAACAGGCTCATCTGTTAATACACGCAAGCGAATATTCTTGATGTTGAGCATGATATCTACAACATCTTCTTTAATACCTTCAATTGCCGTAAATTCATGGGTTGCCCCCTGAATGCGAAAGGCAACAATTGCCCCACCGCGAACACTAGATAGAAGTACGCGGCGTAGACTGTTTCCTAATGTGTTACCGTAGCCTGCTTGCAATGGCTCGATAGTGAAGGTTGCGCTTTCGTTAGTGTGCTCTTCGACGCTGGCAAGCGTCGGATTATAAATCGCTTTTGACATAACGGTTTGTTGCTCCCTTGTCCTATCGTGAGTAGTACTCGACGATCAGCTGTTCGTTGATATTTGCCTCAGCTTCTTCACGTTTTGGTAACCCAACGATTTCAATCTTCAGGTTTTTAATGTCTCCCTTGAGCCAGCTTAGTGGAGCTTGCTCGGTGTTGCCATGAATGTCGTTGATAGCTGCAAAATATGCAGACTTGGTGCTCTTTGGGCGAACAGTCAATACGTCACCAGCTTTCAAACGAATTGAAGGAATGTCGACGCGACGACCGTTGAGCTCAAAGTGACCGTGGCTCACGAGCTGACGTGCAGCGCGGCGGCTAGTTGCAAAACCAGCGCGGTATACTGCGTTGTCAATACGGCGCTCAAGAAGCTGCAATAGCAGCTCACCAGGTAGCACACCGTGACCACTTGCGCGGTTAGCCTCGTTCATCAAACGAGCAAATTGCTTCTCAACAAGACCATAAATGCGGCGAACCTTCTGCTTTTCGCGAAGCTGCGTTGCATAGAGGCTTGGCTTACCCTGACGGCTGTGTGCGTGCTGACCAGGAATACCAGTCTTGTGCGCAAGTACCTTGTTCGCTTTAGGGTGAAGAGCATATCCTTCACGACGGCTCTGCTTTACAATCGGAGATGTATCACGTGCCATAACTTAAGCCCTCCTTGCCTTGCGTGGGCGCACACCACCGTGTGGTACACCAGTCACATCTTTAATACTTTCTACTGAGATATTGAACGCACCCACCGCACGAATTGCAGCTTCACGTCCGAGTCCAACACCTTTAACAAAAACGTCTACAGACTTAAGGCCATACAGGGCAGTAACCTGCTCTGCTGCTTTTTCTGCAGCAACCTGAGATGCATATGCCGTGCCTTTTTTACCACCACGGAATCCACATGAACCAGCACTTGCTGCTGCGAGCGCGTTACCCTTCTTGTCTGTAAAGGTAATGATTGTGTTGTTAAATGTTGCTTGTACATGCATCTGACCAGCAGGAACTGATCGACGCTGCTTTTTTCGACTAGAAGTCTTATTATCTGCCATTGTCTATCCTTTCTTCCTACTTTACGTCTTTGATGCTGCCTTTGGTTGAGTACCCCCAACCGAAATAGCGCGGCCCTTACGAGTTCGTGCGTTCGTACGAGTACGCTGTCCTTTAGTTGGCAATCCTGCCTTGTGGCGAAGCCCGCGGTAGGCGTTTACATCCTTCAAACGCTTGATATTATTAGTCACCAAGCGCTGGAGATCACCTTCCACGGTGTAGTTCGCGTCAATAATTTCGCGAATTTTCTGTTCTTCAGCCTCGGTGAGATCTTTCACCCGAGTGGTCGGCTCAACGTTAGCCGCCGCAAGGATGTCTCGAGCAAACTTCGGACCGATACCATAAATATAGGTAAGTGCGATCTGAACCTGCTTCTCTGATGGGATAACTACCCCAGCAATTCGAGCCATACTTAACCCTGCCTTTGCTTATTCTTAGGTTTTTTCTTATTGATGACGCGCAAGCGACCTTTACGGCGCACTAGCTGATCATCGGGACTGATTTTTTTGACACTCGCACGAACTTTCATGAGCGATAAAAAACTCCTTCTCCCTTAAAATTAATCTTTAAGACGGAAGGTGATTCGACCCTTTGTAAGATCGTAAGGGGTCATCTCAACTTCCACCCTGTCGCCCGGAACTAGACGGATATAATGCTTACGCATCTTGCCGCTAATATGGGCTATAATACTATGGCCGTTCTCCAGTTCAACCTTAAACTGAGCATTTGGCAATGCTTCCACCACCTTCCCAGTCATTTTGATCACTTCCTTTTGTCCAGCCATATGTTACAGTTCTCCATTATACCTTATTATCTCTCTATTCACAAGCAGTTTTTGTTTGTGAGAAAATACCTTCACTAGTATACTCTGGTTACTATAAAAAATATAGACTATTACAACACAAATCCCCTTAAGAATACATCTTAAGGGGACAAGTATATACACCAGGTAGGAGCTACTTGTAATCGTCGTATGTCACCATAAGCGCACGACTATTGAGCTGGCGCAATGATTCAAGCGCAACAGTTACCACAATCAGTAGTCCTGTTCCACCAATGCTGAGGTTCGCGTTCTGGATACCCGCCAGATGATACAGAATGTAATCTCCGATAAATGGCATAAGTGAAATGAATCCAAGAGCTAACGCACCAAATAGTGTAAGACGATTAACAGTCTTGCTTAGGAATTGCTCAGTTTGCTGGCCAGGACGAACACCTTCAACAAAGCCACCCTGTTTTTGTAGATTCTCTGCAACCTCACTAGCGTTGAAAGCAACAACACTTGTATAGAAGAAGGTAAACAGTACTACCAACACAAAGTACATAGCTGGGTAGAAAAAGGCCTGCGCAGTCTGTCCGGTAAATTCACCAGGGTTTGGTGACTGGAACCAAGTGATAAGAATATTAGCAAATTCGGTAAGGTTTTGGTTACCACTACGCAGCATCAACTGGCCGACAAAGGCTGGCAAACTCATGATAGCGACAGCGAAGATAACCGGGATAACACCAGCGGTAATTAACTTAATAGGCAAGATACTCTTAACGCCACCATAGCTACTATTGCCACGCACACGCTTGGCATAATTAATAACAATAACTCGCTGAGCTTCATTAATTTTAACTAGAATGTATAGCGAAGCTAGTCCTAGAATTGCGATAGCAAGGGCTACCCATAGTGCGGTTGGGTTGACTGGCAGCGTAAACCAACCAAAAACATTAAGTGTACCTGAAGAAGTATCAAACAGCGACCCGGTGATTGTACCAAACATAGCTGGCACCTGGCTAATAATACCGGCAAAAATCAAGATACTCAAACCATTACCAATTCCTTGTTCGGTGATAAGCTCACCAAACCACATCAGTAGCACCGAACCCGCAGTCATTGCAGTAACTGCAACGATCCATTGGAACAGACTAGTGTCACCAAGGCTGGTTGTGTTACTTTGAAGCACCGACTGTTGCAATAGAAAGATAAATGCGATTGACTGGATAACAGCAAGTGGCACCGACAAAATACGAGTCCACTGCTGAATTTTGCGACGCCCCGATTCACCATCTTTATGAATCTCCTCAAGGCGTGGGTGTGCTTTTGTCAGTAGCTGCAAGATAATGCTTGCGGTAATAAATGGACTTAGCCCAACTAGGATGATTGAGAAGCTAGTAAGGCCGCCTCCCATTAGAATATTCATAAATCCGCCAAAGCCTTGCGAGCCAATGATCGATGACATGACCTCTTTTAGCTGTGCCGGTTCTGCGAGCGGTACAGGGACGTGGGCCAAGAAACGATACACGACGATAATGCCAAGCAAGATGAATAGACGCTTGCGCATGTCCTTGTTTTTAAATGATCGGAAGATCGTTTTCCAGTTCATAGTAGTTCCTTATCACTTTTTTTATTCACACTGTCTATGAGGCATTTTACCACACCTTGCCCTCCAGTATAAACCCCTGTATGCAATAAAATAAATAAACCCACCTTGGAAAGCGGGTTTATTTATGATATTAGGCGAGACTTACGCCTCTTTCTGACTCTTTGGCAATGGTACAGCTACTTTTTCAAACGAGCCGCCAGCTTTTTCAAGTGCTTCTTTTACTGAGGCACTTGCGGCTTGTACCTTCAAATCTACTTTTGCAGTCAGTTCACCACGAGCAATTACTTTTACCGTGTGGAATGGAGTTGCGATGTAGCCTTCTTCAAAAAGTAGTCCGTTATCAACAACTTTACCGTCAAAAGCGTTTAAATGATCGAGGTATACAACCTGAGCCGGTGTGCGAAGACTCTTAAATCCGCGAGCCTTTGGCACAGCCTGAGCAAGTGGTCGCTGTCCACCTTGGAACATTGCGCGAAGCTTCTTGCCGGTACGTGCGTTCTGACCTTTGGTTCCGCGGCCAGCAGTTTTTCCCTGTCCAGCAGCAATACCACGTCCAACACGCTTTTTGTTCTTGTGTGCAGTCACTTGGAGTTCGTTGAACTTCATGGGTTACGCCTCCTTCTTTTCTGCTTGTTTCTTAGGTGCATTAAGCCACTGGTCTCGAGGAACAAGACTCTTGAGCGCCTCGATTGTTGCGTATGCAATGTTCACCTTATTGGTTGATCCAAGGCTCTTTGATAGCAGGTTGTTGATACCAGTTACGCCAATAACCTGGCGAACAACACCACCGGCAATAATACCGGTACCAGGAGCTGCTGGCCTGAGCAATACGCGTGCACCAGTGAATTTTACCTCTGCATCGTGTGGAATAGTACCATCAGCGATTGGAATAGTGATAAGATGCTTCTTTGCTACGTTAGTTGCCTTTGCAACAGCAGTTTGTACGTCTTGGCCTTTTGCAACGCCAACGCCAACCTTGCCCTTACGGTTACCAACAACAACAAGCGCTTTAAAGCGGAAACGCCGACCACCTTTTACCACGCGTGACACGCGGTCGATGTTGATTACAATCTCTTCAAATTCTTTTGGCTCTGCAGGTGCGTTGTCACGGCGACGGTGATCGCGGCGTGGGCGACGATCGGTGCTGTGGGCGCGGGGTGCATGAGCTTTAGTTGTTTGTTCAGCCATACTAGAACTCCAATCCTTCCTTACGCGCAGCGTCGGCTAGTGCACTCAAGCGGCCGGCGTATTTACGACCATTACGGTCAAATACCACTGCAGTTACCTTTTGTTTCTTTGCTTTTTTCGCAATCTCTGTACCAATGTGGGCAGCTTTCTCAGCGAGTGATCCACTAACTTTAGTACCAACGGTGGTTGCACTAGCCAGTGTCTTTGCTGCATCGTCATCGATAAGCTGAGCACTAACGTGGCTATTGCTGATAGTAACGCTTAGGCGTGGTCGCTGTGCGCTACCATGAACCTTAGCACGAACGCGGTTTTTGCGAAGCTTCTTGTTCAGGATTTTCTTTGCAAGATCACTCATACTTACTTACCTGCCTTTCCTGCCTTGCGCAAAATCTGCTCATCAGCATATTTAATACCCTTGCCCTTGTATGGTTCAGGCTTCTTTAGTGCTCGAATTTCAGCAGCAACTTGACCAACCTGCTGCTTATCGATGCCGCTAACGATGATGGTCATCTTTTCGTTAGTGACGGTTACACCCTCTGGCGCTTTGTATGTAACTGGGTGTGAAAATCCTAGTGCCATTTCTAGCTCATTGTTGCTAGAGCTGACGCGGAAACCAACACCATTAACTTCGAGACGCTTCTCGTAGCCTTTAGTGACACCGATCACCATGTTGTTAATCAGTGCACGCATCAAGCCATGCTGGGCACGAGCTGTCTTAGATTCATCTTTAGGATGAACTGTGACCTGCCCGTCTTCGACTTTCACCTCAACTGCTGGCGTGATGAATTGTGTTAATTCACCCTTTGGTCCCTTTACGACCACATCACCAGAGTCAACCGTGATTGTCACACCGGCCGGAATATCCACCGGCAGTTTTCCGATTCGACTCAGACTCATTACTCACCTTTCTCGTGATTTAATAATAACCTCGGTATTTTACCATAGCTCAGGGGAAATATGCAAGTAGCTTACGTCTATAAGGCGCCACGATGATACGCGTACAGAATTAAATGCGATAACTGTCCAGCTCAATAGCTGAAAGTAGCCGCTTAATATTTGCAATATCTGCCATTCCAGCCCAGCCGTTGCCACCAATAATGCAGCCGCCAAGTATGTCATTTAGCTGATCCCTATCAATGAGTAGCTGATTGGAAGTGCGCGATTGCCGCACAAATGCTGCGCGTAAATTTTCACAAAACGATGAAGTAAGTAGCCGCTGTCTATATGCTAAGAAATCGCACATACATGCATCAGCTAGGCCTCTGTCTTTCGCAGATGCCCCTAGAAACATGCGGTAACCAACTGATTTAGATGCTTCCGACCACTGGTCACCTCGGTCGTATATCGTATATTTTTCACGAATTGCTACTAAAAAATTAAGCGCGGCAGCCTGCATAACAATCGCTGCCAGTGCCTGGTCAATGGGCGAGTGTATATGCTGCTCATCCACTGAGTATTCTAAAACATAGTCGGCAAACAACTTGTCCGATGGTTCGCCATATGTTATACAGGAGGTGCTAACCTGTGTATTAACGGAACTCTCATCGTAGGCTTTGCGGTACATTAAATCTATTTGCTGCTGCCAAGCAGAAGATTGTATAGTACCTAGACTGCGTAATAACTCGTTAGGTTTCACCTCTACCACGGGCCGGCTCATCTCAATTCCGCATTCATAAGCTGCTCGTAGCGCCGCAGCCTTCGAGATACTCCTACTGTCAAACAGCTGTAGCGCCGCTTCATATGCTTCTTGCGCAGCTGAACTACACAGTTGCACATCCATAAAGCAGCTGTCGCCGTACGTTTTCGCCGTTAGCGTCATATCGCTTAGCACAAAGAATCCCTTGTTCTGAAGGGACCGCATAATATCCTGAGCAAGTAGATGTTCATAGATGTGAGCTAGCAGGCCGTTGTCTTCGACTGATTTGTATAGGGATAAATATATCATCTTATTAGCTTTTCTATATATAATCAAGGGAATGCCCTCCCGAAAATTTAACATCCGGGAGGGGGAGTAGACTATGTTATAGTATACTCCTGGAGCTTAGGAGTTACCCTCGGCCCCTAGGTTTACTCCCACTTTGGCTAATGGGCGCTCCGTTATGAGGATTGCTGCCCCCAAACTTAGAACTGCCGCGAGCCTGTTGTGTTGCTTTTCGAGCAGCACTCTGTTTGCGGGACTGCGCACTCTTACTTGCGCGGGGAGTAAAGTTGGGCTTCGCCTTTGCCAAGCGAATCGCCCCCTCTCTTTCATATGGCTATGGTATCTCCATAGCCTATTTTATAATAACACAAATTCAAAACAAAAACAGAGAGGCTATATCATGGTAAGGCGCATAATACATACTGTTGTCTTTTTTAATATATACTTACCTATCTCATAGATAAAAAATATAAACGCCCTGTGCATGTGCACCTGCGAGGGCGTTTATATTGTTTATTGCGGTAGCGGTCTAGTATACCTTTAGTAGCAATTCGCCACCAAGCTTTTGCTTTGCTGCTTCGTAGCCGGTCATCACACCTTTTGAGGTTGAGATGAGTACCATACCACGACCATTCTTTACCTTAGGGATATCCGCAGCGCTTGTGTATACGCGGCGTCCTGGCTTTGAAAGACGAGTAATCTCGTTGATGGTGCAGCTTTCACCTGGGTTATTGATGGTGATAACAAGAATATCACGAGGCTTTGCTGATTCAACAGCAACATCTGCTAGATAGTTGTTTTTCTTTAGTTGCTCAGCAATAACCTTCTTAATCTTGCTAGCTGGAACACGCACTTCAGTTTTGCCGACCATAGCAGCATTACGGATACGCGTCAGAAGGTCAGCGATTGGGTCAGTTGATTGTAATGACATATATTTCTCCTTTCCTTCCTACCAGCTACTCTTTGTGACTCCAGGGATTTCACCCTTTGATGCTTTTTCGCGGAAGTTAATACGGTTCAAACCGAACTTACGCATGTATCCACGTGGACGACCGCTCAGTACGTCGCGGTTCTTCCAACGGGTTGGGCTTGAGTTTCGAGGTAGCTTTTGCAGTCCCTCTAGGTCTCCCATTTCTTTCAGTTCAGCACGCTTTGCTGCATACTTTTGAATCATCTTCTTACGCTTTTCATCGCGCGCAATCATTGATTTCTTAGCCATTAGCGTTTGCCTCCTTCTTTTTGAAATGGCATTCCGAACTTCTCAAGCAGAGCTCGTGAAGCCTCTGGCGACTCACTTTGAACGGTAAAGGTTACTTGCAAACCATGTGCAAGCTGTGTTTCTTCAAACGTCAGCTCTGGGAAGATTGACTGTTCGGTAATACCTAGGTTGTAGTTACCACCTTTGTCAAACTTTACACCAACGCCGTGGAAGTCTCGTACGCGAGGCAATGCCACGTTTACTAGGCGATCCAGGAATTCGTACATGCGTGCACCGCGCAGAGTGACACTAATGCCAACGGGGTTACCCATGCCTGCACGAATCTTAAAGCCGGCAATTGACTTTTTAGCGAGGCGATCTACTGGCTTCTGGCCAGTAATCTTGGTAAGCGTATTGCGCACTGCTTCTAGGTAACGCTTGTCATCATTCTTCTTACCAGTACCAACTGAGACGGTAATCTTCTCAAGCTTTGGTACACGGTTAACATTATCAAGGCCAAGTTCGGCTTGGAGTTCTTTGGTATAGGTATCTTTATACAAAGCTTTCAAGCGAGGAGTTGGCGCAGCTGTTGTATTTGCCATACTTATGCAATCTCCTTGTTATCTTGCTGGCGCGCTACACGAACCTTTGTACCGTCGTCGTTAACTTTAACGCCAACGCGGCTCGTTGCACCGGTCTTTTCATCTACGATCAGGGCTAGCTTGCCAAGAGGCAGTCCAACGTGAATCTCACGAGTACCCCCCTGTGGGTTAAACTGGCTTGGCTTAATGTGCCTGTGGCCAATGCCAACACCTTCTACTTTAGCGGTGCCTGCTTTAGTGTCTACAGAAACAACCTTACCTGTCGTTCCCTTGTGCTTGCCGGCGATTACTTTTACGATGTCACCTGTTTTAACGTGTGCCATAATTATAGTACCTCCGGTGCTAAGCTGATGATCTTGCTGTAGCCCATGTCACGCAACTCGCGAGGAACTGGTCCGAAAACACGAGTAGCACGTGGGTTTTTGTCGTCGTTGATAATAACGGCAGCGTTATCATCAAAGGCGATTGTTGAGCCGTCTTTACGCTGAATTTGATCACGCGTACGAACAACTACTGCTTTAACTACTGACTTCTTCTTAACGTTGCCAGTTGGGTTTGCTTCCTTTACGGTTGCAACGATAACATCGCCAACACGAGCGTAACGACGCTTTGTGCCACCGAGTACGCGGATGCAAAGAATTTCCTTTGCACCGCTGTTATCAGTTACTTTGAGTCGACTTTCCTGTTGAATCATTAGGCGTCACCTCCATCTAGTGTTTCACGAGCCTGCTCAACGATCTTGTCTAGTGTGAAAGACTTGGTCTTTGAGATAGGACGAGTTTCACGAATTCGCACAGTGTCACCCTCGTGTGCTTCATTTGCTTCGTCGTGAGCGGTATATTTGCGGCTCACTGTGTATTGCTTGCCGTAAATAGGATGAGATTCACGACTAGTTACAGTGACGGTGATTGTTTTATCGCGCTTGTCAGATGTCACGACACCGGTCAATGTCTTGGCCATAATTAGTTACTCTCCTTCTGCTCTGCAAGGCGCGCTGCACTGAGCGCAGTCTCCAGACGAGCAATATCTTTTCGTGCTTTAGTGATTGCGCGAGGGTTTGCTAGTTCACCAGCAGCGTGTGAGCGTCGCAAGTCTTTTAGCTCAACTCGCTTTGCTTGTAGCTGCTCCTGCAATGATAGTTCTTTCTTCTCTGCCATCGCTATGCATCCTCTCGCTTAATAAACTTGGTTTTTACTGGAAGTTTGTGGCTCGCAAGACGCATTGCTTCGCGGGCAACTTCTTCAGACACACCCTTCATCTCAAACATGACTGTGCCGGCCTTCACTTTAGCAGCAAAGAACTCAGGATTTCCCTTACCCATACCCATCTTTAGGCCAACAGGCTTGCGGGTGATTGGTGTGTGAGGGAAGATACGAATCCAGATCTTACCACCACGCTTGATGTAACGGGTCATCGCCTGACGTGCTGACTCAATCTGACGACTAGTCACGTCGTTATTGCTCTGTGCTTGCAAGGCAAAGTCACCAAAAGCGATATAGTTACCGCGGCTAGCCTTACCGTCATTGCGGCCTTTGCGAACTTTTCGATGCTTGGTCTTCTTTGGTAACAGCATATCGACTAGCTCCTTTCACCCTTATAGATCCATACCTTTACACCGATGATGCCGGCAGGGGTCTGTGCCCGAGCAGCGTGGAAGTCGATGTCAGCACGTAGTGTGTGCAGTGGCACTGATCCTTCAATTACTTTTTCACGACGAGCCATCTCAGCATTGTTTAGACGGCCAGCTACCTCAATACGAATACCTTTTGCACCTGCATTCATACTGTTCTGTGCAGCCATTTTGATTGCACGGCGGAAGTTAATACGACGCTCTAGCTGACGAGCAATGTTCTCTGCAACTAATTTTGCAGCAAGCTCTGGGCGACGAACCTCTTCAATATTAATGCGCACTGGCAATGACGTGATTTTTTCAATTTGACGCTTTAGTTCATTAACCCCTGAACCACCACGACCGATAACAACACCAGCCTTTGCAGTGTGGATAGTAATGGTGATAAGGTTCGCTGAACGCTCAATCTCAATACGATTGATGGTTGGACGAGCTGCAAAGCGCTTTTCTACGAGTTCACGGATCTTGTGGTCCTCTGCGAGCCAGGCAGCATAGTTGCGCTTGCTTGCAGTAAACCAACGTGAACTCCAGTTTTTATGCGTTTGCAGTCGGAAACTAATTGGGTTTACTTTCTGGCCCATTTATTTTTCCTCCTTTGACGCTTCAGCCTTCTTTGCAGCAGGCTTGCGCTTTGGTTTTTCCTGACCAGACACCTCTACGAGAATGTTGCTGGTTTTCTTTTCAAAAGGCAGTGCGCGACCGCGGCTTGCTGGCTTGTAGCGACGCAAGCGGGTACCAGTTGTTACTGATAGTGTTGTGATAACCAATGTCTTGCCATCAAGGCCGTGGTTATTAGTTGCATTTGCCTTTGCGCTTTCGATTGCCTTCTTAACAGGCAGTGCCGCACGCTTTGGTACATGGTTAAGGATAACAAGTGCGTCTGCTACGGTACGACCACGCACCAAGGCTGCAACAAGGCTCACCTTACGTGGCGTTTGGTCAACGCCCTTTGCATAGGCACGAACGGTTACTGTTTTTGCCATAACTACTTCTTATCCTTTCCACCGTGCCGACGGAACTTACGAGTTGGGCTAAACTCACCGAGTTTGTGGCCAACCATGTTTTCCGAAATGAGCACAGGAACGTGTACACGACCATTGTGCACTGCAATAGTGCGGCCAACCATCTCAGGTGTAATAGTACTAGCGCGAGCCCAAGTTTTAATAACGGTACGATCATCTAACGAGAGCGCAGCGATTTTACGTGCAAGTTTCGCATCGACGAAAGGACCTTTTTTCAGTGATCGACTCATTGATTACTTCCTCTTCCTTTTCGCGTCATGACGACTTCGAACGATTAATTTATTGCTATCCTTACGACGACGTGTGCGGTAGCCAAGTGTTAGCTGACCCCATGGAGTACGTGGTGCTTTACCAGTACCGTGGCGTCCACCGTCACCACCACCGTGTGGGTGGTCTGCGGCATTCATGACAACACCACGAACAGTTGGTCGGATACCTTTACGGCGCTTGCGTCCAGCTGAACCGATCTTAACGTTCTGGTGCTGCACGTTACCGACAGTACCGATTGATGCAGTCGCCTCAAGACGGATCAAACGAACTTCACCTGAAGGAAGTTTAACGTGAGCGTAATTGCCCTCCTTAGCCATCAGCTGCGCCTTTGTACCAGCTGAACGCACAATCTGTGCACCCTTGCCAGGGGTTAGCTCGATCGCATAAATATGTGTACCAACAGGGATTCGTGATAGTGGCATGCGGTTTGATGTCTCAATTGGCGCATCTTCACCAGTTACGATTGTTTTACCCTTGGTCATGCTTGTATCTGCAACAATGTAGTGGTACAAGCCGTGTTGGTCTTTCACACGAGCAATACGTGCTGATCGGTTTGGATCATATTCAATCTCTTCGATGGTCAGTGTCAAGCCAGCTGGCAACCGGTGGTTTACCAAACGGTAATGACGCTTAACACCACCACCGCGATGACGAACCGTAATGCGGCCACTGTTGTTACGACCAGCATTTTGCTTCTTGCTCTTTAGGAGGCTCTTTAGCGGCTTTCGTGTTGTCACTTCTGACAAGTCCTGCGTAGTCATACCGCGACGAGCAGGAGTGGTAGGGTTGTACTGCTTTACTGGCATTACTTAGTCTCCTCTTGCTCTGCCACGCCAAACACATCAATGCTTCCTTCAGCCAGTGTGACGTATGCTTTTTTAGTATCTTTACGGTGAGTTGTTCCTGGGTAAGCACGCTTGCCGCGACTATAGCGGATAGCTTTACCTTTACGAACAACGGTTGAAACCCGAGCAACCTTCACGCCTTCGTGCTCTGCTTCTACAGCCTGGGCGATCTGATCCTTGTTTGCATCAAGTGGAACGTTAAATACGTATACATTCTTGATACTCTGGGCGTAAGCTTTTTCGCTAACTACAGGGGTAATGGTAATAATACTCATATTACGCCTCCTCCTTACCGAGCCATGCAGTTACAATCTCAACTGCTTCTGGTGACAGCACAATGTGGTCAGCGTTAAGAATGTGGTATACGCTTAGGTACATTGCGTTTAGCACCAATACATTTTGCAAATTGTTGGTTGAGCGCATCAGCTCTGGTGTCTTCTTGCTTGCAACAAGCAGAGTTTTACGATCAAATCCCTGCTGCTCCAAGAATGCAACAGCATCTTTAGTCTTGGCTGTTACCTTGTCTTCATATGGCAATACGTGTAGTTTGCCAGCCTGGTTTGCCAAGCTGAGTGCTTGCCTGAGGGCGGTTCGTTTTTCGTGCTTTGGCAAGGTAATAGTGTAGTTTTCATTGCCGCGTGGTCCAAACACAACACCACCGCCGCGCCAAATTGGGTTACGGCTTGAGCCGAAACGTGCGCGACCGGTACCTTTTTGCTTCCATGGCTTTTTACCACCACCGCGAACTTCACCGCGCTGCTTGGTAGTTGCACTAGCCTGGCGTGCATTAGCAAGGTAAGCATTGTAAGCTTTTTTCAAAAGCTCGTGGTTGTGCACTTCAACACCAAAAACATCAGCTGCTAGTTTGGTCGTTGCCATTATGCCTTACCTCCTAATATAATAAGACCCTTGCGTGGACCAGGTACTGCACCCTTAACACCAATCAAGTTGGTCTCTGGGTCGATGTACGCAACCTCAAGGTTCTTAACTGTTACCCGCTCTGCGCCCATGTGGCCAGCCATACGCTTACCCTTGAACACTCGCTGTGGGTACATAGAACCAATTGATCCTGGTTTACGAACGTTACCGTTTCCACCGTGAGTCTTTTTGCTTGTATTAAAGTTGTGGCGTTTTACCGTACCGGCAAACCCCTTACCCTTACTTGTGCCTGTAGCGTTCACCATTTCGCCCAGACTAAATTGTGATACGTCGATAGTATCGCCAACCTTGAAGGTGCTTGGCTCATCAACGCGGAATTCCCGAATAAACTTCGGAGACACTTGAGCTGGTTTCACATGTCCAGCTACGGCCTTGCTCAGGTTCTTACCCTCACCATAGGCGACCTGCACTGCGTTATAACCATCGGTTTCGACAGTCTTCACCTGAGTCACAGTCACAGGACCAGCTTGAATAAGCGTCACTGGAATAGCGCGCCCATCATCGCTGATGATTTGGGTCATACCAAGTTTGGTACCGAGAAGTGCTTTCATGCCCTCTTACTCCCATTTAAATACTCCTGGGGATAAACGGTTTCTGCATCAAAGTGCAGACCTATTCACACCTCAAGAGAAAGCTTTTGATATTACGTAATAAATTTACTAGGTAAGTATAGCAGACTATTCTGCAATCGTCAATAATCAATTCGGTAGCCTTATATAAAAAATCACCCCTCTATACCGAAGGGTGATTTACTGCTCCTAGCAGCTATTACATGCGGATCTCTGCGTCAACGCCAGCAGGTAAGCTGAGGTTTTGCAGGTTGTCGATAGTCTTTGGTGTAGCGCCAGTAATGTCGATAAGACGCTTGTGAACACGCATCTCAAATGCTTCACCACCAGTCTTGTATACGTGTGGACTCTTTACCACAGTGTATGTGCTACGACGAGTTGGTAGTGGCACTGGACCTGCTACAGTTGCACCAGTGCGAACCACTGTCTGGATGATCTGCTTTGCGCTTTGGTCGATCACCTTGTGGTCGTATGCCTTTAGTTTAATACGAATTTTAATTCCAGCCTGTTCAGCCATGAATATAACTCCTTTTAGGTTGGCTTATGTGGTGTAACCTTATGCGCTATAAGTTCTCACCACGATGATATTACAAAGCAGATTATACCCCATATTATTACAATTTCGCAACTATTTGTTCTCCCTATATGCTATACTAAAGTATAATCTTTTAAGTATTAACTATTGTGACTGGAGTATTGTATCACATGGAAAAAACACCTACAGACCAAAAAACTATCGTACAAGAGACTGTCTACATAGATAATCCTGCCGACGAACCTAAAAACTTTATCGCAGCGCTACTGCTGTCTATCTTTCTCGGTGGACTTGGTGTAGACCGTTTCTACCTTGGCCACATTGGTCTTGGCGTTGGAAAGCTTATTCTTTGGCTGTCTGCCCTGCCGCTAACAATTATTTCATTCGGACTGCTAGCACCACTGATTTGGCCAGCTACCTTCATCTGGTGGCTGATCGACGTCATTATGATTGCCACCAAGAACGTTAAGAATGTCACCTGGGAAAAATAGAAGTAGTTACACCACCCAATTTATTGAAATAACCTCTCTAAATCTAGGGAGGTTATTTTAGATATACCGTGAGCAAAAAATAAACCACAGCTAGGCTGTGGTTTATTTATCAGTAACAGATTTGCTACTATTTGTTGATCTTGGTTACAACACCAGCACCAACGGTTCGGCCACCTTCACGAATTGCGAAGTTTAGACCCTGCTCCATAGCAATTGGAGCCTGCAAAGTAACCTTAAAGGTTACGGTGTCGCCAGGCATAACCATTTCTTTGTCTGCTGGCAGCTCAACTTCACCAGTTACGTCAGTAGTACGGAAGTAGAACTGTGGCTTGTAACCCTTTGAGAATGGAGTGTGGCGACCGCCCTCTTCCTTCTTCAAAACGTATACTTCAGCTTCAAACTCGGTGTGTGGAGTAATTGTACCTGGCTGAGCAAGCACCTGACCGCGCTCAATCTGAGTACGCTCAATACCACGTAGCAATACACCAGCGTTGTCACCAGCCTGACCTTGGTCAAGACTCTTCTTAAACGCTTCGATACCAGTTACCACGCTCTTCTGAGTTGGGCGAATACCAACGATTTCAACTTCATCGTTTAGCTTAACAACACCCTGCTCAATACGACCGGTAGCAACAGTACCACGACCCTTAATTGAGAACACGTCCTCAATTGGCATAATAAATGGCTTGTCCATGTCGCGTGGTGGCTCTGGAATGTAGTCATCCATAGCAGCAACCAGTTCCATGACTGCATCTTCGTACTTCTGGTCACCCTCAAGAGCCTTTAGTGCTGAACCCTTGATTACTGGTGCGTTGTCACCATCAAAGCCGTTTGCACTTAGTAGCTCACGAACGTCCATCTCAACTAGCTCAACTAGCTCTTCATCAGCCATGTCCATCTTGTTGAGGAACACAACGATCTTTGGCACACCAACCTGCTTTGCAAGTAGTACGTGCTCACGAGTTTGTGGCATTGGGCCGTCTGCAGCTGACACTACAAGCACCGCACCATCAACCTGGGCAGCACCAGTAATCATGTTTTTAACATAGTCAGCGTGACCAGGCATGTCAACGTGTGCGTAGTGACGCTTTTCTGACTCGTACTCCTGGTGTGAAGAAGCGATGGTAATACCGCGCTGCTTCTCTTCTGGAGCGTTGTCGATGTCTTCGTAGTTGCGAGGCTTGTTTACTTCGCTAGGAAGACGCTTTGCAAGCACGTGCGTAATAGCAGCAGTCAATGTAGTTTTACCGTGGTCAACGTGACCCATGGTACCCACATTCACATGAGGCTTGCTTCGATCGAATTCTGCCATATTGGGAAAAATCTCCTTTATTTTTTATTATTTTACCGCACCTGTTAACCTTGCTGCGAGCTATAAACCCCCACTAAGGCCTACCGGCGTGTATGACGTAATTATAAATGAATTTCTAGTAATAGTAAAGAAACAAAGGTTGAGGCTCTTGTCTCTTAGGCTGCCGGCTTTACCACCTTGCGTTCACGTCGACGCAGTGACTCTAGCCAGACCACAACCCACAAGGCAAAGCCAATGCCAAGTGCAGCGAGGCCAAACCATAAGTGGCCCGATACATACCCCTTTTGGTTAACGAAGTGTGTTACTAGCGTAATCGCAGCAATATCCCCAAGCAACGTGAACATACTAAGGGCCGACAGTAGCGTGGCTTTATAGGTGTGCTGCAAACCAGTTAACATTTTCGACTGCAAGACAATTAAGCGTACACGGCCATAACCGTTGTAGATCATTACGGCAGCGATAGCAGGCCAGGCCCACGGCGTTAGTCCCATTAGTATGACGCAGCCGGCGAGAATAAGGAGGTCAACCATGTAGAAAGTGAGTGGTCGGAACCGATCGAAAAAGTGAATATACCATCCCATGACCGCTCCCAGTATGTTGCCGGCAGCTGCGATGACCCCAAACCAAGCTACTGCCACACCGAGGTCTTGAAAGAGTAGCTCGCGAAATTCACTTCCCTTATTGCTCATACCAGTTAGGAAGCCAGCGAACAAAAATAGTGCTACGTTTTGCAACGTAATAACGCGCTTCATCGCCTCGATTGGATTTTTCTTACGTGAGGCATGCTCTTCGACAACCTTAGGAGGATACGTAAGCCGCGACGCGAGCAGTACGAGGCTACAAAGCGATATAAACCCAAGCAAAAATGGTAAGCTATGGTGTATTTTATATGTTAGCGGCACCAGAATAATCAGCAACGTGTTACCCACCAGGCCGTATGTTTGCGCACGACCAAGTACCTTAGTGTAATCATTCTCTTTGCCAGTAGCTTTTAGCGTATCATGCATAAAGGCCTCTGCGGCACCAGACTGAAATGCGTAACCGGCAAAAAATAAGACTGATGCGATCAGTCCTCCCCAAAAGTTTGGCATGAATGCGTAAAACAGTGGTGATGGTGCAGCAATAGTTGCTCCCATCAAAATAGCTTGCCGATTGCCAATTTTGTCAGCGATATACCCAGCCGGTACCTGTAAAATAGCCTGGATAATTGATGAGATTATCACCATCAGCGCCATTTCGCTCAGTGAAACCTTACCGACGCTAGCAAGCTGAATTGTCACAAGCGGCAGGTAAATACGCTTGGTAAAAATTTTATACCATGAATAAATTTTAATATTGCGACGAAGTATTCTCTCGTCTTCGGACATATGACTAACGGACGCTCTGGCCATACTGAATGCTCTCCTCTCTGTCTTCCTTGATAGGTCCGCACCAAGTATACAACGGGGGAATGGCCTCTGCAATCGTCAAAAAGACATCGTTACCAAGCAAAAACAGCCTACCTCTAAACAGAGGTGGCTGTTTTATATAGTAGCAGTAGTGCTATAGATTATTTATTACGCTTTTCAATAATCTCTTGCGCTACATTTGGTGGTACTTCCTCATACTGAGCAAGCTCCATCGTTGAGGCTGCACGGCCCTGGCTCATCGAACGAACATCGCTTGTGTAACCAAACATACTTGCAAGTGGCACAAATGCACGGATTAGCTTAGCACCCGCCTGCAGATCTTCCATAGACTCAATGCGTCCTCGACGTGAGTTCAAGTCACCAATGATATCACCCATGAACTCTTCTGGTGTAGTGACTTCAACCTTCATGACAGGCTCAAGTAGTACTGGCTTTGCCTTTGGAATACCTTCCTTCACAGCAAGGACACCTGCAAGGTTAAAGGCCAATTCGCTCGAGTCTACATCATGGTAGCTACCATCATAAAGCGTAGCCTTTACACCAATCATTGGATAGCCGGCGATGACACCACCCTTAAGTGTTTCATCAATACCCTTTTGTACAGCTGGACGATACTCTTGTGGCACAACACCACCTTTAATTTCATCTACGAACTCAAAGCCTTCACCGCTCTCGGTTGGCTCAAAACGAATCCAAACATCACCATACTGACCGCGACCACCAGACTGCTTAGCATGCTTACCTTGCGCTTCAGCAGTACCACGAATTGTTTCACGGAATGCAACCTGTGGTTCACCCACGTTAGCTTCAACCTTAAACTCACGCTTCATGCGATCGATCAAGATATCAAGGTGCAGCTCACCCATTCCTGAAAGAATGGTTTGGTTTGTCTCTTCGTCTGTGTGTACGCGGAAGGTTGGATCTTCCTCTGCCAAACGCTGCAACGCATTTGCCATCTTCTCTTGGTCAGCCTTAGTCTTTGGCTCAACTGCGATCGACACTGGAGGTTCAGCAAACTCAATACCCTCAAGCACGATTGGGTGTGCTACATCAGACAATGTTGCACCAGTGGTAGTGTCTTTTAGACCCACTACCGCAGCAATGTCACCAGCTTGGATCTCATCGATCTCTTCACGCTTGTCGGCGTGCATACGCACGATACGACCAATACGCTCTTTCTTGCCAGTCATAGTATTAAGTACATAGCTACCAGCCTTTAGTGTACCAGAATAGGCACGCACAAAGATCAGCTTACCAACAAATGGGTCAGTTGCGATCTTAAAGGCCAAAGATGCCATTGGCTCATCAACACTCGGCTTACGACCAACCTCTTCACCAGTCTTTGGGTTTTCTCCCCAAATCTGGTCAACATCAAGTGGGCTTGGGAGGTAATCAGTTACTAGGTCGAGTACCTTCTCTACGATAACGCCGCGGCCATCACCACCAGTTACCAAGAAGAAGTCGCCGTCAAGCACACGCTTACGTAATGCACCCTTCAGCTCATCGATTGTAATTGCTTCTTCTCCACCGTCGAAAAACTTCATCATCAGTTCGTCGTCAGCTTCAACTGCGTTTTCAACGAGCAGGCTACGTGCGTTTTTCGCCTTCTCGAGCATGTCAGCTGGGATTTCACCAACTTGCAGCTCATGATCAGAAAAGTCATTGTAAGTGTAGGCCTTCATATCAACAAGGTCTACGACGCCGTTAATATCTTTTTCAAAACCGATTGGAAGATGAATTGGGAATGCCTGCTTCGACAAGCGATCGTGAATAGACTTTAGTGACTTATAGAAGTCACCACCAGTTTGGTTAATCTTATTAATAAAGCAAATACGTGGCACGCCATACTTGTTTGCCTGGCGCCACACTGTTTCAGTCTGCGCTTCAACGCCCATTTTACCGTCAAATACGGTTACCGCACCGTCAAGCACACGGAGTGAACGCTCAACCTCAGCAGTAAAGTCGATGTGACCTGGGGTGTCAATAATATTGATCTTATGTCCCTTCCAGAAACAGGTTACGGCAGCAGAAGTAATCGTAATACCTCGCTCACGCTCCTGTGCCATCCAGTCAGTTGTGGTTTCACCTTCGTGAACCGCACCAATCTTATGGCTCAATCCTGTTCGGTACAAAATACCCTCGGTAGTCGTCGTCTTACCCGCATCGATATGGGCAATGATTCCGATGTTCCTAAAATCCTTTAGCGGAACTTTTTTTTCTGCCATGGAAAAATTGTATCCTTATAAGTTAGTTAGTAATATGTGAAAACCGCGCTTTAAAATAGCGAAGCGTAATTTCACCGTCTATTTTACCAGATTTTTTGTCTATTGACTAGCACTACAGCGTGCTTGTCACCGTAGCCTAATTATCTAACGAAAGTTTGTATATGATAGCGGCACATCATACTCTGCGTTTTTCATAGCAGCCATAACCTTCTGTAGCTCGTCCTTGCTGCCACTAGTAACGCGGACTGCTTCACCTTGAATTTGCGGTTTCGCTTTAGCTGAGATGTCTCGCACCTGAGCAGCAATCTGCTTCGCCAACTCTTTCGAAAGGCCTTCCTTAAATGGTAACTCCCACATGACACGTAAGTTACTCTCGTGCGGAGTTCCTGTCATGTTGAGCACCTTGCTGCTTTGCCCTCGAGCTGCTAGTTTTTTACGAACCACGTCCAGCAAGGCATCAACCTGAAATTGATTATCGCCAATAAGCTTGATACCCGTTTTGTTTGGCAACCATTCGATTGCAGCCTGTGTTCCCTTAAAATCATATCGGTTACCAACCTCTCGCTGCGCTTGTGCGACAACGTTATTCATCTCGGCCTTGTCATATTCCGATACTATATCAAATGAAAATACTCCCATACGGCCAGTATAGCACACAGAAAATACGTAATGAAACTACCCACCGCCATATGCAGTGGGTAGTATAAATGTGAACACTCGAGTGGTGGCCTAGCGAGCAAAGTGTGCGAAGGCACGGTTCGCCTCTGCCATCTTGTGAGTGTCTTCCTTCTTTTTGAAGGCAGCACCAGCTTCGTTGTATGCATCAACGATCTCAAGCGCAAGTCGCTGTGAGTATGGCATACCGCTACGAGCACGAGCCGACTGCACAAGCCAGCTAAATGCATAGTGCAATTGGCGGTGACCATGAACTGGGAATGGGATCTGATAGTTCGCACCACCAACGCGGCGTGATTTAACCTCAAAGTTTGGGCTAACGTTCTTAAGTGCCTTTTCAAACACTTCAAGTGGGTTGTCGCTATCTAGCTTCTTAGCTGCAACTTCCAGAGCAGTGTACACTGCACGCTCAGCTACGAGCTTTTTACCATTTAGCATTGATTTATTAATGAGCCGCTGCACAAGAACGCTGTTGTATTTGCGATCTGGATTTGGCACGCGCTGCAATGACTTGGTAACTTTACGAGGCATCGACTAGTTCTCCTTCTTTGCGCCGTACTTACTGCGGCCCTGCTTACGGTTGTTAACACCCTGAAGGTCAAGTGCGCCACGTACGATGTGGTAGCGCACACCAGGAAGGTCTGGCACACGACCACCACGTACGAGCACAACAGCGTGCTCCTGCAGGTTGTGGCCTTCACCGCCAATATAAGCCCATACCTCGTGGCCATTCGTTAGGCGCACACGAGCAACTTTACGAAGCGCCGAGTTTGGCTTCTTTGGAGTTTTGGTTGTTACGCGAATACATACACCACGCTTAAATGGTGCGTCTTGGTCGTAGTAGCGAGTCTTGAGCGCATTGTGGATGCGGCCAAGCGCCGGCGACTTACTCTTCTTTGCAGCCGTGCGACGCGGTTTACGTACCAATTGATTGATAGTTGGCATGAAAATTCTCCCACGCATTACTAAAATTAATATCCAGCGCCATAATTAGCGCGATATACATAGACTCAGCACCCCTATGTATATGTCTTTGCCTTTTGTCGATTACCTCATGGCGGTGTACACACACGCTGCCACCTCCAGGCATCACAAAAGAGGAAACTCTTTGGAGATTATAGCACAAGCAGCCGCCCTTTCGCAACATGCCATGAAGCCTGCCACGCGTAGTATTCAGCGGCCACCCTAAGCTAAAACCCATGCTCTTTTTATGTAGGCATGGGTTTTAGCTATTACTTTGAGTATGTCGCCTCAGTCAGGCTACTGCTAGCTAACAATATCTGCGACTTCTTCAATTGCTTGGCTGCTTGGTTGTTCATCAACAAGCTCAGCCTCAGCCATCACGAGGTCTTCTTCGGTCTTTGGTGGAACCGCACCGGTACCAACCGGAATCTTACGACCAATGATAACATTCTCTTTCAAGCCATGCAGGTGGTCAGCTCGTCCGCTAGTTGCTGCGTTAATTAGCACACGTGTTGTATCTTGGAATGATGCCGCTGACAACCAGCTGTCACTCCAGATTGACACCTTCGTAATACCGAGCAGTAGTTGTGTATACGAGATGAGCTCTTTACCTTGCTCTGCCAACTCTTTATTAGCTGCCATAACAGCGGCTTTACTGACGATATCTCCAGAAATGAAGTGGCTATCACCTGGCTCATCAATCTGAACGCGGCTAAACATCTGACGCACAATGATCTCAAGGTGCTTTGGTGCTACATCCTGACCCTGAGCGGCGTAGATACGCAGAATATCGTTAATGATGTAGCGCTGCGTTGCCTGAACGCCCTTAAGGCGCATGAGGTCATGCAAGTTCAGCGAACCAGCAGTCAGTCGATCACCCGCTTCAACCGTATCACCAGACTTCACAACTAGCTGTGCTGTACCTGGAATTTCATAACGTACTGGAGAACCTGCCTGTGCGGTAATAATCACCGTATCACCAGCGTGCTCTACCTCGCCATCGAATGGGGCGATGAGTGGTTTTACTCCACCAGTACCTTGCGCAATAACGTCACCAGCCTTCACAATCGATCCTGAACGAACCATAATTGTTCGGCCATCAAGCGCGATACGCTCCATCTTGCCGACGCTTGGGGCTACCTGCACGATGTACTTCTTGCCATCTTCCCAAGTCTCAACGTCACCAGCGATTTCACTGACGTATGCCTGTCCCTTTGGAGAACGTGCCTCAAAGAGCTCTTCCACACGCGGCAGACCCTGTGTAATGTCACCACCGGCTGCCACACCAGAGTTGTGGAAAGTGTTAAGTGTTAGCTGCGTACCAGGCTCACCGACTGATTGAGCAGCGATCACGCCCACTGGCTGCGCATTGTCAACCAAGTGGCCAGTCGCCATATCGATACCATAGCTCTTACGTGGGATACCGCTTAGGTTGTTGGTTGATAGCACCGACTGAATCTTAACGCCTGCAATATTCTCATCAGCCTCAATTTCATCAGCAATCTCACGAGTAATGAGCTCGTTATTGCGAACATAGCCAGCAACATCTTCAGCAGCGTAGCGACCGTAAAGACGATCAGCAAACGGAATCATAGTCTCTTCAGTTTCACTACGCAAAATTTCGTAGCCATCGTCATCGCCGTCCTGGTCTTCTACTGTAAAGACATCCTGTGACACATCAACGAGACGACGAGTCAAATATCCTGAGTCGGCAGTCTTTAGAGCGGTATCGATCAGACCCTTACGTGCACCACGTACTGCCACAAAGGCTTCCAGGCTCGAGAAACCATCCTTAAATGAACTACGTACTGGCAGCTCAATCTCACGGTTCGAGCTATCTACCTGGATACCAATCATCGCACCAGCTAGCTTCATGTTCGATACGCTACCACGCGCACCAGAGTTCACCATGGTTGCAACGCTCGTGTCCATAGTCTTAAGACGATCCTTCAAAAGTGCCGTAATCTTATCGTCAACTTCACGCCATGCGCGCACGGTAAGCAGATAGCGCTCTTCGTCGGTAATCAAACCTTGGTCGTACTGCTCAGCCACTAACGCTGCTTTAGCATCACCCTCAGCGATATACTCATCAACTTCAGTAAAATGCACATAGTCATCCTTACCGGTCGATGTTGCGGCAACTGTTGCATAACGGAATGCCAGGTCTTTAATGCGGTCAGCGACTGCAACAGTCTCATCAGCACCATACGTAGCAAAAATTTGTCCAAGCACCTTCTTTAGCTGCTTTTTATCCTGCACCGCGTTGGTGTATGGGAAGTCTTTTGGTAGCACTTCGTTAAAGAAGACGCGACCGAGAGTTGTATTGCGGATTTCACCCTTGGCATATACACGAATTGGGGTTTGCAATTGGATTTTATGGTTATCGTAAGCCATTTCTGCCTCGTATACCGAGCTAAATGGCTTCACCGTATCAGACTGCGCTGAAGGTTTTTCGTATGTCAGGTAGTAGTTACCAAGTACCACGTCCTGGTCAATCGAGAGCACTGGCTCACCATCAGCCGGCTTAAGCAAGTTGCTCTTCGCACTCATCAGCTCCTGTGCTTCCTGCTGTGCAGCTTCAGACAATGGCAAGTGAACTGCCATCTGGTCACCGTCGTAGTCGGCGTTAAAACCACTAGCAACAAGTGGGTGCAATTGAATCGCCTTGCCCTCAATCAGTACTGGCTGGAATGCCTGAATCGACAAGCGGTGTAGTGATGGTGCACGGTTTAGTAGTACATAACGTCCCTGAATTACCTCGTCAAGCGCGTCCCATACTGCTGTTTCACCAGCCTCAATCAAGCGAGTTGCGCTGCGAATGTTATTCGCATACTCGTGGCGAATGAGCCAACTAATCACAAATGGCTTAAAGAGCTCTAATGCCATTTTCTTTGGCAAACCACACTGGTGTAGCTTCAGCTCAGGACCTACCACGATCACTGAACGACCAGAGTAGTCAACACGCTTACCAAGCAGGTTCTGGCGAAAACGTCCTTGCTTACCCTTTAGCATGTCTGAGATACTCTTGAGTTTGCGGCGACCACCAGTTGCACTGACAGCGCGACCACCACGTGAAGCAGAGTTGTCGATTAGAGCATCGACGGCTTCCTGCAGCATACGCATCTCATTGCGGCGAATCACTTCTGGAGCGTTAAGCTCGATAAGCTTCTTCAGGCGATTATTACGGTTAATCACGCGGCGGTACAGGTCGTTAAGGTCTGAAGTCGCGAAGCGGCCACCAGTTAGCTGCACCATCGGACGTAAGTCTGGTGGGATAACTGGGATTACTGTAAGACAAAGGCTGCTTGGGTCAATGCCGGCAGCTTGCATACTTTCAAGCACCTTAAGTCGCTTATGAATCTTTTTGGCACGGATCCCCTTAGCGCCAGCTACTTCTTCATTCAAGTCAGCAATAAGCTGGTTCATGTCGATGCCATCGATCATCTCTTTCAGCGCAGCACCACCCATACCAACAGAGATGAGCTCTTCATACTCTTCTGGTAGGTTGCGGTAGTCTGCCTCTGAAATCAAGGCGTGCTTTGTTAAAGCCTCTAGCTGCATCTTTTTGTGATGATAGTCTTCATTGAGCTGTTCAACCTCTTTTGACTGTTCTGCTGCTAGCGCCTTTAGGTCAGCCGAGCTATCTTCCGCCGCCTTTTCATAACGCAGCTTAATAGCCATGCGAGCAGCTTCAGTCTGTGCTTCAAGATCAGCTAGATATTGATCTCGCTTCTCTTCGTCCACCTTTAGGATAACGTATGTTGCGAAGTAGGCAATCTTCTCGATATTCTTCACTGTCATACCAAGAATAAGGCTCATAGCGCTTGGTGTACCGCGCATAAACCAAATGTGCGCCACAGGAGCCGCCAGTTCAATGTGGCCCATGCGCTCACGGCGTACGATTGACTTCGTGACAAGCTCACCATTCTTATCAACAGCAGCTTCACGGCTACGTACACCCTTTAGTTTGCTGTCGTGTGGGTTAATGTCCTTTACTGGGCCAAAGATACGCTCACAGAACAGGCCATCACGCTCTGGCTTCTGTGTACGATAATTAATTGTCTCTGGCTTTGTTACTTCACCATAACTCCAGCCCAGGATGTCGTCCCGACTTGCCACCGCAAGCCGGACCGCATCAAATGAGCCGATATCTGTTCCAGGTGCAAATTGCTGCGCCATTTACGCCTCCTCCTTTACTACATCAATTTCATCGATATCTTGAATCGTAACTCCATCCCCCAAGTCACCAAGCTGGTCTGATTCATCGAGTACTGATTCAGTTTCGTCTTCCTCAAGGCGTGGCGTCGTCTTATCTTCCGGACCGCTAGCCGCCACAATCTCTTCGGCATCAATATGTGTGTCATCGCTCAGCAGATCAACGCGTAGTCCAAGACCTTGTAGTTCCTTTACGAGCACGTTAAATGACTCTGGTACGCGTGGGCCGGTGATAACTTCGTCTTTAATGATTGACTCGTAGGCCTTTGCACGTCCGTACACGTCATCCGACTTGATAGTAAGCATCTCTTGCAGAATCGACGCTGCACCGTATGCCTCAAGTGCCCAAACCTCCATCTCTCCGAAGCGCTGGCCACCATTCTGTGCTTTACCACCAAGTGGCTGCTGAGTAACCATAACGTATGGGCCAGTTGATCGTGCGTGCATCTTGTCACTCACCATGTGGTGTAGCTTCATCATGTGCATCACACCAACTGTAGTACGCTCCTCAAATGGCTCACCAGTTCGGCCATCATATAGCTGGCTCTTGCCGTCGCGAGCAAATCCAGCACGCTCCAGTTCATCCGAGATAATCTCGTCTGACACGCTGTCGAACGATGGTGTTGCAACGCGGTAACCAAGTGCTCGAGCTGCCATACCGAGGTGTGTTTCGAATAGCTGTCCAATGTTCATACGGCTCGGCACACCAAGTGGGTTTAATAGAACATCTACTGGAGTACCATCCTCCATAAATGGCATGTCTTCAACTGGAAGAATACGAGCCACAGTACCCTTGTTACCGTATCGGCCGGCCATCTTGTCACCAACGCTAATCTTACGCAGCTGAGCCACAAAAATCTGTACCTGCTTTAGCACGCCAGCTTTTAGCTCGTGGCCGTTCTCACGTGAGAAAATCTTTACGCCGATAACTTTACCACCACCGCTATTGTTCATGCGCTGTGAGGTGTCTCGCACGTCCTTAGCCTTTTCGCCAAAGATAGCACGTAAAAGACGCTCTTCGCTCGATAGCTCCTGCTCACCCTTTGGTGTAATCTTACCAACCAACACATCGCCAGGGCCAACTTCAGCACCGACTTGCACAATACCTTCTTCATCAAGGTGGCGTAAGCTACTTTCCGATACGTTCGGAATATCCCGCGTTACAATCTCTGGGCCAAGTTTTGTCTCGCGAACTTCAACATTATATTCCTTAATATTAACACTACTGAGGTCATCATTTTCAACAAGGCGACGGCTGATAATAATAGCGTCGTCCATGTTGTAACCACCCCATGGCATAAAGGCAACGAGCAGGTTGCGGCCAAGTGCGATTTCACCATTGGCGATCGAAGCTCCCTCAATTAAGATATCACCCTTCTTTACCGTATCACCACGTGATACAACAACTTTTTGGTTGTATGAACGATCGTCGTTATTCTTTACGAAGTGGCGTAGTTCATATTGACCAATCTTACCATCAGCGTAACGAACGCGAACTTTCGTAGCATCAGCAACGATAACTTCTCCATCCTGCTCGGCTTCCACGAGGTGACCGCTATTGCGTGCGATAATACCCTCAGTTCCAGTACCAACCGTAGTTGGACGTGGCTGCAGTAGCGGCACTGCCTGACGTTGCATGTTCGAACCAGTCAATGCGCGGTCGATACGGTTTTTCTCGATAAATGGCACCAGGCTAGCCGTTGCACCAAGCACCTGTTTGTGTGATGCGTCAATCAATGTAATCTCAGCTGCTTCAACGCGCTCTGGGTGACCGCGGCGGCGGGCGCTCACACGCTCTTCAGCAAAACTTTTATCCTCTGCTAGTTCGGCACCAGCATCGGCAATTACTTCTTGCAATTCTTGCGATGGGTCGAGGTAAACAATTTCATCAGTCACCTTACCGTCAACCACCTTGTAATATGGTGTTTCAATAAAACCATATTCGTTAATACGTGCGTAGGTTGCGAGGTTCAACACCAGGCCAACGTTACCACCTTCTGGTGTCTCCACGATACAAATACGACCATAGTGCGACGGGTGTGCATCACGAACATCAAACCCAGCACGCTCACGCGATAGCCCACCAGGTCCAACAGACGTCAAGCGACGCTTTAGTGACAGCTCTGATAGTGGGTTAACCTCATCCATCAGCTGGCTTAGCTGGCTGCTGGTAAAGAACTCACGTACCGATGCTACCACTGGGCGAGCATTGACGAGCTGGCTTGGCGAAACATTTTCAATATCTGTTACGCTCATGCGGTCCATAGCGTTACGCTGCATACGTAGCATACCAACGCGGAACTGGCGCGCGATCAGCTCACCAACCAACTTCACGCGGCGGTTTGCTAGTGCATCGATATCATCAGGTTCGCCCTGTTCTTTATTAAGGCGAATCAGCTCACGCAAGATAGCTACCAGATCGTCCATGCTAAACACACGATTCTCGGTGGTATTTGCGATATCAAGACCGAGGCGCTGGTTAATCTTAAACCGACCGACGCGGCTGTAGTCGAATCGCTTGAAGTCGTAGAACATGCGCTCAATCATCTGCTTAGCATTCTCAACGGTGGCAAGATCGCCAGGGCGAAGACGGCGGTACACCTCAATAAGCGCCTCACCCTTGCTGCGAGTTGGATCCTTTTCAAGTGTTGCATCAATAAAGCTTGTCTCGCCGTTATCAACATCAGCAAATAGCTCTTTGATATCACTATTTTTCGCAACGCCAAGTGCACGCAAAAATGTCGTTACTGGCAATTTACGGCGGCGGTCAATCTTGACAAAAATAGCGCCACTAGCTGCAGTCTCAAACTCCAGCCATGCACCACGGCCAGGAATCAACTTTGCACCAAACAGCTTGCGGCCATGCACAACATCAGCAGTGTAAAATACACCCGCTGAACGGATAAGTTGCGATACGATAACACGCTCGGTACCATTAATAATGAATGTACCACGGTTAGTCATCCAAGGGTAATTACCAAAGTAAATTTCCTGCTCTTTGACTTCACCAGTGACCTTATTAGTCAGCTCTACATTGACATATAGCGGCGCTTCATATGTGGTATTGTTTTCTTTTGCGAACAAATCTGTTGTTTTTGGATTATCAAATCGATATTCCTTAAACCGTAATGCTAGCTTTTGCCCAGTATAGTCCTCGATTGGGTTGATCTCAGCAAAAATCTCGCTCAGCCCAGTATCGATAAACTCCTTCCATGAGTCCTCCTGATGGGCGATTAGGTTTGGTACAGGCAGCGTGTCTTGCTTAGTAAAAAACACACGGCCGGTGTCATTCGTCGACGTGGTGTGGGTCACGTACTACTCTCCTCGCATCATATTATCGTTAGTGGTGAATCGGCGCCGAAGATTCCTCTGCTGCAAGTTTGCACCCACTAAGTGCCACGTTACTGGGCGCACAAAAAACTACAGCTACACTACTTCTTGTGACTAGTTTAACCCAAAAAAACGATACCGTCAATGACTGCATAAGATAATTACGAGCTAATTCTTGCCGCTAGCTGGCTGGCTATGTAACACTGTATCAATTAGGCCATAAGCTTGCGCCTCTTCTGCGCTCATCCAAAAATCACGGTCACTATCTTTTTCGATTTGCCGCACAGTTTTACCTGTGTTCTGCGCAAGGATTTCATTTAGCCGCTGCTTTAAAAATAGGCTTTCGCGCAAACTTATTTCTTGGTCTGTTACCTTACCCTGAGTGCCACTGCTTGGCTGGTGAATCATGATACGGCTATTACCTAGAGCCACGCGCTTACCTTTAGTGCCGCTGCTTAGCAAAAATGCACCCATGCTAGCCTGCAGCCCAATGCCGATCGTTTGCACATCTGGCGCAATATACTGAATCGTGTCATAAATCGCAAGCCCGTCATACACGCTACCGCCAGGGCTATTAATATACAGCTTGATGTCCGCTTCGGCATCTTCGTGCGCTAGGTGTAACAGCTGTGCAACTACACTGTTTGCTGTCTGGTGGTTGACTTCATCACCCAAAAAAATAATTCGCTCGTTGAGCAGGCGGCTATAGATATCAAACGCTCGCTCTCCGCTATGTGTTTTTTCAATAACTGTTGGAATTATCATACTCTGCACCTCGTTCATAGTATTAGTATATCATGCGCCGCCTAACATGCCTCTAGCCTCATATAAAAACTACCGCCACAAACTCATGGCGGTAGTTTTATAGGTTAGCTACAGCTATTATTTCTCGTATTCAGCGACAAGAGCATCGATTGTCTTTTCAGTCAGCAAACGATTTGCAATTTCACGCTGCACTTCTGGTTGATTTAGCTGCTTCAACGCCTCTTTATCCTTACCAAATTGAGCCTTAAAGGTTGCAATCTGCGCCTCTAATTCTTCCTTGGTAGCAGTAGTCTTCATTGCCTTCGATAGCTCAGCCAATACAAGCCCAGATTTCACCCGCAGCTCAGCCACCGGACGAACTTCTTTGTCTAGCCATTCTTCTTTCGTTGCAAATCCCTTAGTCTCAAGGTACATATCCAAAGAAGCACCCTGATATGCAAGATTTCGCACCATGTCCTGCTCAATGTTCTTTTCCTGTTCTTTGACCAATACTTCTGGAGCAGTCACCTCGCTAGCTTCGACTAGCTCTGTCACGAGTGCGTCTTTAAAGGCTTCATCGGCCTGACGTTCTTTTTGCGCCATCAACTCACGCTTAATATCAGCACGAAATTCCTCCATGCTCGTGAAGTTACCATTTTTAGCAGCAAACTCATCATCGAGCTCTGGGCGTTGTGGTGCTTTAACTTCTTTCAACGTTACTTCAAACACAACTGGCTGGCCTGCGAGTTCTTTAGCGTGATACTCCTCAGGGAACGTAACGTTAACGTCGAATGATTCACCTGCTTTTTTACCAACAACCTGGTCTTCAAAGCCAGGAATAAATTGGCCGCTACCAAGACGTAGGCCAAAGTCGTTACCACTGCCGCCGTCAAAGGCTTTGCCATCCTTTTTACCGACAAAGTCAATCACAGCTTCATCACCCTGCTCTGCAGCGCGGTCTACAGCCTCGTATTTTGTAAGATTGTCGGCAATACGATTAAGCACATCATCAATATCGCTATCTGCGACGTCCTCTACCTTTTTGGTAGCCTTCAGCGCCTTGTAGTCACCAAGCGTCACTGGTGGAATCACTTCTGATTCTGCTGTAAACTCAAGCTCCTGGCCAGGTACATACTTCTGTACTTCAACTGATGGGCGCTCAATAGCCTTAATATCGTGTTTAATAAATGCATCTGCAACGGCCTTAGAAAGTGCGTCATCAAGCACTTGCTGCTCAAGTAGCTGTGGATTCACCTGTTTCTCGACCATCGCAATCGGTGCGTGTCCACGACGGAAGCCGTCTACTTTAATGTCTTTTGCCATCTTGTGAAGAGCAGCTAATCGTGCATCAGCCAGCTCTGCCTCGCCAAGCGTAATAGTCACTTGGACTTTTGTATTTGAAATATTCTTAACTGTTGCCTTCATCTTATTTATTCTACCATGTCTTTACCGTTGCTATCAAAAATTGCAGAGGACACACCTCGTGTTAGGTTAAGCTTGCGATAATGTCATCTAGCTCATCGCGACGACTGCGGCGATCTAATACTATGCTGACCATTCGCGCAATATCAGCTACTTGCTCTTGAGCTGTCGCCGTGTTCTTAATCTTGTAGTGGCCAGATTGCAACTCAGCTTCACCCACAAACACCAAATACGGAATGTGTTTTTTAAGCGCGCTACGCAGCTGCTTATCTAGCTTGCGCCCTGTAATATCAACCTCCACGCGAACGCCTTCAGCCCTTAGCTCACGCGCAAGCCGTTTTGCCCCACGCAAAGCTGACTCGCCAATTACCACTAAATATACGTCGGTTGTTGAAATATCTTGAGGCACAAGTTTGTGCACTTCCAGAAAGTTTTGCATGGTAGTAGCACCCAGCCCCATGCCTACCGTTGGCAGCGGCTCTACACCAAAAAGACTGACTAGCCCATCATAGCGTCCACCGCCAAATAATGCCCGATTATTATCTGGGTGAGTATCAAACACTTCAAATACCGTGCCGGTATAGTAGTCCAGGCCACGCATTAAGCTAGCATCAAAAAGTACATTCCGTACACCCGCCTGCGCAAGCTTATCCATAAGCTGCTGCAACCGCTCAGCCGCTGGATGTTGCTGAATTTCTAATGGCAGCTCGGTAACCTTATATACGCCCAAAAGACTAGCAAGCCTTGGAAGGCCTTCCTTGGCCTGCTCTGGTCCAAAAATATCAACAGCCTGGTCGCGGAACGCTTCCGTTGAAATCTTATGTTTACGATCCAATAGTTTAATCATCAGTTCGGCCTGTACAGCATCGCAGCCTAAGTATCGAAACATAATGGCATTGATCAGCTCTCGGTCGTTCACTCGAATAGTGAACATGTCATCCTTAGCACCAAATAATTTCATACTTGTGTATGCTAGCTCAATAATCTCAGCGTCGGCCTCAATTGAACTAACGCCAAACAGGTCAACGTTCATTTGCCAAAACTCACGCTCACGACCACGCTGCGGCCGCTCATAACGCATAAAATTAGCAATAGAATATAGCCGAGCCGGCATGGCTAACTCTTGACGACGAGCTGCCACCATACGGCTGACACTTGGTGTCATCTCGGGACGCACGGCAACAGTTCGGCCACCACGGTCGTCAAACACATATGTCTGCTCACTTGCTAGCTCTTGACCACTTTTAGCAGTATAGATGTCGAGCGGCTCGAGTAATGGTGCGCCATATTCCTCATAACCAAATTGCCGCGCCGCTTGCGCCCAAACTGAAAAAATATAATTCTGTAATCGTTTCTCTTCTGGATAGTAATCTCGTGTACCCTTGTACGGTCTTGTCGAAAGTGTCGTCATAAACTCCATATTCCCATATCTATTAGCTTTTTTCAAACGTACTCACCACCGGCAGTCTATGTTGCCGCACCCACTCATAGAGCATAATACCAGCCGCTACGCCAACATTGATTGACCGAGTACTGCCAAATTGCTCAATAGCAACCACAGCATCAGCCTGATTCAACAGCTCAGTGGACAGCCCGTCGCTCTCACTTCCAAACGCTAAACAAGCGCGCCGTGGCAGCATTACCTGGCCAAGTGGTGTACTATGCGGCACATTATCGGCAGCTATTACAGCATATTCCTGCTGGCGTATCACCTGTATAAATGCATCTACCGAAGAATGGTACTGCACATGTAAATATTTATCAGTCATCATCGCCCCGCGCTTATTCCACTGCCGCCGACCAATGATATGTACCCGACGAACGCCGAACGCATTAGCACTGCGGATAATCGTACCCATATTGTAATCACGAGTAAGGTTTTCTACGGCAAGCTGCAGCTCCTGCTCGTCTTTATCTAAATCTGCAATAATTTGCTCCATGGAAACACCCTTATAGCGATCAATAACATTGCGCGAGTCTTCGCTCGCTGCATTAGGCTGCACTATGCACCTCCAGGGCCAATTTGCCGCATAATGGTTGTGGCCTGCACTGGCCGTTTAGCTGCCACTTGCAGGATTCGGTGTGGATCGAACAAGGCTCGAATGGCTTCGTGTAGTGCCATTTCAGCGTCGCTCACCGCCTTGAAGGCAGTTGCCGCCTTAATTTGGCCTTCACCACCACTGGCGACGACAACGCCATTGACCGATTGTACAACTTCGCTCACTGCCATCAGCAGCCCCATCATACCTTGCCGATCAACTAATTTTTCATTGTGACACACTGGATAAAAGTAAATCTCACCGCTATTCATATCGTAGCGCCACGGCAGCGCCACTTTTTGGGCTGCCTCAATACGGCCGAGCCGACTCCTAAAGTCATTACCATCAAGCGACGGCACAGCCATGCGTCCAAAGAACTTTGGCACAAAACCACGCTCATCTCGTGCTACCGCAAACTCTTGCAGCGACTGCAACTGACACCACAGAACATCACTCTCATCCTCGATTAGCTGCAGCATACCTTCCGGGAAATCCTGAAACAACTGTGCTATTCGTTTAAAGATTTTGCTCATTTTGCGCTCTGGCACATTATCCCAGCGGCATATCATAATTGCATCATCTGAAGAAACCGCACCAAAATCTGCTGGCATACGACCTGATGCATCAGCAATATAAGCGAAGCTACCGGCCAAAATAGCAGCCTGCGTTGGCTCTAACTCAAGTGCATCTTCTGCGGCTCGGTACATAGCCCCGCCATGAGCCAACTTAATCGCCATACCGCCACTAAACTGTGCTTTTGGTCCAACGCGCATAATAATTTCAGAAATAATACCAAGTGTGCCCTGGCTGCCTACAAATAACGGAGTTAGATCCATACCGCCTTTTTCGTCACGTAACTGGCCGATACCTGGATAGCCTAGGCCTGAAGGTAGCGCCTGGTTAGATAACATTGAAATTGTATCAACATATTCTTCGTAAATTGTGTCGATGCCTCGGTAGATTTCACCTTCAAATCCAGTTAGCTGTTTCTTCTGCTCCACGTCTCGACGCGATAGGTATCCAGTCTCAATAGTGGTACCGTTAGAAAGTACTACCTCAAGCCGATCTATGGCGTCAACGGCGCCACTGTCATAGGCAAACTTATTGCCAGCAATCGCACCACCAATCGTAGCAGCTGCCCTATTCTGTTCAAAGTTCCCAAAGTCTACTGCTAGCTCTTGATCATACTGACTTAAAAATGCCTGACAACTTGCAATCGTGGCTCCAGCCTGCATTCGGAGCAGCCCCTGCTTACCATCGTATTCTTCTACTCTAGACAGCTGAGAAAGGTCCATAGCCGCACCGTGTGTTTGTGCTGCGCCCGTCGCATCGCTACCGCTACCGCGAGCCACCACGGGGAGCTGGGTACCCTTTTCAGCCAGTTGCCAACAAAACTTTAATGTTCTTGTAATATCTTCTGTACTATGCGGAATTACCACAAACTGCGGCAATTGCGTAAACCCACCTGGGCCAACCGCATACTGTTCACGTGTCCACAAATCGGCATATGCTTGCCCCTCTAATCGCCGATTTAAATACACCGCTGCCCTATTCATAGTAGCCTCTCATCCTCCTTTTCATTAATTCTAGTATACCAAATTGCCCGGCCAGAGGAAAATACGCCCATAAAAAAACACCCATACCTGGGTGCTTTAACAGTCTTATTCTGGTACACGAGAGAGGACTCGAACCTCCACGCCCGAAGGCACTAGCTCCTAAGGCTAGCGTGTCTACCAATTCCACCACTCGTGCGTGTATACCGGCTGACTGATTGTTTCTACTATACCAAGTGACCTGGGCCTTGTAAAGGACAAAATTACCAGCAAAGGCTCAGTAAAAGCAAGAGGCGCCAGTCCGTCGACTACGCCTCTTTGCGGTAAAGAGTAATGTTCGCGTTTCCATAAGACCGATTGTCCACCACAACTACCTTTCCCATTAGGCTCGGAACCTCACCCTTACCTGAATGTGATAATACCATAAGCCCGCCCGGTTTGAGTAGTCTAAAAAGCAACGCTACTGTGGAAAACTGCTCATTATTATAGGGTGGATCAGCAAAAATTACATCAAAAAGCGGAGTTTCCCACAGTTCATCCTGCTCGCTATGTCCGGCAAGTTGCCCTTGTCGCTGAACCCAAGAATATACCGGCGACTGCACAAGCACCGCCTCATCTCCGCAGCCCAGCAACGCCTTATTGTCACGCAGTGTACGCATCGCCGCCCTATCTTTCTCGATAAAGACGGCCCGAACCGCACCACGGCTTAACGCTTCAAACCCAAGCGCCCCACTGCCGGCAAATGCATCAAGCACGTCAGCGCCCTCTATCGCGCCGTGTAGTCGGTTGTAAATGGCTCCTCTCGCTCGCTCGCTCATTGGGTGCGTTTTAAAGGTTGATGGTGCTTTTATGCTGCGCCCACCGTATTTACCAGAAATTAATCTCATATGCATACGTTTAGTGTATCATGAGATGTCTTAGCGGTAGAACTGCCGCCCTAGTTAAGTGTCGTAATGCGCTGGCATTTCTCAACTGCAGCTGCTAATTCTGGATACTGTGAGATATCTTGACCAGACTCGCAGAACCAAGCAGCTGCCTTCTGCGCACGAGCGATAAGCCTACTATCACCAAGTGAAGCAACCTGAAGTCGTAAGGCTCCATGCTGCATGCGGCCATATATCTCGCCAGGGCCTCGCAGCTGCAAGTCGACCTCGGCTAAATGAAACCCATCGGTAGATCGCTCTATCTCTTGCAAGCGCCGACTAGGCTTCTGCGAGCTGCTCATCACCAAATGACAATAGCTCTGGTGCTGCCCCCTACCGACGCGGCCACGCAATTGATGCAGCTGACTAAGCCCAAAATGATCAGCATTTTCAATGACCATTACTGTAGCGTTAGGAACGTCAACACCGACTTCAACCACCGTTGTGCTAACTAAAATGTCTATCTCGCCGGCAGAAAATTGTCGCATAACTGCATCCTTCTCGGCAGCCTTGAGCCTACCATGCAATAGGCCAATACGATACGTGCCAAGAATGCTATTTCGCAGTCGCTGCAGTTCCGCCTCAACGCTCCTCTTGTCATTGTCTGCATTTTCATCAATTAGCGGGCAGATAACGTACGCCTGCCGGCCGGCAGCAACCTCTTCTTTAACCGCTTCATCAAGACGTCGGCGTGATACCGGGTTCCAAATCTTTGTATGAATTGGTCGGCGACCTGCTGGCAACTCATCGATAACTGTGCTATCCAGCTCGCCGTACACTGTGAGTGCCAGGCTACGGGGGATCGGCGTAGCTGTCATAGCAAGCAAATGCGGCATCGTATCACCCTTTTCAAGCAGCGCCTGCCGCTGAGCCACACCAAACCGATGCTGCTCATCGACCACCACTAAATTAAGATTCTTAAACGTCACAGAATCTTGAATAAGCGCATGTGTACCAACTATTATATCTACCTCACCCGCAGCGATACGAGCCAAAAGCTCCTGGCGAGCCGCTCCCTTAACGCTTGCGGTGAGTAGCCCAACACTAATGCCGTGCGGTGCCAGCAACTTTGCGATAGAGCTCGCATGCTGCTGCGCAAGAATCTCTGTTGGAGCCATAATTGCTGTTTGAAAGTCGTGGTGAGCGAGCAAGCTTGCCACAAGCGCCGCAACTACCGTTTTTCCCGCTCCAACATCACCCTGCATCAATCGATTCATCGGCCTATCTTTGGCAATATCCTGGAAGATATCCCAAGCTGCTCGGCGCTGCGCACCCGTCAATTGAAACGGCAAGGTGTCTACAATATTACGAACATATGCTGCATTAAAAGCCACCGGACGCGCCGCTAAGCTATGGTGAGCGCTTTTATTATATTGAGCTGCAAGCAGCAAGGAAAACACCTCTTCAAAAGCAATTCGCCGACGTCCAGCTTCAATATCATCTGTATTTTTTGGAAAGTGGACAGCCTGCAGAGCCTCACCGCGCTCAAGCAGCCCCTCTCTCTGCAGTAGCTCTTCCGGCAACGTCTCGGGCATGAATGGAATTAGTGGTTCTACCTCTCGTAACACCTTCCGCACAAGCTGCTGTTTTAACCCTTTTACTTGATGGTATACCGGCGTAAGACGGCTACCAGATGCAGGCACCTGAGCAAACTTTTCAACGCTTGGATTGGTAATTTGATATTTATTATACGAGAAAGCCAACTCCCCAGAAAAATAAAACTCATCCTGGCTTTGCAGCTGCTGCGCCCGATACGGCTGATTAAACCATACTGCAGTTATTTTGCCGCTATCATCAGCGAGTGTGGCCGTCGTAATTGTCAGCCCTCGCCGCACTGATCGCACTTGTACTTTTTCGCAGCGCGCTGCAATAGTCACCTTGCCTGGCACTAAGTCTGCAATTCGCGTCGTCACCGTAAAGTCATCGTATCGAAAAGGTAAAAAATTAATAATATCACCAGCAGTCTCCAGCCCAGCATCTGCCAGTTTTTTAGCCGTTACCGGGCCAACGCCTTTTAGCTCAGCAACAGGCGTCAGTAAATGCATTTAGGCTGCATCTCCTTGCTGCTTATTCTGCCCCATAGCGTGCTCATGCCCGTGTGTATGACCAACCCCGTGCGAAGTGTCATCGCTTGGCCGCAAATAACGCGCGGCTAGATAGGTCGCCAAAGGAACAGACAATAGCAAAATTGCGCTCGATACACCAGTTCGCACAAATTCTAGGGCAATAATTTCACTGTTCATAAGCAGTATACCACCGGCAACACCGGTTTGCTGATTTTGTTGCATAACCAGCAAAATTGCCATCAAAAACGGCAGCCCTGCACCAACATATGATAGTACCAGGGTGTTAATAATGGCACCGATATGATCACGGCCAATATTCATTGCCTCACGATAAAGTGGCCACACCTTTGCGCCTGCAAACTGCTTGGTGCGACGCAGCGACTGCACGACGCTCATTTGCGTGACAATAATATCATCAAGTGCACCGGCCGTTACTAGCACCACACCCCCAGCGATAATAGCCTGAATTGCAACATGGTGCTGCTGAGCTAGCATCACATTAGTTTCATCAAATAATCCCTGGGTATGGAATAATGCCGTCATCTGCCACGACGCAAAAGCAGCAACGATAATACACACCGCCATACTACAAATAGCAATCCACGCCTGCCTCGTCCAACCATGACTAATAAGTAACGTCATTATTGCAATTACAAGCGCACCGATAGTGCCTGCCAGTAGACCATTAGCCCCTTGCAATATCGCATTAATGACTCCAGCAACTACAATAATGGTGCCGCCTAGGCCAAGCAAACTGCGAACGCCTCGCTTCCCCGCTACCAGTAGTACGATACCAATAAATACAAGTGCCGCCAAAATCATAGCAGGCAGTCGCCAGTGGTCATACAAAAAATCTTTGCTACTAGTGCGCTGCACAATAACGCTGTCACCTGCGTGGTATCGAGTGTAGAATGAGCCAGTAACTTGTACCTCTTGTCCACTTTGGTAGCCATCATGCAGGCGCACCGTAGCCTTCGACTCACTATCCTGCCGGATGAATGTACCACGTAAATACTCAGCTCGTGCACGCCACGCACCCTTTTCCTGCTCGCTGAGCGTATAAAAACTAGGTTCATTTTCAGCAACTGTTGGCTGATATGGCGTAACGAGCCATGCCATCGAGACTGCTCCAACAAGCATAATAGCGCTACATAGCGCCCCCAGCGGATGAGCAATCACCCAGCGCTTAGCCTTCAGTATGCGCTGTTTTGCCCATATAGCCATAGCCTTCACGCGAGGTGCTGCCGTATTTTTGGTGTCATCGTCCTTGTCTTTAATTGGCCGCTTCATTTAATTGCCCCTTGCGTAGCATGGCTACACCGTCACCAAAATAAATACGTTCTTACCTTTTTTAATCAAAGCTGGGCCGCTTAACTGCCGGTCTTCTTGTACCTTTTGTCCATCAATACGCACTGCGCCACCTGCAATCAATCGGCGGGCTTCGCCGTTGCTCTTTGCAGCCGCTGCTGCCACGAGCCCTGCAACAAGCGTTTTATGTTCAGCAGCTGAAACAGTTGGCACCTCGGCTGCTAGTGCCGTTAGCGCCACCTCACTTAGATCTGCCACCATGCGTCCACCAAACAATACTTCGGTTACATCTTCCACGGCTTTGCAGCGCTCTGCTCCGTGTACTAGGCTTGTAACCTCACGGGCCAGCACGCGCTGGCCATATCGTTTGCCGGGATTGCTTTCATGCTGCTGTACAACGGCCACAATCTCCTCTTTTGGAAGCATGGTAAAAATCTTCAAATAGTCCTCAACGCTATCATCCTCTGTGCCAAGCCAGAATTGGTAAAAACGATACGGACTTGTCTTTGCTGGATCAAGCCACACCGCACCGCCTTCACTTTTACCAAATTTACGTCCAGTGCTCTTATTAACAATTAGCGGCGCCGTCATAGCGTGCACAGTTTGCCCTGTCTTTTTGCGAATTAGTTCTACGCCAGACAATAGGTTGCCCCACTGGTCACTTCCACCAATCTGCAGCGTAACATTATGCTGCTTGTGCAAGTGATAATAATCGTATCCCTGCAGCAATGTATAGGTAAATTCAGCAAAACTCAGCCCACTACCATTCGCGATGCGGGCTTTGAAAAAGTCGCGCTGCGTGAGCTCTGCCATGTTAAAGCTCTTGCCAATATCACGTAAAAATGGAATCAGTGTAATCGGCATAAGCCAGTCGTAATTATCAACTAGTGTAAATTTTTTACCAGCAAAAATAGCACTCACCTGCTGGCTTAGTTGCTGTTTGTTGTAGGCTATTTCATCAAGTGGCAACAGCTCACGCTCTTTAGTGTCCCGCATATCACCAATTTGCGCCGTACCGCCGCCAACCAGCAACACCACATTATGACCAGCCTCCAGGAAGTGGCGCACCATCATATACACTGCAAGGTGACCGACATGCAAACTGTCAGCCGAAGGATCGGTGCCAAGATACAAGGTTCGTGACGCCCCGTCGATAACCGCCGCATCAGTAAATGTCGCCTGTTTCCAAAACCCACGCCACAGTAATTCTTCTGATAATTTCATACCTCTCCCTTTACCTCATTATTGCTCTGCCACTCCTGGCGTAATCTTGCTTTGATTATACCAAAAACTGCTTGCGAATACGAACCAAAAATTGCTATTATTTAACATAAGAGTATTTGCGACAGGAGGAGAGATACGAGTGGGTAATAAAGAACCAAAAAAACGCACCCTTGGCGTTTATGCAAATCTTGCACACAAGCGCCGAACCAAAAAAGACGAAGCAGCACGAAAACGAGCAGAATATCTAGCAACCTTACCTAAACATCCGCTCAAGCGGTTTTTGTTTCGCTTGCATCCAAAGCGTGTCGCTGCATATTGGTTTTCAAAACGCGGCTTGCTAACTTTACTAAAGATTTTCATTGTTGTCGTTATTCTAGTGGTACTAGGTATTGGTAGTCTGTTTGCCTATTACCGCAAAGATATCGACCAGATTCGCCCAGACGAAATTAGTAAGCGTGTGCAAACAACCGTCACCAAATATCTCGATCGCAATGGCCAATTACTATATGAAGACAAGGGCCAAGAAAACTACAAACTCGTTATCCAGGGAGATCAAATGAGCAAATATGTCCGAGACGCAACGGTTGCGATCGAAGACAAAGACTTCCTGAAACACCACGGCATCAGTATTATTGGTATTATTCGTGCTGCCATGTCGAATGCTCGTGGTAATTCAGCCCAAGGTGGTTCAACACTAACTCAGCAGCTAGTAAAGCAGGTATTCTTCGCAAATGAAGCTGATAACCGTGGCATTAGTGGTATCCCGCGCAAGATTAAGGAGATCATCCTTGCCATAGAGGTGGAGCACACCTACGATAAGGCTGGTATTTTGACACTTTATCTCAATGAATCGCCATATGGTGGTCGTCGCAACGGTATCGAATCAGCATCACAAACCTACTTCCACAAGAGCGCAAAAGACCTCGACCTAGCAGAAGCTGCCCTACTTGCAGGTATTCCAAACCAGCCAGGACTTCTTAACCCATACAACACAGCAGGACACAAACAGCTTATCGAGAGGCAGCACACCGTGCTTGACCGCATGGTTGAGCAAGGCTTCGTCACCAAAGAAGAGGCTGCAAACGCCAAGCAAGTTGCGATTCTTGACAAAATTCATCCGGCTATCGCCGACACTGATAACATCACCGCTCCGCACTTCGTACTAAGTGTACGCGAACAACTCGAAAACGAGCTCGGCAAAGCAACTGTAGGCCAAGGTGGACTTACCGTTACTACAACGCTCGATAAGCGTGTGCAAGACAAGCTGCAGACTACTGCAACTGACTTCTTTAAGTCCGGCAAGCCAGGATCTGTTGGCATTAGTAACACTGCAGCCACCGTCGAAGATAACCAGACTGGTCAAATTATTGCCCAAATCGGTAGCCGTGACTATAAGTATCCTGGCTTTGGACAAACAAATGCCAGCGAGTCATACTTGCAGCCAGGTTCAACCGTAAAATCGCTAGTTTTTGCTGAGCTCTTTAAGAATAAGGGCAGTAACAAACAAAACTACGGCAGCGGCTCAGTATTGAAAGACGAAAAAATTGACAATATCTACGGTGCTCCACTCCAAAACCACGATGGTCGCTTTATGGGCAATATCACAATTCGCCAAGGTCTTGCCCTATCGCGTAACGTCCCTGCAGTAAAGGCGATGTATATTAGCGGTATTAAACCAACCTTGCAAACTATTAACGACGCCGGTGCACACTCATACTGTCAGCAAGAGCAAAAGAATGGTGTCGGTCTCTCGGCTTCTATTGGTGCTTGTACTGTTAAGCAGACCGAGCTCGTTAATGCCTATGCAACCCTAGGCCGACTAGGTATCTATAAGCCAGTTACCCGTATCTTAGAGGTTAAGAATTCACAGGGTGATACACTTAAGAAATGGAAAGATGACAGCAAGCGTGTTATGGATCCACAAATTCCATACATTATTGGTGACATTCTAAGCGACCAACAGGCAGCAGCTGCCTTGCACGGTAATGGAGCACTTGCAGTACCTGGTGTCCGAACCGCTTCAAAAACCGGTACTTCAGACATCAACCGAAAACCAAAAGACTTGTGGCTAATGACCTACAGCTCAGCAATCACCATGGGCATATGGCTTGGTAACAACGATACTCGAAATATTAGAACATCTGATTCAGCCATGGGTAATAAAATTATTGCCCCAGTTCTTGAGTACGCTCACAAACAGATCTACGCGCCAGAAGGTAAATGGAAATCAGGTGACTGGCTGAAGCGACCTGAGGGTATTCAGCAGCAAGGTAAGGAACTGTATCCTTCATGGTGGAACAAATCACAGGGTAACAAAAATTCAAAGCTAACCTTTGACAAGATTAGCAAAAAACTTGCAACAGAGTGTACGCCAGATAGCGCCAAGGTAACTGTTGAAGTGACCAAGACCATAGACCCGATCACCAAGAAAGAAGCGTATGCCGACTTAGGCGAATATAACGAAAAAGAAAAAGATGATGTACATAAATGTACCGACCGTAAACCAACAGTGGATGGCATCACTGTTACTCGTTCTGGCAATAGCTACCAAATACGCGCCACAGTGCAAAAAGGTGATCATGACCTCGAAAATGTTGACTTCCGTGTTGGCGACGAACAGATTAAAAGTGAAAGTATCTCAAGCAGCGGTGTTGTAACTGCCACCTATGAAGGCGGCGGCAGTGGCACTAAAACGGTGACCATAACTGCTCATGATAAGGCTGGCTATACTGGCAGCGCTAGTGGGCGCTTCAATGCTGCAGCCGCTAGTGACTAGCTCTCTCATCTCCTATTCCATGCATAACCCCGCAAATGCGGGGTTATTATGTTATATAGTCATGCCAAACTTCTTATATTTTCTCGGTATAATACATCCAGGTCGTTAGCTATAAGAAGCTCGCACCTTGTTTATCGTGTGCGCTCCATATGTGTTTCTTAGATCATCATTAGTTACATCTACTCACGATCTATAGGCATGCTATGGTAAAATGCTACGACTAAGCATAATAAAAACCTCACATACACAGCTTTACGCGTACTATGAGGTTTTTTATTATATGCGATAGTGCGAGATTAACTACCGCTACTTGTTGGCTAGTTCTACCAGTCGGTCTTCATTAGTCTTTTTGCGGCGGCTACTCGATCGTTTCTTTGTATCGGGTTGTACACCTTTCTTGTGTGCTTCAGTCTTTACCGCCGTGCTACTGCCTCGCTTATTACTGTTCTTAGCATTAGTTTTCTTTTGAGCAGCGGGAGTCGCTTGGCTGGTGCGAGTTCGCGCTACGTTATAAACAACTGATGAGCTCCCACCTGATTGTTTCGGTGAAATGTGAGCTACAACCGTCTTCGTGCTACTAGCCTGAGGTTTTTTCTGTGTTTTAGTAGTAGACACAGACTTTCGCCCCGACGTTTTAGCCTTGGCTGATTTTCGCTTCGATTGTACAGCAGTAGGTTTCTTCTGCCGACTAGCAGGCACGGTTTCCTGGGCGGTATCAGCTTCTGCTTGCGCCTTCTTGTCCTGCTGAGCAATAATTTTTGCAAATACCATTTTACCAGCCTCTGTCTGTAGACTGCGAATTACCTCTACGCGCTTTGTTTGGCCAATGTATTTTGCAGCCTTTTCTACGACCACCATCGTGCCATCAGATAAATGGCCGACACCTTGATCGTTACTCTGACCCTTGGTTTGCAGCGCTAAATCGAGCTGGTCACCAGGAAGTTGCGCCATGCGAAGTGAGCGTGCAAGCTCATTAATATTAAGCACCGCAATTTGTTCTACTACCGCCACCTTGTTGAGGTTATAGTCAATCGTACATAGATACCCCTGATATTGTTTAGCCAGTGCAAGTAAATGGTTATCAACCCCATTGTCAGCCTCATCAGCTAAGATTGAAACCTCCAGGCCCTCTAGCTGCTGCAAATTCCGCACCACATCTAGCCCATACCGCGCACGGGCTCGCTTTTGATTATCACCATAATCAGCAAGGGTCTGTAGCTCTAGCACGACACTGCGCGGGATAACCACTTCGTTAGTGATGAATCCTGTTTTAGCCATAGCCAAGATCCGACCGTCCATAAGCACCGAGGTATCAATAAAAATCTTCTTCCCTACGGTTCCGCCGGCTTTATGAGTCTTACGATCACGCCACCAGACACATATAATAGCCAGCTGGCTCAGTGCCACAAAAAGTAGCACCGCAAATATTGCTATATCCATACTTACTCCTTATTGTAGATAGCTGCGCAATGCTGAACGCAAATCACGCACCTGTGTTATAAAATCATTTCGCGAACGTGGACCGATTGCTGAGGTAAACCCAAGCTTTTGAGCCTCCGCAACACGCCTATCGGCATGTGCCACTTGCCGTACTTCGCCGCCAAGCCCTAACTCACCGAAGACGACACAGCCTTCATCTAACGTGCGGCCGGCCGCAGCACTTGCGATCGCCATAGCGACAGCCAAATCTGCAGCAGGATCTTGCAACTTCATACCACCGACAACATTAATATAAATATCTTTATCGGATAAATTCAGTTTGGTGCGCCGTTCTAGTACAGCCACCAATAAATTCAGTCGGTTTAGATCAAATCCACTCGCTGTACGTTTAGGATAGCCGAAATTAGTAGCGTTGACAAGTGCTTGAATCTCTACCAATAGCGGCCGACTGCCCTCCATGGCAGCAAATACTACAGACCCATCAGCAGTGTGACGCTCTGCTAGTAGGGCTGCAGAGGGGTTATCAACAGGGGTCAAGCCAGTTTGCTGCATTTCAAAAATCGCCACCTCACTCGTTGAGCCATAGCGGTTTTTTACTGCACGCACCACTTTAAACCCACCATATCGATCGCCATCAAATGAAAGTACCACATCAACAAGATGCTCTAGCACTTTCGGGCCCGCAATTGAACCTTCTTTTGTCACGTGGCCCACTAAAATTACTGCCGAGCCAGATGCCTTTGCTGCACGAATAATTGCATTACCGGCGTTCGTAATCTGGCTAGCACTACCAGAGGCAGAAGAAACCTCTTGCAGACTCATGGTCTGAATTGAGTCGACCACTACGAGCTGATATTCGCCAGTTGCTATTGTAGCTGCCACATCATCAGCACTTGTCGAGGCCACGAATGACAATGCATCGCCTCCATTAACGCCTAGCCGCTGTGCCCTCATCGCCACCTGACCGGCAGACTCTTCGCCGCTCACATAGAGTACCTTTGCAGCTGTAGCGGCCTGTGCCGACAATTGCAATAGTAGTGTACTTTTACCAATTCCTGGCTGCCCAGCAAGGAGCACCACACCACCCTGCACAATGCCACCACCAAGTACCAAATCGAGGTCGCGCAGTCCTGTGCTGATTCTGCTCGCTTGCTCGTCCACCCCTAACTGCGACATAACGCCGGCTTGTAGTACTTTGCCCTGGCTGCTGTGCCCAGAGGTAGTTAGTGACTGCGGGGCCTGCTCCACCAGAGAGTTCCACTCACCACAGTTTTCACAACGGCCAGCCCACTTGGTGTAGCGAGCACCGCAGTTTTGGCAACTATACCGCGCGTGTGCCTTAGCCACTACTCGTGCACCTCTTTAATGTTCTCGTTGTTTTTGCTATTTATAATCTGATTTAGTTCATTAGACTGCTCTGCTAGCTGATTATAGCGCTTAACTTTCTGATTAAATGCTGCCTGTTGTTGTTGCAGTTGAGTTCCTTCGCTACTCAAGGCGTCTTGCCGCTGCAAGATACGCGATCGAGCCTGAGTGAAGGCTGCATCAGATGTAAAGTAGCCAGTCTCACTACGGTTGTTGAACTGCTCAATATCAGCCTTCAGCGTTGCCACCTGCTGATTGTGCGCTGCTACCTTTGCAAGATACTGTGGCCGTTCGTTGTTAATTTCATCACCCAGTGTACGCAGCTGTTTCGTTAGTGTCTCAAATACACCATGATACTGCGCATACTGCTTAGCGATTGCCGAACGATCTGCAAAATAGCGCTTATAGTAAGTCTCTAAACTTCCTGGCAAGGAGGCTATTTCAGTGCCGAGAATTGAATGAAGTTCATTGTAGTGCTCCCCGGGTTCGGTCTCCGCATACATCGCCATACGCTTCTCTAGCTCTGGAGTTTTGTGAGCTTCATAGGCCAACTTTAGCTCCTGCTCAAGCCACTTACGCGTGCTATCATCAAGCCTGTCCCACGCTGCATGCAGCATTTCATGCGCAGCAGTAACCTCCTTGATACCATTCAGCCTACTATCATTAACATCATAAATAGCAATTTCACGCTTTGAGTAGCAGCCAAGCAGCGCGCCTTGCTCGCCATTATTACGGCAAAACGCATTAAAATCACTCGCTGACTTCAGCTCTGGCCGTGACGCATAGAAATAAAACTTCCCATCACCCTGCATGGTAGTCGTTTCTGCAATTTTTGCAATCGCGTCACTCGGCTGGTAGGTGTAATAATTTACCGTATCAACAATCCGCTGTTGAAACAGCACAACGCCAAGTGCAATCAGAATAAAGAAGAGTGGGACTAGCTTTGCTAAAAGCCGGCCAGGAGTTCGCTTTGCCATACCGCTACGCCACCACCTCTTCGGCTACTACAACTCGGTACGTAAGCTTCCCTTTTTCAGCTCCCACCTTCAACACGCCGCCAGCTTGTAACTCACCAGATAATAGCGCTTCTGCGACTGGGTGTTCGAGTTCCTGTTGCACCGTGCGCCGCAACTCACGAGCCCCATATTTCTTGCTATATCCTTGCCGCACGATGATATCACGCGCTGAGCTACTTACTGATATCGAAACATGCTGCCGAGCCAAACGCTGCTGCAGTTCACGCAGCTGCACCGCAAAAATAGCTCGCACATCAGCAAAGCTGAGCGGCTTAAAGACAACAATATCGTCGAATCGGTTTATCAATTCTGGGCGCATTACTTTTGCGAGCTGCTTGCGTACCTCACGGGCAGCACGAGTATGTACTGGCGCCGTATCATCACCTGCAGCTGCTGCGCTAAACCCAAGCGATGACTCTTGCTGCATGAGGTCTGCACCAATATTTGACGTAAGAATAATAATAGCATGTGCAAACGATGCCGCATTGCCCTGCCCGTCGGTCAACTGTCCATCTTCCAAAATTTGCAAAAGAATATTAAAAACATCTGGGTGGGCTTTTTCTATCTCATCGAATAGCACCACTTGATGTGGACGCCTGCGCAACGCTTCGGTCAGTTTTCCTCCATCTTCATAGCCAACATAGCCTGCCGGAGCACCTGTGAGCCGTGCAGCACTGTGACGCTCGGCAAACTCACTCATGTCAATCTTGAGCAATGCTTTATCATCTCCAAATACCTCACGAGCTACCGCACGAGCTAGCTCGGTTTTACCAACACCGGTAGGGCCAAGAAAAACAAACGATCCCGCAGGCCTATTTATTGGCGCAACACCACTTCGACTCCGACGCACAACTCGTGCCACCGCCTTAACGGCCTCGTCTTGCCCAATGATATGTCTTCCCAGCACCTGCTCGAGCTGCAACAGTTTCTTGGCTTCCTGGCGCTGTACCCGCTCCACCGGTATGCCTGTCATAACAGTAATCGCATTTCGAAGTGCTGCCTCAGTTAACGCAACCGGGCGAGATTTACGATTGCCGCGCACAGACTTTCTGCCTAATCGAACCCGGGCTGCTGCTTCATCTAGCAAATCAAAAGCTTTATCTGGCAACGCCCTATCATGAATATATCGCTGCGCTAAATCAACAGCCATGTCAGTTATATCATCACTAATCGTGACTCCATGATGTGCCTCATACTGCGGCCGCACGCCACGAACAATACGTCGAGCAGTTTCACTGCTAGGCTCCTGTGCTAAAACAGGCTGAAAACGCCGCGCAAACGCTGCATCTTTCTTAATATGCTTACGGTACTCTTCATTTGTCGTCGCACCAATAACCTTTACTTCGCCACGAGCAAGCGCTGGCTTTAGAATATTAGCCGCATCCACGCTACCCTCTGCTGCACCAGCACCCATGAGCGCATGGATTTCATCTACAAATAGCAGCACCTCTGGGTGTTCTTTCAGCTCGTCAATCACCTTCTTTAATCGCTCTTCAAACTCACCACGGTACTTAGTGCCTGCAAGCAGCGCCGCAATATCAAGCTCTATAATTCGAGAATCACGCAAATATGCCGCGCTACTGCCAGCTGCAATCTCTTGCGCCAAGCCTTCAACTAAAGCAGTTTTACCAACGCCCGGCTCACCTATAATAAGCGGGTTGTTCTTGGTGCGGCGCCCCAAGATAGTCATCACTCGAGCAATCTCCTTGCTGCGGCCAATGACTGGATCGAGCTTTTCCTGGCGCGCGAGCTCTGTGATATCACGGCCGACCTTATCTAGTAGAGGTGTACCGCTGGCTGGTTGCTGCGCTTTTTGTGGCTCATCATGCTCCAGTTGCAAGATATCACGTCGTTCCAATACTTGCTCAAAATTATGCTGCAATTCCACGATATCCACGCCCATATTACGCAGAATCATAACAGCCTTCGTGTTTTTTTGCACAAGCAAGCTATATACTAGATGCTCTGTGCCAAGATGAGTGTGGCCAAATTCATGCACCATTTGCCAACTCATACGCAATGTTAATTTTGCAGAATCAGAAAAGTCCTGGGCTCCATTCCCACCAATCGCAATAATCCTCGGCACAGTGGCAACAGCCTGTCGAACATGCTCTAGCGTCACATCGGCTTGCGCCATAACAACGCTGGCGAGCGCACGTGGCTGCTCAATAATGCCCAGAAAAATATGTTCTGTGCCAATATATGGGCTCCCCTGCTCACGAGCAATCTCTTCAGCCCTTCGCAAACTCTGGTGTGCATGCCGCGTTAAGCGCGGAGCAAATTCTTGAAAATCTTCTGGCATATTCTCCCAACTACGCTCATTACTACTCCATATCAGTATAGCAAATTGGCACTCATAGGGCAATGAGTGCCAATAACAATATAGCTGCTACAATGTTAGCCTATTCCTCGCCCTGACTACTTTCTTCAATAGCAGAAAATAGACTATCCTCAACGTTCTTGCGTGGCTCTGGCTTTGTTTCCTCTGGGACCTCTTCGCCAGCCTCAATATCGATCTCATATCCTGTTAGTCGGCTTGCAAGGCGAACGTTTTGCCCTGATCGGCCAATAGCAATTGACTGCTGATCTTTCGATACAGTCACCGTTGCACGATGCTTTTCTTCATCTACACGCACGCTGATAATCTCTGCTGGGCTCATTGCGTTAATAATAAACTCAGCTGGATCATCGCTATAGGTGATGATATCAATCTTTTCCTGATCACCAATTTCATTCATCACCGACTGCACGCGCGTACCGTGTCCACCCACAAACGTACCAACTGGGTCAATGCCAGGAAGTGATGAGTACACTGCTAGTTTAGTGCGGCGGCCAGCTTCACGAGCGACACCCTTAATTTCGACCGCACCGGTCTCCATCTCTGGCACCTCTTGGCGGAATAGATACTCAACAAACTCACCGCTACCTCGACTCACAATAAGCTGTGAACCACGCTCACGCTCAATGTCCTTGATCAACACCTTAATACGGCTACCAATTGGGTAATATTCACCAAATATTTGCTCACGTGTTGGCATATAGCCAGTAGCTTTACCGATCTCAACGCGTACACCACCACGGTTATCGACGCGCTGCACGACACCAGTTACGATAGTGCCGATCTTGTCTTCAAATTCTGCCAAAATAACAGTACGCTCTGCTTCACGAAGACGCTGCAAAACCACCTGCTTGGCAGTTTGTGCCGCAACACGGCCGAATGTCGTTACCTCGTGAGATTCAACTGCGATCTCTTCACCCAGTTGTGTATCTGGCTTGATAGCCTGCGCAACCGCAAGATCAATTTCAGTTGCAGTGCTTTCTGGCTCTTCTACCACAGTTTTCATCACATGCGCCACTGCACTACCGTCTGTAAGATTTAGATCAACCGCTACGTTCTGGTCACGCTCGCCATATTCACGACGCCAGGCAGCAGCAATTGCCTGCTCGATAACTGAAATAACAACATCCTCTGGCAACCCTTTTTCTGCAACAATTGCCCGAATCGCTGTTGCTAGCTGCTTTACATCTAGTGTATCCATTCCACTCCTTTCATTATGAAAAAGTCCGACCTCTTTGGCCGGCTTACTATCTATCATCATACCGCACTAACCCACTAGAGTGCAAGACCTAGATTTCCTAACCGGGCATTTGCTGCTGCTGACAAGAATTATCACGCAGCACAGCGAGCATCGCTTGTCGCTCAGCTGCAGTCACCCACAAAGAGTAGCGACGCTTAACAGCCACCTGACGCGCTACGTACTGGCAACGGAAGGCCTTATTCGGCGGCAACCAACCACTCGCATCAGCATCGCTTTTCTGCTGGTTAGCCTGCCCGTCAACAGCAAGCAGGTTAAGCGGGTCGTTCGCCAGTTCACGACGACGTTCTTTGCTAATCTCCTGTGCACCAGTCTGCCAGGCATTAGATAATGCCACCACATGATCAATCTGAACTCGAGCAGCGGCCGTTTTTGCATCACCCGCAGTTTTATCAAAAGCGACCTGCTTGCCTGTGTATGGATCTTGAAGCTGCCCTTTTACGACGTTGCAGCGCCCTTCGCTCGTTTGTCGAACCTGCGGATTAGTTAAATCTCGTTGCAAAATAACATTACGCACCGAACAACCACTTGCCCCATCAGTTCCCCAACCATCTGAAAATTGTTGCCGGCTATAGCCAGTCTTTGGCGCCTTGCCTTTAACTGGCAATTGTAGCAAGGCCTCAGCTACCGGGCCTTGCTGGTCGCTCGAAGTTACCTCTTGCTGCAAGCGACGCTGCTCTAAAAATAGCGCAACGCCCACTACTGCAATAATCAGGAGGACAAGCCCAATCGTCACTAAAAACCGACGCCGCCGCGTGGCATCTAGGGAAGCCTCTTTTTCCTGCAGGGGGCGACTTTTAACCATAAATCAATTATACTACGAAGATGGATACGATACGACTTTTTAGGAGATTTCAACCCACCAATTACGATATTACCCTCGACCTTCAGCGAGAGGAGCGTACTTTTACTGGCAAGGTAGTGCTGGACGGTACGCTACGTGATGGCGACGCTATTCCGTTGCACGCCAAGGGATTAACCGTCACCGAGGCAGTAATTGACGACCAGCCAGCGCAAGTTAGCCACCATGAGCACGACGAGATTCGGCTCATAGTGCCAGATCTTGCCCCAGGTGAACACACGATAGCCATTACCTTTTCGGGAACAATTACCGATGCTATGCATGGTCTGTACCCATGCTATTACAAAGTCGACGGCCAGCCACAAGAACTCCTAGCAACGCAATTTGAAAGTCACCATGCCCGAGAGGTCTTCCCCTGCGTGGATGAGCCAGAGGCCAAAGCAACATTCCGCCTCACGTTAATTACCGAAACTGATACCACTGTGCTTAGTAATACGCCCGTTCAAAACCAGCAGGCAAAAGACGGTAGGCTTCACACCACCTTTGAACAAACGCCTCGCATGAGCAGCTACTTGCTAGCTTTTGTAACCGGGGATCTACAAGTAAAACGCACTACAACAAGCAGCGGCATCGATGTTGGCGTTTGGGCTACTAAGGCGCATCCTCATAGCTACCTTGACTTTGCACTAGACGCTGCGGTTCGGCTTATTGAATTTTATCGTGACTACTTTGGCGTACCCTACCCACTTACCAAATGTGACCATGTTGCCCTGCCTGATTTCAGCAGTGGCGCCATGGAAAACTGGGGTCTCATCACCTACCGTGAAACAGCACTGTTAGCCAACCCGTCTGGGCCAGTCAGCTCTCGTCGCTACGTCGCTACAGTTATCGCCCACGAGCTCAGCCACCAGTGGTTTGGCAACCTCGTCACTATGCGCTGGTGGGATGATTTGTGGCTCAATGAAAGCTTTGCCAACGTTATGGAATACATTGCCGTAGACGCGCTTTGGCCACAGTGGCAAGTCTGGCGTGATTTCAGTAGCCACGAGAGTGTCGCCGCGCTCCGACGTGACGCTCTGCCAGGCGTGCAACCTGTGTATATGCCGATTTCTCATCCAGATGAAATTAACACCCTATTCGACGGAGCCATCGTCTACGCCAAAGGGGCACGACTCATGCGTATGATGCAGCACGCTATCGGGGAGTCGGCTTTCCGCTCTGGCCTGCAAACCTACTTTACCGAGCACGCCTATAGCAACACCAGTGGCAACGATCTCTGGAAAGCCCTCAGCGACTCTAGTGGTCAAGACGTTAAAGCGCTTATGCAAGCTTGGATTTCAAGTCCTGGATTTCCTGTTGTGCGCATCACCGAAGAAGAAGATAGCACCCTGCGTCTTAGTCAGTCTCGCTTCTTTAACGACGGCGATGACCGCGGTGATCAAACACTCTGGCCAATTCCGCTTGGAGCCGACCGACCAAATCTACCACACATGCTCACCACAAAAGAAACTACACTGCCAAGCACCGATCCCTTTATGCTAAATAGTGGCGACACGGCACATTTTATTACTCAATATCCACAGTCGTGGCGTCAACTATTTGCAGCCGCAAAGTCAATTGCTGCCAAAGATGCTATCACCCGGTTGCAATATTTACACGAGCAGATTTTACTCGTTAAGGCCGGCCTCGTGCCTGCACCTGAGCTCGTTCCGCTCATTCAGGCAATAGCTACTGCAGAATCAACCAAGAGGCAAGCTGACCCAGCGGTGTGGGGTATGATATCACTGGCCATTAGTGAGCTGCGCCGCATTATTGAAGGAGATGAGGCTGCCGAAAAAGCATTAAAACGAATTACCTGGCGCCTCGTGCAGCCGCTGTACGACCAACTCGGCTGGGAGTCGCAAGCCAATGAAGACGAGGATATTGCCGAGCTGCGAGCCACAATCATCAGTCTAGCGTTATATGCAGAATACGAACCTGCACTCACAAAAGCTTACGAGTCATACCGCGCAGTGCCGCTCGCAGAACTCAACCCCGAGCTACGTGGCAGCATCCTTGCTTCAGTTATTCGCCATAACGACCCAGATGGTAGTATTGCTCAAACTCTATTGCAGCATTATCAATCTGAGACCGATGGCGATATCCAGCAAGACATCACTAGTGCACTAACCGCCACTAAAGATACGGCCACCGGAGACATGCTTCGTCACGCAATGCAAGATAGTGCCGTCATCCGACCACAAGATGTTGCCTTTTGGTTTGTCTACCTGCTACGAAACCGCTTCCAACGAGCTAATACATGGCAGTGGCTAGTTGATAATTGGAGTTGGGTAGAAGGCACCTTTGGTGGAGACAAAAGTCTTGATTTATTCCCGCGCTATGCAGGAAATTGCCTCAGTACTACAGCAGAACTCGGTGCTTACACCAAGTTCTTCACTCCTCTTGAAGATGATCCTGCGCTTGCACGCGCTATTGCTGTCGGTAAGGCTGATATTACCGCGCGTATTTCACAGATTGGCCGTGACCGTGCGCCACTTGTAACAGTCATCTTGGCAACCGATTCAGCAGCATAGCCTCACATGCAGTGCAGCACCTAATATAACAACAAATTGCCTCCAGATTAGGAGGCAATTTACATATGTGTAGCTACTACTCATAGCCTAATTAACTTTATTATTAATCAAGTGGCAGCCAAATATCAACAGTCAAGCTATCTAGATTACCACTCACACCAGCGGCTGCCAATCTGACTGCTGTAGCATTTTTTACGTCATCGAACCCAGCATAACAATGCAAGAATAATTCTGCAGCAAATGCCATCTGACGCTGCTTTTTACCCGTAATTGCAGCGAGTCCATCGCCCCATGTCGCCTGCTGGCGATATTTTACTTCGGTAAAATATAATATCCCTCCCTGCTTCGATATAATATCGATCTCGCACCAGCGTGTCTTCCAATTTTGCGCCACAATCTCGTGCCCCTGCTGCACTAAATACTGAGCCACCAACCGCTCGCCAGCACTACCACGTGCCTTGCTTGTACTATCATCTGGCGCTGCGTTTGTATTGCCGGCTACCCCACAATATGCCGCTACCGGGGCAAAACTAGTCCGATGCTCTGGCATAATACCGTACTGATCAAGTGCTGCACGATGTTTTGCCGTACCATAGCCAACATGTGTATCAAACCCATACCCAGGGAAGCTACGTGCCACCTTTTGCATATACTCATCTCTGGCAACCTTTGCAATGATGCTCGCAGCACTTACTGCCGGCACCAGATCGTCAGCCTTCTTTAGCGTCGTAACATATGGCGCCTTACCGGTACCAGATAAAAAATTAACGGTACCATCAATAATAATTTCACTATGTGGCGCTCTTACATGGGCCACCGCCCGGCGAGTAGCCAACCGCAATGCGTCCGCAAGGCCTATGGTATCGACCTCCTCCGCGCTTACCCAGCCTGTCTCTGCCGCAGTCGCCTTGGCGTATATCTCTTGCGCCAGCTGGCTACGACGCTGAGCGCTAAGCCGCTTACTGTCAGCAAGCCCTCTGATAGCGTGTGAGCTAGGTAAAACTACAGCACCCACGACCAGCGGACCAGCCCAGCAGCCACGACCTACTTCGTCAATGCCTAAAATCATTTACTACTCCCAGTAAAATAGACTGGCCAGAAGTTCTTGCACTTCTTCCCACACACCACCAGTTTCGGTATCCTGCAAAAGAAACGCCATCACAAAACAAAGCACCATAACACCAAAAGTGGCACCTGCAGGCAAAAAAGCAGGCAATCCACCAAGCAGCCCATTTACCAGGATATCAATCCCCTTCAGTAGCTCATGAGCTACCGGTAAATGAATAAATTCTCCTAGGCTAGAATGCCCTGTAATCCCAATAATAAGAAAGTAGATCATAAATGGCAGCAAAGCACACCCAAACAACAACCACACTGCGGCAGTGCCATTATCTTTTGTTAGTGCTTTACCCCGCCATGCCATGACCTTTCTCCTACTTTACTCTATAGCGCTATCCTTCTTTAGCTACACTATAGCACGCCTGTCAGATAAATCTAGACTAATTAACCGCCAATGTTACGGATACTGCATTATCGAACGGTGCGCCTGCGCTTCTTGTTGAGTGAATTTTTTCACTGCAACAGCATCCTTGTAGTACACATAATATACCATGTTGCTAGCTCGATACTCACGCGACTCAATCTCTGGATGCCTGCCACTAGATACTAGAGGACCCTGTTGCGTCGCAGTCGGCCGGCCAAGCTGCTTTTCTACCTGTTCAAGCGTAGTTTTTCCGAGTACAATGCCTGAGGCAAAATATCGTTGCTCCCTACTGCCGCTTCCGATTTGACGCACCGTAACTTCCTCGGTCTTCACTGTCGTATGCCATGCTTCATATACTTGGCCAGCCATCCAAATTAAAGCCCCAACACCGACTACAGTGCCGATAACTCCAAGTATAAGTCCAGAAAGTGCAAATGGTCTACCCGGACGACGACGTATTAATGCGATACTAGCCAGTACGATTGCCGTGAGAGCAAATGGCAGCCCTGATGCAAATAACCAGGCAGTCAATACACCAATAATACCTATAATCATCGCTGTGCGAGCAAGTGTCTTCGATTCGCTCGCACCAGGAAGATCTGTCTTTTTTGAGTTGTCGCCAGTTGAAGCCATAGCCATCTGCTCTTTCTTCGTCAAGTACTACCCCTACAACTACCTCATATATTTGGCTAGTGACGGATCGTTACGTAGCTGGTCTGAGTCAAACTTTGCAATAACACTATTATCCTGAAGCACCACATAGTACAACCTATTAGCCTTTGTCGTACTCGGCGCGCCAGTTGGATATTGGTACACCTCTACCTTTCCGCCAGTCTTACTCGAAACACCATTACGGATATGCAACGGCTCACCAGTTAGCGACCTCACCTGGTCTTTGGTCATACCGTTCTGGATTTGCTCATAACGCTCTTTCATTTGGCTAGCTGTTTTTTTCTGTGCATTAGCCGCCTCTTCACGCTTACGAAGAATACTGTCATCGGCTCCACGCAGTGAATAACGGTCATCTGACTGCTGGTCAGATTTTTGTTCAGATTTCTGATAATTATTCGATCGATTTTCGATATCTTGACGAACATTATTCATAATAATTGCAAAAATAATAATCGCAATAATACTAATAATTATACCGAGACCACCTAGAATAGCTCCAGTAATAGCCATACCCTTACCAGGACGGCGCTTAACCAGCACAATAGTACTAATTACAACTGCAGCAATAGCAACTGGAAGACCGGTACCAACAACAAATGCGAGCACAAGTCCCGCGATACCAAGCGACAGCCCAGTAATAGCCAATCCCTTTTTTGGACTTTGACTATCTTTAGCCAAAGATGACCTCTCTCCAGTTTTCTCTACTGTAGTCGCCACTGACTCTTTCTTTATTGTTTCTGGCTCATGCGCTTTATCTGTCATGATGTGAATCTCCCTCTTTTTTCTTATTGTTGACGCTCATCTGGCGAATAAGTTCGTTGTGCCGGCGTATTCGGTGCTTCAGCGTGGGCACCGCCCATATCAAGCCATTCAGACGATGCATCGTCGACGCTAGCCATATGAATAGCCCATACAATTACAAATACTGCGCTACTAATGGTGGCGATAGAACCTAATATGATGGCAGCAATACTAAGATGTCTGCCAAGCGGTTGAACCCGCAATGCAAAAAAGCCAAGTGCTACTGCCGGCAGCGCAAACAAAAGCCCAATACCGAACAACCAAGCAAAAATAAATCCTAACCCTGCGAGTATCAGCGCAAGACAAGCAAACACGCGGCTGTTAACAAAGTCCACAACTGTCTGTCCTTCTACTGCTGACTGTGCTGCCACTACCTCATCAGATATAGTGTTTTTTGTGCTCTGCTTTGCAGATTTCACCTTATTTTTTTGTCCCTCGTCTTTCTTCCCTTTTGACGAGGCAACGTCCTTTTGTGCAGATTGTTTCGCCGTACCTTTCTTTTTCTTGCTCGCTTTTGCCTTTGAGGTACGCTTCGTTTTACGTTCCTTCACCGTAGTGTCTGGACCATCAACAATCACTGCCTCCACTGGCTTAGCGGTGCTCGCTTCAAACTTTTCTGCTGGAGCTTCCGATACGGATGCGGTTACTACTGGTTTCTTGCTGCGCCGGGATGCAGCAGGCTTCTGTCTCTTACTAGCCATTCCTAAAAAACTCCTCCCGTTATGTTCTCCCCTATTTTACCTTACATCTATGTCGGGCGCAAATAAGCAGCGTGATAACGCCGTGTCCGATGAGAGCACCAGCACTGTTAGCAGCCAGATCCCACGCAGTATCGTCAAGGGTTATTGCTACTAAACCAATTTTTACAACAGTAAGCTCAAATAGTTCATTACTGACGCCTAACATCGAGACTAATCCAAACATCACACATAACTCAAGCCATGGCGAAATAGACAATTGTAATGACCGACGAATGTATTGCCACAACAAGGCAGTAAACACCCCACCCCCAAGAAAATGTGTCCACCAACTAGTAGCCATACCGTCAATAAGCGGAGATGGTATATACCAGGCTATACCAAACAGTAGTGCGGCACCTACTAGCCACAACCGAGACTGTTTACAAGCCGCTCGGCTAGCGCCATTCCACCGCAATAGCCATGGCATCAAAAAAAGCAGCATCACCGGAACGACCATACTAACTAAAATAAATACAACACTTATCTGCTGCCCCATATCTTCACAGTATACCAAACCAGCCTAAAAACAAGGAAAATCCCGCTACGTGCCTAGTCAGAGCAATACAGCTCGATGACTAGCACGTAGCGGGAAGGTGGATACTTGCTCTTTGGCCATACTATAATGACACTACCCCTATCGACGTGCCACCACTACAAGACAAACAAAGACGGTGACTAGATCTATCCAAAACACAGCACCATAGTCCATACCAGGAACTACATACTGATATGCTTGATAGATATGCTCAGCCATCTGGTGAGACATCCGAGCCCCCGCAGGGATATTGTCTAGATACGGTGATCGAACAAAGACCCATGCGATGATTGAGCTAGGGATGAAGGCCCATCCGATAAAACCGACGACCCCTTTCCATGCATTCTCGAATAATAGAAGTACAACTCCTATAAAGAGCATAGCATTCGGACCAATGATAAAGAAGTAGTAATAAAATACCTCAAAAACCCAGCTAGAAAACCAGGTTATCTGGTTCCACCAATCCATCATCTGGTTCCACCAATCCATCATCTGGTTCCACCAATCCATCATCACTACCAGCCTCCTTTCGTATCATAACGGACGGCAGTGACACTTATAGTATACAATCCGAGCCAGAAAACTGCAAAGGCACAGCCTCTCTGTGCGAACTACCTCCTAAATAAAAAGGCCCGAAAATGCGGACCTTTTTTATCACACTACTGCGCTTGTCGTATATCTATTACTGTAGTGACTGCTCTGCCTTGTATTCTGCGGCTGTTTGCTTTTTCACCAAGGTATTACCCTTGAAGTATAGGTAATAGGTGTCCGATCCAACAGTATAACCTCGTACTGTGTCGTACTCTTGACTGCCAACGTTAACACGCGCTGACATACCGCTTGTACCCATAGCTGTGTCAGCCTGCGCACGAGTAGAAGTGCCTGGAGTCAACTTAATATACTCTTCCCGAGCTTTCTGCATCTTTGCCTGCTTTTTCTCTTCTTGTTGCTGAAGAACCTTTTGGTGGTCATAGCGACTACTCATGTCGTTACCATACTTTCGCGAATGCTGTATTGCGTTCTGCCCTAGAATAACCAGAAAAATAACAACACCCACAGTAACAAGTCCGAGAAGTGTACCAATAGCACCGGTGATTGTTGCAGCAATCGCCATGCCTCGGCCATAGAACTTCTTACGCAGCGCCATAATGCCAAGCACTAGTCCGGCGATACCAAGAATTAGCCCAAAGATAGGAACCAAAAATAGTACGATACTAGCAATACCAAGCACCATACCAGTGATTGTAAATGCCTTGCCTTCAACGTTCGCCGGTACAGACTGCTGCACAACGTGGACAGCTTCCGTCTCTTGGCTGCTCGTTTGCTGCTCTGGCTGAGTACGCTGCTGATTCTCGTTCATTTTGTAATGATTCTCCTTTTTTGTTACAACTACTTGATTATTTACCAGTCTGGCTTTTTAGGCGCTGAACCTGTTCAGCAGAATACTCACTAGGTGTTTGCTTTTTTACAAGAGTATCACCCTTAAAATACAAATAATAGGTCTCTATGTCTACTGTGTATCCACGAATCAGATCATACTCTTGCTTATCGGTATACTTACGCTCAGACATATTACCTTTTTTATCCAATATAGCCTCAGACTGGGCTTTGGTTGTAGATCCTGGCGTCAGCTTATTATATGCCTTAAGAAATTCACGCTTCTTGTCTTGTGTTTCCTTGCGTGATTTTTGTAAAGCATCTTGGAAGTTATAGGTAGAGCCGCTATCATGTTTATGCACATTATTAGCTGCATTTTGTCCTAAAATAAGAATAACAGTGAAAACGACCGCAAGTACCAGTCCAAGCATGGTACCTAAGGCACCAGTAATTATGGCAGCAATTGCCATACCGCGGTTGTAGAACTTCTTACGCATAGAGATAATACCGAGCACCAACCCAGCGATACCAAGAATTAGTCCGAGACCAAGGACCAAAAATAGTACGATACTAGCAATACCAAGCACCATACCAGTGATTGTAAATGCCTTACCTCTAGTGTCTACTGGTGCAGGTTGCCGCACAACACGAACGGGCTCTGCCTGCTGAGTACTCGCCTGCTGCTCAGGTTGAGTATGCTGCTGATTTTGGTCCATCTTTGTAGTATTCTCCTTACTTACACACATTTAAAAACTGTCTGGCAATATCATAACACAAAAGTGCCTACTAAGCCACAGATAAAGAGCCACCTAAGGATTACCTTAAGCGGCTCTTTTCTCTAATATATACTGCGCTAGCTATAGTTACGCTTCAGCTGACTCTTTAGCTGGTGCTTCTGGCAGCTTGTTAACTGCTTCGCGATCGAATTTAACAGCCTTTAGGCGTGCACTCTTACCACTGCGCTCACGTAGGTAGCTGAGGAAGTTGCGTCGAACCTTAGCGCGGCGCATAATCTCAACCTTTTCTACGAGTGGGCTGTGCAGTAGGAAGCTTTTTTCAACACCAATGCCACTGGTAATTTTACGAACCGTAATACGTGCGGTGTGGCTCTGCTTGTTGTCGGTACGAATTACGACACCTTCAAATACCTGCACACGCTCTTTGTTGCCCTCTTTAATACGCTGGTGAACACGAACAGTATCGCCGCTACGAACATCCACTACGGCGTGCTTCTTCTGCTCGTCATTTACCTTCTGAATCAATGCAAAACTCATTTTTTTCTCACTTTATTTGGTTGATATTCTACAGTCAAGTAACACTATACCACAAGAAGCCGCCTTTTAAAAGCATTTTCTAGATGACACGGTTTACTTCTTCTAGGCTTGTTTCTCCCTTAAGCGCAGCAAGCACCCCAGCCTGAAGCAACGTAACCATACCCCCTTTCTTTGCGGCCGCTTCAATTGCTTCAGTGTGCACGTCAGACACATCACCCCGCAAGAATTGCTGAATCTCATCCGTCACCACCATCTGCTCCATGATAACGGTACGTCCTTTATAGCCAAATGGTGCATCTTCGCTCGACACTGGCCGATACAAGACCGCCTCATCCAAGTTTGGTTTATCGATATGATCTGGCAAATCATGTAAGACATCTTTAAGCCATTGCCGCGTTGCCTTGTCTGGTTTATATGACTCTTTGGTATCGTCGTGCAGGCGGCGCACCAGGCGCTGCGCAATCACCAAGCGAATAGCCGAACTGAAAATTGGGTTTACACCAATTAAATCAATCATACGGCTAAACGCTGCGGCCGATGTATTTGCGTGAAAGCTCGATAGTACTAAGTGCCCGGTAATTGATGCCTGGATAGCAGTACGGGCTGTCTCCTGGTCTCGAATCTCACCCACCATCACAACATCTGGGTCCAAACGAAGCACGCTGCGCAAGCCTTCTGCGAAGCTGCCACCCCTGGTCGTATCAATCGGGATCTGTGTTACGCCACCGATACTATACTCCACCGGGTCTTCAAGTGTAATAATTTTACGCTCTACGTTATTTAACGCATTAAGCATGCTGTATAGCGTTGTTGACTTACCACTACCAGTTGGTCCCACCATAAGCACCATACCACGTGGGTGAGAGATGACCTCGTCAATCTCGGCGCGCTCACGCGGCTGAAGACCAAGCAAATCTAGTTGCAAGAGGCTTTCATCGAAGTTGAACAGACGCATCACAACGTCTTGGCCATACACCGTTGGTACCGTTTCCACACGCAAATTCAAAATATGCGATGCACCATCGGCAAAAATTTCTTGCTGCATGTGGCCAGACTGCGGCGTATTTGCAGCAGTAGATACATTCGCGTGGCTGCTAATCGTCGCCATAATGACGCGATATCGATCCTTGCGCAGATGGGCTACTTCATGCAATGTGCCGTCAATACGCATACGAATCCGGATAGTATCTCGCTGATTTTCAACGTGAATGTCGCTGGCACCGAGCCGATCGGCCTGAGACACGAGATAATTAAAGACATCATCACTACCCACGCCATTTAAAATTTCACTAACGCGCGCCACCATTTCACCGGTCGCTTGCTCATCTGCTGCTACCTCAATGTCGTCGTAGACTACTTTTTTCGGCGGATCGAACCGCAACATCATAGCCCTATAAGCACTGTGTGAAATAAGTGAAAACAGCGTGCGCTGACCTTCTACGTCATACTTTGCCCGGATTTCATCAATCACCGATCGTGGTGTTGAACTAGTAACGCCGAATTGATACGGCTCACTGCCGCCGCCATGAAGCAGCGGCACCATCCGCCACTGTTTCATTTCCTCTACTGTTAGCATATCGCGAATCAATGGAAGCGACTGCTCCACCTCTCGCATATCAATATATTGTAGCCCGAGTACTTGGGCGCGTTTTTGTGTTGCCTGCTCGTCTTGCTCGCGGCGACGAATCTGAATTTTACTCTCGTCCATTGATTCCTATTTTAACACACAAGCATAAGCACGGCCATCACCAACATGCTATACTAGAGCCATGATACAGCTAACGCTCGTTCTGCATAATATTCGCTCCACTCATAACGTTGGTGCTATATTTCGCACTGCAGAATGCCTTGGCGCACATGAAATTATTATTAGCGGCTATACACCGTATCCTCACTACGAGGGCGATACTCGATTGCCACATATTGCCCGCAAGCTGCATAGCCAAATCAGCAAGACAGCGCTGGGTGCAGAGCGCATTGTGCCGTTTACTGTTGTTGACTCGTTTGAATCGTGGCTGGCTACATATCCAGGAGAGCTCGCAGCACTAGAAATTGACGCCCGCAGCACGCCAATAGCAACTTTTCAGCCGCCACGGCAGTTGGCATTGCTCCTTGGTGAAGAGGTGGCAGGAGTCAGCCAGCAGCATCGAACACTTGCAAGTCATCTGCTAGAAATTCCAATGTGTGGCACAAAAGAATCACTCAATGTATCAATAGCTGCTAGTATTGCAATATACGAGCTTCTAAAATAATACGCACTTGCTCTATTATTTTTTATTTTAGAATTACAGCGTCCTGGCCAAGTACTTCTTTAAGTGCCTCAACCAACTCTAAACTACCGTCAACCTTGAACTGCAATCGCATAGCAGATTTCTCCGCACCAAGCACAAGCACCACCTGAAGACTTCCCGGGTGTGCAAGACAGTGATTTTTCAGACTTTCTAGCTGACTGATATTATCTGGATCAAGTATGCGTACATATAGTGTTTGCGGCAGTGGAGCGCTTTTTATCGCACGCATTGCGGGCTCAGCTGTCATCTTTTTCGGTGGCTGACTTGGTTTTGCTGTGGCGGCAGCAGATCGAGCGTGCTGCTGCTTATACTGCCGCTTAGCCGCACTACTCGCCTTCGGACCACTCATAGTGCGGCCTGTCGATTCATAGTTCTTGAGTTCATCGTCAGTAATCTCAATAATATCTTGTGCAATGACGCTAGCTTCATCACGCAAATTACCATCTCGATCACGTGCATTTACCCGACCATCTACTCGAATAATCGTGTCTTGCTGCAACTTAGCACCAACTTGCTCAAACAGATTAGGAAATACCACAATCTCAGCTTCGTGTACCTTGTCTTCAATTTTTACAAAGGCCATCTTTGTACCGCTTTTTGTCACGATCGTACGCACTGTTGATATAATGCCGCCTACCGTCACCGGACGTCCATCAATAGTAGGCGTAATGCGCGATAACGGCACCGTTTGCTCCGTAAAATAGGTAGTATAATTATCAAGCGGGTGAGATGATACATATAATCCCATTAGCTCGCGTTCCCAAGCTAAATATTCTTTTTGCGTGCCCGGCGCCGGCGCGGGTGTCAGCTTCAGGTGTGACTCTACGCCAGCACTCACCTCCTCTAGCATACCAAAAATATTTGTCTGGCCACTGGCTGCTTCTTTTTGTATCTTTTGTGCAAATGCTGTAATTGTATCTAGGTTGTTGAGTAATGTTTTCCTGTCTTCTAGCTGGTCAAATCCGCCAGATTTAATCAGCGACTCCCAAGCCTTACGATTAAACCGACTGGTACTAACGCTACGGGCAAATTTCTCGATTGAATCAAGTTTTCCTTCTCGCTCACGGGCCTCTAACACCTCTTCTACCGCGTGCTGGCCAACACCCTTCACTGCCACCATACCAAAACGAATCTTATTCTCATGCGGAACAACAGCAAATTCCAAGAAAGACTCATTAACATCCGGAGGTAGTACGTTAATACCCATGCGCTGGCATTCAGCAATTTCAATTGCAAGCCGCTCAGTATCATCCTGGTCGCTAGTCATAAGTGCCGCCATAAATGCATCCGGATAGTGCGCCTTAAGATAGGCCGTCCAATACGCAATCAGTGCATAACACGCCGCATGACTCTTATTGAAACAGTAGTTTGCAAACTCTTCTAGCTGATCCCAGAATGTCTCAGCAATCTCTGCAGTGGCGCCACCTACGTTAACCGCCCCTTCAATAAATTCAGGCTTCACCTTTTTCATTAGGTCAATCTTCTTCTTACCAACAGCCTTACGCAGAGTGTCAGCCTGACCACCGGTAAAGCCGCACCATTCCTTACTAATCTGCATAAATTGCTCTTGATACACCAAGATACCATACGTGTTTTTTAGCGAGTTCTCCATGCCAGGGTGAAGGTAGGTGATCGGCTCTTCGCCATGCTTGCGGCGAATAAAGCTATCGATAAACTGCATCGGACCTGGACGATATAGCGCTACCATCGCAATGATATCTTCAAACACGCTTGGCTTGAGCTGACGCAAATATCGCTTCATGCCCGCAGATTCAAGCTGAAATACACCAGTGGTATCCCCGCGCTGGAATAGCTTGTAGGTCTCTTCATCATCAAGCGGCAATGTCGTTAGATCAATCTCCGTGTCGTACACCTTGCGAATAATACGCATGGCATTATTAATGATGGTTAAGTTGCTGAGGCCAAGAAAGTCCATCTTCAGAAGGCCCAGCTCTTCCACTGGTCCCATTGGGAACTGTGTTGCTACCACACCCTTTTGTGCCATCTCGAGCGGCACATACTTCACCACGTCGTCTGGTGCAATCACTACGCCGGCAGCATGCACACCATGACTACGCATCGTACCCTCAAGGCGCATAGCAAAATCATACACCTCTTTGGCCACAGGGTTTGTTTCGTATTCCTTTTTTAGATCAGCATCTTCTTTGACGCTACGCGCAAGCGGAATGTGACGCCCCTGAACAGGCGCTGGCACAAGCTTTGCTAGGCGATCACTTTCTCCATATGGAATTTGTAGCACACGCGCTACATCTCGTACTGCCGCACGGGCCGCCATAGTACCAAAAGTACCAATATTCGTCACACGGCTCCGCCCATACTTCTGGGCACAATATTCAATAACTTCACCACGGCGGGTATCTTGAATATCTATATCAATATCCGGCATACTCACGCGGTCTGGGTTCAAAAAACGCTCAAACAGCAAATCATACTTAAGCGGATCAAGGTCGGTAATATTTAGCGCATACGCAATAATTGAACCAGCAGCACTACCGCGGCCGGGCCCAAACACGATCCCCTGGCTTTTGCCCCAGTTAATAAAGTCTTGCACGATCAAAAAGTAACCATTATAGCCCATACGATCAAGCACACCAAATTCCATATCTAAGCGAGAACGCTGATCTTCAGTGAGCATAGCCCGAATATCCTGGTTGCTCATATGTTCAGCTTTGGCCGGATCTACGTTATGATAGCGTACCGCCATACCCTGGTACACCAGCTTATCGAGATACACTTTTTCATCCATGCCATCTGGTACGGGAAATTCTGGAATTAAAATTTTTCCAAGTTCGATCGTCACGTTACAACGATCAGCAATCACTCTCGTATTGCGCACTGCATCAGGGTTCGTTTTGCCCCACCGTGCGATAATCTCTTTTGGGTCGGTCACGTGCAGCTCGAAATCTTTCAAGCTCATGCGGCGCTCATCGCTCAAAAAGGCACCAGTTCCTACACAAAGCAAAATCTCATGTGCATCCTGGTCGCTATGGTCAAGATAGTGGCCATCACAGGTTATCACGCACGGAATATCAAGCTCCTGGCTCAATTGTTCCAAGTAGCCATTAATTTTCATCTGCACATCCCAGCGAGCAGGGTTTTCCGGATGCCCGTGATCTTGCAGCTCCAAGTAGTATCGATCGCCAAATACACGCTTATACCACTGAGCGACCTCCTTTGCTCCCTGATAATCATCGATGCGCAGCTTCTCTCCCAATTCTCCACTCGCACAGGCCGATAACACAATTAGCCCTTCGCCATATTGCTCCAATAGCTCATGGTCGATACGTGGCTTGTAGTACATACCCTCTAGGTTCGCCTTTGTCGAGAGCATCATCAAATTACTATAGCCAGTGTTATTCATTGCTAGCAAAATCAAATGGTACCGCGCCTTATCCTTGCTTGGATCACGGTCATGCCGTGAACGAGCTGCCACATAAGCCTCCATACCAAAAATAGGCTTTATGCCATTAGCCTGCGCAGTTTTGAGCATCTCAATCGTACCGCTCATGGTACCGTGATCGGTGATTGCTACTGCATTCATACCAAGGTCCTTAACCCTACCCACAAGATCGGGAATCTTAGTTAAGCCATCTAGCAGCGAGTGGTGAGTGTGATTATGCAGGTGTACATAATCCGCCGGCTCAAGTGTTGTCGGTGCACTACTCATGAGGGTTCACTCCGATCAGCTGCAGCAGCATCAATTTCTAGTGCAGCAAGCTGACGACGCTTGCGGAGCCGCACTGCACGACGAGCGATTGCTAGCCCACTATTGCGCGCTTCTTGCGGTTCAAATCGAAACAACGTCATCAAAAACTGGGCACTACCATCAAGTAGCCAATTATATACGTCGTTCCCTTTCTTGTATATACTCCGCATTCGCCGCATTATATTGTTCCTTTATTTGCCTGCGTTATCTTTCTTGCTATCACTTGCCGCTCGGCGCTTACTGTGGGCGTGAGCCCGCATAACCTCAACGGCGCCAGTAATGTTCTTACCAAGCTGCACCATAGACTTCATATCACCCCAATTACGACGCGTCTCAGCGGCTGTCTCCTGAACATGATGCGCCGTCTCGGCAATCTTCTTGCCCGTGCGAATTACCAGCACAATCAGCACTACCAAAAGGCTTACGAGTACAGCTGCAATACCAACAAGTATCCATGCAATAACCATCATAACGTTCTCCTATCTCTCGCTATAGCCGCTCGCGAATAAGCTTCTGGGCAATGGCCGGGTTGGCCTTACCCTGTGATCGCTTCATAACCTGGCCAACGAGATAGCCAATCGCCTTATCTTTACCATTTTTAATATCTTCAATCGAGCGCTGGCTGGCCGGATCTGCCAAAACCGCCTCAACAACCTCAGCAATAAAATCGGTGTCGCTACTCTGAAGTAACCCACGGGCTTGAGCAATCTCCTTTGGCGATAGCTCTTCGGTAAATAGTGCTGCAAAAATCTCTTTAGCACCGCCACTCGATACTGCGCCCTGCATCGTCATGGCTGCTAGCTCAGCAAGACTCTCTGCAGTTGGTAGTCCACGCTCTAGAAGCTCCGCGAGCTGATCATTATTCGCGAACCAGTAGGCAACTTTAACTACCTGATCAGCATCAAGTAACTGCTGCACTTCACGCACACGCTGCGCCACCTGTTGGTGCGCCAGCAATGAATCTACCACTGAGCGGTCCAGTCCCAGCCCACTCCACGCTTTGCGATAATCTGCAGGCAGCTCTGGCACTTCAGCCCAAATTGCTGCTATTTCCTCATCGCTCAAGCGCACTGGTGGAATGTCAGCATCTGGCATATAGCGATAGTCTTGCGCGTCCTCTTTGCTACGCTGCGAGAATGTTGCTTGTTTTGTATCATCCCAGCCACGGGTTTCTTGGCGAACTTTTTCGCCTGCTTCTAATGCGTCAATTTGTCGCTTAAACTCATACTCAGCCGCTCGTTCTACGCTACGGAATGAGTTCAGGTTTTTAATTTCTGTGCGAACGCCAAGCTCGCTAGCGCCTTTTTTAGCCACAGAAATATTGACATCAAAGCGCATATTACCGTGATACAAATCGCCATAGGTTACACCAGCATACACCATACGTCGCTGCAATTCTGTCGCATACGCTCGAGCTGCTTCAGCAGAATGAATGTCCGGCTCAGATACAATTTCAATCAGCGGCGTACCAGCACGGTTAAGATCCACCAAACTATAGCCTGACTCATGTGTCAATTTACCTGCGTCTTCCTCAAGATGTGCGTGGTGAATACGCACTGGCGCCACCTCGCCATTATCAAGCGGCACCTCAATAGTGCCACTTAAGATAATCGGCTGGTACATCTGCGTGGTTTGGTAACCCTTTGGCAAATCTGGGTAAAAATAATGTTTGCGGTCAAATGAGCTCTCACGAGCTACATCGGCCCCAAGTGCTTTAGCAGCTCGCACCGCAAGGTGTACCGCCTCTTTGTTAAGCACTGGCAACATACCAGGCAGCCCATAATCAACTGCGCTCACGCAGCTATTTGGCTCTGCTTCACGAGCATCATTATTTGCACTACTAAATAGCTTGGTAGCTGTTTTTAGCTGCACATGACACTCAATTCCAATCGTCATTTCATAATCATCATATTTCGCCATATCTCTCTCCTTACACCGCTCCTAGGTCTTGCAAGCCACGGTAAAAACTTGCTAGCGCCGACTGCACCATTTGTGGCGCCAATTGCACCGTCGTCTCGTGTGCGATACGGTTGCGCAGCTTGTGTGCCGCCCAAACACTATTCGCGTTACTCCATCGCTTTTGTGCATGCTTCATGCGCTCTCCCATGGTTTTACCAGGGATACCTTTGTCGCGAAGCGCTTGGTCTAATAGGCTATCTGCACGCAGCACTGCCATCGGCAAGGCGTCTCCGCCTTTATCAGCTAATGCCTGAATAGCCTGCCATTTTTCACGATATGCAGCCTTGTTAAGCGCCTTAGGTTTTTTACCAAGGAAGAATCCAACGACGTATAATAGTCCTCCGACTACAAGCAGTGCGACTGCAAGCGGCAGAATTGCATCAAACCCCATGTCCATCAGCGCTCACCCTCGATAGCTTGCGCAAGCCCAAGTAGCTGCTGATCTGACTGCATTGGGCCAATGAGCTGTACACCAATTGGTAGCCCATCTTTTGATGTTCCGGCTGGCACCGACACGCCAGGCAATCCAGCTAGACTCACCGGAATAGTCATCAAATCAGCCTGATACATCTGCACAGGATCATGTGTTTTAGCGCCCAACTTAAAGGCTGGTGTTGGCGCCACAGGGCTCACCAGCACATCATACTGTTGAAACAGTGCATTAAATTCCCGAATTAATAGCGCCCTAGCTTTTTGCGCCTTCATGTAATACGCATCAAAATACCCGCTCGATAGCACGTAACTACCCATCATGATGCGGCGTTTATTTTCTGCCTCAAATCCCTGATCTCGGCTATATCGATAAACGTCCTCTAAATTAGTAGCCTCTGCGCGATTGCCGTAGCGAATACCATCGTAGCGAGCCAAATTACTCGAAACTTCAGCTGGAATAATGATGTAATACATACCTGGGGTGTACGCAAGCATCTTCAGTGAAACCTCTTCCACTGTGTGGCCAGCCTCTTCTAGCTTCTGCGCATACTCACGCGTTACGGCAGCAACTTCTTCATCTGTTCCCTCGCCAAGTGTTTCACGAATCAGGCCAATCTTTAGTGGCTTTGACTCTGGTAGTGTAGGCTGCCAGTAGTCAGCTAGCGTGGTCATATCTTTATCGTCCTGGCCAGCAATAACGCTCATTACCAAATCAACGTCAGCTGGAGTATGCGCAAAACAACCCACAGTATCAGTGCTGCTAGCCATAGCTACGACACCATACCGGCTCACAGCTCCATAGGTTGGCTTAATACCATACACACCATTAAAACTAGCTGGCTGGCGGATTGATCCACCAGTGTCGCTACCCAAGGTAAATGGCACAATATCCAATGCTACTGCTACTGCAGAACCACCACTGCTACCACCAGCAACGCGGCTTGTATCGACTGCATTTTTAGTTGGGCCAAAAGCTGAATTTTCAGTACTACCGCCATGCGCAAAAGCATCAAGATTTACTTTGCCAATACAAATTGCCCCTTCCGCCTCTAGGCGCTCAACAGCCTCGGCTTGCACCGGTGAGGTAAAGGTCTCTAACATATGGCTTGCCGCCGTTGTTGGTGCACCAAATGCCATAAAATTATCCTTCAGCGCAAAGGGAACGCCCGCCAGGCGGCCAGTAAGCTTTCCTTCGTCCACCAGGCGCGCTCGCTCTAGTGCACGCTGCTCTGTTAGGTTAATAAAGATATCATACTCACGGCTAGCCTTAGCTTTTTCCAGCGCCTCACTCACTCGCTGCACAGCACTGCGGCCATCTGTTATGTATTCATGTATTGTTGTTTTGCTCATAATTACAACACCTTTGGTACCTTTACTTGCTGCTCTGCTGTATCTGGCGCCAGCTGCAGTAGCTCCTCACGGCTAATATCTTGCTGCGGCTGGTCTTCGCGCCATATATTAGATTGCCCGCCGACGCGGAATACTGGCTTCGCTTCTGCCGTATCCAGCTCGTCTAACATTTCTACATAGCCCAAAATCTGGGTTAAATCTTGCTGCATAGCCACTTCTTCATCTTGAGAGAGCCCCAGCGCACTCAGTTGTGCTAAGTGAAGCACCTCATCCCGTGTAATTTTCGTCATAGTATTAGTATACCCTGCTACACGCAAAATACCTAGTTCCCTAGGTAAAGTCACCCGCACCTTTGTGAAGGAATGTCTTTTATGGTATAGTTAGAATGATCATTGGCTATTCATTATGGCAGTAGCAATTTGCTACGTAGCCACAACCCGGTACAGAAAGAAAGTAGGTGGTTTCCAATGATAGCACTAGTTGACATAATGATGATAGTAGTTTGTATGTTTACCGCAGCAGCCTGCGTATTGGGCTATATCCAGGTCTACGCCACCAATACTAGCACTCACATTCAGAGTGTCAATAAATTACGTGAATGGAGGGCCCGGCATGAGCTCCTGATGTATTACTGCAAAGTAGCCTTATGGCTAAACTTCATGTCAGCCACAGCCGCGCTAGTGGCTTTACTACTAAGTAAGCCGTCCGCTCCATCAATCGGCGTGCCCATCTCAGGCTACACATGGTTCCTAGTTACCGCTATCGAGGTTTGTGCTCTGCAAGTAATTGGCACTAAACATAAGATGTGCATTACCCACATAACCAGGATACTCAGTGATAGGAGTGTTCGCTAATATTCCTACTATCTTCAACTGTAGCCCCACCACCCTTCATCTCGCGCCCTTGGCGCTTCGGAGATGACCAGGCTGGTGGGGTTTTTCTTTGGTGCTATCTTTACGTTATACCACTTTAGTGGTATAATTAAAGTAGATCATTAGTCGATTCATCATCTATAGCACCCGGCTGTAGATGCTTACCGAAAGGATGTGATCCTAATGACGAGGTTTAAGAAGTTTATTAAGGACTACAGGTTTAAGGGCTTTAGTCTTATGGACCTTGACTTTGTAGATTCGGTCTTATGGGCAGTCCTAATCGTAGCGTCATGGCTTGTGGCGGTAGTTGGTATCATTATCGTAAATGTCGTAGGCTTTACAAATGCTTCAAATGGGGGACTCCTGCTAGCAACGATTGTTCTTGACGCCGCTCTTCTGTTGATTGTTGCCATTTGTATTTATACTTTGCCTCCCGAAGGGCACAGAAAGAAACATAGCTTACCGCGCCACACTGAGTCCGAATTTCTAGGGTTCCACCAATAGCCTACACTTCAAACCACACACCCCACTACTTACGTAGTGGGGTCTTTCCTTTTGCTAGTTTACTGCATAGTGTATAGGCCTACATTGCCTCACGAATTTCCTGAATCGTATCACGCAGCTCGGCTGCTCGTTCAAACTCCAGATTGGCACTAGCCAGTTCCATTTGTGCAGTTAAATCTTTTATTAGGTGTTTGTACTCTTCACGCGGCACGCTCTTGATATCAAGCGCATCCTTAGTTTGTTTCTTGGCCGCCGGAATAATCGCCCGCAGTCCTTCACCAATCTCTTTCGCCACGCTGCGCGGCGTAATGTGGTGCTTCTTGTTATACGCAATCTGAATGTCTCGGCGGCGCGCTGTTTCATCAATAGCCCGACGCATCGAATCGGTGATGTTGTCGGCATACATTAGCACCGTGCCTTCCTCGTGGCGAGCAGCACGGCCAATTGTCTGCACCAGGGCACTTTCACTGCGCAGAAAACCCTCTTTATCAGCGTCCATAATCGCCACGAGACTAACTTCCGGCAAGTCCAATCCTTCTCGCAGCAGATTAATACCCACTAGCACATCATAGGTGCCGAGGCGCAAATCACGCAAAATATCACCCCGCTCCAGCGTATCGATATCACTATGAATATACGCTGTTTTAATACCGGCATCGATCAAATATTGCGATAGGTCTTCCGCCATACGTTTTGTGAGCGTCGTTACCAGCACACGCTGCCCTTTGCTGGTGCGCTGGCGTATCTCATCCAGCAAATCGTCCACCTGCCCTTCTGTCGGCTTCACCGTAATAATAGGGTCTAATAGCCCGGTCGGACGAATAACCTGCTGCACTGGTGGCGGCGTTTGCGCTAACTCATACGGTGCCGGAGTGGCCGATACATAAATAACATCATTAATATGCGCATTAAATTCTTCAAATGTTAGCGGCCGGTTATCTAGCGCACTTGGCAGGCGAAAGCCATAGTCGACCAGCACTTGTTTGCGCACTCGATCGCCGTTGTACATTGCCCGCACCTGCGGAATAGTCATGTGGCTCTCATCGATAATGAGCAAAAAATCATCAGGAAAATAGTCGAGCAACGTCGCCGGCTGCTCACCAGGCTCACGGTTTGTAAGGTAGCGCGAGTAGTTCTCGATCCCCTTAACGAACCCGGTCTCTTCAAGCATCTCAAGATCATATTTTGTGCGCTGGGCAAGCCGTTGCGCTTCAAGTAATTTGTCGTGATCTTCAAAATACTTCAGCCGAGCCGCAAACTCTTTGCGAATTCCCTCAATTGCCCGCTCACGCTTTTGCTTTGGCGTCACGTAGTGACTGCTTGGAAAAATAGTAATCTCTTGCGGCGCGCTTAAAATCTCACCCGTCAACGGATTAATCTGCGTGATGCGGTCAATATCATCACCAAAAAACTCCACCCGGTACGCAAAGTCTTCACCAGCCGGGAAGATATCAAGTACATCACCGCGCACCCGGAAGGTACCCCGCTGAAAATCAATATCATTACGCTGATATTGAATATCAGTCAGATGCCGCAGCAGCTTATCCTGCCGCCGCTGATCACCGACCTTCAAGCGCACCGACATGTCCGCGTAATCTTCCGGTGAACCAATACCATAAATACAGCTCACGCTAGCAACAATAATCGTATCCCGGCGAGTTAGTAGTGCCGATGTCGCCGCATGACGCAAGCGATCAATCTCATCGTTAATACGCGAGTCCTTCTCAATATACGTGTCGCTGCTAGCCACGTACGCTTCCGGCTGATAGTAGTCAAAATAGCTTACGAAATAGTGCACCTCATTATCGGGAAAGAACTCTTTAAACTCTGCAAATAGCTGCGCTGCTAGCGTTTTATTGTGCGCCAGCACCAAGGTTGGCACATTACGCTGCGCAATAATATTAGCCATCGTAAACGTCTTGCCAGAACCAGTCACACCCAGAAGTGTCTGCTGGTGTTGACCATTTGCTAAACCAGTCACTAGCGATTGAATAGCTGCTGGCTGATCACCCGTTGGCCGATATTTTGATACTAAATGAAACTCACTCATTACTCTTTATTGTACCAGGGGCTACAAATAAAAGAAAAGCCTATAGGGCGACCTCACGAAGGAGCAAAATTGCTCACAACGCGAGTCACACCTATAGGCTTGCCTAGTGTTTATACTACTACCATTGCGATGGCCAGAACACGATATCGCCCTTATCCTTCTCTTTCATATATATCCATGCGGCAACAACCGCTAGCAAAAAATGAATGATACATTCTATAAACAGCCATACAATAGGCCAGCCTTGCGGAATACGTGTAAACTTATCGATAATACTGTAGCACACAGCCTGCACAAGCGATACTACCGCACACAATGCACTCACAGTAAGTGCACCGATCAGCAGCCAAGTGGACTTAAAGAGTTCAACATTATCCCACACACTACGATTCCTAATATAACTAGAAAGCACCTGTAAACAGACAGATACGGGAATACCGAGAACGGTCAGTATAGTAACAATTACTAGGTACATCATTCAAACCACGTCCTTCCAAGGTCAAGTGTTTCATATAGCCGGTTGGCTATTCGTGATGAATGAACTACAGCTAGTATAACACAAATATTATCAGCCGGCTAGCCCGAAACCACACCCTACCCGCGCCCTGCTCGGCGCGTACGAACATGGCAATCGTTGGCATCGTACATAAAGTCTGCGTATTTCGCGTCTAGCGCCTCTATAACTCGCTGCACTAGCAGCTCCGGGTCTGATTCATAGATAATAGTTTTTGCGCCAGGTGTCTCAATATTTTCTAGTAGCTCTGGCACAAAATTCGCGAGACCACCGCTGCCTAATAGCACCGCACACACCTTGCGGCTCTCTAGTGCAGTCGATAGCTCGTGCAGGCTGCCCATGCGGCCACCCACTGTAATGACGGCATCACTGGTGCGAACCAAGTGCACATCGCGGCCAACATATGCCATGCCAGTAAAATTAATATAATCAAACTCTTTTGTTGGTAGTTTATACACCATCACGTGCTCACGCAGTGAACTGGCTGGCGAAAAACCAACCGACAGGCCGCGTTCACCCGCAACGCTCACAGCGCCCATCGCGGCGTAGTGCGGCAATCCAATCGTCGCACCAGTCGTGATAATATGCCCCGACCCAGTAATTGCCCGTCCAACACGAAAAGCTAGCTCGTGCGAAAGCTGCACCGTCTCACCACTGGCGGCTCCAGACACACAGATCTGATACTGCATTACTGGTCCGCCTCTTCCTGTGTCTCCTCTACTTCAGTATCAGCTACTGTTTCATCTGATTGCTCAGGAGTAGAGGCACCCTTATCTCGTTGTAATTGGTGCGGCAGCTCCCTCACGACAAGCGGCATATCATGAAGTTCCGTATAACGCGGCAGAATGCCGGCCTTAGCCCCCACCTGTGCGACAACACTAGCAGCATTTGCACTAGCCACCCACATGGCACGCTCCAGTGAGGCACCCTGCGCCCACTGGCTTAAGAAACCAGACCCAAAAGCATCGCCAGCACCAGTGCGATCAACAGCCGGCTCACCATCATACTGGCCTGCTGCAACGACCATTTTTCCATCACTTGCAACAGCTCCTCGTGGGCCATCGGTCACTATTGCACAAGGCACCAAGTTCAAGGCCTGACGCACTAGCTCGGCGGCTGTATCTCCCGAAACGATTTGCTGCATCTCTTGCTTATTAGCAAGCAGTACATCTACATGACTAAGTACATTGCGCAGCTGCTCAGCTTGCTCTAACTCGCCCTTGCCGGGGTTGAAGAAAATCTTCATGTGCTGCTGCTTGGCTTGCGCAACTAGTTTATTAAGCACCTGCATATTGCCAGCTAAGCTTGTTATGTATAACCAATCTGCCTGCACCATATCAAGCGAAAAATCTTCTTCACGGTAGTGAGTGCTTGCACCGCGATAGGTGACGATGGTACGTTCTCCACCCGGCACCAGAAGAAGCACCGAAACACCAGTTTGATGCTTACTGCTATGCACAACGTGCCGCGTATCAACACCCTCTTCATCGAGCTGTTGCAACACCGCTGCTCCGGCTAAATCATCGCCCACTACTCCATAAAATGCCGCCTCTATCCCCTGGCGAGCAAACGTAACTGCAGCATTCGTTGCTCCACCACCGGTACCTGAGACAATGGCATTCACATCGACTTTAGCCCCTAACTTCAGTTCAACAAAGCATTCATCCGGCTGCTCACACACCGGTGCTAAGTCACTACTTTGGTATAAGAATATATCCTGCACTGCGCCCCCTATGCAGACAATGCGCGGCATTATGGGGCGGCCTTTCCGGCGCTGCCAAACGCCGCCATCTTCTCCTCAATGACCGCTTGCACTGCAGCATACACCTCTGGCATCAGCGAAATGATGGCATACTCTTGTGGATGCTCACGGAGTACTTTTTCTAGCGTCGTACGATAGGCATAGCGCAAATCACTGTTGATATTTATTTTGCGCACACCAAGCTTTGCGGCATCTTTGAAAAAGTGAAGCGGCGTACCACTACCCCCATGAAGCGAGATGGCACAGTCAACAGCCTGCGCAATTTGCCCAAGCAGCGCCAAATCTAACACCTTTGGCGCAGCGTAACGACCATGCAAATTACCAACGGCTGCCGCAAACGTGTCAATACCCGTTGCCTCTACAAAAGCTTTTGCCCCCGCTGGTGTAGAGAACGTTTTGCGTACTTCATCGTAGTTTATAGCCTGGTTGTACACATTGCTAGCACCATGAAAATAATGTGGCTCGCTTTCCACCAACGCACCCGTAAACGAGGCGTAGTGCACTACTTCACGAGTCTTGGCGATGATTTCTGAATCACTGGCCTGGTGGTCCGCCTGAGATATATCAATATGGATAAATTCATAGCCGATATCAATCGCCCGCTTGCACATATCAACACTCGGACTATGATCAAGGTTGAGATATAACTCTACATTGTATTCTTTTTTGTAGTTATCTACCATCATGCGCACATTTTCAAGACCAAGCACCTGCGCCTCACGGCTACTAACTTCAACAATAGCCGGTGCTTGTAGCTTTTGTGCAGCCTTTGCTACCGCAACAAGCGTTTCTTGTGTGTCAATATTGAATGCACCAACTGCAAATCTATCAAGCTGAGCGCGATGGTATAAGTGCCGCGCTCGCGTCGTATTATGTCTAATATCATGTATCGTATGCCCCACTTACCACCTCCTTTTGGCGCATGATGCGTTTATGCCATCTACAATCTGGCTCCTTGCATTTGCTTTCATTATAGCAAACATGAGCATATTATGCACGCGCGCATGCGCGCTCCGTTTCTCATCATGGTTACTCGCGGTAATACTGATGTGAGTGCGCCACAAAATCAGCAATAATTGGTGTCATCTTTTCAGCAGTAAGACTATGTGCTGATAGCAGCTCTTGTGCCGTGCCACTTTCGCCAAATGTATCATTAACCCCTAGCCTGTATAACGGCATCGGGATGCCTGCTTCCACCAGAAGCTCATTGACCGCACTACCAAATCCACCAGCAATCAACCCATCTTCTGCAGTAACAACGCGGCCACACTTACGAGCCGAGTAGGCAACAACATCACTATCCATCGGCTTGATTGTTGGCACATGCACCACCTCACAGGAAATGCCGCGCTCTGCCAATTGCTGCGCCGCTATAAGTAGCTCATAGGTCATCGGTCCGGTTCCGAGTAGCGCTACGTCATACCCTTCGCGTAGCACGTAGGCCTTGCCAATTTCAAATGGCGTATCTTCGGTAGTAAACACCGCCGAAGGCTCCCGGCTAATCCGCAAATATGTCGGCTGATCGGTGCGGGCTAGCATACGCGTCGCCTTCTCGGCCTCTATGCTATCTGCCGGTGCAATTACTGTCATACGGGGCAACACACGCATAAGTGCAATATCTTCTAGGGCCTGGTGTGTAGCGCCGTCCTGCCCCACGTTAAGACCAGCATGAGTGCCAACAATTTTAACAGGCACATTATTGAGGCACACTGTGGTACGGATTTGCTCCCAGTTACGCCCTGGGCTAAAGGCTGCGTACCCAACTGCAAACGGAACCCGCCCCATGTGCGCTAAGCCACTTGCCACGCCAAGCATATTTTGTTCAGCAATGCCTACTTCGATATATCGCCTGCCAAACTGTTTGCCAAAAGCTGCCGCTTGTGTGCTACTACCTACATCAGCCGACACTACTACAATTTGCTCACTTTCTTCGCCTGCCTTAATAAGCCCACGGCTAAATCCACTGCGTAGCGTTTCCAGGGGAGCCTCGGCCAAATTAGGTGTTAATCTCATATAGTCGCTAATCATACGTGAGCCTCCTTGTTACCATCTGCTACTTGCTGCAGCGCCCGCCGCACATGTTCTTGTACAGGGTGAGGAATACCACCATGCCAGCGAGCATCGTATTCCATAAAATCGACTCCCTTGCCAGGAATTGTGCGCGCAATAATCACGCATGGCCGGTTGCTAACTGCTTTTGCCCTCTGCACAGCTTGTTCAATTTCCACCACGTCGTGCCCATTAATCTCTTGCACGTGCCAGCCAAAGCTCTCCCACTTGGCTTTTACATCTTCCAGTGGCATTATCTGCTCTGTGGTGCCACTCAGCTGTATATTATTACGATCAACAATTGCAATCAGTTGCGATAGTTTATATTTGCTAGCAAACATTGCGGCTTCCCATACCGGGCCTTCATTTAGCTCACCATCCCCGAGCATAGCGTACACAAACTGGTGCCGACGGCCTTGTAGATATTGCAAATCATAAGCCATACCTGCAGCCTGCGACAACCCCGAGCCTAGCGGCCCAGATGTTGCCTCAATACCTGGCAGTCGAGTTCGCTCTGGATGACCCTGCAGCCGTGATTGATATGATCGCAATGTCAGCAAATCGTCCGTGTCAAAGAAACCCCGCCGAGCAAGTGCTGCATATACAATTGGTGCGGTGTGACCGTTACTAAGCACAAAATAGTCACGCCCTTCCCAATCTGGCTGGCGCGCTTGAATGCGCATCACTTTAAAATACAGCACGGCAATCAGCTCAGCCATACCAAGCGGGCCGCCAACATGCCCACTACCGCCAGATGCTTCCAGCATACGCAATACATCTGTTCTTAATAGTGTTGCCACTTTCATTAGTTCTTCGGCCGTCAATACCTTAGCCATTATTTGCTCCTACTTACGCGTTTATATTTATCGTCTTCCTTGTAGCTCCAAGTTATTAAATCGAACTACGGCGGGCAGCCTCTAGAATAAGCCGCTGATATGTTTCATCTGGGTCTTCAGAAGAATGAATAATTTTTCCAACTACCGCTACTTGCACGCCGCCGTGCACCAAATTATAAATATTCTGCAAATTAATGCCGCCATCCCAACCAATCTCTGCGTGTCCGTTTATTTTTTGAATTAAGCGGATTTTTTCTAATTGCATGTAGTTTACTTCACCGCCAAACTCCCCAAGTTTACCGCTAAATATCATCACGTGGTCCGATTCTTTAATGAGCTCTTCCACGCTTGATGGCACGGTGCGGCGTTGCAATGCCACCCCTGCCCGGATACCTTCCGCCCGTAGCGTCCTCAGCGCACTAAGTACATCACCATCTGCTTCAGCATGAAAAATAACCAAATTTGGGCGTAGCTTTAACAACCACTCAATGTGCTCCTCTGGCCGGCGCACCATCATGTGAATATCCGCTTTCATTGTTTCTGGCCACCACACCTGATGCAGTGGCGCCGTGGCATGAGGTGTAAATTCCCCATCACTAACATCAATATGCACACGCTCTGCAAACGGTGCAATCCGCTGCATTTGCGCTTGGTATTCTTCTTCATTTTCTGCTAATACACTTGGTGCGATAACAACCATGTTGCCCTCCCTTTCGTTTTGTCTGTTATGCTATGTGGCCACAGCCATCGATGCCAAATTCATCAAGCTGCTGATTGCGGCGTTTGTACCGTGGTGCATCCGAGGCTGGTGTCTCAAGCCAGGTGCGCACAATAGCCTGCCAAATATCAGGATGATGCTGCAAAAGTCGCGCCGGCAGGCAGAGTACGTTGCTGTCATTGTCATGACGAGCTAACCGCGCCTCAGTACTGTCCCAAACCACGCTGGCCCGAATACCCCGAAATCGATTAGCTGCCATCGCCATGCCCTGTGCCCCGCCACACAGTAGAATTGCTCGGGCATCATGCGCTGCACCCGCTAGCACTTTTTCTGCAGCTCGCTGCGCAAACTCTGGAAAGTCATCGTCCGGGTCAAGCACCGTATTCCCCACTTCTTCTACCGTATACCCCTGGGCCACAAGATACTCCTGAAGCTGCTCCTTAAGGTAAAAGCCACGATGATCTGTCCCCACATAGATATTCATACAGTAAGTATAAGCGAAATGCACCACTTTTGCAAAGTAGTTCACCCCGGGCTTAGCACTTGCTCGCCGGTAACATACCTGCTAAAATATGGTTAATTTTTATAGTGTAGCAAGCTAACACACTGCGCACGCACTGCACCAACCTTGCTCCTATAGAATAGTTCATTGACAGTTCCGCGAGAAAGGATATTCTCATGATTCTCATCACAGTACTCAAGTTTTTTCTCCTGCCTATCACCTATGCATCCGGCATTCCTATGGTGCCACCCTGGCGTCCAGCCAATGTTAAGCAAAACCTGATAGCCGAGTTCGACCGAGTCTACGAGTCAACGTCATCTAAACATGCCTTCACCGCACTCTCTCGTAGTGTTGTGTCGGCAATACTGCTTGCAGTATGTTGCCTGATTTGGCTAGAGGACTTACTCTTTCGCTACACAATCTATGTTGTCGCATTTATATTACTACTGCTAGCTATCGTCGTTGCGTTAGGTGCAGCAGCAATATACTATCTGTGCGTCACTTCAGGTCGTCGCGACATGGTAGAGTCATGTAAACAAACCTACCACAAGCTGCGGGCTGCTCAAGCTAACGAGAGCGCGCGCTAGTTCGCACTGCCACTATACAGGCAGGATAACTACGCTTACTGGCCGTCTAGCCTATCACGAGTAATAGTTATCCTGCCTTATTTTTTATATCAATACACTAGGCTTGCCCACACATAAACTATATATTATAATGACACTATCTTTTAGCAGCCCTATCCGCGGCGCAAAGATATTTTTGTACATTTCGACCTAAGAAAGCAGGATGATACCCATGTCGGCATCGAAAATTCGCCACTCCCAGTTGACCGCTCAAGACACAATATGGCTGGGAGTCATCGCCCTCGGTTCGATGGCGCTATATCTAATGTGCTACAACCGTGTTGCGGAAATTATATGTAGTAATGCACCTGAGCCTGTTCCCTACGGAGAAAAAGAGCAAACATCAACTCCCTCTTCCTCCTTCTGCTGGCGGAACGGTGAACTTGTTTCCGAGCGTGAATACGCCGCAAAAGTAATGCACAATCTCTAGTATCATTCCTGCCTTAGCGCACAATGATACGATGGGCACTCTAGCTAAAATACTATTTCGCTGGGGTGCCCACTTTTCTTATCTAGTACGACTTACCTGAACCTCTAAGGCACATGTTATACTAAAAAAGTTAGTGCTACATTTTCAGCATTAACCATCACGTTCGTACACTGAGCGAAAGAAGGATTATCATGAACCGCATACTATGCCGTGTTTTAGGTGCCGCGGTACTATTTCTGCTGGCAGCCTCTGCGCTGGAGCTAGCATTACCGTGGCTAATCGCCTGGTATGAGCGAGGTCGCCACAATGGCTACCTACCCCGTATGCGTTGGCTGGAGTCTATCCATGTCACTCACAACGACTATCTGTAGTCGATTGTCATGAGATGCCCAGCTAATCCCGCATGCTAACGCCCCATGGAATGCCCTTGTAGTAACCACTACAAAGCGGCGCCATGGGGCCTTTTCATTACGTTTACTCGCCACTTGCTGCAATATCAGCCACAAGTTCTACCAGGCGATTGCTATACGCCCACTCATTGTCATACCACACCATAAGCTTCAGCAGATTACCACCAACCACTTTTGTTAGTGGCAGATCTACAATGCCAGAATGCGGGTTGCCGATAAAGTCCCGCGACACCAGCGGCTCTTCACTAACCCCTAAAATACCCTGGTAAAATGGCTCAGCCGCAGCAGCCCTAAACACCTCATTTACCTGCTCTTCAGTCACGTCGCGCGATAGTAGCACTGTAATATCACTCAATGAAACAATAGGCGTTGGTACACGTACGCTCAATCCATCAAATTTACCAGCCAGTTGCGGCAGTGTTTTCGTCACCGCAATAGCAGCGCCAGTCGTCGTTGGTACCATATTTTCTGCAGCGTTACGACCCTCTCGCAAGTCTCGCTTTGGTGCATCCTGAAGTGCCTGGCTAGCAGTATAGCTATGAATGGTCGTTAACATCGATTTTTCTACACCAAATTTCGCATCCAATATCGCCATCACCGCGCCCAGGCTATTAGTGGTACAGCTAGCATTAGACACTATAGCACTGCTGCTACCAATCTTCTCATCGTTTGTGCCAAGCACAATGGTATCAATGCCATCACTTTTTGTCGGACCACTAATCACAACTCTGCGAGCACCAGCCAGCAGATGGCCGCCCGCTCCTTCCAGTGTCGTGAAGCGTCCTGTAGCCTCAACTACCACATCAATCATCATTTCACGCCACGGCAACCGATTTGGGCTCGTTTCAGCCAGTACCCGCACTGGCTCACCATCAACAATAATGTGGTTCGTATCGTGCGTTACCTGGTGGTGGTATTTTCCGTAATTACTATCGTATTGCAGTAGATACGCAAGCGTTTCGGCATCAGTTAAATCATTGACGGCAACAATTTCAATATCATCACGCTCAAAGGCAATTTTAAACGCATTACGCCCAATCCGTCCAAACCCATTAATCGCAATTCGCTTTTTTGCCATATTTGTTCCTTGCCCTCCACTTACTCGTTTAGATTATCTTGGCGACATATGCACCATAATTATTACCGATTTTATCATAGCACTACATCCAGCAGCAATAATACCACCTATATTTTTCTGGTGCAGACCATGATACACTATTTGCAGTATGACGCAACTATTACAACACCATCCATCTTGTACTGAGCCGTTCCTCGCGGCCGTTCAATTTGCCCTGCGGCATCATGCCGGACAATTACGCAAAGATGGCAGCCCATTTATAACGCACCCTATAGCCGTTGCGCAGCTGCTTGTGCAGTCTGGCGCCGACGAGACAACCATCATTGCAGGAATTTTACATGACACCGTGGAAGACACGCCGGCAACCTTGGCTGATATTACCTCTGGCTGGGGGTACGAAGTAGCCTTTTTGGTCGACGCTGTTACAAAGCTGCCGGTATCTCCTGAAACCAGCGATCCAGATACGTTCTTCCCAGAGGCAACCACGACTCACCAAAAGCTTGAGCAGGCCTGCAAAATAGACCCGCGTGCTGCCCTAGTAAAACTCGCCGACCGGCTACACAACTTACGTACTATTGCCGCTATGCCATCACACAAACAGCAAAAGAAAGCGGCAGAGACTATAGACTTCTACGTGCCACTTGCCCGTGAGTACGGCTACCAAGATATTGCAGAAAAATTAACAGCGCTAGCTGAGCCGCTCCTTAAGAGCAAATCTACTGCCAGTTAACTGGCAAGCAACCGAACACTTTCCCCTCGGGGCGACCTCATGCTATAATGTACTGCATTCATGGAACACTTAACGCTTATTAGCTACAATTTATGGGAGAATCGCGCTGAAGATGAGATCAGCGACCTCGTCTACGCACATCAGCCAGACATTCTTTGCCTGCAGGAGGCCATCACCGATCAGCTGCCGAGCACTATTGCCAATCTGTCTCTGGCTAGTGCGACCGACAATAACCGACTTGGCCTCGCTCTGTATTACAATCATGATATTTTCGACCTAGAAAATACCGGTAGTTTTGCGCTGAAAAAATCGCTGCACGACCGCGTATTAAGCCCCGCCAGTGAGCGGGTATTAGCTGCACGGCTCGTTCTTCGGGAAAGTCAGCAGTCGCTCGTAGCGGCTTCCTTTCACGCCTCTCCACTATCAGCACGTAATAAAATACGCCGCCAGCAAATTACTGCGGCTCACTACATTATGCAGTCGCTTAATAGTTCACTACCCGCCAAACAGCCGACAACTAAAAAAGGTAAGTTACAGCCAGTGACAGCGCCCAAACAGCGCCCAGCGCCGACGACTGCAACCATTATGGCCGGCGACTATAACTATCCGTTGTTCCAAAAAAAGCTCTCACGCATTCTTGACCGTGATGGCTACAGCCTGCACCGCAGCGATCGCCACACGTATTCACGCTGGCTCAAAGGCCACTACGACTTCATTACTGCCTCACGTGCCATTTCGATAGCCAACGTCACGACACTGCGCAAAGGACAGTCAGACCACCTGCCCATTTGTGCCACCTTCACACTATAAACCGCGTGCAAGACAAAAGAAAAAGCCCCCGCCATAACGGGGGCTTTTTGGAGGCAGTTCTTCTGTCCTATAAAAGCCACGCGCGTTAGGCGAGGGTTAGAGGGAAAGAAGAACCGATAGTCGTGTTTATTAACTTGGGCTGATGGTGGTGCGTAGCCTGCTAGACGGTATCTTTTGGCCCAAGCAAGCTGCAGCGTTCCATTCTTTCATCCAGGTGTTAAAATTTTTGGTATCTTCTAGGCTATAATATTTTGGAGCCCATGCGTAGAAGAATGCAACGGCTGCAGCAAGCTTCATCCACTCAGGGGCAAGTTTGTTAATCTTAACGTGCCCGTTCCCAATGTCATAGGAGAAAACAATAGTCTCGTCAAAGCATTGCGTTATCAAGGCCAGCTCTTTGGTTCGTGCATGCGCCGTGTAACCAGTATCATCTTCCCGGATTATAACGGACCCAAAGATATTATTGCCAACTTCGCCCTCGCGAGCAAGAGCAAAATCATACGTGACTGGGAAATCCTTGACCCCATAGTATTCCGCCTTGTAGTATAACGATACCTCACAATCATACGTAATCTTCTCTGCTCCAAAATCACAGACAGTATGCTTAAAAGTCTTACCATGTTCAAGAATACCCATTTTTCTTTCCCTTTCAAGGTACAAGCTATAAACGATTTGTCTATAGCGAAGCTGCAAACACTGTATTTGCAGCAGAACAGAAGAGCTTCTTCGATGTTCTTATCTCTAGTATGCCAGGGGGGGGGACGATTTGTAAAGACCCGGAGCTAGCCAAACACCAAAAAAGCCGCTACTACTAGCGGCTCTTCTGCGTGCTATAGCACATCGTACAGTCTGCTACGCCTGCTCGTGCCAACGCGCAATTGACTCTTTGATAACTGCGATCGCCTCATCCTTATCGCCGAACTTCTCTACCTTGGTGGTGCCTGGCTTTTTGAGGTCTTTGTAGTGGTTAAAGTGGAACTCAATCTGCTTGAGTAGCTGCTCTGGTAAATCTACCAGTGAAGTGATTGCGTTGCCAGTTTCACGATCGTCAGCTGGCACAACAATAATCTTATCGTCAACTTCACCATCATCAACGAACTTCATCACACCCAAAATACGACCCTGCGCAACAATGCCGTGTGGCAACGGCTGACTGGTGATCATCAGTACGTCAAGCTCATCACCGTCTTCATCAAGTGTTTGTGGGATAAAGCCATAATTCGTTGGTTTTGCGAATACACTTGGCTCAACGCGGTCTAGCTCAAATGCTGCAAGCTGGCGGTTCCACTCAATCTTGTGGTTTGATCCAGCTGGAATCTCGACCACAACATTAACGACGCCCTGCTCGTAGTCACCGGGAGTATATGTTTTATTAAAATCGGTCATAAGCCTCCTTTAGTCTAATGGTTTGTTTCATTATTATACCACCCAATGCAAAATGTGCTACACTGTAGCTAACCTTATGTTAATCATCGGACATCGTGGCGCTGCCGGGCATGCGCTTGAAAACACTATGCAATCACTCCAAGCTGGAGCTGATTTGTTGGTGGACGCGCTGGAATTTGACATTCGCCTAACCAAAGACCGGGTGCCCATCTTATTGCATGATAGCACACTGCAACGCACCCATGGCCGCAAACAGGCCATTGCCGAGCTAACACTGGATGAGCTGCGTAGCAACCCAGATTTTGATTCTGTACCAACGCTGCAACAGGTGCTCGACACCTTTTGGGGTAATACATTTTTGTGGCTAGAGCTTAAATCACAAGATAGTGCCAAAGTAGTACTCCAGATCTTAAAAGAACAATACATCACCGAGCCTAGCGATTATAATCAATTCATCATTAGCTCATTCAAGATACGCGAACTACGCTACCTGCGTAAATACGATGCACACATCCACCTTGCGCTGCTGCACAATCGCAATCCGTTTTCTTTTATTGCCTATTACCGGCAGTTACAACTCAGTGCCCTAGGATTTAACCGGCTCTATATTCACCCGCTAGCATTATCGCTTGCAAAAAAGTTAGGGCTGTTTAGCTATGTGTATACCGTTAACCATAGAGCCAGCGCCCGCCGCATGCAACACGCCGGTATCGACGGTATCGTCACCAACTACCCAGAAAAATTTACCATGGAGCCATACCGCAACGATGACGAATGGCAATCACCATAGCCACGCTGCATAAAAAATAACCTATACACTGATAGGTTATTTTTATATACTTAGCAATCACGCGACTACTGCTGCAGCTGTTCACGCGCTGAAATTGCAACCCGCGCACCATCACCGACTGCAGCTGCAATCTGCAAAACACCATTAGAACGAACGTCACCACTTGCAAACACGCCAGGTACATTGGTAGCTAGATGTTCATCCACAGCAACAAAGCCATAATTATCAAGCTTCACCGGGGAGTTCTGCAGAAATGCCGTATTTGGCAAAAGTCCGATGAATACAAAGACACCATCAGATTCAATAATACGCTCCTGCTCAGACTGCTGCACGCGCATACCAGCAACGTGGCCATCCTGCACGTGTATTTGCTGCGGCGTAGCGCCAAGATGCACAGTTATCTTGCCAGCCTCTACGAGCTTTTGGAGTTCTTTTTGCAATATTTCAGATGCCTTAATTTCACTGCGTACAAGCATATCTATGTGGCTTGCAAATTTTGTGAGGAAAATTGCTTCTTGCACAGCTGAATTTCCACCACCTACAACAATCAATCGTTTATCGCGATAAAACGCACCGTCACAAGTTGCACAATAGTGCACGCCACGCCCCGTATATTCAGTTTCACCAGGAATGCCCAGCTGCCGATACGAACTACCGGTCGCGATAATTACCTGCCGAGCCAAAACCGAGCGCCCATCGACGAGCAGCTCAATGTTGCCGTCATCACGCACCTGCAAATCGCTCACTTCACCATAGTCAAGCACCGCGCCGAAGCGCTTAGCTTGCTGCTGCATTAATTTTGTAAGTTCCATACCAGAAATTCCGTCTGGAAACCCAGGGTAGTTATCTACCCAGTCTGTCGTCGCAGCTAGCCCTCCAAAGCCGGCTTTCTCGTATATCGTTACCGGGATATCTTCGCGTGCTGCATATATCGCTGCAGTCAGCGCACTTGGACCGCTGCCAATAATAACTAGCGGCTTTACTGCTGTATCACTCATACTATTTTGTCCTTCTTACATTACTACTGCTGGCCAGCTGCGTGCTGTAACTGCTTAAGCGCAGCTGGGACTGGCACCTCTTGTTCAGTTGGCTCACTAATAGCTATAACGATAAACTTCAGCGGAGAGTTAGCTGGAATACCCTTTTGCTCCTTGTCGCCATATGCCTTAGCTGCTGGAATAGTGATCTCACGAGCACCACCCTGCTTCATGCCCTTCAGGCCTTCGGTCATACCTTCAATAACGCCACCCTTTTGCGCAACAAATGGCTGCAGTGGATTCTTCAAGTTGCCCGTCTGGTCAAGCGAGCCATCGAACACATTACCGTCAGCAGTCCAGCCCAAGTAATATAGCGCTACGCCCTGCTGTGGGTTGACTTCTTCACCATTGCCTTCTGCCAGGTCGCGTGTTGTTACCTCTGTTACTTCTTCTGCATCAAATGGCTTTACTTCTTTTTGCTTGTAATCAGCAAGTTGCCTGCTGTACTTTTCACTCAAGAATTTTTTGACTGCCTCTTGGTAACTTTTCTGAGCTTCATTAATCCGCGCAGCCTGGTCTTGTTGATTTTGCGGCTGTAGAATCATTGCGCCAAAGCCCACAATAGTACCGAGCGATAGTAGTACGATAATAATCCAAATTCCGATTCGTTGTTTTTTAGTAGTTGTACTTGCCATATATTTCTCCCTTTTTTACCTCATTACCGCCTATTATACCACAGCAGCCTCGCATCACACCTAGACTGCGATATCATATTTCTTTAATTTCTTCTGATTGGCCGACGAACCGCCCATTTGAAGATCGAGCAGCTGGTTATAAATACCACCACTTTTTGCAAGTTCAGCCGGTGTACCAATTTCGTCCACCTTGCCACGTTTGAGCGTAATAATCTTATCTACCTCTGCAATTGTACTTAATCGGTGGGCAATAATAAGTACTGTCCTACCCTGCATAAGCCGATCAAGCGCCTCCTGCACTGCTCGTTCACTGCGAGTGTCTAGCGCACTCGTGGCTTCATCAAGAATTAAAATTGGTGCGTCCTTTAAAATAGCCCTCGCAATGGCAATTCGCTGCTTCTGACCACCCGACAACTTCGTGCCCCGCTCACCAACTTTTGTATCAAACCCTTTTGGCAATTCCATAATAAATTCGTAGGCATTCGCCTGTTTTGCGGCCGACTGTATTTGCTCATCGGTCGCCCAAGGCATACCATAAGCAATATTTTCGCGAATCGTACCACTAAATAGCGCCGCCTCTTGGAAAACTGTCGCAATCTGGTTGCGCAGCCGTGCGAGCGGCATATCACTAATGGCAATGCCACCGATGACGATAGCGCCACTTTGGGGTTCGTAGAGCCGCATTAAAAGGTTGGCCAGCGTACTTTTGCCGCCGCCACTAGCACCAACCAGCGCCACTCGGCTACCCGCAGGTATTGTGAATGAGACCGCTTGCAACACACGCTTGTCTTTAGCCTCATAGGCAAAGCTTACCTTATCGTATACAATATCTTTCCCTGCAACATCCACGTCTTTGCTGCCAGTATCAACATCTGGCTTCGTGCGCATAACCTCTTCGTAATCTTGGCTATTTGTGACTGCCTTCTGATACATATCGATGTAAAAATTAATAAATTGCAGCGGCATACGCGTTTGCTGCACGAGCGTAAGCAGCAGCACCATATCCCCAATCGACATAGCACGCTGCGCCGTAGCGATAAACAGTATGGCATATACAGCGGTGTATACCACCGCCTGACAAGCAGTCCGCAGCGTGCTGTAAAAATACCAGTGCCGCGACTGCTTATAGGTGATGCCGACCATCTTACCAAACCGGCGCTGGAATGACGCATACTCACGCTGCTGTGAGTTAAAGCTCTTTACAACCTTCATCTGGCCAATAACTTCAGCAAAACGACTGCTTGCCTTGTCGTACAGTGTATTATGCTGCTTTTGGAACTTCGTCCACTTCTTGCTTGATTGTGCTCCTAGGAAAATATACACCGGAATTTGTGCGCCAATAATCACTGCCACCCATGGGCTATACCACCACATGATAGCAATCGATACACCAACCGTAATCAGCATTTGTAAAAAATTATTTGCCAGCTGATTAATAAACTGTGAGATATCACTAATCGCGCGTGATAGCCGATTGATAATTTTACCAGTTTCAGTCTCATCATAATATGACTGCGGCAATGCCAGCAGATGCTGATAATATCGCTCTGATAATTGCTGACGCAGCCGTGCAGCGAGGATATCCCCTAGATAGCCATTGATGCTATTAAGCACCACGACAAGTAAACTCGAACCACCAATAATAGCCAACAGTGGCCACAGCTGCGCCAAGTTACCACCCTGGCCGCTCGCAATCGCTACAATGACATCTGTTGCATATTTGATAACAAACGGCGTGACCAGCAGCGATGCCGACACAACGAGCGATAATATTGCAATGCTAACAATAAACTTATTTAATCCGGTCGCATACCGAAAAATTCGCGCTATCTCTTTCATTACTCCTCTTTCTGAATACTCTTCTTGTGTTACACCTAGCCGAATCTACCGGCTCACAAAGGCTCATACATATCGTTGCGTTACAGTATACCACTTAACCGCAGGCTACGGCAATGCAACCTGCGGTTTCTTTGTCTTATGAGAGTTGTTTTAGCCTCTATTCTATGCTTGCACCAAACTGCTTGGAAACTGCATCCGAGACCTGCTCAAGTAAAGCTTCAATATCTTTCTTGACTGGCGTTTTGTCGTGGTGCGTCAGTGTAATGCGGAATGTCGTCGTTACATCAGCCGTATCACGGCTCGCCTGATAGATAGAAAGTGGTTCTATGGTTACATGGTAGCCCACTACGTTTTGCAAAGCCTGCATTGCCGCACTATATAGCTTGCTGTATGGCACATCTGCAGCAGCTTTAATTGAAATATCGCGCTGCGCCCACTGGTACTTGCTAAGCGGTGTATACCCCTGGGTGTTTTCATGCCAAACGCTCATAAGAGCCGAGATATCAATAGTTAGCGCTGCCACTGGCATCTGAATCCTAAAATTATCACGAGCTGCTACAGTTAGCTCACCAACAACGCCAATCTCGGTGCCCTTTACTCGCACAACTGCGCTGCGATCAGGAGCAAATACACCCTGCTGCTGCACCAGCGCTTTGTCCGCCTCACTACTCACCGCTTCGTAGGTTTGATTTTCAATGCCAATCACTGTAAGCAGCTCATCCATTTGTTGACGTGCATAATAAAACATTGCACCATCTGGTTTTTTCTGCGTCATTACCGCGCTGGCTAATTCGCGCGGAGCCGGCACACCCTTTTCGCCACGAAGGTACTGCTGGTTGTACACCCGGCCAAACTCGAACAGTGTAAAGTCGTGGTAACCTTCTTTACTATTTGGTCGAACTTTCTCTAGCAGATTAGGTAGCAGTGTTTGACGATAATACTGCAAATCTGGACTCAATGCATTACTAATCGTAAAGCTGTGCGCTGGATCTTGCCCAGCACGCTCTAGTGTGTTTTGATGCACGAAACTATATGTGACGAGCTCATTTGCACCACTGCGCACAAAGCCTTGACACAGCAATTGCTGCAACTGACGCAACCGATTAACTGGCGGTGGCGAGATGCGGCGTTGCGGTAGCTGGCGAGGCAGCAAGTTGAATCCATACAGGCGTCCAACCTCTTCAACAATATCTTCTGGTATCGCTAGGTCGGTGCGCCAAAATGGAACGTGCACTACCATACGCTCATCGCTACCAGCAACCGTCACTTCAACATTACCTAAAATTTGCTTTATGGCACTTCGCGATAACTCTAGCCCAAGCCGGCTGTTAATAATATCACCACCAACAATCACTTGACGCGGCTGCTTGCCAACACGCGCGTCCGCTACATCACTCGTCATTGCGTCATACACCGGGCTGGCAATCACCGCACCAGCATCGGCAGCTAGTTGTAAGAAGTACTGCAAAACATGTTCATTTTGTAGCGGCGATTGGCCTTTGTTATACCTTGTTAGTGCATCGGTAAATACGCCGTGTCGCATCGCGCTCTTACGCAGCGCAAACATATCAAAGGTAGCCACCTCAATCACAACCCGCGTTGTGTCATCGGTAACCGCCGTGTCTTTGCCACCCATAATACCGGCAAGGCCCACTGGTTTTTCAGTATCAGCCATAACGATATCGTCAGCCGTCAACACAATATCCTTACCGTCTAGCAGCGTGAGTGATTCACCTTCTTGTGCCTGGCGAGCCACCAATGTATGCCCCGCTAGCTTGTCGTAATCATACGCATGCAGTGGCTGCGCAGTCATGAGCATCACGTAGTTGGTTAAATCTACGATGTTGTTGATTGGCTTGCCACCGAGCGCAACAATCTGGCACTGCAGCCACAATGGGCTTGGCTCAACAGTCACCTTCTCTAGTGCCACTGCCATAACCCGAGAAGCACCATCGGTGTTACGAGCCAAGGTGAGCGGCAAGCTATGTGCTAAATCACACTGCAAAGCGCTACTATACCACTCTGGGCTCACAAAAGAACGGTTAAAAATACCAGCAATTTCACGGGCCACCCCAACTTGCCCAAATAAGTCTGGGCGGTGGGTGAACATCTTATTCTCAATATCAATAATAGTCGTATTCAGCCCAAACACTTCTGCAAACGATGCGCCAGGTACAAGCGTTGCACCCTCTGGCAAGTCATCTTCAGTAATCTCCACGATGCCACCGTGGTCACTGCCAAGTGCTAATTCGTCTGCTGCAGCCATCATACCCTGGCTTAATACACCGCGCAGCTTGCGAGCACCAAGCACAAACGGATCGCCCTCGACGATGCTAGCCGGCACTGTCGATCCTGGCGGTAACCAAATAGCCCACATACCAGCGTGCACATTTGGTGCACCACATACGACCTGTACGAGGCCGTTTTCATCACGAGGCACATCAAGAACTGACCTACCATCATCAATCTTCGTAATATGCAACCGGTCTGCATCTGGGTGTTTCTCGCACTCAACAACTTTCACAATAGTCGCGCCGCGGTATCGATCCGCTAAGTTAATTACATCTTCGACGCCACCTAATTGGCTATTAATCTTCGTCACTAAGCTGTCGATATTCGTAAGCGGGAACCCCACCAGCCGCTCTATTACTGCTACATTTACTTTCATTACTATCTACCTATGGTTAATTGTTCTTTTTTTACTATGCACTATACGCCGCTACGAAATTGGCGCAAGAATTGTAGCTTGCCGCTGTGGAAATTACGCACGTCTTCAATGCCATATTTCATCATCACAAGTCGGTCAATACCGCAACCAAAAGCAAAGCCCGTGTATTTATGTGGGTTAATGCCGGCCTTGCGCAAAACATTAGGATGAATCATGCCGCACCCAAGAAGCTCAATCCAGCCTTCACCCGAACAAACCTTACACGAAGAGTCACGCCCATCGCAGAACGGACAGCTGAGCGCAAACTCAAAGCTTGGCTCGGTAAACGGAAAGTAAAATGGATTAATACGCACGCGTAGCTCTTTGTGATAATACTCTTGCAAAAATTCTTGCAATGTCGCAATCAAGTTACCAACGGTAATGCCGCGCCCTACATACACACCTTCTATCTGGTAAAAAGTGTGCTCGTGCCGAGCATCAACATCTTCATTGCGGAACACCCTGTCTGGCACCACAACAGCAATCGGCTCATCTTTAGGCAAATTTTCTTGATACTTCGTTAGCACCCGGTACTGCATCGTACTTGTATGCGCAGGAGCCACAAGCCGTTCGCCGTCATCGCTCGTTTCCTTTAATAGAAAGGTGTCATACTCATCACGTGCGGGGTGACCTTTCGGGAAATTCAAACTCTCAAACATGTGGAACTGATCGTCAATCTCAACTGAATCCTCCACCGCAAAGCCCATTCGCTCAAAAATCGCGCCAATTGTCGCAATCTCATGACGCAGTGGGTGTACAGTTCCCTGCCTGGTGTCTAATAAACTTGGCACCGCACTATTACGGTCCATCGGAGCAGTTACATCAATTGGCGGCAATGCCGCTTCCGTACGCTGAGCCTCTGCCTCGGCAATTACTTCTTGAAGTTGCTGCTTTAGCTGGTTAAGTTGCTTACCAAACGCTGCTTTTTTCTCATTTGGCAATTCTGCCAATGTTTTGTATAGCCCCTTAAGCAGCGGCGAACGCAGCAATCTAGCCGGCTGCTCACTACTTTTAGCTTCTGCAAGCAATTGCTCTTTAACAGCAGCAATATCTGTGCCCTGCTGCTTCGCAGGCTTTTTTACCTGATCAACCTGCCTGGAAACACCTTGTTTAGGCGTTTGCTTAGCTTGTTTATTGCGCTGCGCTTTATGCTTAGCCGCGTGCTTTTTATGATGTTTTTTTGACATACACTGCTCCCGTCCCCACTCTCTTCTATCTAGTTAGTCTTTAGACTTATTGTATACCTATTGCCCCAATACTACCACCTTGCGACTACTGCTGCGCAATTCGTAGTAGGGTAAAGATGATACCACCGATAAACAGCAGTAGCACGATCCCCCAGGCCCATGCTAACGTGGTGGTGCGCTTTGTTCCCTCAATGTAGGCGCTATCTTCCACGCCATCCACAGGATTTGCACCGCCACTTAAATCTTGCTGCTTCTGCTTTTCGCGTAACTCTGCGGTGATACGCTCTTGCAGGTCGCTGCGTTCATCAGTCTTTGAAATATATAATGCCATACACCATAGTATAGCAAAGGTATGGTATAATTTCACTATTACTAGACTTTAAGTAAATCATGAAAGGGAGTTCGAGTAATGGCAACGAAGAAATCATCTGCCAAAGCGAAAAAAGACACCACCAAGGTGCACACGATTACCGCTAAAACCGAAAAAAAGCTAGCGAAAGAATCAGCAGAAGTTAAGGCAGAAGCTAAAAAGATTAAAGCAGAAGCTAAACAGGCTGTAAAAAACAGCGTCGCAAAACCTGCACGCAAAGCAAATTCAGTAGATGAGGCGTTCTCAAAGAAAGCCGGCTATGTTATCTTGGCCGAGCTAATTGGTACCTTCATTCTTACCGCAGTCGCTGTATATGGTACATCGGCAACTATTCTTGCTCCACTGTACATCGGTATCACCCTACTTGTACTATTTATCGCCCTAAACCGTATTTCAGGTGCACACGTTAACCCAGCGGTCACCTTTGGTTTGTGGGTGGCTCGCAAAGTAAGTGGCAAACTAGTACCATTCTACTTTGTCGGCCAAATTCTTGGTGTTATGCTTGCGGTGCTTGTATACAACACCATCAGCGGCGGCAGTTACACCCTCGCATTTAACCACATCGGTTCGTTCGATGCTTCAGTCTTTATTGCTGAGCTCATTGCTACCGCAGTCCTACTATTTGGTATTACTGCTGTGGCCAACCAGAAAAAACTTGGTAAAGCCGCAAGTGGCCTCGGTATTGGTCTATCACTATTCCTAGCTGTATTTGTTGGTAGCACGTTGCTCACGGCAGCCAAACAGTCTGTTGATCAGCAAAGCATCACCTCTGTTGACCAAGTGCCTCGCATTATGCGCATCAACGGCGTGACTGCAAACCCTGCTATTGCCCTGGCTGCAACAGAATCTACTAATGCCGACCTGCAAAGTCAAGGTGGCAATGCGTCACACAAGGGCAGCGAAAAACCAGAAAGCCGACTCGGCGTTGAAGTTATCGTTGCTACTCTAGCCGGCGGTGCCCTCGGCGCTGGCCTCTTCCAGCTAATTAAGCGCGGTAGCGACGAAAAAAACGCCTAAGAGCACGCGGATAAATTAGCCTACTAAAAAGCACCCTTAGCTGGGTGCTTTTACGTTTTACCTTTGCTAGCGGCAGCCTCGAGTAAAGAAAAACCCCACTACGTATTAGTAGTGGGGTTGCGGCTGCATGTGGTTACGAATATACCTCATCTTCTACGGTATCATCTAACTCCTCAAGTTCAGACTCACAGTCCGGATCAGGTGGAAGCGAAGAAGAATGATTAGCAGCCTCTTCTAGTTGGCTAGGCGGGCCCAAGAAAGAAGAACGATCAACAGTCCCTCCTGGTTGACTAGGTGGCATTAGATACGCAAGAAGAGCGCCACAAATGACCGCAAAGACAACAATATCCATCATTAGGATCACATCCTTTCGGTAAGTATCTACAGCCGGGTGCTATAGATGATGAATCAACTAATGATCTGACATAATTATACCACTAAACTGCGTAAAAGAAAAGTAGCGCACACATATAACAATGCGTGCGCTATATAGTTTCCACCTCTTTCCCTTCAAGTAAGGCCTTGAGAGGCAGCTTCAGCAGCGAGGTTTCGCAAAAAGTGGCCTTACTGTCTACGCAGAACGCTTTCGCGCACGGATGACAAGCAGGGCTATTGCGGTGGCCACACTCACCAAGCCGCCTCCAGCGAAGAGATATGCATCATCTCCTGTAGCCGCTAGGTCCCGGTTGTCGTCATCTTCCCATTTCTTCTCGCCTTGGATGGTCAGTTTCTCTGGCGTGTGGCGGTTGGTAATGGTGGTACCTTGGATGTCTGCCTGGTAGCCAGGGACTGGGTCTTCTTCGACGCGGTATTCAATGTCGCGGCCGTGGTCTTTTTTAGGGAGGTCAGCGAAGCTGTACTTCCATTTAGCTGGACCGTCGGTGTCTACCTGGCGGATGCGGGTGCCATTGGCCAGTAAGTGGACGGTGACTTTGGCTGGACGGAGGCCGTCCCGGTTGTCGTCATCTTCCCATTTCTTCTCGCCTTGGATGGTCAGTTTCTCT
>CAJPQG010000002.1 GCA_905372785.1 Candidatus Saccharimonadota bacterium
ACACAGCAAAATCGCCAGCAAAATCAGCGTTTTGAGTTTTTTCCTGGTGATATAGAGCCAGGCACGTTGCACAAATGACATAGATCTCCTTTCTTGATTCTATGCCAGTGTAGCAAGGGTGTGTGAAGGGAATGTGAAATGGGCGGAGATTATTTGGTTATTTTTTTCTCAAGCTCAGAAATTCGCTTCTTTAAATCATCCAGTTTGGCGCGGAGTTCGCTGGTACTTGCTGCGGGGCTGCTTGATTCTGCCTTTTTAGCTTTAGAGTCTTTTTTCTTTCTGAGCTTTCTGTTCCTTGCCAGCTTTTATGGCAATATGCATAGAGATAGCGCTACTTGATACTACGATAATAATACCTATCATAGATACTATGTCTAGGGGCTTGATATTTATACATATTCCTTTGTTTATGATTTATTGTTAGGTTTATTTATCCACCAGCACGTCCTGGGCAAAGTTCTTCACTGCATCAAACGTATCATACTCATGCAGTAGTTCGTTTTTCGCCACCCATTGGACATTATAGACTTCCCTAGTTTGGGCGGTCAGCTCCGCATCGTCATCAGCCTCTAGCAGAAATACCATGTCCAGATGGATATGCTCGACATCCTTTTTACTCTCGGGGATAATTTGGTACATCAAGGCATACGGACGCGGAATTTGAGCTTCTGTGATATTCTTCAGTCGCAAATCATGTTCGTCTTCCATAACTGGCGCAGCGTTTACGCCTGTCTCTTCGTAAACCTCGCGGATAGCTGCTTCGTGCGGCACTTTATTTTCATCAATATGTCCGCCTGGCGGCAGCCACTTACCCAAACCCTTGTGGTGAATAAGTAGCATCTTAGTACGGTCTTTATTGACCGTATAACCGGTCGCTGTAAAGTGCTTTTTATGGTTTTTCGTGGTTTGGAAGATAGGTTGCATAACACTCCTTTACAATGTAATATTCTTTACAGTTTCAATAATCTTCTTAATATCAGCTTCCCTTAACCCTTCGTGCGTAGGCAACGTAATTATTCTATGTAGCAATCTTTCTGTATTTGGACAGCTAGAGGCAAAGTTACTAAAAATAGGCATACGATAAAGTGGTTTAATCTTAAATCGATAGCTATCAGAGACAATACCATTCTCAAACAACTCCTTGCCCACTCTGTTGTTATACATGCGTAATTTATGGCTATAGCTAGTTAAATTGGTGCAAACACAAACCGTAACCACTACTAAAGCGCGAGATATTCCGCTTCGCGCCTCATAGGCCACTCATTACTTTTGGGCGGTTTATGTTCCTTTGGTATCGGGGCGTTTTATATTGCCGCCAAATAATCTCTCAGCATCACAAATCCATCAACCGCCTCAATTGCCGCCAAATACTCTTTCCACTCCTCGTCATTCAGCTCTGCCAAGCTGCGACCAGGAAAGCTCGGGTGTCCATAAATATATAACAATTCCGTCCAGCCATGGAGATTATCGCCGCGCGGCTCATCAATGATAAACCCCTCTTCATCGGCCACGAAAATATGGTCTTTTTCATTGTCAAAATAGCCAACCGCGAAAGAAAAGATAGCTCTACGATCAGTTTCACCTTGCATTAACTTGATGATGCCGGGATAGCTAAAACTATCCAGTAACAATTTGACAAACGGCCCTGGAAATCCTTTCAGTGCTGGAATGAAAAAGCCGCGATCATCAACGATCAGGCGCTTGTTTGGAAAAGCTTTCTTAGCTTGCGCCAGTTTACTCTTGGCAATCGTTTGAATATCCAGCCCCCGCCCCTCGTCAAAATCATAGTCGAGCTGATGTAGATCAATACCGAGCGGCTGGAGGAGTTTCTGAAGGCTGGTGAACTTGCGCTGGTTGGAGGTGATGAAGTGAATCGTTTTACTCTTTGCCATGAATAATCCTTTCTATTAATGCTACAAAGTTTACCTTGTCTATTTCTAGCTTGCCAGATGGATCAAACGAGAAATCTGCCATAAATCCATCATCTACCATGGTAGCGTCAATAGCAATCCTGGACATGTCGCGTATAATATTTCTTTGACTCAATCTTTCTGCCGAAGTAGCTGGCGCGGTTTTGACATAGCTTGGATAGGACAGTTTTGTCACATCATCAAGATAATATAAATTCAATCCCTACTACACCATGTAATTGTTGGTCTTCAATAGAATAAAACTCACTAATCTGGATCTCCAGCCATTCAACACTCTCACCACCAAATTTCCGCGGATCATTATGCGAAAATAGATCATGAAAGGTTGCGTAGCGCAGCAAACCAACCACTTTAACAGCAGTAGTTTGACTAGGGTTATCTCTATTAGTAAAAACAATCTCGTCGCCAAGCTGTATCTTCTGGCGCTTTTCATCGTATAGTCGTGATTCGATGGTTTTATTGCCAGAGGTAATAGCATTAAAGGGCTCAGTGGCTAATTTTAATTGATGCGTAGTCATAATAGGTTATTGTATCAGAACACGTAACACTACCTGTCTAGAGCGGGTGCAGGTCATACCGTGTTACATCTTAGGCTCTTCAAAAAGATTGAAGTTCTCATACGTTTTATGAGTAAGCTGTCAGAATCAGCTTCTCGTCCACATACTCTCTTAAAAATACTGCTATATACCTGCAGCCCTGCTTTTTCGTTCCCTTCGGTAGCCACGTTTCGTCCTTGCCAATTACCTGTAGAATACCGATGTAATCGTCAGGGTAAAAAGCCAATCAGCAATTTTATTGCCACTAAGATGAATCGTTCGTACAGTCAAATTACAACACAATTTGTCAACTGCGTTGTTTGTTTTTTGTAGCCTTGTCGTTATATGTATCCCACACAAAATTGACAATAGCGATAGAAGAAGCTACGACAAGCCGGGCATACCTTTGCGGAAGTTGGCGCGCACCTTTGCTACTCCCATGACCAGTGCCATGTCGGTTTCTAAGCTCAGCTATGCCCTGCACAATCTGATTAAAGCTGCTCAAAATTCTCTTTACATTATTATCCTTTTTTGCATTGCTATTGGTATTCGCATCTATATCTAGCTTCACAAAAACTTTCTTCTGTAATTGCAATATGTCATCGTTTTTATATTCAATATCGTATCTTTCCAAAATAAACTTAAAGCAATTCTCTAGTAAATTCTTGGCTTTGCTTATCGCATCATTTGGAGATTCTTTAATGCAAGAAACCATCCGCTCTATCTCTTGAGAGATATATTCATCATTAAAGTGCTCATGAGCATCTTTAACGCCATATACTAGCGTCTTACCATTCCGTAGGATTGCCAGTTTATGCTGCAATCGCTCAGCCAATTCATCTTTCGGGTCACTCCTGTGGTAGTCATCTTTTGGAAGACTATTATAGTAGCTAAGAAGCCTCCCTATAAGCTTTGGTCCTTTTTGAGGTTCATCGTTTAAAAACCTCATCAACGACTCACCCTTACTCTCTCCATACCTATCCTTCACAGACTCATCAACGCAAGATTCAGTTATCTGCTTAAACCTACTGTTATTTAAGTTCATCACGTATCCTTTATTTATAAAAAGATGTTCGGCTATATCACAAATCTCGTTATATATTTCGTTATTACTCACGGTACTTCCCCCTTTATTATTTAGTTATTCAAACCTCACCACAAACCGCATACCCTGCCCGTGTGGTGCAAAGCTGTAGTCCAAGCCTTTAACGTCGAGCAGCATTTTTACCGTGTAGAGGCCAATGCCGCTGCTATCGGCATGTTGCTTTGTGCTACCAGACGTGCGATAAAACGGATCAAAGACGTGCTGGAGTTGCTGTTTGGTGAGCGGTTTGCAGGCGTTTTCGATAGCCAGCTCATTCTGGTTGCAAGTAATTTTTATCACGCTCCTGGCATCGCCGTGGCGCACTGCATTTGACACCAGGTTCGAGATGACGTGGCGCATCATATCGCGGTTCGCACGAATGGTCGTCGGACGTGCGTCAACCGCGAAAGTCATGCCGCGCGTTTTTGCCAGCAGTGTGTAATCATCAACCACCTCAGCAAGTAGCTTATCAACCCGCAGCCGCTTCTCTTGGCGCAAAGCCTGCTCGGCGACGTTGCCAGAGCGCAAGACATCATTCACCATCGCCGCCACGCGGTCAACCTGCGCCACCGACTCCGCCAGATACTGATCGCGATTTTTATACTCGCCGATGTTCAGCTGCATATTTTCGAGCATAATCCGGAGGGCTGCTAGTGGCGTTTTTAGCTCATGCGAAGCCGCGCGCAGGAAGGCAATTTTTTCCTTTTCTAACTGGGTGATCCGTTTATTTTCACGCTCCAGCGAGCGAATTGTTTGCCACAGATTTTGATAGAGATCATTAATATTTCGCCCCAGCACGCCGATTTCATCACTGCTCCGTACCGGGTAGCGCGCGTTCTTTTCAAGCCGCTGCATGGTCGTCGTCACGGCCGCCATCTGGCGAATAGGCCGCGTCACAAAACGGCTGTAGATGTAGGAAAACACGAGCGCCACCAACAGCGAGCCGAGCATGGTGTATGGCAATATCTGCAAAGTGGCAAGCTTGGCTTGAGTAACAGGTGCCACGTCGGCCAGTAGCTTGACCGCGATCGTTTGACCTTGACTATTCGCCACACTCCCCTGCTGCAAAATCACCGAGCGCGGATCAACCGTTTGCCCATCAGCGATTTTCACCACACTAGTATCAACCGGCCTGCCACTATCGGTCACGATGGTGATAGACTCAAAGCCCTGAAAATACTGATCGCGGCCGTCAATCGTCAGCGTGATATTAACATTTTTCACTTGAGCAAACTCCTGGCTGAGACGACGCATTTCCTCAGTCGATTTGCCGCGTAGTTCAGTCACGAGCGCCGCCAGATTGCCGACTGCTTCGCGCTCTTTTTGCTGCAGATAAAAGTGCGGCATCAAGGTATAAACCAGCGCGTGCACCAGGATGATCAACGCCGCAAACAGGCCGATCGATACCAAAAATGTTTTGGGGAATAATTTAAGATTCTTCATAGCGATAGCCCACTCCCTTTACCGTGATGATGCAGTCGAGGTGCAATTTTTTGCGCAGGTTTTTGATGTAGACGTCAATCACCCGGTCGAATGGCACTTCGTCATCACGCCACAGCTTATCTATGATAGCTTGCCGGCTCCAGACCATATTGGGATTATCGACAAGCAGTTTGAGCAACTGCACTTCCTTAGGCTTAAGGTGCGCATCAACACCATTATAGAACCCTTGATAGGCGGCAAAATCTACCGAGGCCAGACCACGCCGCCATAAGGTTACGGTGGGTTGCTGGCGGCGCAGTAGCGCCTTGATTCGCTTTTCCAAAATCACCAGCGAAAATGGCTTATTCATATAGTCATCCGCCAGCTCGTCAAAGCTGGTAATTTGCGTTGGCTCATCGTGCAGCGCTGTTAGCATCAGTACCGGGACGTCGCTCGCTTGGCGAATTTGGTGCAGCACCTCGATCCCGCTCATACCCGGCAGCATAATATCGAGGACAATAGCGTCTGCCCCAGTAAATTTCTCCAGCGCTTCCTCACCGCTAGCCACCGCCAGCACCGTAAAACCGCGCTGGCGGAGGAACTGTTCCGTACCAACGCGTACTATTGGCTCATCTTCAGTTAGGAGAATCGTTGCCACTACCTAGGCTGCCCCCTCTTTGGCGATCTAAGCCGCTACGCTGCGCTACCCGCCTTCACACGGCAGTCATTACTACAGTAGCGGCGCTCTGGGTCTTCTGCGCAGGTCTGGCACAGAACAACGAGTTTATTACAGCTTGGTTCGGCGCAGTTTTCAAAGTTGCTGGTTGACGCCTGGCAGTGGTGGCAGTGAGCCAGTGTTTTAGCTTTATCACTAAAGGTCATGGTTTTGCGGCCGTCAAATACACGTAGGGCGCCTTCCCATAGGCCATCATCGCCATACTTTTCGCCGTATTTGACGATACCGCCATCAATCTGGTACACATCCTTAAAGCCGCGCTTTTTCATCATAGCGCTAATGACTTCGCAGCGGATACCGCCGGTGCAGTAGCTAATGACCTTCTTGTCTTTAATGTCATCGTACTTATCGCTTTCTAGTTCGGCAATAAAATCACGGCTGGTACGTGTATTAGGCACCACGGCATTTTTAAATTTACCAAGCTCGGCTTCGTGCGCGTTACGGCCATCAAAAAAGACAACATCATCGCCGTATTGCTCAATCAGTTTGTGGACTTCCTCTGGCTTTAGGTGCGTACCACCATCAATCACACCGTGTTCGTCCACGTCAAATTCATCATCACTATTCTTAAAGCCCACCAGTTCGCGGCGGTGCTTAACGCTCATACGCGGGAAATTATCACGGCTGCCATCACTCCATTTCCACACAATATCTTTAAAGCCAGCGAACTTTTTGGTCTCTTTGATATATTTCTTCAGCGCGTCGATATCACCACCAACCGTACCATTTAGCCCATGCCTACTCACCAGAATACGGCCGCGCAGCCCAAGGCTGTCGCACAGTACCTTTTGCCATAGCTTAATGGCTTCTGGGTCTTTGATCGGTGTAAATTTATAGTAGAGTAGAATCTTTTGCATACCTCTATTATACGACACTTACATATCAGGCCAAAATTAACTAGGTTTTTGCAAATACTACTGTTATAATGAATCCATATGGAAGCCCTTACTCACATTATTACTAGCGTCGGATTTATTGCGGTGCTCATCGTTATCTACGCCGAATCAGGTTTACTGATCGGTTTCTTGTTGCCAGGCGACAGCCTACTTTTTACAGCCGGCTACCTTGTATTACTTGGCAATGGCGCATTTGCAATCAATATTCACCTATTCGTGCTGCTGCTTTGGATTGCTGCCGTGCTCGGAGACAACACTGGCTACCTATTCGGTAAACGCGTTGGCCGCAAGTTGTTCCAGCGCAAGAATTCTCGCTTCTTCAAGCAAGAATATCTCGTTCGTGCCGAAGCATTCTTTAAAAAGCATGGCCCAATCGCCATCGTCCTGGCTCGATTCGTGCCAGTCGTGCGTACCTTCACCCCTATTGTGGCTGGTAGCGGCAAGATGCATTACCGCACCTTTTTTACCTACAATATAATCGGCGGGTTCCTGTGGGTTGCACTATTCACCTACGCTGGCTACCTGATTGGTGAAAAATTGCAAAGCATGGGTATCAACGTTGAACTCGTCGCGCTTGGTGTCATTGCATTATCTCTAGCACCAATTGCACTTCACTTCTTGCTGAGCAAGCGCAAACGTAAAGCGCTATTACGTTCTATCAAGCAAAAGATTTTGGCTATCACACAGCCGAGCGATCACGAGCCAAAAACCCACAAATAAAGCCCATACCACAACCATACAATTGCACCCTAGTCAACGCTAGGGTGTATGTTTCATAGGAGCCTGCCACCATTGCTATGGCAGCATCTTGCGCAAGTACGCTCCGGTGTGTGACTCTTTGCATCGAGCGACTTGCTCTGGTGTACCCTGCGCCACAACAGTACCACCACCATAGCCACCTTCTGGCCCCATATCAATAATGTAATCGGCGGTTTTAATGACGTCTAAATTATGCTCAATGATAACCATACTGTTGCCGCCATCAACTAGCTTCTGCAAAATCATTAGTAACCGCTTAACATCAGCGCTATGTAGTCCTGTGGTTGGCTCATCCAAAATATACATAGTCTTACCGGTCGAACGACGACTGAGCTCTGTCGCAAGTTTCACTCGTTGCGCCTCGCCACCGCTGAATGTCGTGGCTGGCTGCCCCAGTTTAATATACCCAAGCCCCACTTCCATTAGTGTATTCATTTTGCGAGCAATAGCCGGAACATTAGCAAAGAATTCCGCTGCCTGCTCGATGGTCATTTCCAGAACATCACTAATAGTTTTATCTTTATAGGTTATCTCTAGCGCCTCGCGGTTATAGCGCTTTCCCTGACACTCTTCACACACCACATAAACATCTGGCAAGAAGTGCATCTCAATCTTAATAACGCCATCACCCTGACAATTCTCACAGCGTCCACCTTTTACATTAAAGCTGAACCGACCAGGAGTGTAGCCCCGAATATTAGCCTCTGGTGTACTTGCAAATAACTCGCGAATTGCCGTGAATACTCCGGTATAAGTGGCTGGATTACTGCGCGGCGTCCGGCCAATCGGAGACTGGTCGATAACAATCGCTTTATCCAATGCGGAAACGCCAGCAATTTCATCATGCAGTCCTGGTACCGTCTGGGCGCGCTGCAGTCGCGAAGACAATTCTTTTGCTAAAATATCATTTACTAGCGTCGACTTACCCGACCCGCTTACGCCGCTTACTACCGTCATCAAGCCAAGCGGAAAGGCCACAGTAATATTTTTCAGGTTATTCTCACGGGCGCCCTTTACCACTAGCTCATGACCTTTTTTATAGCTGCGACGCTGCTTTGGCACGCTGATGGTCTCTTGCCCAGATAGGAATTTACCCGTGATACTCTTTTTGCTTCTTGCTACTTGCGCTGGCGTCCCCGCCGCAACAACTTGCCCACCATGCACACCAGCACCTGGCCCAATATCAACCAAATAATCGCTAGCTCGAATGGTGTCTTCGTCGTGCTCAACCACAAGCACACTATTGCCTAAATCACGCAAATGTTGCAATGTACCAATAAGCCGATCATTATCGCGCTGATGCAAGCCAATTGAAGGTTCATCTAATACATAAAGTACTCCCTGCAGGCCAGAGCCAATCTGTGTAGCCAGGCGAATACGCTGCGCCTCACCGCCACTTAGTGTGTTTGCAGCCCGGCCAAGCTCCAGATACGTTAACCCTACGTCGCTCATAAAGCCAAGGCGCGCTGTAATTTCTTTTACGATCGGGCCACCAATTTTCTGCTCAGACTCACTAAGCGCTAGCTCATTTCGAAAGAGTTCTAACGCGTCATTAACACCCAAACTGCAAATGTCCATAATATTAAGTCCGTGCACGCTCACACCTAGCACGACTGGCTTTAGTCGCGCTCCATTGCAGGCATGGCATTTGCGCTCCCGCATAAAACGCTCAATATCGCGGCGCATGAACTCACTCTCCGTCTCTCGATGGCGACGCTCTAAGTTCGGGATAACACCTTCATACGTTACATCGTAATGGCGGCCGCTGCCGAGTGTCACTCGGTACTTTTGCGCACCCGTGCCATACAGCACCTTTTGGCGTGCCTCTTTGCTTAGCTCGCGCACCGGAACACGCACACTAAACCCGTGCTCTTGCGCCATAGCTGTCACTTTCTTCATGTAGAAATTATCAACATTCACGCGATTATACGGGCGAATTGCCCCCTCGGAAATAGTCAAACTATCATTAAATACCAGGTCTGGGTCGATCTCCATGCGCGTGCCAAGCCCTGTACACACCGGACATGCACCCTGCGGTGAGTTAAAGCTAAATAGCCGTGGCTCAAGCTCTGGTATCTCCTCGCGTGGGTGGTCTACACACGCATATCGTTGCGACAACGTAAGCATGCTATCGTCGTCAGCATTAAGTAGCTGTACCACACCTTTACTAATTGTCAAGGCTTGCTCGACACTCTGAGCAACACGCCCCTGCAAATCGGGCGCCATCACCACACGATCAACAACCAGCTCAATGGTGTGCTTACTGCTTTTTTGTAACTCCGGAAACTCATCAAGTGCGTATACGACGCCATCTACCCGCACACGCGCAAACCCCTGACGCATATACTGCTCAGGAATGTGCATAAATTCACCCTTTTTATCTTTCACTAATGGCGCTAAAATCATCACCCGCTGCCCAGCTGGCAGCTGCATAATTTCATCGATAATAGCCTGTGGTGAGCGGCGCGCAACTGGTTTGCCGCAAACAGGACAGTGCGGAACACCCAAGCGAGCAAACAAAAGACGCAGATAATCGTACACTTCCGTCACGGTAGCAACGGTCGAGCGAGGGTTGCGACTGGTCGACTTCTGGTCGATTGAAATAGCCGGTGAAAGCCCTTCAATCGAATCCACGTCAGGCTTGTCCATTGTACCCAGAAATTGCCGCGCATAGCTACTTAAACTCTCCACGTAGCGGCGTTGCCCTTCAGCGTAAATTGTGTCAAAAGCTAGGCTAGACTTGCCACTTCCGCTCAAGCCAGTAATAATCACTAGCTTATTGCGCGGAATATCAATTGAAATATCCTTGAGGTTGTGTTCACGAGCACCTCGCACCCTAATAAACTCTGGCATACTTAAATTATTATACCAGCTCATACCAAAAATGTCGCCCCTTGGCGGCCTGTGAATGCTTTGGTTATTCATATTTCACAAAATATTATGCTTATTCTTGCAATACTAGCCACCCCTTTGCTACAATGTACAAGAACATATTAAAAATAATTACGCAAGCATAGCAAATTAGTAAAAATTGGAGCCACCTTATGAAATTAAAATTGACTATCTATGGTGTTGTTGCGGTAGTACTAGCGCTCCTAATTTGGTGGGCGCTTGAAAACGACCTTCTTGTTATTTTCCTCTTCACCGGCATTGTGCCGTTTACTAATATCATATTCTCCGGCCCTGCTATGCTGATGCTTTGGGCAGGGTTGCCGCTGCTATTCCTGATCATTAGGGCTAGTTGGCGTGACTTTGGTTCAGACATGTTTAATGAAGGGCTTGAAGCGCTAGATGCGTTTATGGTTCAACGTGAGCAAGATCGCCAAGAAGCCCACGATGAACTGCTGGCTTTTCTCTGCCTAGTGATTGCCAAGTGGCAAGACAATAGCACCCCATCACAGCAACAAGCTACAAGCACAATTGTGACGACTTTTTCCCCCTCGAGCCGGCGCCTCTCGTTTACGAGCTGGTTTCTCTAAACTATACATATCTATTGCTCATACAATACGTCGCATCTATGGGTTCATTGTTCGTATATTGCAAATCGTATTTTGGAAATTACCGCGAGCTATTGTGCGACAAACCTATCGTGATGGCAAAAAATTATACCGAATAATATCAGCTGGTATAGTCTATATCATAAAAGGCACATGGACAGCCCTACGTGCTATCACCCGACTAATAGCGCGCTCTGCTAAAGCTACCTCTCGTTGGATGCGGCGCACGACGCCAGTGTACATCACTGCGCTACACTACCGTACCACCAAACTACGAGCTCGATTTGATGGTCTTTGCCAACAGGCTACTCGCACTACAGCCACTAAGGTATTGCCGGCGCTACGGCGTGGCTTTTGGCTAACTCTGCTCTTTCTGATAGACTGCACGCTGTTTATCGCTCGGTGCGCAAGAAAGACGTATCTCGGCACGAAAAACCACCTTATGATGCACATTGCTGCTCACAAACGCACCAAACAAGAACACCGCAAACAAGCAGCGCAGCTACTTATTGTGGCAGCTCACTGCACGACACGGGCCCGTTTTTAGCACAACGATGCCCTGCTACCCTCCACATGATAGGCATTGCAGTAACATCTGCAAGCAGCTCACACATATAAAATAGCCCCAGTTGCTACCAGCACCAGTGGCAACACCCAGCGCTGGTAGCCTGGCTGGCGGCCATGTTCTTTATTGACCCGGTGCAGACCTTTTAGGTCACCTGGGGCAGTCTTTAAACCAGCTTTAAGCCCCCACATCCGGCCTGAATGTGGGGGATATATCGCTATTTGCTATGCAGCCCGGGGGCAGTGTATGCGCCGTGGCTTACTGTCGCCAGAGTCTTGTGTACCCAGGCTACTTTTGCTGTGCCAGCCAGGCAATTGCAGCTGCCGCCGGGTCGGCTGCCGTTACGTCTGGTGCGATCGGTTTATCGCCAAAGGTTTCGCCGGTGTGGGCCTTGGTGCGCGCAACCGTAAGGCCAATTTGTGCCCCGTTATACAGGCTCATAATCTGGTTGCTGGTTGCGTAGCCGGCCGTGGGCGCGCCAAACGTCCGCACCTGCTTGCGCCCCCGGAATGCTAGCAGTGTTAGTTCACCAGAGCTCGCTGTTTTCCCATCCGTAATAATGGCGATTGGCATGCGTATTTTGCCGGCCTGCTTTACCGCCACAGCAGTGCCGCCACCCGTTACCTTACCATCCGCCAGCGTCACACCACCATGCAGCTGGCCATCGCTATATTCCCAGCCAAGCAACCCACCATCAGGCAAAAGCGGGCTGAGGCCGGCTATCATCGGGCCCATATCACCGCCGGTATTACCCGCCAGATTAATCACCACACCTTTGGCGTCTTTATGGGCCTGCAAGCCATTTGCGAGTGTGTTGGCGTATTCTTCGGCCTGGGCGGTGGTACCCACAAACGGCGGCATGCCTATATGGATATAGTCGCCGCGGCGCTCCAGGCGTGGGAGCGTAAACGCCACCGGGCTTTTGCTATCGCGCCCTACCACCGGCTGGGGGCTAAAGAACGTGTGCTTGCCGCCCGCCACGTGCATGGCCTTGGTAATAGCTGGATAGGTATCTTCGTAGCTTTTGGCCGTTTTGACACTATCAAGCGCTTCGCGGCGGGCTTTCTGCCAAGCTTCGCCGTGGGCATACAGGCCACTATCCAGCAGCTCTATAGCCACCTGGCCGTAGCGTTCTGGGCTGGGCGGCAGCAGATACAGCGGCATACCCATGCGCCCACCTACGGTTGGGCCGTAGTAGTGTATCAAACCCAGCAGCACAACCAGGCCAAGCCCGCAGCATATACCAAAGCCGAGTGCCAGCCGTTTGAGTAGTGAGCGTTTTTTACGTATTGGTTGGATGGGTGGTTGGTTTGTCATGCTATCTATCATACTATACACCCAGTGTATAGTGCAACTCTATCAGGCAACAGCGTGCCGGCTATTGACTAACCATTATTTTTAATACATTTGGAGCCACACCAGGCGCCATTATTCTAATGCATGATATCCACCCAACATCAGTCGATGCTGTGCCGTGTATTCTCGATTCCTTAAAGCAGCAGGGCTACCAGTTCGTGACCGTTAGCACCCTGCTTGGCAAAACCGAACCAGGCGTCAAATACCCTTAGTCTCGCCTGCCATGCTAGCCGTACATATATCATAGCGGCGCCGCTGCTCACCTTGCCCACCGCGGCTTATATATCAACCTCAAACACCTTACGCTTGGCCCTAGCCCCGCGCACCAGCCTTACCCCCGACTGCGCTACGCCAAAATATTTGGCTAGCAGCTTAATGGCTGCCGCATTCGCCCGTCCCTCAATCGCCGGCGCCTTGGTGTAGATGATATACGTGCCGTCGCTACCCACCACGACTTCTTCGCGGTGGCGGGAGTTGGGTTTGATTGTGGCGGGGATTTTCATGGAGCTTAACCCTCTACTTCTCTTATTCTATGAATGTATCGATAAACAAGCATACCTTTGCCTTCAAGCGCTCAATCAAAGCACGGCGTCCGCTAAGCCGTGGTTTATCCTTCAGCGCCGCCACATACTCATCACTCCGCGGTAATCGCCCGGTATAGTTATAATTATCAATCAGCCGGCGCAGCCGTGCTAGGTCAAAACCCTCCGCCGCAGCTAATTGCTCCAGCATATGCTGCTCCTGCTCACCCCAAAAACGCTGAAACTCCTCCTCGACGCTATCACTATCAGCAATATGCGGCAGCCAGCTGGTAATGAATTTATCAATCAGCTCACGCTTGCTACGCAGCTTTTCATTACCATTAATGAGCTCTGTTATCTGCTTGCGTAATTGGCTCTTTTCTTGCTCACCAGCCTCTGCCATTTTAGCTACAAGCCCTATAATATAATCAACAGTAATCTCATCGCGGCGGATTAATTCTAGTTCAAAATCCACCTCATCCAGGATACTCACCTTTTCTTTACTGCTGCGGCGCTCAAAGTATATATCTAAGTACTTGCTCTTAAAGTCCTCAAAGAGCTGCTCACTCATATCAACATCGCTATCGGCAAAATCAGCGAACGATAGTAGCACATTACGCGTGCGCATAACCTCACGAAAGAGCTCCACAAATTGCCGCCCTTCAGCCTCACCAAGTAGTGTATCGACGCTGCGTGGTTCTGGAGTAAAAGCCAGCAACCTTGCTACTTTTTGGTTAAAGTCCTGCACATACCATTCGTATGGTTTTAGGAAGATTGTCTCCATGGCTTGCTTGTTACTGAATAGCTGCACTGCCTTATCAGTCGCAGTTTTTAGATTACGAAAAACCACAATATTACCCTGGGATTTGCGCTCATTCAGAATACGGTTTGTGCGACTATATGCCTGCAAAAGACCATGGTATTTTAGATTTTTATCTACATAAAGCGTATTGAGCGTCTTGCTATCAAACCCGGTCAGGAACATATTTACCACTAGCAAAATATCAATTTCGCGATTTTTTACACGCCGAGCAATATCCTTGTAGTACCCATAAAAACTCTTGCTATCACGCGTGGTGTAGTTGGTGCCAAACCGCGCATTATACTCACCCATAGCGCTCTCCAGAAAGTCACGTGCAGACTGGTTGACGGGGCCAGCGAACTTTAATACATCTTCATCCAGTAAGCTATCGGCATTTGGATCTTCTTCATTCGCCTGGTAGCTAAAAATCGTTGCAATAGTGAGCTTGGTATTTTTGCGCCGAAAGGCATCGTAATACATACGCAGTAAATCGGTAGAGCTAACGCACATCATAGCGGTAAAGTCACGCCCATGCGTTTTACGGTCATGGTTCGCTAGTATGTAATCCACAATATTATCTACCCGAACCTGATTTTCCATCGCTTCTTTGATGTCGATTGCCTCAACATCAATATCTGCCTGTGTATCAGCCCCCTCGCGCCGTGTGAATCGCCCCACATACTCCACACTAAACTTTAGGACATTGCCATCGTTAATCGCATCGGTAATGACATATTCATGCAGGCGCTCACCAAAGAGATCCTTCGTAGTACGCTTACCAAACCCACCGTTACTAGTGGCGTTATCGGTAAAAATTGGCGTCCCCGTAAAGCCAAATAGCTGGTAATTAGTAAAGTAACTGGTAATATTCTTGTGTGTTTGGCCAAATTGCGAGCGGTGGCACTCATCAAAGATAAATACAAATCGCTTATTTTTTACCGTCTGCATTACCTGCGCATGGCGTTGGCGTGTCACAGCCTTATCTAGCTTCTGGATAGTCGTCACAATTAGTTTAGTGTTAGGGTCGGCGAGTTGCTGCACCAACATAGCGGTGCTGTCGGTACCATCCACGCTACCATCCTTAAAGGCATTAAACTCTTTAATCGTCTGGTAGTCTAGGTCACTGCGGTCTACCACAAACATCACTTTGTCGACATCTGGATTTTCTGTCATTAGTTGCGCCGCTTTAAAGCTCGTCAGTGTTTTGCCGCTCCCTGTCGTATGCCAAATATAACCACCAACACCCTTTGCTACCTTGTCTATAATCTTCTCTACCGCATAGTATTGGTATGGCCGCAGCACCATCAATGTCTTGGTCGACTCATTCAGCACAATATATTTAGCAATCATCTGCGATAGATGGCACCGCTCCAAAAAGATATCCGCAAACTGCCCTAGCTCGCTTATGCGCACATTTTGCTCGTCTGTCCAGTAGTAGGTGAACTCGTAGCTTGCTTTCTTATCACCGCTATTACTTACCGTATTGGCATAATATTTCGTATCCACACCGTTACTTATGACAAACAGCTGCACATACTGGAATAGCCCATAGCCTGCGCTATAGCTATGGCGGCGGTAGCGATTGATCTGGTTAAACGCCTCGCGCAGCTCTATCCCGCGGCGCTTAAGCTCTATCTGCACTAACGGCAGGCCATTAATTAGTATAGTCACGTCATAGCGCGTTTCGTAGGTGCCGGTATTAGTAATTTGCTGCGCCACCTGGTATTCGTTTTGGCACCATCGGCTTGTATTAAAAAACTCTAAATATACACTACTGCCATCCTCACGCACAAGGTGCATTTTATCGCGCAGCGTCTTCGCCCGCTCAAACACCGTGCCACGGCCCAAGTGGTTTAGCACACTTTTAAATTCCGTATCTGTAAGCGCTACGCCACCGAGTTTGGCAGCATTATGCGTTTCTAGCTGCCGCCGTAGATTAGCCAGCATCGCCGCCTCGTCAGGCAAATCGACCTTGCTATACCCACCAGCTGCTAGCTGGGCAACGAGGTCGTTTTCGAGGGTTTGTTCGGATTGGTGGGTCATGTCAGTTTGTTATCTTTCTGGCCATTATTTACTATAAATTTTGCACGATCATAAAGCTCGCTGTAAGTAAAAATTTCTATATTTCTAGAATCTCTACGATATAGCTCAAAAGTCCTTTTACGTATGTCTATCTCCCGATCACTACCACCATGGAACATATCGTCACTTCCTATAATCAAAATGGCCTTCGGGTCTACTGCCTGTTGATTAAGTTTATTTCCAGCACGGTCGTATTTACTTCCTTCATTCCGGTTCCACTCAACCTGATGAGTAGCTTTATACTCTAGTATCTGCGATGTGGCCCAAATTAGATCCTTTGATAATCTCCAAGAGTTAGACCTATTCTGCCCCACTTCAAATATCTTTGTGGTGGGCTTTTTTAACTCAACCAGAACCGTATATTTAGTCGCCCCCATTAATACATCTATACGCTCCTCATTTTTACCAGATATATCAGCACCCTTTATTGCTGCTTCATGCTGTAAAATCTCTAGATACCTATAGTCAAGCCCGTATCCAAATATCCAAGGGTTTTTCTTAAAGAAATGCTGCCACACTTTCTCTTCTTTCGTAAAATCACCGTTCTCTCCATTATTTTTCTCTGACTGCCCATACTCTTGCCAATAATTATGCTGCTCTAATAGTGTTTTGAATATTCTAAGCTGCTGTTTTCTATAGCCAATATTGACGATGTCGGACGATGTCAAGGATCCATCGTCAAGTAGAGTTTTGATAATATCCTGGCCATCTTCTGTTGATAGCGCAGTTACCAACTTCCTTTTTGTAGAATCGTCCAATTTCTCGAAAGAACTATCACTTAATTTTATACGTCGCTGTGTCACACTCTTAATATCGATACTCTTGATGAAATCGGCAAATTCAACAATATGACCTAATGATGCAGTCGATAGATTTACACGTTCAGGCGTATCCTCATAACTATTACTGTTAGATTTCTTTTTAATTTTTACGATTTCAAATCCACAAATATCACCTTTATCGTATATGTATGTGGCCCTTAGTCTCACTCGCGGACTAATTTGGATCTCTGCAGAGTTTTCACTTCTCACAATAGATAGATATTTTCCCTTAGTCTCCCCACCTCCTGGAAAGTTATAGGAATAAAGATAATCCTCTTTTGAGTTCTCTATTATTTTAACGGTCTCGCGATCCTCTTTCATACAAACATCCCCTGCAATAATCCTTTTTTAAATTGTTTTGTTTTATCCAGCTGCCGGCGAGTGAGGGCAATTTTTTCATCTAGCGCAGACAAGACCTCAGCGATTTTTTGCTGTTCGGCTACACTTGGCTCTACAATTTTCATATTCTTATACTGAGAGAAGTACATATGCACAATTGTGCTTCCTTGCCCATAGGCTGCAAGTTTATACTTCATGAAGTGAGATAGGTAGTAGGCATAAAATATGCTGCTCCCTGTTTCCTTAAATCTTAAAATCGTAATATCCCCACCAAGAAGAACACCGTCTTCATTAAGTGCCGTTGCATTAGCAAGATCAATACCTGTAGTTGTAGTTGAATTCGGGAGTAATAAGTCACCATTTTTAGACGGCGTTCCTTTGTTGCTATTCGTGCGGCTTACGACTTGCGAAACAACTTCTGGATATATAGTGTAGAGCTGCCCATATAGTATTGCCTTGTTCTTACCATCAGCTTCTATATCACCCCAAGACAGCGATGACCCTCTAGCAGCGTCAAACACCTCCCCGAGCCGCTTCTCTTGCCACACCGGGAAGTGTGAGCCGTCTGGGCGAGTGAAGCGGAGCTGCTGGCTAAACAGCTGCTGTATGACGCCGCGCTTGTACGCCTCTAGTTGCTGCACCTTGCGCTCTAGTAGCGCCACCCGCTTGTCCACCGCAGCAAGGAATGCGGCAATTTTTTGCTGTTCTTCAATACCTGGCAGGTCTATTTTCGTTGCGAGAAAATTACTATTGTACAGCCTGGGCATAGTACTGCTTTCCACAATCCAGTTAGTTCTGCTATACACATATTTTAAAAAAGTATTTAATATTAAATCCTCATTATGCTGTAGCCAAATTATATTTGAATCTTGAAAGTAAGCAGGCTCGCCGTCATAGACGACTAGTCGCCCGATTGTACCAGAAGCAGAAACTAAAATATCACCCTTCTTAGGAAAAAGATATTTACCGATGTACTCATCGAATAATCTCTTATCTATAAACGCACTCGGATTTTTACCAAAAGTGCCAATTGTGTAAAATGGCACGTCTCCACTCGGCTTAGTCTGGTTCTTAAAAATTCTTTTACACATTGCGACTGAGCCTACCTCCCCCAGTCGCCTCTCTTGCCACTCACCCGTAAACTCTGGAAAACGTAAAATAGGTTCTAACCGCGACATCAAAACTCTATCTCACTTTCCTGGTCGCTACTGTCCTCCATCTCTAGCCGAGGGTACTTTTCCTTATAATAGCTCCACAACAAAAGTCCCACAGTAGCACATGCATTAACTATAAACACCGACCATAGCGGGTTATCAATAATATAATCATCACCTGCCTTTCCGTGAACTCTTGTTTTCGAGCCCCTGATCTCGTCTATAGTACCTACAATGCCCCTCAACTGACTAGCCACTGTCTTTATTTCTTTTGGCTCCGAGTCGTCCTTAAAGCCAAGCGCATCCAGTAAACCTCTTATCTGCTTTGACAGCGAACCGTTCTGAGGTACATCAATTCTAGGATCAACTAAGATTGCCTTTATGATATCATCTAGTGCAGATGACGCGTGCACAACTGCCATATCTGGCTCATCGTACACCTTTTTGGTCGCTGCAGTAAAGTTCTCATAGACATTTGGATTTTGCTCTTTTACGTTATTTTTTATTATCGCAATAGCGGGTAGCATGGTAGGCACGTCAATACCGAGATCTGTCGCTATCCTAAAAACGATATCCTCATCCATGCGATGCAACGTTTCTGCAAGATCTATCTCATTGCTGGTGCCATTTTTATAAAATATGCGGAAATTCTCCTCAAGATCATCAAGACGATCCCTCCATTCTTCATGCCATTTCAAAATATACCTTCTAACATTTTGGTCTTTTGGTGATTTAAACATACTCCAAAGCTCAGCCTCTATTTTATCAATAAGCTGCATCATGTACTTAGGTGATATTTTGGGACTATTATCCATCACTCCACGCCCTCAATCCCCAGCTCCTGGCAAAAGGCAGCGATGGTTTTATCTACCTCGGCCAGCTGAGTATTAATTTGGCGAATGTCATGCGCGGTAGCGGTAAGGTCGATTGGCGCCTCTTCTTCGAAGGTATCTACATAGCGTGGGATGTTAAGGTTGTAGTCATTCTCGGCTAGCTCTGTTGGCTCAGCAATGTGGCTGTATTTATCTACCTCTGCCCAGTTAGCGTACGTATCTATAATCTTATCAATATTATCTGCGCCTAATTGGTTTTGGTTCTTGCCCTTAATAAATTCACGGCTGGCATCGATAAATAGTACGCCACTATGCGTGCGGCACTTTTTAAATACCAAAATACAAGCCGGAATACTGGTGCCGTAGAACAAATTTGCCGGCAGCCCAATCACTGCATCAAGCAAATTCCGCTCGATAATGTGCTGGCGAATTATACCTTCTGCCGCGCCGCGGAATAGCGCCCCATGCGGCATAACAACCGCCATGGTGCCATTATCCGCCAGGTGGTGCAACATGTGGGTAATAAAGGCATAGTCTGCCTTGCTACTTGGCGCCAACCTACCCCATGGGCTAAAGCGTTCATCATTCGCATGCAGTGGGTTTTTGTCACCCGCCCACTTGGCACTAAAGGGTGGGTTGGCCACCACTGCCTCAAAGCGCTGGCTCAGATGCTGTGGGTGCTCAAGCGTATCATCGTTCTTGATATCAAACGCATCAAAGTGGATATCGTGCAAAATCATATTCATGCGGGCTAGGTTGTAGGTGGTACCGTTCATTTCCTGGCCAAAATATTCACTTACCTGGGCATGCCGCCCAATTCGTAGGAGCAGCGAGCCCGAGCCGCAAGTTGGGTCATACACACTCCGAATACGCGTTTTGCCCAGCGTCACGATGCGCGCAAGAACTTCGCTTACCTCTTGTGGCGTGTAGAATTCACCGGCCTTCTTGCCTGCACCACTAGCGAACTGGCTAATAAGATATTCGTAGGCGTCACCCAAAATATCGATTTGGCTATTACCTAGCTGGAAGTCGATAGTGCCGAGGTGGCGCAGCACTTTAGCAATTAGCTCAGCACGCTCACCCACAGTTTTACCAAGCTTGGTAGAGTTAAGATCTAGCTCAGAAAACAGGTGGTCAAAATCGTCCTGGCTGCCGGTGCCGACAGTGCTCTGTTCGATATGGTTCAAAATAGCCTGCAAATCTTCGATAAAATCACTCAAATCAGTACGCTCTGCCATCTGCGTAAAAAGCCCACTTGGCAGCAAGAAATACCCCAATCTATCGAGCGCTGCACTACGGATTTCCTGAATAAAATCAGTATCCGTATCGTTGAGCTGGCAATACGTTGTGCCCTCGCTCTCTAGTAATTCGTCCGCATAGAGCTCAAGCTTTTCAGATAGATATTTATAGAAAATAAAGCCAAGAATATAGTCACGGAACTCATCGGCATTCATCTTACCACGCAGATCATTCGCAATATTCCATAGTGACGTTTGTAGTTGGTGTTTTTGGTCTTCAGACATCTCCCCTCCATAGAGCATTTATCGCTACACTTAGTATAGCAGATGAAATCACCAATATGGAGTGGTCGAACCACCTATACTATTCATAAAAATAACCACAAAAACCAAGAGGGGTAGATGTATTTCTACCCCTCACTCATCACGTTCTCAAACCACAGCTGTAGCTCGGTGAGTAAATAATCATCCACTCCCTGTTTAGCCAACTTCTGGAGCTGCTGCACAAAATCGGTGCTCTGCCGCTGCAGCCGATCAGCTCGCCACTGCTGCCAAGCTTGTTTTTCTTCACTAGACAAACTAAATGGAAAATTGCGCGCCTTGTAGTGTACAATCAGTTGCTTCAAGCGTGGATCTTCAAACTGCTGCTCGCCAATATGCTTCAGCTGCTGCCCATCCGCTTGGCGAACCACTTGCATAGTGGTTATGTCTTTGCGGCTGGTAATAAATCCATCATATAGCTGCGCTTCGGGGTCTTTTGCAGTAGGTAGTGGTGGCCGCCGAGAAAAAGCCTCTACGATTCGGCTAGCAAACTCTGAATGCCGGCGAAGCACATCAATGCGCTGCTGCACGAGCTCTAGCGATAAGCCTAAATGCTGCCAATTGTCTGGCCCCAACACTCCGATCGGTGCAACGGCCGGACACTTATTCACTGGTAGCGGCTTCACTGGAACCGCAACAAAATCTTCGGCTTGACGCTCCTGATAACTGGCAAATAACCGTGCCTGCAGCTCATCCACGCTGTAGGTTAGCAGCAGTTCAGGGTCGTGGCGCAAATCATACACCAGCACATTACCATGCGGTGCTTCAGCTAATGGCCAAACTACGGTAGTTTTATCGTATGCTGCGTCGTAACGGCCGCTACTATACACCACTGGCTTTGGATTACGCACATCAACCAGCTTGGCTACCGCGCTCTTGTGTCGCATGTTTAATAAATAATCAAATAATTTCGGCTGCTTGTCTCGAATCAGGCGTGCCACGTCAATCGTCGCTCGCACATCAGACAATGCATCGTGTGCAGCATCGTGCGAAATACCATTTTGTTGCGTAATGAGCTCGAGCTTATTCACCGCTCGCCCAGACGCATCGACTGGCCACACAATCCCCTCTGGGCGCAGCGCTCTAGTCATACGCACGACATCTAAAAGATCCCAGCGACTATTACCCTGTTGATAGCTCCATTCATAGGGGTCATAAAAATTGCGCCACAGCAAGTGTCGAATAAATTCATCATCAAACCGAATTGTGTTATAACCCACAATGATCGTGCCCGGCGTAAAGAACTCTTCCACCACCAAACGCGCAAAATCAGCTTCACTATATCCTTCTTCTTGCGTTCGTTGTGGGGTAATCCCGGTAACGGCAACCGCCCCAGGGCTTGGCAGCGTGTCATCATTAAGCGCTACTAGTACGTTAACTGGCTCACCGATAGGATTAAACTGTGCATCAGTGCGCTGACCGGCAAACTGCATGATGCGATCATTTGCGCGGTCTAGCCCACTTGTCTCTAAATCGTAAAAGAAAAACTCCTGGTCCATCACTTCCAGTATATCACGCCCGCGCCCCTTCACGGAGCCCCGGTGCCACACTTACTGTTCTAGTAGCGTAAACCGCGCTTCACCAATTTGGATTATACTTTCGCCGCTTGCCCCTTGGCGTAGCAGCTCGTGCGTGATGCCCATCTTCTTCATGATATCGCGTAGTCGATTAACGTTCTCGTGACCTTCAAAATTCGTGCGGCGCGCAAACTTCTCAATTTTCTCACCAGAAACAATAAATACGTCTGACTCCTCTAGGTCTTTTGTCACATCCCAGTGATCGGCCTGCTTAGAATCACTCAGCGTGATAACTGTAGCTGTGTCATCCGCTGCTTCATCTTCCTCAGCCTCAGCCTGACGCTGCCGATACGCCGCAACCTCTGCCGCAAGCCGGCGCAGCACATCGTCTATACCTCGCCGTGACTGCGATGAAATCGCAAATATTGGCACTTCGGCCGGTACCGCCTCGCGCAGCGATTCTTTTTGCATGGCGAGCAGCTCGTCATCAAACCCTTCAGTCTTTGTTAGTGCAACCACCTCTGGACGGGCTGCTAGCTCACTGCTGTATTGCGCAAGCTCCTTGCGGATTGTCTGGTATCTTTCTGCCACGTCATCAGCGTACGCATCGATAAGGTGCAACAGCACGCCAGTTCGCTCAACGTGGCGCAAAAAAGCATCACCAAGCCCCTTGCCTTCACTTGCCCCTTCAATTAGTCCAGGGATATCTGCTATCAGCAGGCTGGTGTTATCAATATCTGCAACGCCAAGATTCGGCGTAAGTGTCGTAAAGGCGTAGTTCGCTACCTCCGGGCGAGCATTACTGACCACCGACAGAAACGTCGATTTACCGGCATTTGGAAAGCCAACAAGACCTACATCGGCCAATAGCTTGAGCTCTAGTTCAGCCTCAAACGTTTCGCCAGCCTCACCAAGCTCTGCAATACGTGGCGTTTGCCGCACTGATGATTTAAAATGAGCATTACCAAATCCACCATCACCACCTCGTGCAATCACCTGCTCTTCACCATTAGCGGTAATATCAGCTATTACTGCACCATTGCGACGCACGACAGTGCCCACTGGCACAAAAACTTTTAGTGGCTCACCCGAGCGCCCGCGGCGCTTAGCCTTAGCGCCATTAGCTCCATTTTCAGCCTTTAGCTCGGTCTTGTAACGAAAATGTAGCAGTGTGTTCAGTCGCTCATCACCGACAAGCACAACATCACCACCGCGACCACCGTCACCACCGTCGGGGCCACCTTTATCAACATATATCTCGTGGCGAAAACTCACAACACCATCGCCACCCTTACCTGCTTGAACTATCACTTTTGCTGTATCTACAAACATATACTACCAGTATAGCAAATACGCCAGGTACTCGTAAGCACCTGGCGTATCTTTTTATACAATTATTCTAGTGAATGAAGTGGAATGAACCAACTGATGAAGCCGGAATGTGACGAGTTGACACCACATTGTAGCCTTTATAGTTCATCTCACTAATATCGACTGAACCATCGGCGTTCACTCCGGTAACATAGGCCACGTGGCCATATCCACCACCACCAGCGTCTGTCTGCAAGATTGAGCCAACTTCTGGGTTGTGGTCTACACGGTTACCTGCTGCGCGTGCTGAGTCGTCCCATGAGTAAGCATTACCCCAGAAACTACCAATAGGTTTACCTGCTGCAAGTCGCTTTTCATATACCCACCATGTACAGTTACCAGCTGCATATTTATTACCAGCTGAGGCGGTAGCCTTGTTATAGCTACTGTTTGCACCGACAGTTCCCGCAGTTGTGCTGCCACCGCCTGCAGCATTACTTTGGCTGCGACCACCCCGAGTATTGCTTGGTGGCGCAACATACCCTGGGCGCTCTTCCTCTGGGAGAACTCCACCAGGAAGCACGAGCTGCATACCCTTGCTAATCTGCTTGGTTTCAAGGTCGTTAAACAGCACTACACGCTCTTTATCAGCCTTGTACTTATTAATGAGGTCATCGACCTTATCACCGTCCTTCACCTCATATAGCACACCGTCTACTGGCAAAATAGTCAACTTCTTGCCCTTTTCGACCGTGTCTGTTGTCAGCTTGTTAGCCCACTTCACCGTTTCAGGAGTAATTTTGTGCTGAGCCGCAACCGAAGCAACGTTGTCACCGTCTTTTGTGATGTACGTAGTAATACTTCGCTTATCGCTCTTAGCCTGAATGGTTTTTGGCTTAGTGATAACATTTGATTTTTCATTCTGAGCTAGCTCATTCTTAATACGAATTGAGCTTGATTCTTCACGTAAATCACCAACAATCGGCAACTGAACTGATTCGGCAATATTTGTCGCTGATGTCACTGAAGCTAGTGAATCGACTGCTGTCACCTGATCCTGCTTAACTGCCTGATCATGAATAGCTTGCGCATTAGCCTCAATCACCTGCGATGATGATGTCTGACCAATAATACCGCTGTAGTTTGCTGATACAAGACCAACAATCACTAGGCTAACTAGCCCATATAGAGCAATTGACTTTTTCGTCTTCGATAGAGAACCCGCTTTCGCTAGTTTCGTCTGTCGTGGAGCTCCTTGTTTCATAGTACGAATTATCATTCTCCCGTCTCCCTATACAGAGACCATACCGCCGCTATCTTTCTTCTTTTTACAAGAACGGGATGTACTCGACCAAAATTATTAGTAATATTGAAAGAATGAAAGCAAGGCACGCAGCCTTTGCTAATGTTACATCCGTGCGATAGACAGTGGTACGCCTATGAGCTGAGATGAAAGAAAAATACTACAAAATCATCTTAAAAGCTCATCTGCTGTTATTTATTGTACGAGAACGCGCCGCAAAAGTCAATCAGGTTTGCGAGTGCGCTACTCCCGTTTTTCACCAGTCTGGGCTACAGCCACGAACACTTTGTGGCGCACTTTTCTTTCACAAGCTTCTCGTGCTCCTCGTTAGTTTTTGAGAAGTAGTTTTTATCATCATCACCATTAATAAAATACAAGTAGTCTGTCGAGGCTGGATTTGCTACTGCCTTAAGCGCATCTAGAGACGGAGCAGAAATTGGCCCCGGCGGCAAGCCCTTTACCTTGCGAGTGTTGTACGGCGAGTCGAGATTATAATCACGAGCAATGCCTTTCTTATCAGCAATATACTGGTACGTTGAATCGGCACCCAGCGGTATACCTCGCTGCAAGCGCGTGTAGAACACCTGAGCAACCTTGCGCATATCTTCGTAGCCTGTCACTTCCTTTTGCACAATTGAAGCCATCGTAATCCCCTGATACAGCGTCATGCCACGAGCCTTCAGTTTTGCCTCGATGTCATTTTTCTTCACCTTGTCTTGCAGCTCATCAAGCGCCAGTGTAATGGTATCTTTTGCGCTAGCGCTAGAACTGTGCTGATAGGTATCGCCAAATACATACCCCTCCAAATCGGCACCAGCAGGACGGCCAGCAAGCACTGGGTGGTTATACTCTGCCGTAAATGCATGTTCAATCTGTTCATCGCTGTAGCCAGCCTTCTGTAAACTACGCTGCACATCCAGACGGCTTTCTGGCTTCTCTTTAGTTTTATGAGTTGGCCTCAACGTCGCACCCGGGAAAAATGTCACTGTCTTTGGCGCCGGCTGTTTTTGCAAGGTTTTTAAAATTTCCTCGGCCCCCATAGAAGCCTTTAGCTCATGCTGACCGGCCTTAAGATGATCTTGTGCACCTGTAAATTTAGCATACAATAGGAATACTTGGCGCTGCTTTATCAGTCCTTCTTTCTCTAACTGACCAGCAATAAACCGTGGTGAACTCCCCGGCTCAATAACAAGCTGCTTAACGGCAGTAGACTTACTATCTACTGGTCCTAATGCCCAATGCACCCATACACCGGCGCCTATAACAGCAACGACAATAATCCCAAGAATTGGTAGTAAAATCCGTAGCCACAAGCGACGCTTACGTGGCTTATGCGAGCGCACCTTGGGCGGTTTATGCCCTGGCTTAAACTTCCTGCTCTTGCTGCCATGTGGTTGATGCCGGTAGTGCGCCTCGGTAGCCGGTTCGTCACCAGCTTCGCCAAGTTCCTGCTGCAGCCGATCACTCAAACTTGGCGTGACTTCATCTACCGCAGCAGCCTCCTGCGCCGCCATTTCCCTCGGCTCTCCAGAAAGAGGAGCCTTGCGCGTAGCAGCGCGCTTACTAGCAGGTGGTGATTTACGAGTTTTCCTAATGTCCATATGTTTGCTCCAAATAGTCTTCTAAAATAATAACAGCCGCTTCGGCATCGACAACGCCCTTTTCTCGTTGCCGGCGGGAGATTGGGCCTCCAAGCCGCTCTTTGGCGAGTACACTCGTCAGTGATTCATCCTGGTAGTGTACTGGCACATCTGGGTTAAGCCGTGCAACAAACTGCTCAACAAACGCCGTCTGCTTAGTTGGCTCTCCACTTTGGTTGCGCGGATAGCCCACGATCAACCGGTCTGCACGAGTATCTTTGATGTGTTGGTGCAGTGCAGTCAGCTCTTGCCCATCGACAAGCACTGCCCCTAGTGGCACTGCAATACGCACTTGGCTATCGGCCTGTGCAACACCAATTCGTTTTTCACCAACATCAAGTGCCAGCAAATACTCCGTTTTTCCCATACCTCTTATTATTTTACTTATCTATCTTGAAATCAACCGTTACCTTTTTATCATCCCCTGGTACCGTACTAACCCAAAATGGTGAGTATTTTACACTAACGTCTTTTACACCATCAATTTTTTCGAGCGCAATCTGAATATCGCCTTGTTTTTTGCCCTTTGCCTGACGCTTTATTTCACCCTCATCGATATATGGGCCAATCTTGCCGTCAGCACGAACGCGCACGGTCGGACGGCGACCACCGCTATACTCCGAGAAAGCTACCTGATCGATACCACTACTGTAAACTTTTTGTTCGTCTTTATTTGCTACCTGTTTTTGCAGCTGTTGCTTGAGGAAATTGTCAACATCAGTGCGAGCTGCGCCGTACATACTGGCGGTATATGTTGTGCGGAGCAACACGCGATCGCTGGCTTCACTGTCCTGAGCGACGCTTGGCGTAAATGAAGAATATTGCTCAGTAAATGTGGTTTCCATTGGCAACGTTTGACTATCGAACTGTGATTTGAGCCGCTCTTTGGCACCACTCTCTTTTTTATTCTTGAGTAAATCACCCGCTCGTGCAAGATCGTCACGCGACACAACTGTTACTTCACGGCTCGAGCCGCCACTTGGCTCAGTCGCAATATCTGCATACACGCCCGAGTCGATATCCTTAGGGGTCATCGAACCATGAGCGCCGTCGTACTCCGAGCCGACCTCTTTGGCAATAATACCCACTTCAACGCGGCGACGATTATCGCGGGTAAATTTCACTTGCTCTGTCGTGGTGTACACCTTACCATCACGAGAAGTCAGCTGCGTACCAGAAGGAATGGTGTACTCTGCATCAACGAGATCTGCTGAATTAGTACCAAAAGCAACGCTTCCCTTCGATCGCTCACCAACTTTTTTCTTGCCTGTTGGGGTAAATTCCACCGACAGCTCTTTCTTTTCTTCTTTTTTCGTGGTCTTCAGCGTGGTTTCGTTAGTAGCCTCTCCAAGCGAAGCTACAGCATTTGCCGTCACACTGGTCGTTTGCGCAGTAATCGCAATTGTAGCGTGTGGTGCGAACCAAATAGCCCACACGAAAAATACAATAATAAGAACCAGGCCGCCACCAATCAAAAATAGTTTTTTCCTAAAACTGTTAAAATTTGGGATTTTGGGCTTTTTCTTAGCACCATTAGCACGTGGCACGACTGCCGAAACTGGCTTACGCGCCTTATCTTCTCGCTCAACAGCATCCACTGCTGCGCTATCCTCATTAGCAGGCCAAGTGTGTATGGGTGCTGCATCAGCTTGTGCTAGCTCAGGCAGCAAGGCTGCACCATCAATCACCTCCTGATCAGCGTCATCCGACTCCGCGGCAGGCACAATGTGTAGCTCTGGCTTTGATTGCAATGTTTTCGCTACTGGTATTTTTGCAGCAGCAGCCAGACCCGCTAGTGGCCCGTCGCCAGAAATAAGCACGATTTGCTTATCATGTTTCTGAGCGGCACGAGCAAGCAAGCGCATATTAACTGCGCTGTGTAATACCCCTGTACGCTTTGGTGGTACAATGGCTACAATCGATTCTTTTGATCCGGTGACCTTACCAATTACTGCTGTGATATCATCTTCTGTGTCTATGTATAGTACGTCTTTGGCCATAATTATCGTATTTCTGTGTTAAATTTTTAGCATCCGATTAATTCTATCTTTCATTGAACCCCCTTCACCTAATGTTGCAACCGTGTCATAACCAACGCGCAGCAAACCCATCGCCGTGATAAACGTATGGTCGTCAGCTGAGCCAGTTGTATCACGAATGCCCAGCACATCCTTGGCAGCAATATGCTGCACCGATGGTTTTTTAGTGAATGGTAGGTCTCGTCGCCAGCTACTGGTTTCAAGTGCACGTACTACCTGTGGCAGACTTGCACCACCACCGCACAGCAAAATACGCCCTGGCAAATGGTCAACTGAGTCGAACTCTGCCAATGCCAGCTCAACTCCTGATAGCCAAACATCGATAGTATTTGCGATAGCTTTTTGAGCGCCCCGCTTATAATCTTGACGGATCGGGCGATCTTCCAAATTAACCTTAATTTTTTCAGCATCTTCATACGATAGGTCTAGCTGCGCTGCAATAGTGCGCGTAAAACTGCGGCCGCCAATGCCAAACATGCGCGTACCTTCAACGCCACCATCATTAACGACAGCAATATCGGTCGTGCCACCGCCAACATCCACCAAAATAGCGGTAAACGAGCTACCAGCATCAGCTCCAAGTACGCTCCGGCTCACTGCAAATGGCTCTGCTGCAACCGCCACTAATTCAAGTGCCAGTTCATCCGCCACTCGCTCTAGAGCGCCAATATGAACCATTGGTGCAAAGGCAGTGTAAATCTGCACCACCACTTCTTTGCCCTGAAAGCTCATTGGATTGCTTACCTTGTAACCATCGATATGGATGCTCACCAGGGCTGAGTTAACCAGCTTAACTTCCACCTCATCATTGCCAGTTTCCACGGCTATTTGCTGCTGTGCCTTACGCTGTGCGCGCTCTTGCACTTTCTCGATAATAAATTCCATTTCGGCAGCGTCTAGCGGTCGCTCTGGTTGTGGGCGACGATATTTAATCGTGTGAGTAATTCCCTTTACCAGCTCACCAGCAATACCGATCACGGCGCGGCGAGCCTGCAGCCCAGCCTGGTCTTCAGCTTGTGATAGTGCTGCTTCACAGTTCTGCACAACAGCTGCAATATCAGCAATCGCACCAGAGTGCATATCAGATAGCCGCTGCCGCTTACGCCCAACGCCAACAACAGAGATCTCTTCCCCCTCCATTTTGGCGATCAATGCCTTCACAAATTCAGTCCCAATATCAAGTGCAACAATGTAGTCATCCTGCTGCGTCTGACGTTGCCTGAACTGCCGTAATCTTTCTAAAACCATAAGTACCTCTAGTATAGCGCATCACTGTCAAAAATACCAAAACATGCCGCACAACTGCAGAGCTGTACGGCATATTTCTGGTTTCTAACGGATTCGGGCAGCCTATTTATCCGTCAATACTGCCTTCACGCGGCGGATACCTGCCGAACTTGATTCTTCTTTAATAATCTTAAATCGCTTGCCACCTTCTGCAAGTTGGCCGGTGTTATCTGCGTGTGGACCACCACAAATCTCAAAGCTGACTCGCTTGTCGCCCTCGCCCATTTGGTACACTTTAACTGTGTCGCCGTATCGATCGCCAAATGCACCAATAGCGCCCATTTCAAAAGCCTGTTTGGTTGGATATTCTTTGTACGAAACTGGCAACTGCCACGAAATCCAAGTGTTCACCAGGCGCTCTACTTCATCGAGCTGCTCACGAGACACCTTGCCATCATTGTTAAAGTCAAATCGTAATCGTTCAGTGGTGATATTACTGCCGTGCTGCGTTACATGTTCACCAACGACTTGCTTCAAAGCGGCGTACATTAAATGGTTCGCAGTGTGTAACTTGCGGTGCTCCATCGTGCTGCCTTCAAGACCACCCTTAAATGTACCCTTAGCTGCAGTTTGGCTACGACGGCGCTGCTCAGCCATTTGCTCATCAAACTCTGCCTGCCAGTTTTCAGAAAGTGGCAACTGCTGGTGCTTTACTTCTTCTACTGAAAGCTCTAGTGGGAATCCATAGGTGTCATACAAGGTAAATAGTTCCTTACCAGTTAGCAGGCCATCCTCGGCAAACCTATCAAGCTGACGCAGACCCTTCTTCAACGTCTGGCGGAAAACTTTCTCCTCCTTCACGAGCGTTGCAATAATCGCCTCTTTTTGCTCGTGCATCGCTGGATATCCATCAGTATACAGCTCAATAATCGTTGGTACTACTGCTTCAAAGAAATGCTGCTCAATACCAAGGTCAAATGCATAACGAATCGCACGTCGCAATAGTCGGCGCATAACATACCCCTGCTCTTTGTTGGCTGGCTTTACGCCGTCAAAAGCTAGGAATGTTGCCGCACGCATATGGTCTGCAATCACGCGCATGCTTTCGGTGTGCGCTTCATATGTTTTGCCACTCACACGTTGTAGCTGCTCAATAATCGGCCACAGCAAGCTAATCCTGAACACGTCTGGGCTGTCTAGCTGGGCAGCAGCAATACGCTCTAGGCCACCACCAAAGTCTACATTCTTGTTTTCCAGTGGGCTGAAGCTGCCATCCTCTTCTCGGCGGTACTGCATAAACACCTGGTTGCCAATCTCCATAAAACGGCCGCTATCACTTGCCGGGTGAGCCTTACCAAAACTTGGGTCATGATGCTGCTCACCAAAATCATAAAATACCTCACTGTCTGGGCCACATGGGTCACCAATTGGCGTCTTACTTAGGCCGCCACCACGGCTCCACCAGTTCTCTCCATCATCGTAGAAGAAGATACGCTCCCCTGGACGAATACCACGAGCATCACCATCTTCCTGTGAACCAATTTCAGCTATTTCTGCTGTAATACCTCGCTCTGCGAATACACTTTGCCAAATTCGGGCTGCGTCATCATCACGTGGGATACCATTGGCTTCATCACCAATAAAAGCAGTAACATAAATTTTTTCTGGGTCTAGGCCGACTTCATCAACCAAAAACTCAAAGAACCATCGAATCTGCTGCTCTTTGAAATAGTCGCCCAAGCTCCAGTTGCCAAGCATTTCAAAGAATGTTGTATGGCGGTTATCTCCCACATCTTCGATATCCTGTGCTCGCAAACACGTCTGGCTATCGGTCAAACGATTGCCATCTGGGTGTGGCTGTCCAAGCAAAAACGGCAGTAGCGGCTGCATACCGCTGCCGGTGAATAACGTTGTTGGGTCATTCATTAATACTAGCGGTGCGCGTTCAATAATAGTGTGACCACGCTGACTAAAAAAGTCGAGGTATTTTTTTCGGATATCTTGTGTGTTCATGGCGGTTATTATACCATGCTCCCTGTAAAAACGCACGCGCAGGCCGCTGCTGCCGCCTAATGCCTAGCCTAAGCGATCACGATGCCACCGCCAATGCATTCTTGCCCATCGTACATCACAATAGACTGGCCTGGCGTTACAGCACGTTGAGGCTCAGTAAGTTGCAATGTGGCTTCATCTCCATCGTTCGCAGCCACTGTCGCCGGAACAATTGCCGCCCGATGGCGCACGCGCACGCCAAGGTGCTCACCTTGCTGCAGCGTACGATCTGGATTAATCATATGTAGCGCTCCAAGGTGAACCCGCTCCATCCATAGCGCACTATCATTTAGGTTCGTTGAAACATAGATTTCGTTGCGTTGCATGTCTTTACCGACGACATAATACGGCAACCCACCACCAAGCTTTAAGCCGTGTCGCTGCCCCAGGGTATAAAATAGCGCACCGTCATGGCGCCCAATAGCCTGCCCGGTCGCCCGATCAATAATATCCCCTGGCTCGGTGTGGCTAAATTCTTGCAAAAACTCGCGAATGCCCACTTGGCCAACAAAGCAAATCCCCTGAGAATCCTTTTTGCGAGCTGTGTATAGCCCACGAGCAGCAGCCATCTCTCGTACCTGCGGCTTAGTATATACTCCCAGTGGCAGAAGCGACTGCTCCAGCGCCTGTTTGGTAACGCGATATAAGAAGTAGGTCTGGTCTTTATTGTCATCCACCGCCCGCAGTAGTGCACCATCGCGTGTAGCCGCATAGTGGCCAGTGGCTATTTTGTCAGCGCCCCGCTCACGTGCAGCCTCCAAGAAAAGCTTAAACTTCACCTCTTGGTTACACATGATATCTGGGTTTGGCGTCAAGCCCTGTTCATATGCATCAATCATATACTGCACAACTTTTTGACGATATTGCTCTTCAAAGTCATACACCTCTAAATCAATCCCCAATTGCACCGCAACCCGTTTAGCATCTGCTAAATCTTCTGCCCACGGACACTTCATGCCAGGCAAATCCTGGCTCCAGTTCTTCATATATACGCCGATTACATCATGCCCCTGCTCTTGTAATAATGCTGCAGTCACACTACTATCGACACCGCCGCTCATACCAACCGCTACACGCATCTATTCACCTCTTGTATAAAACTTAATAATTCCCACCAGTTCTGTGATTGCCAGTTGCCAGCCGCTTGGGGTAGTCCACCACAGCCCATTCCACTGCTTATCTTGCGCCACTGGATGGTTGCGAACGAGAACAGTGCCTGCCAAAGGACGACTAAGCTCCAGGCCGACTCGCCGCTGGTGATAGCCGCTCGTTACTGCGATTATCGACGAGAATTTATGTGCTTTGATAATTTGGGCTACCTCATGTGCATTTTCTTCAGTATTATTGCTCTTAATATCAAGCAAAATATGTGACCGTGGCACACCTTCATGCTCAGCCTGATCGCGCATAACGGCAGCATTGCTTGGGCCAGTTTTATCAGCTGCTGCGCCCGACATAATCAACACCTTAGCCCAACCTGCCTTATATAGCCGCACCGCCTCACTGGTGCGTGCAGCCGTATCACCACCGCTCACGACAACAATAGCATCAGCCTTTTCACAGCCGCTGCCACCCGGGCCCTCATCAATGCGGCACCCTGCCAAATTATCTGGAGCAAGAAATACGCCAAGACCCATCGTAGCCAGTATCGCCAGAATCACTAATATAATGAGTATCTTTTTTATCATTGTGCGCCCCACTTACGCGACTTCTGTCGCTGCTGCTCATGCCGAACAACCTCAGCCAGCAGCTGTGCACCTCGTTTTGCAGTTTCTTCAGTAGAGTAGCGACCAAACGTAATACGCAGACTACCGGCAATAGCTGCGTCATCCAGCCCTATGCCAGCCAGTACATGTGAGCGCGTTCCCTTGTTTGCCGCACAAGCACTACCTGTTGAAACATACATCTGCTTCATCTCTAGCAAAAATAATACTCGTTCAGCATCAACGCCAGGAATCGACAATGATATATGCGATGGCAAGCACCCCTTACGCGGTGATAGTATCATCACCTCATCTGCCAGCAGCTCTGCAGCGGTGCTTAGGAATGCCTGCTTTACCCGGCTTAACCTAGTAAACTCACCCCTTTGGTGTGCAACAGCCAGCTGCAACGCTTTTGCAAACCCAACTGTTCCTGCCACATTTTCAGTGCCACTACGCAGTCCTCGCTCCTGGCCTCCACCAGCAACAAGCGGCCGTAGCGCCACCGAAGAGGCAGCCCACAATAGGCCAACTTGCTTTGGCCCATACACCTTACCAGCATTTAAGGTCATCATATCAACGCCAAGCCGCTGTGGATGAATATCGATTTGTCCAGCACCCTGCGATGCATCAGTGTGAAAGTAAAGTGGTCGACGCTCACCATGCTCGCAGCGACGAACCCGCTCTGCCTCAATAACCTCTGCTATTTCCTTGAGTGGCTGCACCGTACCAAGCTCACTATTAGCAAGCCCCACTGAAACAAGTTCTGTCTCAGGCCGTATAGCAGCTGCTACTGCTTGTGGACTAATCCGCCCCTGCGGATCAGCAGCAATAAAACTAGCGCTAGCACATCGCTGCGCGGCCGCAAGAACAGCGTGATGCTCAATTTCTGGCACCACTACGTGTCCACTACTGTGCTGCACGCCAGTAAAAGCTAACGCTACTGACTCAGTCGCACCAGCAGTCATAATAATATCTCCGGCCCGAGCACCAAATGCGCGCGCCAAATCAGCTTTCGCCTCCTCGTAAGCCGATCGCACTTGCACTGCTGGACGATACGGACTCGATGGATTAAAAAATAATTCCCGAAAATACGGCTGCATAGCCGCTAACACGCGCTCATCTAGCGGCGTAGCTGCCGCATAATCAAAATATAAGTCTATCTCTTGCACTCTTGTTATTATAGCAAACTAGGCTAGCTTGCGGTACTCTCTTCGTCTTCTTCTCCAGAGTGGTATAGATCATGAGCCACTTTCTCATAATAAGTCTGTGCTGCAATCACAAAATTATCTAATTCCTGGCCTTCAAGGTATGCATAATGTGCGCCATCAAAGACTTTTAGTACGCCGCGTGGCTGAATTTCATAGCGAATCGTTGAGCTCGTACCATCTTTTAGCTCTTCATGCCAAATCCAGGTTGATGGGTCCAGGTTAAAGAACTCACGTCGCACAACCCCTTCAGGTAAAGGACCAAAAATAGTAGCCCCAATTTCACTCTCTAGCTGAATAAGCTCACGCTCGCTCTTACCCCGCAACGGCCGACCCGCACTCGCGCCAAACAAGGCGCTAAGGCCTTGCATCTTGTGACTTTTTGTATGACCCTTTTTCTTAGCTGCACCCTTCTTATGGCTAGCCGATTTACTCGGCGCAGCAGTCTGTCCCTCGCCCTTGCTCTGTGCGGTCTTCGCTTTTTCCACAGGCTTTGGACTCTGTTGATCACCGCCTGGTTCGGCAGCCGCATCAGCAGCGTGAGCTGTTTCATGCAACTTCGCCTGCAAATCAGAAACCTGCTGACGCTCAGCATCAGAGACTACTGGCTGCGCAGTCCCCGCTTGCACGTGCGGTGCACTAGAAGCTACATGCTGGCTTTGGTCTGCAGCCCTACTGCTTGCCACAGGATCAGGATCTTGCGATATTGGCGTTATCGGTGGAACGACTGGTGACGCGAATAATCCCCTATCAAACCCCGGTACTGGCGCACCGCCCGGTTGCGTCATTGACGCATTAAGCGGCTGGCCCGCGAGCCCACCTACCGGGCTCGATGGCGTAATACGACGCGAAACCGCTCGGCGTTGCCCCGGTGCTACATAATCTTGTGTTTTGGTAAATTCTGGCCTCGATGGCTCTTGCGGGATTGTCTGCGTTACTGCAGGCGGAACAGCAGCAAGCGACACCGGAGCGTCCAGGTGTCGCACTACTTTACCATCTTCAATCTCCGGACCAACGAGAAGCTCTAATGTTTTCTTAACAAATTTTGCCATAGCCACCCCTTTCTCTGTCCACTGTAACTATCGCTTACGGTTCTGTTCGACGACTCCGTTACGAAACTCGCCAATACCTTTCCCATACGCTTCGATTTGTGCTAGCAATGAGTTTGTCGCCACTTCAGCTGTTGAGACTGAACGATTTTCAGGTACTTCATGATTTACAGCTTGCTCATGCACTGGCTCTGCCGCAAGCGAATCAACATATTCACTATTAGTTTGCCCGTCTTCAGAAAATTCAGCACTAGCGACTGGATGTTCATTTTGTTTGACAGCTAGATTTTTACCATGGAATCCATTGTAATTATCTTCAGTCTGTTCTGGACTAGGCATATTGTTAGCTAGATTTTCAAAATTATTACCATTACTCAAGAACTGAATTAACTCTCGCAGATCACCTGCCTCTGAGTTATGAGACTTGTGCTCTGGGCTAAACAGATTCCACTCCTGATTATGTGTAGCCTCTGGATCCAGTGAGTTCCACCCCTGATTATGCGTAGTCTCTGAATCTAGTGAGCTCCGCTCCTGGCTATTATACGCAAACTGATTTGGTTGTTGTTCAACAAATGGCATAAAAGCCCCCCTATTCTGGCTGACTAATTATAATATCACGTTGTTTTGTACTATTACTTGTTCTATCAAAACGGATATACCACCCGACAGGGCCGGGGGTCTCGCATATATCACGTTTCATACAAATACTTATCAAGGTTAGCATAGCTTAGCAGTGAAAGTCGACTACATAGCGCAATTATTGCATAATTACAGTGGTAAATTCGTTATGAAAGAAACAACGATTGTGCATTACTAGTTGTTGTATCAGCAATTTTTTGTACGTCACAAGCACGCCTCGCAGCATGATATGCAGCCACATCCTTAACCCACGCTGGCTGGTTCTGCTTACCGCGGTGCCCCGCTGGCGCCAAAAACGGTGCATCCGTCTCTAGTACTATCCTATCGAGTGGCAATGCATCAAACATCGCCTGCTGCTGGGCGTCTTTTGTAAATGTGCTAATACCATTCACTCCGATGTATAGCCCACGCGAAAGCCCCGCCTCCGCCTGCTGCATAGTATCGGTAAAGCTATGCAAAACGCCGCGTACCGGACTAATATTATGCGCCTTGTCAAAAATTGGCCAAAAATCATTAAACGCTTCACGCACATGAAAACTCACCGGCAGCTGGTAGTCCTGCGCTAACTGCAATTGCTGAGCAAGCGCCTTTTGTTGGTCTGCCGGCTGTGCATGCTGATAAAAATAATCTAGCCCAATCTCACCAATGCCAATAATAAGCGGTGCAGTGCGAGGATCATCGAGCCGCTGACGAGCCCACAGCAGAAACTCATCGATACCACCGCTTGTTTCATGTGGATGCACGCCAATAATAGCGTAGGTACCCTCATGGTCACGTGCAAACTCTATCGCCTGCTGACTACTTTTTTGATCAGTACCGACCAAGAATAATGCTTCTACACCAGCCTGCCGAGCTGCGCGATAGGCCTCTTCGGCAGCCTGAGGTGAAAAAAATTCTTGGTCATGTATATGACAGTGAGTATCGATGAGCATGGGTCGCCTCCTGTTATTCCTGCGTTTTAGCTCGTGGATCTGGCGTATGGATGTAACGCTTTGGGAATAGCGGCTGAGCTGGCTGTACAACACCACTACCAAAGAGTTTATGGATGGCTTCACTCGTACTTGGCATGACCGGTGCTAGTAAATCAGCAATCTGCAAAAGCGTGCCTGCGCTATACGTAAGCACTTCAGACAAATGAGCACTGGCGTCAGGATTGGTATCACGATCGCGTGCAATTTCCCACGGCTTAACGTTCTCAAGATATTTATTCAATGATCGAATCATCACCCAAACCTCATCAAGCGCTCGATCGAAGCTTAGCTCTGCCATTGCCTGACGATACGGCTGCATATCATGCTCACCTCGGCGTGTGATGTCACCAATCACACCTGCCTGATAGCGTGTTATCATACTGGCAACGCGCTGCACGAGGTTACCGAAATCATTACCTAGCTCACCATTATACGCTTGCTCAAACTTCTCCCAGGTGAAGTCACCATCATCTTGTGTCGGGATGTGCCGCGCAAAGTAGTAGCGGAATGCATCGACGCCATATTCATTAATCACCTGGTTCGGATCGACGACATTGCCTAAAGATTTACTCATCTTTGTGCCACCAACATTAACGTGTCCATGCACAAGCAAGACGCGTGGCAAGTCAAGGCCAAGGCCAAGCAACATTGCTGGCCAAATACCTGCATGGAACCGCAAAATATCTTTACCAATCACCTGCACATCAGCTGGCCACACCTCGCGCCACTGAGGGTTTGTCGGGTAACCAATAACAGTGATGTAGTTCGAGAGCGCATCAAGCCATACATACATCACCTGGTCTGGGTCGCCCGGCACAGGCACGCCCCAGCTTAGATTACGCTTTGGCCGTGAGATAGATACGTCTGGGATACCGTCTTTCAGCATCTCCAAGAATTCACGCTTACGAAATTCTGGCACAATCTTCATCTTGCCAGTTTCAATTGCTTGCCGAATACGACTCGTAAACTCACTGGTGCGTAAATAATAATTCTCTTCACTCAATCGCTGATATGGCGTATTATGATCTGGGCAAACACCATTATTAGCGGTAGCTTCCTTGTCTGTGACAAATGACTCACAGCCCTGGCAGTACCATCCCTCATACGTGCCCTTATAAATATATGGTTGCAACTGCTGCCAAATATATTGTACTGCAGCAACATGGTACTCATCTGTAGTGCGCACAAAATGGGTATATGTTGCACCAACTTTCTTCATCAACTCTTCAAAGTTGCCATACATACTGTCGGTATAATCTTGTGGATGTAGGCCTAACTCGCTTGCCTTTGCCGCAATCTTATTCCCGTGTTCGTCTGTACCCACCTGAAAGACCACTTCATGGCCATTCATACGCTGATATCGGGCCCAGATATCAGCCAATAAATAATCGAGTGCATTACCGATATGTGGTTTGCCGTTCACATATGGAATTGCAGTTGTAACGTATAAAATCTTTCCCATAGTGCCCTTATTGTATCAAACTAATGACGCAATATACAGCGCGGCAGCCTAATAGCCCCCCAGAATCATAAGATAGGACGCAGTATTTACAAATTAGTGGCATTAATCTATACGAGCCCGCGGTGGCGTGCGCTACGCAAAAGTCGCAGCCAATCATCAATAGAACAATCTTCTGCTCGCCAGCTACTCTCTATGCCCGCCTGCTGACACAGCTCATCTACCATAGGCTTGTCGGTCCGCAATCCTGCACTTAAACTAGACCGCAACTTTTTACGCTTACCGGCAAATCCTAGCCGCACAAGACGGAAAAAGTCAGCCTGATCTGTCGCCGATACCAGTGGCGACTGCCTCAGGTGAAGTGTCACCACTTGTGAATCAACCTTTGGTGGCGGCGTAAATAAATCTCGTGGCACCATAAGGCCTATGTTAGCTTCAGCGTATACCTGCGCAGCCACTGCGAGCATACTCATATCTCCCGGATTCGCTGCAATACGCTGGGCAACCTCTTTTTGCACCAAAATAGACATTAGTTGTGGCGGGTGATCACTCGTTAAAAATTTCTGTACGATCTTACTAGTAATGTAATATGGCACATTTGCTACTACCTTATAGCCATGTGGCAATTGGTGCTCATCAAAATGTAGAATATCAGCATGAACAACCTGCAAATTCTTACCAGGAAACTGACCTGGCAACTTTCGAGCTAATTCAGGGTCAAACTCAACTGCCACTACTTTGCCTGCATTCCGCAATAAATGGCTAGTTAATGTCCCTAGGCCTGGACCAATCTCCAGCACAGTGTCTTGCGGCGTAAGCTCCGCCGACTCCGCGATAGCAGCTAGAGCAGCCCGGTCTTTCAACCAATGCTGCCCTAGTTTTGTATTATTTTGCAAGGCCATAGCTGTAGGCTAGTACCAGCCCCTCGACTTGCTGTGCTCTACTGCACCAGCCCAGCCACCATAGCGACCCTTCACGTAGCTGTCCATCCACTTTAGTGATGACACTGGATCGTGGCCACCGCCGCCAGGGACCTTACTACATGGCAACGCCTGAGCTAATCCACATGCACCAGACGACTTATTGACTGCGTTTGGATTCCAACCACTTTCCTTTTGCACGAGCCAGTCGGCATAGCCCCAATCAGATTGTGCAATACCACTAGCAGCCAGCCACTCTGATTTACTGCCGCCACCACTGTAGCTTGGGCTAGCCTTCTTAGTGCCGATAATCTCGATCTGCTTCTTTGGCTCTTTGGTCACAACAGACTGAATCTCTTTGCGTGACACTTCTTTACCATTACGCATCTCTACTTCGTACGTTACTGTTTTCTTACCCTTTTCACCAGGAGTCTTTACTTCCTTAAAGCTTGTTTCCTTGTTCGGGTCTTTTTCTTGCTCTGTCGTAAAGTCAACTTCTTTCTCTTCTGAAATAGTCTGCTTGCCATTGCGCCAAATTTCAAACTTCATCTGCGCAGTGATTGGTGTTTTTTCATCAACAGATAAAGTGTCGTCCTTGCCGAGGTGAATTTGTTTTTCCTTAAGGAACTCACCTACTGTTTTTGCACGGGTATACATGGTCTTTGGCTTGCCATATAGTGTCACCTCCACCTGAGTAGCGCGGTTAATCTTCAGCACGGCTGCTGCCCCATTTTCTAGTACCGAGTTCATATCAGAGCTTGTATTTACAGTAGCTTCATCCTCATCGTGAAGCTCAACGTTCGCATCCTTCGCGATCTCCTTCGCGTTTTGCTGCGTAGTTAACACCTGACGACGCACACCGCCATCTTCAATAACAACCGGATGTGAACGACGCACATCAATGGTAAAATGCGAGCTTGAAATTGCCTCTTGGCGAGCCGGCTCAACTTCGTCACTCGATGCAACGTCTATGCGAGCCGCCTTCAGAGCTTCTTCTACAGTATTTGCTTTTGTAGTTATGGTGCGTTCTCGACCTTCGTCGTAAATAGTCACCATCTTCTGACGATCGGTCATTTCTAATGCCCCACGACTATCGCCGCTTTCGGCAGAGGCAAACGCACTGTTGATCAGGATAATCGCTATCACCGCAAGACTGATAGCGGTTAGCGCAGCTATAGCGTAAGGAAGGAGGCCTTGGCGCTTAGCCGCTGACAGGTATACTCTCATACTCATAGTTGATGCTTTTAGTATACCAAAGCTGACCCCGTCTGTCTAGCTAATCGAGCTTCTCCAGGCGTGCATATTCAACGTTTAATTTCTTCTCCTGACCGCTGTCAAATGCGACAGTAACTGCCATACCGTCAACGTCTTGCACTGTGCCGGTGCCGAAAGCTGGTGTCTTCACGCGATCGCCCGTTTGCAAGAACGCTGATGCATCATCCATAAATAATTCTTCATCAGGTACATACACTTCATCGGCCATGTCTTCCGTGGCTGGTGTTAGTTTCATATCATCAATAAACCGTGATGGCATATTATACGACCGCTGCCCAAATTGAAGCCGCGTATGCGCATAGCTAATACGCAGTTCCTCACGAGCACGCGTCATACCCACGTAGCATAGCCGACGCTCCTCTTCGATATCTTCCTGCTTGCCACTTTCGTGCACTCGTGCGTGTGGCAAAATACCCTCTTCAAGCCCAACCATGTGCACCACAGGAAACTCTAAGCCCTTTGCGGCGTGCAAGGTCATTAGCGTAACGCTACGCCCGTCTGCACTGCTATCATTACTCGACATAAGCGCCATTTCCTCAAGGAATGTTGTGGTATCAGCGTATAATTTTGCTTCGCCTAGCAGCGCCGAATAATGCTCTAGATTATCATCAGCCTGCGCAGTATCACTACTTAGTAGCTCATAGTACCCTGTCCGTTTTACGACCGTTTCAATAAAATGGCTTGGTGCTGGATTAGATGCCAGTAGCGCTTGCAGCTCACGTAGCACGGTGCCCAAATCGTGCAAGCTACGTCGCGCCCGAGGAGTGATCGTCGTAATCTCAGGAGCAAGCAGCAGCCCACTAATTAAATCTTGGCCACTCGCGGCGTGCCACGACAAAAAATGCTCCAAACTTTTAGCACCAATACCGCGAGCCGGCACATTCACGATGCGCGTAAAGCTCACCACATCGCTCGGCTGGTATATTAGGCGCACATAGGCCATAATATCTTTAATAACAGCTCGGTCTAGGAATCTAATACTGCCAAAAATTTGATATGGAATAAACCGCTGACGAAGTGACCGCTCTATTTGATAACTTTGAGCATTAGTGCGATAGAGCACTGCAAAATCCTGATACTCACGTGTGCCCTTCTCTACCTGCGCACGAATATACTCGGCAGTAGCGTTCGCCTCTTCGGTTTCATCATATACCTGGTGAAGCACCACTGGAGCACCTTCGCCCAAGTCGGTCCAGAGCACCTTTTCACTGCGCTGAGTGTTTTGCTCGATAACCGATTGGGCAGCCCGCAAAATAGCGCCTGTACTGCGGTAATTCTGCTCTAGTTTTATTACCGTAGCACCCGGAAAATCCTGCTCAAATCGTAAAATATTTGTAAAATCAGCGCCACGCCACGAATAAATACTCTGCCAATCATCACCCACCACACAAATATTACGCTGAGCACCGGCCAATAATTTCACTATCTCGTACTGTGCAGCGTTAGTGTCTTGATACTCATCGACCAAAATATGCGCAAAGTGCTGCTGCCACTGCTTTCGCACTGACGGATGCTCGCGCAGCAGCCGCACAACCTCTAGTAATAAATCATCAAAATCCAGCCCACCAGCTTGCCTGCGTAGCCGCTCATATTCATGATAAAGTTGCGCAATTTTCTCTTGCTGCGGGCCGTACGCACTCGCCGCAAAATCGTCAGCCGAAGTCATAGCGTTTTTAGCCGCCGAGATAGCAGCACTCACCCGCCGCGCTTTGATATCTTTGTCTGTCATGCCATGTGCCTTCATGGCCTGCTTCACCAGCCGCTGCCGATCGTCCTCATCGTAAATAATAAAGTTGCGCGGCACACCAATATGGGGTCCTTCTTGCCGCAATAATCGCACGCAAATGCTATGAAATGTCCCCATCCACGGCATAAACTCGCGACTTTGCTCCTGCCTAAGAAGCGTCGCCAACCGCTCACGCATTTCGCGAGCTGCTTTATTGGTAAACGTAACTGCTAATATCCTGCTCGGCCATATATCATGATTACAAATCAACCAAGCAATGCGGTGCGTCAACGTCTTCGTCTTGCCACTTCCTGCTCCCGCTAGTATTAAGAGCGGCCCGCTCTGATGCTCTACCGCCTGCCGCTGCATGTCGTTGAGGCCGCCGAGTAATAATTCCTCCGTCTGTGTCATGTCTTTCTTAGTATATCGCATTTAACATAATCAATAAAACTATGCCACGACTGCAGCATAGTTTTACCTAGAATATCTTTTTAGCGCTATACCTTACCGATCATCTGCACAATAATAATGCCACCGATAATAGCGATAATAACGAGCGCAATAATAGTCACTGGCACCACTGGGTTAAAACGACGCGGCTTAGCCGGAGCACTCGAACCCGCTGACTGGTTGTAAAGTGGTGCTCCGTACGCATCGCCACCAGCTGCTGCTATTTCGTTGCTGAGCTGTTCAGCTAGCTTGCCATCATCGTGCGGCCTATCAAGGGGCATAATGACTCGCTCTTTATGGCGCCTACCGCGCTGGTACTTACCGCTGTCGGGTAATGTAACCAGCTGCGCACCACCATTTGATAGTCGAGAGCCAAGCGGCCGCTTCTCTACCTTGTCTTTTGCATCTGGCAAAAATGGTGAACCATTGTCACTCGTAAGTTGCTTCATAGCCCGCTCGAGTATAGCTTCGCCTTTATCTTTCGGTGTATTGGATGCGGCCTGAGCTGCAATAGCCTCTTTACGAGCCTGCTTTGCCGCTGAAGCTACTGCTGCAGCCTTTTGCTGCACTGCCTCAGTTGCCTTTTTTACTGGAGCTGGCACAAGCGCACTAGCCTTAGCAGTTGGCTGCACTGCTTCCTGATTACCATCCGTACTCTTTGCAGGATGTATTCGGTCTGTGCCATGTAGTGGCGTACCACTAAATGCAGCCGTAGCAGCAGCCATAATATCCTGTTCGTTACTCACCGAGCCACGGTTTTTCTTCTGCTTTGGACGACGAATATCTTGCACTACCCCAGAGGTATGCTGATTTGCCTGCAAGGCCTTCGCTTCAGGGCTAATTTGCTGCAATACCAGCTCATCAGCAGGAGCAGCACCAGATACGATATCCATATGACGACCCTGGCTTGGCCGCTTGACTGCTTTCATACTTTTGGCATGGGCCGCTTTCAACGACTGCACTGCCGCCGGAGCAGCTGCCTTGACTGAGCGCTTCAGCGCTGAAGACACCCGACCTGTCGCCTGCTTAGCCGCACTCACAGCTGGTTTTGACTGTTCAGGGGTAGGCTCTGGCTGCGGGCTAGCCTGCATTTCTGCCGAATCTAGCTCTTTATTAGCCCAGTCCGGCTGGATGGATTCACTCCATGACGGTTGTGCTTCTTGATGCGGAGTTACCACTGCAGTTTTTGCTTGCAAATCCGCAGAAATGGCAGGTTCATCATTAGGAGCCTCCACGTTTGCCGGCTGCACACTAGCTTCTGCAAGCTCACTCTGATGAGAAAGCCGTTCAGACTCAAGTACCGCTGGCGCAACAGTAGCACTCGCAAGTGGTACTCGACGAGCTGATAGTGGCGTAACAGTGGTTGACTTCGCAGGCTGACTGATCGCCGCAGGCGCAGGCTTGCGCTGCACTGTCTCTGGCGTTGGCGCTGGGGCTGTAGTACTTACTGGCTCTGGAGACGCCAGCTTAGGAGTACGTTCCACACTAGCTATAGTGCTAACTTTATCATCACTTGTAGCTACTGGTTCTTGCGATGGGGCCGGCGCAGGAGCTACTTCTTGTGCGATCTCATGCTGCGCTCTAGTCACCTCGGTTGCTGTCGTCTTTTGGGCAGCGCCGTTAGGGGTAGACTCTGCAGCTGCCGGAGGATCAAAAGTGATAGCGCCCGACACAGTTTCCGAGCTCTTTGCTGGCCAAGCAAAACTATTTGCATCTACACCTACTTTGGTAGTATTCGATGGTGCCGTCGCTTGATTGCCTGCAGCAGTTACGACTTTAGTATCATCCACATGCGACGTTTGTTCGCTAGCAGCAGGTGTATCATGATCTGAGGAACGACCTTGAGCCTCAGGCTCTTCCGTTGGTGGCATAAAAACCACTGGAGCAGTCAGCGCAGCTGCCGTATCGTGTTGCTGCTGGGTAGACTCTATAGCCGCTGGAGTAGGCGATGTGTTCAAACTATGAGTAGCAGCAGGCCGCTCGACAGGTGAGGCGGGTGTCGTGTCACGCCGAGCACCACGCGCCGGCGCAGGCGCCAGCGACCGCGCAGACGACTTAGGCCGCGCAGGGCTACGCTTCTTTGAATTCATTAGTGATTGAACAGCACGATCAAGCTCATCGAAATCAATATCAGTCATCTTTACCTCCTTCTTGGCTGGCTTCATTAGCCGTCTCCACAATCCGAATAAATTCTGCTGGCTTTCTGCTGGCTGCCCCTATTAAAAGCCCATCAACCCCCGGCACACTAAGCAGTGGCCGAACGACTTCGGTAGTAACGCTACCACCATACAGGACCCGTAATGCAGCTGCAGCCTGGCGCCCGAATAAATCAGCCACCTGATCACGAATACCAGCAATCACCCGAGCAATGTCGCTCGGCATCGCAACTCGCCCGCTACCCACTGCCCAAATCGGCTCATATGCAATTATGACGCTGCTCGCCTCATCAGCCGTTACATGAGCAAGGCCAGCCTTCACCTGCTGCTGGATAATCTGGAGTGCATCATCTTTGTGGTGCTGTTCGGCAGTTTCACCAACGCACAAAATCGGTGTGATGTGATTTCGCAGCGCAGCCTGTACTTTAAGCGCCGAGGTGGTCATTGTTTCACCAAATTGAGCACGCTCCGAGTGACCAACAATACCATAGGCGGCAATGCCACGCAGCTGCCAAGCTGACACTTCCCCGGTAACCGACCCATGATCACGCCAATGAAAATTCTGAGCAGCTAGCTTAATTTTGCTGTGCTCAGCTTGCATATGTAATGATTGTAGCGCAATCATTGGAGGTGCCACCGCTACATCTACCCGCTCCATCTTCGAAGCCGGTAATGCATGCATCAGCTGATGCAATAGAACGCTGGCTTCATGCACCGTCAGGTTCATCTTCCAATTGCCAACAATAAGTTTTGATTGTATCTTGTTTGTCTTCATAATGCTTTTGCTTTCAGTGTATCACACCCTACTGTGGTCGTCTAGCAGTATCCTAATGCCCGGCAGCGACTCACCCGAGATGAACGCAAGGCTCGCACCGCCCCCTGTCGAAACGTGAGTAAAACTGCCCTCACCAAGCCCAATGTGGTGCACAAAATTCGCCGTATCCCCACCGCCAATAATTGAGACAATGCCTGGTGTATTCGCCATCGCCATCGCTACTCGCACCGACCCACGAGCAAAGGTTTCATTTTCAGCGTACCCCAAGGTACCATTCCATACCACAGTTTTTGCACTTGTAATATAGCCAGCGAACCGATTGGCTGACGCTGCTCCAATGTCTAAAATGATATCACTCGGCTGCACCTGATTGATGTCAATATCGTGTCGCTCGTGACTATCTTTGCTTCGTCCAACACCAACGTCGCGCGGCAATACCAAAAAATCATCAAGGCTGCGGCCTAGTTGCCGGGCTCGTTGCTGAGCCTGAGCAATAATTGTGTCCACTAGCCCCGCTGCCTGCGCATCAACCTGGCTTTTCCCAACTTTCGCACCAAGCCGCTGCAATATAGCAGTCGCTATGATACCACCAATCAATACATGATCAGCTTGCTGGATACTTCGCGCTAGCAATGGCATTTTATCTGCTGCTTTTGCACCTCCAAGCACTACAGTAAGCGGCCGCGCCGGGTGGTCGATGGCCGGCGCAAGAGCGGTGATTTCTTTTTCAACGAGTAGCCCTGCAACAGCAGGGATAATATGACCCAATGCTTCAGTACTAGCCTGAGCACGGTGTACAATACCAAACCCATCCTGCACTAAATACTCAGCCCCAGTAGACTGCTGCAATGCCCGCGCAAAAGCCATGTCGTTTGTTTCTTCGCCGGGGTAAAATCGTAGATTTTCTAATAATATCAGGCTCGTTGGTGCTGATTTTTGAATTGTATCACGCACCTGTGAACCAATCGCCTCTGGCAAAAAAGTGATGCGCTGGCCCATAAGCCGAGCGAGCCGGTTAGCGACCGGAGCTAAACTAAGCGCCGGAACTCGCTTACCACCAGGCCGACCCAAGTGGCTCACAATAACCACTCGGCAACCCCGGTCTAATAGCGCACGCAGCGTTGGCAGACTCGCACGGATTCTTGTATCGTCACGAATACTACCGTCACTTGCGAGCGGTACATTGTAGTCGGCGCGCACTATAACGGTCCGTCCGTCAAGCGGCGCGCCAATAATCGTCTGCTTTTTTGCCTGCATAATTCCCACCCCATGCATTAGTTATATTTACTACTCGTAGCGTCGAATACGTATTGTGTCGCTACCGCCACTGACACCTGGCTCATCACCACTAACCACAGCAACGCGCACGGCATCGCTAGTGTTAAAGTAGCCATTGTCTCGCAATTCTTGTGCAACCTTCTCACCTGCACCTTCACCATCAGGGCGAATATAGGTTCGTGTTGCGTAGCTTAGTGCCAGCTGCTGCGCCGAGCGCGCTTCGCTGGTTACCGCCACAATTGGCAGATGCGGACGCATACCAGCCACCGCTGCAGCCATAGCACCAGACTTTGTTTCTGCCACAATAGCATCAACCTTCAGCTCTTCTGCTAGTGATGTTACTGCGTTTGCAAGCGCACCACGCTGTCGGTCGCTAGTACGTACTACATCATCAAGTGGATCAACTGGGACATGCTCCTGCGTGTACAAAATAACTTTCTTCATGGCACGCACCGCATCAAGTGGATACTTGCCGTTAGCCGTCTCATCTGAAAGCATTACCGTGTCTGCACCCATAATAACAGCACTTGCTACGTCGCTTACCTCAGCACGAGTTGGCTCTGGGTTGTCCACCATGCTAGCCATCATCTGCGTTGCCACAATCGAAAGCTTATTGTAGCGGCGACACAGTGCAATCGTTCGACGCTGCACATACGGCACCACTTCAGGACCAGCTTCAACCGCCAAATCACCACGGGCTACCATCACACCATCACTGGCAAGTACGATTTCTTCCAAGTTCTTCTCTTCAATTGCCGATTTTGTCTCAATTTTTGCAATAATTTGAGCGTTTGACCCGTGCGATAGTAGCAACTGACGCAAATTATTGATATCATCAGCAGTCTGCACAAACGATAGCGCCACAAAGTCAATATCTTGTGTTGCGCCATACTCAAGATCTGCCAGGTCTTTACTGGTAAGAATATCACCACCAAAATCAGTATCTGGCAAGTTAATGCCCTTTTTGCTCATCAAAAAGCCATCATTCTTTACTGCCAGCTTAATAGCAGTGCTCGATACCTTTTCTACCATCTCTGTGCGAATCTTGCCGTCAAAAATATACACCGGCTCACCCACGCGTACCTTCTCTGCCAAATTATACTGCACCGGAATTGTCATCAGACCACCATCATGCTCAGCAGCATAATCTAAAATAATTTCATCACCAGCGCTCACATTAAGCACCATGTCGTCTTTTAGCTTGCCAAGACGGATTTTTGGCCCTTGCAAATCCTGCAAAATAGCCACAGGTTTGCCTGTTTCGTTAGCCGTAGCATCACGAATCCAGCGAATTTGCTCTGCTCGCTCAGCATAGTCACCATGGCTAAAGTTTAAGCGAAACCCATTCACCCCGGCCATACTCATCTCTCGCAGCTTCTCATAGCTATTCACTGCCGGCCCAACAGTGGCTAAGATCTTCGTTCGTTTAAAAAATACACTCATGCTATTAGTGTAGCATTTTTTATATCACTTGTCAGGGTATCTATACGCCCAGAATATAGCGTACAATCACAAGGTTTTTATAAAAAATAAGGCGGAGCATCGCAGCAATATACTTGCTGCGAGCTCACGCCTTGACACGATACAGAGTTTATAGCATCTCTTACATGGGTTGCCCCTATAGCCTTTAGCTAGTTAAGAAAATACGAGCTAAAGGACCAAACACCTGGCGGTCTGCGTCGATCTGATCAAGCGCCAACTTACACAAATCTGCCAGTACGCCATCAGCACCCGTACTATCATTGGATTGCTGGAGCTTCTCTTGCTGAAGAGTAATACACGCCTCGCAGGAGTCGAGCCATTCACCCCATTTGCGGAGCTTTTTCTTATCATGGTCGTACTCACCCAGATCACGAACAATAGCGTATGACGCATCATGAGATTTCAAGGAATCGTCATGAGAGCAATACCCATCATTATGTAAATCTAGAAGTAGCCCAGCCTTCCAGGAAAAATCTATGTACCACGAACGGATACCGCAAATGTCTTCGGGACACCCCATTTGCAATGAAAGGTTGCCCAAAATCTCTTCCTGGCGGAGGAAAACATCCTCAGCGCTTTCTACCGTCTGCTGTTCCAAGAGATTCATACTAAATCACTTCCTATCATGGTTGTAAATGTTCTTGCTGCAGCCAAAAGACAGTTGCAGCGCTGGATAGCTGTATAGCCATCAACAGGTACCGGTAAGTTTACCCTATTTGCTGACAGTAGTCAAGGTAGCGATCGGAACAGCCGCCGTAACACAAAACTACGTATCAGTCTTTCTCTTCCTGGCGACCCTTCGCTTCTTCCTCGCCTTACTTGGCTTCTCGGATGACTTATCTTTGTTAGCTTTTTCTTTCGCAACTTCCTTGCATGTCCACCATATCAATCCAACAATCACCACCGGTGCAGCAAAAAATAGTATTACTCCAGACCAAAATACACCCTGTTGCCTCTTGGCTTCATGGTACTGCTCCTGTGCCTGTGTACGCGGCGCAGAAACGTTAAGCCACACAAATTCCTGCTTCAGATTAGCCTGCTCTATATGAATCGTCTTGCCATTATCACGTACTTCCACAGCGTCGCATGGTCCAAGTCCTTCCTCGCCCTTGCCGGTAACCCGGTCACATGTCAGCACATCACCATCCCGCAACTTTTCTCTTTGTAGCATGGCTTCGGGGAATATAATGTCAGCAACGAGTCGGCGTGTGTCCACATCTGGCTTCGGAAGCGGTAGTGTATAAAAAAAACTAGCGCCTGCACTATCACCGATGCCCAATAAATCTTCACCTACATCATAGCTAATATGGTATGTCTTCTTGCCTTGCAGTGGTGTCTTATCCTTCATATCACCAATACGTATTGCAGAGTGCTGCTCTGTACTGCCACTTCGGGAACTACCTGTGTTATATTCATGTATTTTTGCCGGTACATCATTACCCTGCTCATTATGCACTGAGATACTACCTTTCACCGGTAATGGTGGCCGAATACCCCGGTACTCACGCTCAATAATATTACCCTTATTACCTTGAGTAAATTCTACTTCTAGCGTCTCTTCTACGTGGGCTTTCATTTTGAGCCCATCATCAGAGAGCGCTAACCGCACCGTAATAGCATCACGCACCGCAGTATAACTGGCACGCTCAACCTGATTTGCCCTACTAAGTGTTATCACGCCCCATACAGCAACGCCAATAAGGACAATAATAGCGCAGCCGATAGTAGTCGTATCTTTTGCCGATAACCTTCGCTTGCCATGTTTTACGCGGCGCTTTGAGGGGTTAGATTTACCAGCCACCGCCACCGCCTCCGCCGGCGCCGCCGCCAGAGAAACCACCGCCAGAACTACCACCCGAGCTAGATGACGAATAGGTCGATACACTACCGCTAATGCCACTCGCCATATCGGTAGTCATAAAGTGGTTCATGCTACTAATAAATGCCGCATTATACACAATACCGCTTGACCAAGCCGGCGACTCACCAGTTGTTTCATACCACTTGGCCAACTGTTGCATCCAACCCTTCTCCATACCGAACAATGTAGCATATGGCAGGAGTCGTTCGTATAGCTTCACAATTGTAGCCGGATCTTCTGTATTGACACTGCCAACCCGCTGCGCATTTTCTGGTGATTGCAGGAACCGAATTCGCTCCGCCTCGGCCAGCTGCATGTAACTACGAAGACCATACATATATCGCGTCAGAGCAACACCCTTATCTGTCAAGCGGCTCCGTGACACCACACTATAGAAAACGATCGACATAATAATCGCTACTACAATGGCACCAACCGCAACAGAGAAAAACGTATTAGTTACCGCGCTAGTGAATTCTGTAGACCAGCCAGAGACCATATAAGCCAGTACTAAAGAGCCAATTGCCATAAACCACATAATAAGAATAAACCAAATTGACCAGTTATGCAGCCGAGCCATTAATGCGTCTGGCGCAAAGTAGCCGTGCTTCGTTGCTACCGGCTCGGTATCTTGCTGATTCAGCTTTGCGATACGGCTGCCTAGATTGGTATCTCTCTTAGCTTTACTTGGCGTGTATCGTGCACCGAGGCTTGTACTATTAAACACCGCCTTCACTACAGCCGTCTCTTCTGGTGTTAAACTACTCAGATCTCGAACAATCTCTACGGCATATACAGGACCCGTTTTACGCGTTACACCCAATACCTTGTGCTCCCCGGCTGGAGTCACCTCTTTCACCGCCAGATAACCTCGCACGGTAAGGTCTAGAATTTGTGCAGTAATCACCTTATTTTTCTGCACGTTCAGCCGAGCGACATACGCGCTAAGCCAAACACTTTCCTTTGGCGGAATAAATTCTCGCACGATTTGTCGCGTTTCATTCTTGCGCCAACGTCGCTTTCGTATCGCCATCAATGCGTACATTAGCGGCAACGCAAGAAATATTGCCAAAATACCTGCTGCCACTTGCACGTATAGCCCCGCCGCATCTTTAGCTGGCAATTGTGCCGGGCCAACAGTACCCTTAGCAAACGCTACTGCAACCGTAACACTCTGGAATGGCCGCAGATTTTGCTGTGCAACACTAAGCGTCTGCTCATCGCGCCAGCCAAACTGTCCACATCGACTCGCTTTTCCATGCTCCCCAGAGTAGCACGCAAGGCGGCTACGGTTAACCGAGCCGATCAGCTCCTTGTCTATCGTTACTTCACCGTAAAATCGCTGGATAGGTACCGCCCAATTAGGTCCCAGTAGATTCCAGTAAAATTCATCTACGTCATCAAACGATTGTACAGCTCGACCTACGTTATAGTGGAACACATAAGTTTTCTGACCATGAACATACTTGTCCTTATCACCTGCCCGAATACGAATAACATCTGAGCCCTGCTTACTGACCTCTGTCGTAATATCCTTGCCGTACTCATCGGTTACCTTTATATCACTCACTTGTAGTGATTGGTTGTCGTAGCGAACCGGTAGATACCGCTCAAGACCATGGTTCTGATCAGTAGTAGGAAACTCAGCAGTGATTGTTTCTTTAAAGATACCCTTAACTTGGTTCTGCTCACCACGCTCTAAATGTGTGCGCACATCATATTTTGTAATAACAAAATTATTCTTAGAGTCACTAGTAGCCTTTGTCTCTGCCGTCCGCCGTGATTGAGCATTCTGAACCTGCTGCCGTGAAGGCCGCTGATTCATCTGGTTCTGCACCTGCGCTATAACCAGCATCGGTATTGTAGCTGCTGCAGCTAAAGCCAGTAACGTACCACCCCATAGTGCTAATCGTTGTTTTATTTTCATCAGCTTTCCTTTCCTCACCTTTGGCCGCTCACGTATCTTTTTTATTACATCTACTATACCACCTTTTCCGCCTTAGCGCTAATCAGCCATTTTATCGTTGACAACTTGTGCGCTGCTTGGTATTATGTAGCCTAGTTTATGGCCTCATCGTCTAATGGTTAGGACACCAGGTTTTCATCCTGGCAATCCGGGTTCGATTCCCGGTGAGGTCACCATAAAAGGATTATATTCCGTTCGGATTTGAAACAGCTCGTTTACCTCTGGTGGCGGGCTATTTTTGTGGGTTCCAAAGTTTATTTGTTCGTAGGTTGGAAGCTTGTTGAATACAGCACCGAAAAAAGCGGCTTTTCGCAGTGGATTACAGAAGTCAAGTAGTAGCTCAAGGAGGTGTTCCAAAATATATTTGGCGTACTGCAAGACTTGGTCGAATTCGGGCTTGGGTACGCGAAAATAATGCCCATTGCGACTACAATGATACGCCGGATAATACGCGCCCATCTTGCCACGCGAAGCGCTGCCAGAAAGAATTTTGCCACACTTCGGGCAAGCAACGACTTGAAAACCTTTGCTTTTGTCTTTGCAAGCGTCAATTACTTTTTTGCGTTGGCTGCGTTTCGCGCGACGCCGACTCGAGCAAAATAATCGTCTCGGTAATTATGATATTGTGCGCCTTGGCGTAAGCTTCGCCTTGTTCGCGGCTGGGCCTCGGGCGAGTCGCCATCAAGACCTTGCTTGTCAGAAGAAACTCGTATCGCCATGAATGTAGCTCCATATCTTATTGCGAACGAAACCAGAAAATATACACCAACTACAATCGGGTGGTACTTGTGAATTTATACCTCTAGCCACCTCCATAAACTCATTGTCTCTGCGAAGCAGATTTATGATGTCAGTCTCATTCATAATGAGCTACCTATACAGACACTTTAAAGGCATGCTTTTTCCCAACATGCAAGATGTCGCCATTAATAAGGGTTGCGTTCTCATTGTTCACTCTATCGTTGTTGATTTTAACAGCATTTTGTTTGATTAGACGCTTGGCCTCGCCGCGACTTTTAACTATATCTAAACGAGCTATCAAGTCAACTATTGACTCATTAGAACTAATTTTAACAATACGAATATCTTGAGCTAAATTCTTATGGCTAACTTCAGATACCCATCGCTTTTCGGCATCAAAAGCAGCCTCACTGCCGTGGTACATAGACACCACTTCTCGAGCAAGCTCTTTTTTAATGTCACGGGGATTTTCATTGCTATCAAGCCGCTTTTTTATTTCGGCAATCTCGCCCATTGATAGATGCGTACAGTCCACGAAACACTGATAAATGCCGGCATCTGATATTTGCATGATCTTGAAGAACATCTCTTTGGCGCCAAGGTCCAATCCTACACCAGTACCAAGGCTCTTACTCATTAACTTCTCGCCCGTATCTGGATTAACTAATAGAGTTGTCGTAATTACAAACTTTTCTTTCTGTTTGTAACGTTTTAGAAGTGTACGCCCAGCAAGCATATTGAAAGTCTGGTCAGTGCCACCCACTTCCACGTCAACACCTAGGGCCACGGAATCACACCCTTGCATTAATGGATAGAAGAATTCATGCACAAAAAGGGGCTTCTCCTCAGCAATCCTTTTTTTGAATGCATCCCGTTCAAGCATCTGCTGAACCGTAAAATTTGAGGCCAGCTCGACAGAGTCCTCAAACGTTAACTTTGAAAGCCACTCTGAGTTAAATTTAAATTCTATAGGATTATCGGCATCATCAAAGTTTAGGATTTTTCCAATTTGTTGTTTAAATGTTTTTAAGTTATCAAGTACCTGTTCGCGCGTTAGCTGCACGCGCATTGAGGTTTTATCACTTGGATCACCGATCATTGCCGTAAAATCACCAATCAATACAATAATTCTATGGCCTAGGGCGTGAAAGCGCTCAAGCATCAAATAATTTGTCGAATGTCCGAGGTGAACGTAGCTGGCGGTAGGATCAATCCCTAGATAGAAGGTCAATCGCTTACCGCTTTGTAGTTCTTTTTTAAGTTCTCTCTTGCTTGGTAGAATTTCAGCTACTGAACGGGATAATGCCTCATCAATAAGACTTTCGTTTGTATTGATTTTATGCATGCGATTATTCATATATAATTATCGTACTATAAATAAGTTTAGATATAAAGCCAGCGCGCGACAACACCAACAATAGACAATGAGGTGTAATAATAGTTGTTATTTGACATCTTGGTTGCGCGATGTTACAACACATAATTAAGGATGGATCACATTTATATTTGTAGGCTCACCATTTAGAAAAAGCTAACAATCACTCTTCTTTGGAGTGATTTTTTATATCACCTAGCCACTATCCATTTAATGCAAAAACTATCGCAAAATTTGTTGACTTTTCTGCAAATATATGCTAAATATAAAGGTAGTTGTCGCCGCCGTTATCACTCGGCGGTGAAACTCGTTCATTAACAAGACAGATTGATTAGAATATCATCTTCTATGATATCGTGGCTATCTGTTTGTTATTTTCTGTAAGCTAGCATTAAGCGTAGAACATCCCCCCGCACTTCCCCTCTTGTTGTTATTTTATACATACTATGCTATTTCGGTGAGCATCCCCCTTTCTTTATTCCTCATCCCCCTGCGGAATAAACTGCAACCGATTATCTTTCGCATTCCCCCTGCACTTACCCTCCTGTGTTCTATGCTTTATGCTGGCTTGCTTCTAAAGCTTAGGCTTTGGTCGAGCAGCTAGCCCAGCGTCCACTTGTCTGATGACAACGTATACGCTTGTAATATATCTTCAAGATGTATTTTCCAATTATTCCATCATTTGTAGCCATTGTATTCAGATTGAAGGGAGTGATGGCGTCACTATGTCATCGCACGAACGTCAGCACACGAATGCTGACCAATCACACGCTCAGCCACCACGGCAGAGCGAAGAGTTAGCCGCATCTAATAGTTGGCGGAAGATCGCGCTTCTGCTTTCACTTGCAGCAGCTGCCTTTGTTGTTGTTGGCGCGTTTCTTCTTAGTCCGTCCAATACACACCGGGCCGCTGAAGTACAGACAGTGCCGACACCAAACAGCAGCCTGAAGGCTGTAGTCTCGCCACAACAAGGCAATCACCCTGTTAATTTATCGCCCGCAGGTGAAAAAACTGAAGCGATAAAAGAGGTTGAACGTCAGACGGGTCTCACCTGTCGAGACAGCTACGTAGTGGAGCATCAAAGCAACCCTGGGTATGGTGCATTTTCTGAAGCGCAGCCAAAAACTTCTGAAGAATTTGTTGCCACTGCAAATAGTATTCCTGGCTATCAGGAGCACTTGATGCAAACCAGTGGTGCTTCTCGCGAGGAGCTCTCTAACCCTGACAACTGGGTTACTTGCTATGCAGCCAAGGGTAACCAGGCTGTAGACATGAGCTATGTGCAGAATGTTTCCGATATTCAAACTGCATCTTCTATTCAGCAAGCTAAGGGCGTTGTCGTCCCGCAAGGTTCTGAATTTGCCGTGCACAAGAATACTGGTACCATTGTCCGCGCTGACTGCATGAACCCTGTTCAGCATATTGAACCTGAGCCGACCAAGCAGCCTTCAGTTTTTGAGCCAGTAAAACCTGCGCCCAAAATTGAGCAGCCTAAACAGCTTCAGGTTTGCGATAGCGAAACTGGTGCAATCGTAACTATTTCCGAGCGCGACTACAACGTAAATCGCCACCGGGATACTCACGATAACGCCTGCAAGCCGGTGCCGCCGAGCTCACCGAGCCCGACACCCACACCGAGCAACCCTCCGCAGCCGTCAACCCCACCAGTAACTCCGCCAACTAGCCCGAGCCCGAGCCCAACTCCGACTCCTTCGGTGACTCCACCATCGAGTCCGAGTCCAAGCCCGACTCCTTCGGTGACTCCGCCTCCGAGCGAAACACCGACGCCTTCTCCGACTCCGTCGACCTCTACCCCTCCTGCGCCAACACCGACTCCGAGTGAGTCATTAACGCCCAAGGATGGTAAGAATGACCGAATCCGCAACGAAGGCATCAATCCCGCTCCGGCACCCAACCCTGCACAAGCTGAAACAACTCCTCCGGCAGCACCGACCAACCCTGCAAAACCCGAAGTAACCCCGGGTAGTGCGATTACGGTTGATCCGGCAAAACCAAGCGAGCAAGTTGTTGCACCCGAGGCAACCCCGAATGCGCCAACGCGTACCGAGGAAACCAAGCAGGCACAAGTGCCGACCGCAAAAGAACCGGTGAAGGATACTAGCGGCAAGACAATTGTTGACAAAAACCAACCCATCGTTGGTGATGATCAACACCCAACTGAAGGTATTATCGAGGATCCAACCCTCAACACCTCAGCTGCGTCTTCTCCCGCTCAAGTGCCGACATCACCGCAAGATGCTCGACCAGTTGATACTAAAAAAACTGGCACCGAGGATCGAGCCTGTAACTGTGCACCACCTGTAGCAGCAGAACCATCTCCTGCCACTGTGCAGACCCCTGTTGCTACTCCTACAGTTCCCATCACCCCAAACCCACATAAAGAAACGGTTACCACGGAGCCATCTCCTGCTTCACCTCGTGAAGTAGAGGCTTCCGCTACAGCAGTTAATACTGCAACCGTTTCGCCTGGCGATGCAGAGACTACACCGCCAAATTCTGAATAGAGATTTTCTTACGTCATCCAGACGTGAGTTGTCTTACCTAAAGTGCTGCCACCCACCACAACCAGTGGTGCTGTCGCCGTACTTTTAGTGGTTTTACCACTACCTATTGCAGCTGCAAGTGAGTAGGAATTCTAGATACCCTACTGCGTTGGAATCCATAGTTATTGATAAGCCTGATATCACTTATCAGTACTATAGATTTCGGCTCTACACCTCTGGTCTCCACGTGTACGAAGCCCCGCTCCGGGTCATGACCGGAAAACACACTTGCAGATTCTGCAAGCTATATGTCAGCTCTCTTGCGAGTGTTGATGCATTATTTCGAGTGTAGCGCTCTATACGCTACACTCACTTTCCTTGATAATTATTAGTTATGTGATGATATGCTAATCAATCTGCCTTGTAATGGACGTTATTGGTGGGCGAATGATTTTGTATATTCTATATGTGAAACTTTCCCTGCCAGCCGTCATGCGGTAGCACGCAGCGCATGCAGCAGATATATTGACGCTTACTTGCAACTTGTGCTATCTTTGACTAGTAATTAACACGTCGGGTTTAGCGCCCCCGCTAGGCCTTACAACAAGGGAGAAACACGTTAATGAAAAAGTTTTTTGATGTGATTCGTCGCTCACCAAAGCGTACCGCTGCAGTAGCGGTTGTCGCTGCGGCTGTAGCAGTACCAATTGCAGCAAATGCATGGGGACCATCGGACCGTCCGACATTCACGTACGATAAACCAGCGAGTTATGTAACATTTAACTCAATGACGAACACGCCAAACTACGGTGATGAGCGTAATTTCGTGCGCGTAAAAGAGAGCGGTGCGGCTAATAATACCTACACTGATAATTTTGATCTTGTCCCAGGCAAGAAGTACACCGTTATGATGTACTACCACAACAACGCGGCTAGTAACCTAAACGACGATGCGCATGGCCGTAAGGGTATTGCACAAAACGCAACCGCTCGTTTTGCAATGCCAGCAGCTGTAAAGAAGGGCGAATCAGCTCGCCTAAACGGCTTTATTAGCGCTAGCAACGCAAAACCACAAATGGTATGGGACGAAGCATATGGTAAGGCTAGCCACGGAGACGTTGCACTACGTTACGTACCAGGAACTGCCAAAATCTTTAGCAATGGTGCAATAAATGGGCAGGCTCTTTCAGACAACCTGTTCAAAAATGGTACACCACTTGGCTACGACAAGCTTGATGGTAACCTGCCTGGCTGTAATCAATACGCTGGCTACATTACTTTTGAATTTATTGTAGATCAGCCAAACTTTAACATCAATAAGACTGTTTCAAAAGCAGGTGAGAACAAGTTTGCTGAAGATATTGCAGTAAATCCAAACGATGAAGTTGAATACAAGATTGAGTACCGAAACACCGGTACCGTGCAGCAAAACAATGTTGTCCTAAGCGATCAGCTACCAAAGGGCGTGCAGTACGTTGCAGGCAGCACTAAGCTTGCTTCATCAAAGACCGGTGGTAAGCTAACTGCCGTTAATGAAAACAGCCTAGTAAACGGCGGCCTTAACCTTGGCTCATTTGCACCAAACTCGAACGCATTTGTAACCTTCCGTGCTAAGGTTGTTGACAATAATGCACTAGACGCTTGTGGTGTCAACACACTAACTAATATTGCAAAAGTCAGCACCGACAACGGCCAAAAGCAAGATACTGCTGTAGTAACCGTAACCAAGAAGTGTGACCAACCAGCGCCAAAGAAGATTAACGTTTGTGACTTGACTACAAAGAAGATCGTTGAAATCAACGAAAAAGACTTTGACAGCAAGAAACACTCAAAGAACGAAAAAGACTGTGCACAACAGCCTGCTAAAAAGCAGATTGAGGTATGTGATCTAACCACCAAGAAGGTTGTCACTATCGACGAGAGCGCATTTGATAGTAAAAAGCACTCAAAGAATCTTGCAGATTGTAAGACAAACCCTACCGTACCACCAACACCTCCAGTAACCCCTCCTACTCCAGGACAACCAACTGAGAAGAAAGTACAGGTATGTGATAAGACCACTGGTCAAATCGTATCACTCAACGAAAAAGATGTTGACAGCAGCAAGCACACAACAGATACTGCTGCCTGCAACCCAACTCCAACTACTCCAGTAAACCCAGCACCACCAGCGCCAAAGAATCCTGACGCGCTACCACAAACAGGTGCAGTAGGCCTAGCTGGCGTTGGTATTGGCGCAAGTGCTCTTACCGCAGCAGCATTGTACGCTGTAACACGTAAGAAGAACTAGTCACACTAGAACGCTAATATAAAACTGCCCTCTTCATGAGGGTAGTTTTTATGTTTTGCATAGGCCGCCCTAACCTACACATACACAAAAACCCGAACGCTATTTGTCGTTCGGGTCTGCCATATGCACCTAATATTACTGCGCTAGACCATCATCTTTCTGTAATCTTGCTGCATGCAATACATTTTCGAATAGTGAGGCGACCGTGAGTGGCCCCACTCCACCCTTCACCGGAGTAATTGCCACATCGTCGCGCTGCCTCACGCTATCTGCTACATCGCCCACGATACGGCCGTCCTCGGTGGCCGTACCTGCGTCAATAACGACCGCACGCTGGTTTACTAACTCATTCGTTATAAGCCCGGGTACGCCAGTGGCGGTAATAATAATATCATGCTCTGCTACTGAACTCAGACTATCGCCTTCTTCATAGGTCGTGATATCATAGCCATGCCCTCTGTACAATGCAGCTAATGGAGCCCCTACCAGACGTCCCTGGCCAATAATAGCAATCTTTTTGCCTGTCAGCGTCACGTTGTATCCCGTTACTAGCCAGTCAATCGCCTGAGCCGTCGCTGCTATAAACACGCTATCCGCACGCAGACCATCAACATCTTTTTTCGGAGGTATCGCCGCTACTAACTCATCAATATCTACAGACTCAAACGGCAACTGCACAATAATTCCATGCACCTCGCTGTCCTTAGCTAACTTCTGAAGCTCATCTATCACGGTGCCCTGCGTAGCAACAACTTCACGAACGTCCACCGCGATATCATCGCCATAGCGCTGCTTTACCCTTAGGTAGCTTGTATTTACCGGGGACTTACCATCATGTACGATAGCAAGCGTCGGTATAATCGCATGCTGCTGCCGCAAGTTTCGTGCCTGGCGTAGCTGGCGAACTTTAATAAAATCTACTAATTCCTGTCCGTTAAGTACTCTTGTCATATATATTTCAGTATAATATACTTTCACCATAAAGTAACGAAAGGACTTTTATATGTATCATAGTTCGTATTCGATGGGAGCGGCTGAAGGTGCAGCTGTTGTTGCTGTATTCTTAGTCTTCATGGGCCTCGTATTACTTGGCTCTATTGCTATGTATGTTATTACCGCATTCCTCTTATCACGTATCTTCAAAAAAGCCGGAGTAGCCAGCTGGAAAGCGTGGATTCCTATCTACAATACCTGGCGACTACTTGAATTTGGTGGCCAATACGGCTGGTGGGCACTGCTGCCTCTGGTAGCTAGTATCTTTGCTGGTATCATTTCACTCCCCGCATCAGATTCTTCATTCGGTATTTCAGCTGCCGAAATCTTTGGCGATCTTATCCTACTGGGCGGAGCGCTTACCTATTACGTCTTCTGGGCACTAGCCGCATACGCTATTGGCCTTAAACTACAAAAAGAAGGTGTTTTTGTGCTATGGGCTATCTTCCTACCGATCGTCTGGATGATTTGGCTTGCCTTCGACAAAAGCACTTGGAATGAATCAGCTGGTGCTGCTCGACTCGACACACCAGACTTCGACCCAGCTGAGGTTAGCGATGAAACCACTGTAGTTGAGGAGACTATCGAAACGATCATCGGTGATGAACCAGCAAAAGAGGCGAAGAAAGATAACAACTAGCCTTTAAGTTATTTTGCAGCGAATACCCTTTACAAGCCGCTAGCTATTTGGTAGAATACAGAAAGTTAGCGGCGCAAGCTGCAGATGGGCCAGTAGCTCAGCTGGTTAGAGCACCTGCCTCTTAAGCAGGGTGTCGAGGGTTCGAGCCCCTCCTGGCCCTCCAGATAATAAATTTACACTAAACTACTCCTCATTTCACCAGAGGAGTTTTTTAGCACCCGAAATATAACAATGGCTTCTTTTTATAAACAACATAAAACCCCAAACGAACTATGTTTGGGGCTATGCATTCTATTCTTGGTACACCCGGTACGATTCGAACGTACGACACCTGGTTCCGAAGACCAGTGCTCTAATCCACTGAGCTACGGGTGCTCACATTCAGTATTGTACCACGCAGTGAATCACCCTGCAATACTCTACCGCGATAAATAAAACCGGTGCTATACTAATAGTATGAAGATTCAAGAAGCAGTTAGCCTACAAACACTTACTACTATGCGGCTTGGCGGAGCAGCCCACTTAACGGCTGATATTACCACCAAAGAAGACATTCCCCGTTTTTATGAATTTGCCAAGCAACATTCCTTGCCTACTTACATACTCGGTGGTGGCAGCAATGTACTCGCGCACGATGAAGGGTTTAATGGTATCGTTGGCAAAATGATGATCACCAGAGTAGAGCTGCTAGAAGAAACTGATTCATTTTTCAGCCTTAGAGTTGGCGGCGGCGAAGTGTGGGATGAGCTCTGTGCATTTACAACTGCTAAAGGCAGCAGCTCGATTGCGGCAATGTCAGCTATCCCAGGAACTGTTGGTGCAGCGCCAGTACAAAATATTGGTGCCTACGGCCAAGAAGCAGCCGATGTTATCACCAAAGTGCACGCCTATGATAGCCAACGTGGTGAATTTGTCACACTATCTGCCCAGCAATGCGGCTTTTCGTATCGACACAGTATTTTTCGAGGTGAAGCAAGTGGCCGCTACTGCATTTATGCCGTCACCATGCAGTTCTCAAAACGACCGCCACAACCGCCCTACTACGCGGCACTTCAAACATACTTAGACGAGCACGCTATCGAGCAACCAACGCCACTGCAAATCCGCGAAGCCGTTACCGCTATTCGTGCCCAAAAACTGCCAGACCCAGCTCTGCAGCCCAATACTGGCTCGTTTTTCAAAAATGCTATTGTTGATACAGAAACATTTACCCGCCTTCAGCAAGATATTGAATCAGTGCCACATTACCCTATGCCAGATGGCCGTATCAAAGTCCCAAGTGGATGGCTGATCCAGCAAACTGGCCTGAAAGGTGAACTACTGCACGGCATGCGCGTTAATCCAGCGAATGCCTTGGTGCTTATTAACGAGTCAGCCAGCTCATATAGTGATCTAGCTGCAGCCCGTCAGTATATTATTGATGCGGTGCACAAGAAATTTGGTATCACAATCGAACAAGAGCCGCTAGAGATTGGTCCGGCCGCTTAATCAACGAAGGCGCTAACAAAAATACCACGCTGCACATGCCAGCGTGGCATTTTTAAGCTACAACTTCCTACTAAGCGATCGCCTTTAGCTGACGCGCAACTGCCTGCACTTCTTGTGCAAGCTGCCGTTGGGCTTCCGTATCGTCGCGCACGGTAATTGCAGTATCGATCCAACCAGCTACCATAGCCATATCCTTTGGCTGCATTCCCCGCGTGGTAATCGCTGGCGTCCCCAGGCGAATGCCACTTGGCGCAAACTGTGGCCTTGGATCGTCCGGCACGCTGTTGGCGTTCACCGTCAGTCCTATAGCGTCTAGCGCTCGTTCTGCAGTTTTACCATCTACATCCCGTGAAGCTACCATATCAATAAGCAGCAAATGGTTGTCTGTACCGCCGCCTATAAGAGTAAACCCTCGCTGTAACAGCTCCTGCGCAAGCGCCTGAGCATTAGCCACCACCGCTCGAGCATAGTCAGTAAACTCAGGCTGCAGTGCCTCACCAAAAGCCACTGCTTTTGCAGCAATAGTATGCATATGTGGACCACCTTGCATACCAGGAAAAACAGCACGGTCGATTAAGGTTGGAATATGTTCCAGCGCAACCGGAGGCTTTACTAGAGGATTACCGACAATCCCCCTGCTGAGTATGAGACCCCCACGCGGCCCACGCAGCGTCTTATGCGTAGTCGAAGTCATTACATGAAACCCATACTTAAATGGGTTATCAGCTACGCCACCAGCAATCAGCCCCGCGATGTGCGCAATATCTGCCATCAATAGCGCCCCAACTTCCCGACCAATTTCTGCAAACCGAGCATAGTCTAGCTGGCGTGGATAGGCAGAAAAACCAGCTAAAATAATCTTCGGCTGCTCTGCGTGGGCAATGCGCCGCAGCTCATCATAGTCAATTTCTCCAGTCGTTGGATCTTTCATTTTATACCGCACAAACCGGTACAGTTGCGCCGATCGTGTCACAGCTGCGCCATGAGTCAAATGACCGCCATGACTTAAATCCATTGCGAGCACTGTGTCGCCCGGCTTCAACCAAGCACTATACACCGCCTCATTAGCTGCCGCACCAGAGTGAGGTTGCACATTGGCGTGGTCAGCCCCGAACAGCTGCTTTGCACGCTCAATCGCCAGGCGCTCAATCGCATCAGTATTCTGCTGCCCACCATAATACCGCCGGCCCGGGTAGCCTTCAGCATATTTATTTGTGAGCACACTCCCCAGCGCAGTCAGCACATCTTTACTCACATAGTTCTCGCTTGGAATTAGCTCTAACCCCTCTGTTTGCCGCAAAACTTCATTATTCAATATTTCTGCAACTTTTTCATCTTTCATACCTTTTAATGTAGCATTTTTTACCTTTTTTGCACATACTACGCATTGCTTATCTTGATTTTATATCATACATGATATATTATATCTGGTATGGATACGAATAATTATCTCCGCAAAATCGGTAAAACTATTCAAGATAACCGCCAGGCCAAAGGCCTGACACAAGCGCAACTTGCAGAAAAATTGTGCACGAGCCAAAGCGCAATCAACCGCATCGAGAATGGTGGCCAAAACCTAAGCATCGAAATGGTAGCGCGCATTAGTGAAGTACTTTCTCGTGATATTGTGCGGCTAAATAAGTCTGGTAAGATTAACTTTAAAGTTGAAGGTGGCCACGAGCTATCTGGTGAGATTGAGGTTAAAACAAGCAAGAATGCTGCAGTGGGGCTGCTTTGCGCAGCGCTGCTCAATAAGGGTCGCACCTTGCTCCGCCGCGTTGCTCGCATCGAAGAAGTAAATCGTATTATTGAAGTGCTTAATAGCATCGGTGTACGAACCGTCTGGCACGAAGGCAACGACCTGGAAATCATCCCACCAAAAACGCTAGCACTCGACAAGATGGACGTTGCCGCTGCAAAGCGAACACGCACCGTTATCATGTTCCTTGGGCCACTACTGCACCAGTACCCAGCCTTTACGCTGCCTTTTGCTGGCGGCTGCAACCTTGGTAAGCGCACCGTTGAACCACACCTCACCGGGCTATCACCGTTTGGCATGAAGGTAGAAGCCCTTAGTGATCATTACGATGTAAAAACCACACCTCAGCGTGTTGATCGAGCAATTCTGCTGACTGAGCGTGGAGACACCGTTACTGAAAATGTCATTATGGCGGCGGCTGGCTACGATGGTACTACTATCATCCGCAATGCCAGCCCGAACTACATGGTACAGGATGTTTGTTTCTTCCTGGAAAAATTGGGCGTTAAAATCGAAGGAATTGGCACCACAACGCTAACTATTACTGGTAAGCCTCATATCGATGTAGACGTTGAATACGCACCAAGCGAAGACCCAATTGAAGCAATGAGCTTTATTGCTGCGGGAGTCGTGACCAACTCAGAAATTACCATCCACCGAGTGCCAATTGAGTTCACCGAAATTGAGCTGTCTATTCTAGAAAATATGGGGCTACGCTACACACAAAGCCCTGAGTACAAGGCTCGCAATGGGCGAACTCGCCTGGTAGATATTACGCTACACAAGTCAAAGCTGGTAGCGCCAAAAGACAAGCTACACAGCATGCCATTCCCTGGCGTTAATATGGATAATCTTCCATTCCTTGGCTTGATTGCAACTGCGGCCGAAGGACGAACACTCCTGCACGACTGGAGTTACGAAAACCGTGCAATCTACTTCACCGAGCTCACTAAACTAAATGCGAATATTGAACTTGTTGACCCGCACCGCGTGTACATCTCAGGTCCTACCAACTGGAAACCAGCAGACGTGGTTGCGCCTCCAGCACTCCGCCCAAGTGTTGTCATCTTACTAGCTATGTTGGCAGCTCCTGGTGAGTCTATTCTACGAGATGTCTACTCGATTAACCGTGGCTACGAAGAATTGGCTGCACGCCTTAATACAATTGGTGCACACATCACGACACTGGTTAACTAGGGCTAGGTAATACGTTACAAAAATAACCCGGAGATTCCGGGTTATTTTTATGTTTGATTGTACTAGGCTGCATAGCCTAGATTATGCCAAGCATACAGAATTATCAACACCCCTTGCGCAAAAAGACAGTACATACTTGCAAGGGGTATCCACTTCAATTTGGGGCGAATAATGGGACTCGAACCCACGGCCTCCGGAGCCACAATCCAGCGCTCTAACCAACTGAGCTATATCCGCCACGTGATTGTAATTTTAGCATAAGAGCTACCAAAACACAAGAAGAAAAGCCCACTGTACTACTGCGTATTATTGCGCTGATTTCGCTGGGCCCTGTGAAGTAGCTGAGAAGCCGCATCACAACCTTGAAGTGTAACATGCGACGACGAGGACACAGAAGCCCCCGGTGTCTTCCTGCTAGAATTTTGCTTAGACCGTCGGCGATGTGGCTGTTTAGTCGCAGCTTCTTGAATACGCGAAGCCCGGCTAACAAAAGAAGCATGATGCCATGATGAACTAGCTGCACGGCTACTTTGTGACGACTGCCGCTTGCGCGCAGTATCTTGCTTCGGTGTATCCCGAGACTGCTTCATGCGCTGAGCTCGAATAAGCCCTTCTCGATTACTGCGCGGGTCGGTCTCCACTGCCTTACCGGTAGCCTGTTTGGCCCCGGTATATCGGTCCACAAAACCAGGTCGCAGCTCTTTCATGATAGCCTCCTTACGGGCGGCTGCACGCGAAGAAGAGCCACTGTTTGAAAAACCTGAATCATACTCACCACCTTTTTTTCGGTACATACCCACCACTGCCTTGTCGACAAGTGTCTACACGTTACTTACCGTGGTGCTCAGCTTCGTAGGCGTCCGCTTCAGCTTTTGTCTCGTGAACAACGCCGTGTGGATGCTCTGCCGGTGCGTAAATAGAATATAACTTCAGTGGCTCACTACCAACATTAATCACGTTATGCCACGTGCCAGCTGGCACTAAAATAGCAAAATCATCAGCTGCGTCACGCACAAAATCAAGGTCATCCTCGCTTGGGCCCATCTCTACCCTAGCCTGACCCTGCTCAATGCGTAGGAACTGGTCGTGATCTTCATGTACCTCCAGACCAATATCGTCACCTGGCTGAATGGTCATTAGTGTCATTTGCATATTCGCGCCAGTCCATGCCGCCTGCCTAAATGAATCGTTCTGCAGCGTTAGTTCCTCAATATCAACCACATACGGGTTGGGTCCGAAATCTTTCATAGACTTCCTCCTTTAGCTATAAGATCATTACATCACTTTTATTATAGCACATTTACTAGGGTAAAAAACTACTTGCGCAGCAGCCAACCTCTGTGCTATAGTTCTAATTAGTGTTACGCGGGCGTCGTATAATGGCTTAATATACCTGCCTTCCAAGCAAGTGATGAGAGTTCGATTCTCTCCGCCCGCACCACAGAATGACTACGACAAAACCTCTTATATAAAAGAGGTTTTTTCTTATATACTGAACGCGTAGCACGCCTCTTCCGTGCTCTGTGGCGATTTGCTATACTACCATCAAGCCCCGGTAGCTCAGTGGATAGAGCAAGAGACTTCTAAGCTTTTGGCCGTAGGTTCGATCCCTACCCGGGGTACCAAACTAGAATAACTATTATTTTATATCACTATGTCATTTTTTAACTCATCGTCACAAAACTCATCTCGTAGCGGGCTGCCTATTTGGATCGTGCTACTGCTCGTCGCTATTGGCCTCCTCTTTATTGGCGGCCTGGTTGCACTCTTTTATGCCGCAGGGCTTTTTGGTGACAATAAGTTTATGCCCGGGCAACAGCAAGAATCAACCACCAAGCAAGAGGCTATTGTACAGCGTGGTTCATTTACCTCTGAAAAATATAATTTTACCCTCAATATGCCAGGACAGCCATCTGAAAGTAATAGCCCGCGCATCCACCGAGATACAAAAAATAAGGGCGAGCTCGTGCCAGCCCATTACTATACTATTAGCCAGCCAACGAAGTTTTATGAAATTAACGTCATTCCATTGCCACCAGAAAATATTCGCACCGACCACCAAGAAAGCACCTATTTGCACGATGCTTCATTGCAAACTGCACAAGACCTCGACGCAGAGCTAATCAGCACAAGCCAACTCGATACCTTCCATAATTCACCAAGTGTGCGCGCAACCATTAACCGCTACAAGGCAGATTGCACCGAACAGCCAAAAAATAAATGCCCTGTTGGTATGTATTTCGTATCGCGTGCATTCATTAGTGATAATTCTATTTACCAAATCATCGCCGGAGCAGATGATAAAGCGGCTGCTGAGAACAACCTAAAAGATATGGAACAGAGCTTCCGTTTCCTAAAGGATATCGTGCGCGAGTCAAACTCAAATAAATCGAATAAAAAGTAGGTTTTGGCTATATACCTAGCTGACTCGCGACATCATTTTTTGTGATATGGAGCGTTTGCCCGGCCGTCAATTCACCTGCAAGCATTTTACGCGCTACCAAATTTTCTACCGCACGCTGCACAATGCGGCGCATTGGACGAGCGCCCAATTGAGGATCATACCCAGCATCTACCAGAAGCTGCTTAGCGGCTTCCTCTACTTCAATCGCCACCTTTTGTGACGCCAGTGTGCGATTTACTCCTGCAATAATCAAATCTATTATCTGCAGCAGATCATCCTTCTGGAGCGGCTCGAACAGTACAATTTCATCGAAACGGTTTAGGAATTCTGGCTTAAACTGGCCAGTTGTAATTAGCTGATTTACCAGCTGCTCCTCAAACTGCGAAATATTGCCAGCTTGCGCGGCACGCTCGCGGATATAGTCTGCGCCGGCATTTGATGTTGCAATAATAATCGCATCACGAAAACTCACCGCTGCATTATTGATATCACGCAAAATGCCTTCATCAAGCACCTGAAGTAGCGTTGTTAGCACAAGCGGGTGAGCTTTTTCAATTTCATCTAACAGCACAACACTAAATGGCTGTTTGCTAATTTGTGCAGCCAGGCTGCCTGGATCGTGAGCAGCATCAGCAATCAACCGGCTCACATCAGCTTCTTGAACATATTCGTTAAGGTCGATGCGCACCATGTGCTGTTCACCAGAGAAATACGTCTCAGCAAGCGCTTTGCTCAGCTCTGTTTTACCCACACCGGTAGGACCCAAGAATAGGAAGGTACCGATTGGGCGGTTTTCATTACGCACACCAGCCTGTGCTCGCCGCAGTGCATCACTTACCACCGAGACCGCCCGATCTTGGCCAACCATTCGCTGATGAAGTAGCGACTCTAGGTCTAGTAGCTTTTGCCGCTCATTGGTGCGCTGTGCATCGCCAACCTTAACGCCAAGTGTCTGCTCGATAGCCTGCTGCACCGACCCGCGTGTCACGAGCCCTTGTTCTGGAAAGCCAGCCGCTGACTCCAGCAGTTGCAGCGCCTGACCCGGCATACTGCTATTCTGCATATAACGCTGGCTCAATCGATAGACTTCCTGTAGCGCCTGATAGGTGTATTGTACACCCCGACGGTATTCGTGCAAGAGCAGTTGATCCTCTAGAATACGCATTGTTTGATGCTTGTCTGTCGCTGGCACCGTGATTCGGTTAAGCGCGGCGATAATTCCTGGTCGAGATTGAGCAATTTGCAATAGTCGCTGCTCATCCATCGTCAAAATCATTCGCAATCGGCCAGCCTCTAAAATTGGCAGCAATATCGTTGCGATGTCAACCGAACCCGCTCCCTCTTCAAAGAATAGCTCTGCATTCTCAAGCAAAACGATAATATTTTTAGCACTATACGCTTCAACAAGCACTTGATTCACCAGTGCCTCAAGTTCACCACGATTTGGCGCAACCGAAATAATCGCTGCCGCATCTAGCGAAATCACCTGGTGATACTGCAAATGTGCAGGCAACCGGCTGCGTCCGTCCATCAGCTGCTGTGCAAACATACGCACAATAGTAGACTTTCCGACACCCCTGCTACCGACTAGCGTCACGTTCTGGCGACCACGAGCCGCAAAAACATCAATCATTCGCTCGACAATTTCTTGCTGAACCGGCACCTCAACGCCAACCTGGCCGCTACCAACTTGCTGGCTAATATTACTACTTAGCCGCTGCAGCAGCGGGGTAAACCCAAACGCTAAATCACGGGCAAGCCCACCATCACGGCGTGGCTGCTGCTGACGCCGCACACTTTCTTGGAACTCATGGTACCACCGCGCACCCTCTAGTACATCAGCTTCATCCAGATGTAACTGCGCCAATATCTCTTCTTTATACGGAAATGCCGCAATAATACTCGCGATAAGCATAGCACTACTAATCTCAGGCTCGCCCAGACTCTGTTGCAAAGCTGTAGCATAACTAAGTACTGCTTCAATCGTAACCTGAGGGTTGTTTGCCATACTGGCAACACTAGTCGGCGCAAGCCCTAGGCGGGCACCCATAAAACCAGCAGCCCTAGTTCGTGTAGTCGCCTCAGCTAGTGCAGCAACTGTCACCGGCTCACCTGGTTTCAGCCTACCAAGTACTTCAGCCGCCAGCACTGCATCAACACTAGCCGCTTTGTTAGGGCTACTTGGCGGAAGTGTAAGTAAATACTGTGAGCGCCAAATGATCACCATGCAAGAAATACTCGCACTGCCTAAAAGTAGCCAACCAATAGATTGCCCTTCCAGCAGCAGTAGTACGCCGAGCACCCCTAATAATATCCCGATTAGCCAGCACGTAGCTAGTCGCCAACCGCTCAAAGTTCTGCCAAGCCGAGCTAGTTTAGCCCGACGACCCGTAACATCAATCTCTAGCCGCATCACCATATACGTGCCCCCTGCATCCAGGCAATTCCACCGGCGACTGGTGCTAGTGGTAGCAGCAGCCAGCCAATAAGCCAGACCACAACAAACAATACCATGCCAGCCAAACACACCGTGCCGACGATTAACAATAGTAGCCGCACCACAAAACCAATACCCCGCGAGAACAGCCGATCGGTGAATGCTTGCAGCTGCAGCGGTAAACTACCCTGCACCGAACCAGCTGAGATTTGTTTATATGGTGCAAATAAGGTTCGCAATATCAGTGTAAATGAAAAGAAATCGATAACACCAGCTAGCCGCGACCCTTGTCGCCGCACCTGCTCCGTAAGTCCCCTGGTATACCACCATGACAGAATAGCAACTATATACATAAGCATCATTTTACCAAAAAACCACCGGTGAAGCTACGCTATTGTATGTTTTTACACCACTTTTTGTGAATTCTTGCTATACTATAAAAATGCAACACACTCTACCTATCTTGATTGGCAAACTAGTTAAACGTATCAGTGGCTGGCGCGGTGGAGGCTCAGCGCTGCCAGGGCTTGTTATTGAAAAACTTGACCCTCAGCTGCTACCAAAAGCCCTCGAGCAGCTGCCGCACGGCGTCGTCGTTATTTCTGGAACGAATGGCAAAACAACCACTACAAAAATGGTGGTCGAACTGCTTGAATCACAAGGGCTGCGCGTATTTACCAACCGCACGGGAAGTAACTTTGTGCGTGGTGTCATTGCGGCACTTTTACCCGAATTATCACTTACCGGCAAACTATCAGCTGATATCGCCGTACTGGAGCTAGACGAAGCCCATGCGGTTCACTTTGTGCGACAAGTTCGTCCGGCGCATTCCCTGCTGCTCAACGTTATGCGCGACCAGCTAGACCGCTTTGGTGAAATTGACTACACCGCATCACTTCTGCAAAAAATTGCTAATGCTACCACAAAAACGCTAACCGTCAACCGAGAAGATAGTCGCATACGGGCCATTGGTGAGCTAGCGCAAAGCGAACGAGCAGGATTAGTAGCCGCCTTTTATGGTCTATCTGATGAGACCCGTGCCCTCTTCCCAGAAGATGACGCTATGACACACGCAGCCGCGGTAGACAGCAGCAACCTACCTACAGCGATTGTTACACTTGACTCGCTTGACAACGCCACCCACACCGGTACCTTCTCGGTAGCCGGCCACACCGTCACTACACCACTCGCTTTGCGTGGTATTTACAACACCTTCAACGCTGCTGCCGCGCTTGCCCTAGTTGTGCAAATTTGTGGCGACCAGCTCAAAGTGCAACCACTCATTGATACACTAGCCCATATCCAGCCTGCCTTCGGCCGAGGTGAATCACTTACCATAAACGGAGCCCCGCTCGAGCTCGTGCTCGTAAAAAACCCGAGTGGGTTCCGCCTTGGGCTCTCATCGTTTGACGCAGCCGGCACCAGCACCATGATCGCTATCAACGACAATTATGCCGATGGACGCGACATGAGTTGGTTATGGGACGTACCGTTCGACAGTCTACGAGAAAATGGCGTAGCAATGATAAGCGGCCGCCGAGCATACGATATGGCGCTACGCCTCGACTACGACGAAGTGCCGTTCACTGCCGTTGAGCCAGATTTAGCCAAGGCACTACAAACATTCCTTGCAAGTTCGGTTGGGCCAAAGCGCATCTATTGCACCTATACTGCCATGCTTACCCTGCGCAAACAACTAGCCCAGATTACTAACGTGGAGACTATCTCATGACAAAATCACTCACTATTATGCAGCTATACCCCAAAGATATGAATATCTACGGCGACTGGGGCAATACACTAACCCTCAAACGACGTGCCGAACGATACGGATACAATGTAGAGGTTATCGACTATAACCCTGGCGACACACTGCCAAGTACTATTGATATTATTGTTGGTGGCGGTGGCCAAGATTCTGGACAAAAGCGAATTGAAAAAGATCTGCAAGCTATTGCACCTCAATTGCACAGCCTCGCAGAAGACGGCGTTCCAATGCTAATGGTGTGCGGCCTGTACCAACTATTTGGGCACGACTTCACTACAGCTACCGGTGAAACCATTCCTGGTATTGGCCTTATCGATGCACACACCGTTGCCGGAGACCAACGTCTTGTGGGTAATATCGTGACTAAAAGTGACCAATTTGGCGAAATTATTGGCTATGAAAACCACAGTGGACAAACAACCCTCGGGCCACAAGCAACGCCACTCGGTGCCGTTATTAAAGGCTCTGGCAACAACACCGAAGATAGCACTGAAGGTGCTATTACACATAATGTTATTGGCACCTACTTGCACGGTTCACTGCTACCTAAAAACCCGGCTATTGCCGACTTCTTGATTCAACAAGCAGCTCTTCATAAATATGGTGAGTTTACTGGTGATCCACTCGACGACACGTTAGCCGACAAGGCAAGAAACGTAGCGCGAGACTGCGAGGTATAATTCACTGTGCCTGCCGCCCTCTCCTCCCTGTTATTAGCTGCGCGACGCTGGCGACCTGTTGATGTTATCATTGCCAAAGCCAGCCATCGGCCCGACCGTATCATTGAATTTGACCTATTACGTGGCATTTTTATGGTGATGATTATTATTGATCACCTGCAGTTTTGGCCCAATATCTTCCGTTATGCTACCGGTGAAGGCCGTCTGTGGGTGACCGCAGCTGAAGGCTTTTTCATCATTTCTGGGCTGCTTATTGGCTATATTCGCGCCTACAAAGGGCAAAAGTACTCTTTGAAACACCTCACCAAACTACTGTTAAAACGTGCTGGTATGCTATACCTGTGGGGTATGATTATCACTGTTATATTAACGGTGCCATTGGTACTTCTGCCACCGCATGACATTTTTCCACGTCTGCCAGCACCAAGTCCGCTCATTAATCCACTGGCCTACATCTGGAATGTTCTAACTATGCAAGATTTTAACCCATGGATTTACTTCCTGCGCATGTACGCTATCATGCTCGTATTTTCTCCGATTTTCCTGTGGTTGGTGCGAAAAAAACAGTGGATTATCATCGCTACCGGTATCGCCGTGCTCTACCTGATCGGCTGGAAGATTAATGAACCTGCTTTTTTGTGGAGCCCACTATTCTTTGGAGCAGCAATAATTGGTTTCTTCCTGCGGCCGCTCATCACCTTCTTGCAAAAACATACCGTAGTGCGCCGCGTATCAGCTATCAGCATAGTACTTATTACTGCGCTCAGTATGCTGCTCAGCTTCTTCTTTGTGCACGGCTGGGATAAGGTAGAAAACCCAGACTGGACGCTCATGGACCGCGACACCTATGTGGCAATTCGCACCCACATAGACCCTATCTTTACTAATGATCCCCTCACTATCCAAACGATCATCCTAGCTTTCATCTGGTTTGGTGGACTATTTACTGTATTCCATTACCTGCGCAAACCGCTCGCCGCACTGCTGGGCTGGCTACTTCTCTCGTTTGGCCAGCGTTCGCTGACAGCTTATTGCATCCATGGCATTGTACTCATCTCTATCGTAGCGTTCATTCAGCCATCAACAAATATACTGATCAATAGTGCCATTGCCGCCAGTGTCGTACTTATTGTGTGGGCACTAATCAATGTCCCATTGGTGCAAAAAATTCTGCCACGGTAATACCACTGAAAAAGTATAAAAAAGACTAGACTTTTTGCCCTACCCCTGATATCATAAGTGTATCCATCGGGGTGTGGCGCAGTTGGCTAGCGCGCGCGGTTTGGGACCGTGAGGTCGAAGGTTCGAGTCCTTTCACCCCGACCATTTGTATACAAATCCACCGTTCTTGCGGTGGTTTTATATTTTTACACTCGTATTTGCAGCTATGCACTTCCTTCTAATATAACACCTCCCGCCACCATTGCGTAGTAGCGGGAGTTTATTATGTCACACTAATTTACCTTTATTTTGCAAACTCAATGGCCCGTGTCTCGCGAATAACATTCACCTTAATAGTGCCTGGATACTGCATTGTACTCTCGATCTTTGTCGCAATATCTCGCGCAAGCTTAATCGATCCAAGGTCATCAACCTTACCAGGACGCACCACGACGCGCACCTCACGACCAGCTGATATAGCATAGGCTTTGTCGATGCCGTCAAAGCTCTTCGCAACATTCTCAAGATCACGCATACGCTCAGCAAAGTTCTCTGCTGAAATATTACGAGCTCCTGGCCGAGCAGCGCTGACTGCGTCAACCACACGCACCACCAGGGCCTCTGGTGTCGTCGCCTCAACGTCGTCGTGGTGTGCTTCGATGGCATGTACGATAGCCTCGCTCATACCATATTTACGCGCCAGCTCGGCACCAATGTGATGATGTTTACCCTCAATTTTATGAGTAACTGCCTTACCAATATCGTGCAGCAGCGCGGCAATTTTAGTCGTTCGCACATCTGCACCAATCTCTTCAGCCACCATAGCCGCCATCTGTGCCATCTCAGTGCTGTGTTTTAATACATTCTGGCCATAGCTGGTACGGAATCGTAGCTCACCCAGCAGCCGTTGCATCTCTTTAGGGATACCAACGACACCAGTTTCGCGCATTGCACTCTCTGCTGCATCACGAATCTCACGATCAATCTGTTTTTTAGCCTTGGCTACCACTTCTTCAATACGGCCTGGATGAATGCGGCCATCTTTCATCAGTGTCTCAAGCGCCAACCGCGCTACCTGGCGGCGGATTGGGTCAAAGCTGCTCAGCACAATCATGCCTGGCGTATCGTCCACGAGCACGTCGACGCCGGTTTCACGCTGCAGCGCCTGGATATTGCGGCCTTCTTTTCCAATAATACGGCCTTTCATATCATCATCAGTCAGCTTTACTGCGGTCACGGTACGCTCTGCCGTCACCTCACTGCTCATGCGCTCCATGGCAGTTAGCAGTATGGTCTGGGCACGTTCTTCAGCGTCGTCAATAGCGTCTCGCTGCATTTTCCCAATCAGGTTGACTAGATCGCCCTTAATATCACGCTCGGTCATAGCAAACAGTTTATTTTTAGCCTCCTCTTTCGAAAGAGTAGCAATTTTTTCTAGCTTATCCTGCTGGCGAGTACGAATTGCCCGAATCTCTTGCTTTAAATCTTCAACTTCTGCTTCACTGCGTCGCAGCTGCTCAGCCCGCTGGTCAAGCCGGTCAATTTTTGCATCAAGTGCCTGCTCTCGGTCTATCAGCCGGTGGTCCATTTTCTTCCATTCGCGGCGGTGTTCATTTTCGAGCCGTACAGCCTCTTTTTTAGCTTCAGCTATCGTGTCTGCAGCCTCGTGCTTGGCACCGGCAATAATATCAGCAATTGCGCCATGCACTCGCACGAATCGATAGTGCATCAGCAGTCCGGTCAATGCACCACCAAATACTAAGCCGACTACAGCACCTAGTAGTAATTCCATATGATTCCTTTCTTTTTTGTGTACTCACAAGATAGCCACTACACAGCAGCAATACTTTTTTAGCAACCAATTTTGTGTATCTAACGTCCAATTCAATACGCGAAGGCAGCGCCCGTTGTATTATTTCAAACACTACGCGCTACTTACCTTTAATTATAGCGTGTATATCGTAAAAACACTAGCGCCTGGAATCAACTTTTCTGCGCTTTCGCTAGGGTCAGTTATTTCCGTGGAGCGGTAATATGTGCTGGAGCACCATATTGTGGCATCACAATCTCATCGTGCTCACCAGCCACCAAGCGCCCGAGGGCACGCTGCTTCCAGGTATCTGTATCTCCCTGGACACCAACTATTGGAAGGCGCAGCTCATGCGCATATGTATTAAGTACCGTCAGCCCAATACGCAAACTAGTAAAACTACCCGGGCCAGCATACACACCAATGCCTGCAATATCTTGCCAAGAGTGGGTTTCATCAAACATGGCAAGCTGCTCCAGCTCTTGGTGCAAATCGCGAGCCAAGCTTCGTCCGGCCTCCCAGTGGCGCATTGCAATCTCTTTGCCGCAGGCGTCTACAATGGCAAGCTCCGCCCAGGCGTCGCTCATCTTTGCTAATACATAATGTTTAGGTGCATCAGATAGCCCACGAATAACCCGATCAGACTGAGGCCCACTACTGTGAAGCGAGATATCACGCACCTGCTCATCACGTGGAACAATATGTACCACCAGCCTATCTTTTGGCAGTGCTGCATCAATCGATGAAGCCCATTCTATCACTGTTATTGTGGTATTGTCTGCGCTCGTTTCTGCTAGCTCATCAGCAATAATGCCAGCCTCACCCAGCCGATAAAAATCATAATGCACTAGCCGACGACCATCAGCAACATCGTACATGCGGCTTAACGTAAATGTTGGGCTCTGCACAGGCTCAGTAACGCCAAGCGCCCGAGCAAGATGCCGCGTAAAGGTCGTCTTACCAGCACCCACATCACCGACTAACTCTATGACAAGCGGAGCTGCTAATTGACGCGCAATCTGATCCGCAAGCTGGCGTGTCATCTCTTCATTGTGAACCTGTGTCTCCCATTTCATAGCATTAGTATACCAAACGCTCCCCCGCCCGGCTACTTTTGGTGGCGAAAGCAGTAGTTTTTTAGTACAATAAAAGTGCATATTATGATATTTACACCAATCTCTGAGTTTATTAATACCCCTGTGCTCAGCCTGCAAACCGGCACCACACTTGCACATGTTGACGAGGCCATTGTGGACCCTCGCTCACTCTCGGTGATGGCGTTTTCTTTGCGTGGCAATCGTCTTTCACAAAAACACGGGGCTTATCTTCTCGTGCGTGACATCCGCGAAGTAAGCAGCATTGGTCTCATTATTGATTCAAATGACGAACTTGTGGAAGCCGACGATATCATTGAACTACAAACTGTGCTTAATTTTTCGTTTGAACTGCTTGGAATTAGCGTAAAAACAGAGTCTGACCAGCAGCTTGGTACCGTGACAAGCTATGCCGTAGACCCCAGCAGCCTACTTGTGCAGCAAATCTCCGTCGAGCCACCATTTTGGCAGCGCTTTACCGAAGCTCAAAAAATTATTCGCCGTTCACAAATTGCCGCTGTTACTAACGATGCCATCACTGTTCATGACGCCTATGCGCAATCACCGCAGCACCGCGCTACCACCCGAATCATGCCAGTGCCAATAGTCAATAACCCCTTCAGGCAGCGCAATAATCAACCAAACTCAGACGCCTAGCCGCCCTGTGTGCGGCTGAGATACGACCCTTTGCCTTCTTAGCTATCGTAGCGCTCTAATCCAAGAATAATATCATCATAATAAAACCCTTGACGCTGCAAATATATAATGAATTTTTGCCGGTCCCCTGCGTAGCGTGCGGCTTTTTTAGCAATCACTTTATCTATTTCTTGCGTGTCACTGCGTCCTGATTCGGCCAGCACCTGCCGAACAAGCGGCTCAGCAATACCCTTTGCTCGCAGCTCGAGTGCAAGCTTCCGCTGGCTAACACCCTTGCGCTGATGACGATACGCAGCCCAATGCCGTGCAAATGCTGCATCATCAATATAGCCTCTCTGCTCAAGCCGCTGATATACCCGATCAGCCAGCTCTTGTGGCACCCCTTGACGCACCACAACCTTGCCATCTCGCCGACGCACTGGCCTATCATGCGTTTTCTTGCGCAGATATTCTCGTACTTCCTGGCCGCTGTGTGGACGCGACAGTAGCCAATCTAGTGTTTTAACATACAGCTTCCCAAACTGGCTCTCCTGCTCAAGTGCTGCAATATCTTCCTCGGTTAGCTCGTGGCCGACCTTCAGCCCCAGCTGCCCCACCTGAAACACGTCCAGGCTGAACCGATACCGCCCATCGATCATAATATTAACGCGGCCTTTGTTCTGCACTTGCTGAGTAATCGCGGTCACCTTCATACTTCTAGTATACGCGATCGATCAGCTATGCGCGAGCGACGCAATCACTACCCATCAAGATAAAAGTAAATGCACCCAGAGGATTTTCCTCCGGGTGCATACTATGGGCGTCCTCAAAGTTAGGCCTCGGCCTCTTTCACGAGCTCACGCACTTTAGTATCGATCTCTTGCAATACCTCTGGGTTTTCGCGCAAGTAAGCCTTTGCCTTATCGCGGCCTTGACCAATCGTCTCATCATGGTATTTAAAGAATGCACCAGCTTTGCCAACAACGCCATGCTGCACGGCAAGGTCCAGAATATCCCCTTCCTTACTAATGCCCTGGTTGTACATAATGTCAAATTCTGCCGTACGGAATGGCGGTGCAATCTTATTCTTCACCACCTTTACGCGGGTGCGGTTTCCAACAATATCATCACCTACTTTAATTTGGCTAATACGGCGAATATCGATACGCTGGCTTGCGTAAAACTTTAGTGCGTTACCACCGGTAGTCGTCTCTGGGTTACCGAACATTACACCGATCTTCATACGAATCTGGTTAATGAAGATAACAGTAGCCTTACTCTTATTAATAATGCCGGTCAATTTGCGCAAAGCCTGGCTCATCAGGCGAGCCTGAAGACCCATGTGTGAGTCGCCCATATCACCATCAATCTCAGCCTGAGGCGTCAATGCTGCCACACTGTCTACCACAATTAAATCAACTGCATTTGAACGCACCAGCGTTTCAGCAATCTCAAGCGCCTGCTCACCATTATCTGGCTGCGAAACCAGCAGGTTTTCGGTGTCTACGCCAAGTTTTTTAGCATAGCTCGGATCCAGCGCGTGCTCAGCATCAATAAAGGCTGCAGTGCCGCCCTGCTTTTGAATCTCGGCAATAGCGTGTAACGTGAGAGTGGTCTTACCACTACTTTCTGGTCCATAAATTTCAATAATACGGCCCTTTGGATACCCACCACCCAGTGCCAAATCTAAACTCAACGCTCCAGCTGGGATTACCTCAACATCTACCTTTTGAGCTTCACCAAGTTTCATAATCGAGCCATCACCAAATTGTTTGGTAATCTGATCCATTGCCAAGCTAAGCGCTTTTTGCTTACCAGTGTCCACAGTTGCAGCCATATCAGGTTCGGTCTTCTTTTTTTTGTCCACCATGTAAAATCCTCCAATTACACCTATGTTCTTCCTTCTAGTATACCACTCTGCCCTGGCAGCTCATAGCTTTGCGATATAGTTCTTGCCTCAGCAATTTGCAAAGCGTGCTACAATGAAGGGATGAAACACTTACTTCACTCGCACCATCCATTCCGTATTTTTTGGTTTTCAGCTCTGCTTACGTTGGGGCTTGGCGCGTTTATTACAGCTCGCCTTGGTATTAGTGGCCTATGGCTATTTGCTATTTTAGTAGTGCTTGAAGTCACCTTTAGTTTTGACAACGCTATCATTAACAGTAAGGTGCTCTCGACCATGGGCCAAACCTGGCAGAAAGTCTTCCTAACGATTGGCATTTTTGTAGCGGTATTCATTGTCCGCTTTATATTACCTATTCTGATTGTGATGATCGCCAGCGGCCACGACTTTATGAATGTCATCGACCTGGCGTTAAATAAACCATCAGAGTACGGCCATATCTTACACGAAGCTTCACCAATTATTGACGCTTTTGGTGGCGCCTTCTTGATTATGATCGGCCTCAGCTATTTCATAGATTACAATAAACGCGTCCACTGGATGCGACACATCGAGCCCCTGCTTGCTAAAGCCGGCCGCTTTGAAAACTTCAAAGTCTGCATCATGCTTGCTGCTGCAGCGCTGCTATATTTCACCGTTGAGCCGCAACATCAGTCACTGGTGCTTATTTCAGCCGTACTAGGCATCTTGCTGCACATCGGCCTTGAGCTATTTGGCTCTTTCTTTCACGATGATACCGCCGCGTCTATTAAAACTAAAACCGGCTGGGCAGCCTTTGCAAGCCTACTCTACCTAGAAGTACTCGATGCGAGCTTTAGTTTCGACGGAGTCATTGGCGCCTTCGCTATCACCAGCAACGTACTGCTCATTGTGGCTGGCCTTGGAGCAGGCGCCATCTGGGTACGATCGCTCACCGTTTACCTGCTTCGCACTGGTGTACTTGGCCGCTATAAATATCTTGAAAATGGTGCGCACTGGGCCATCCTGGCACTTGGCATTCTTATGTTTATTAAGCTCTTTCACATTGAGCTGCCAGAATGGGCGACCGGTGGATTAGGACTACTGTTCATCAGCCTAGCCGTAGGAAGCAGTATATGGGAGGCTAAAAAGCGCGAACAAGCTGCCCATACCGAAACAGGTAGCCACTTACCCCCACAATAAAAGTTTGCTATAATAGAACCAATGAAGACCTACACAACCCAACGTGGTTTTACTGTTATCGAGCTTCTTGTAGTCGTTGTGCTATTTGCGGCTACTGGTACTATTTTTGCGTTCCAGTGGCAAGATCTACACGCTAATTTCCGCGATAATCAGCGCAAAACGGCTACTAATGCTATTCATTACAACCTCGAAAAAGTCTACCACCAAAAAAACGGCTACTATCCGGAGTTTATTAACGAAGACACCATGAACACTTTAGATAAAGGCCTACTAAAAGACCCCGAGGGTCGTAACATTGGTACTAAAGATTCGGATCTTCGCTACGAGCCTGTCGGCTGCGATGACGGCAAATGCTCTGGCTACACGCTCCGCGCCAAACTTGAAAAAGAAGCAGAATTCGTTAAGAAAAACGGCGACCAGTAATCGGTCGCCGTTCACTTTATGCGTAAGTCTTTATTTACCTGCCCACTGCCCTAATCAAAGTCGACTTGGCGACGGCCTGGGGCTGCGGCTCCTGGCTCATCGGTATGTAGATGCATCTTACGCTGCTCTTCTGTGGAAAGAATTTCACCATCAACCACTTCCTTCTTTGGAGGCTCTGGCTCCTCTATATAACCATCGTGAATTTCGTGGGTGCTGACCTCGTTGACCTCACTATTAGTTGGGAAAATATTATCGTCCACTGGGCGACCATTCTTAAAGGCCTCAATCGCGTTATTCATAATTGCTACTGTGCGTTTTGGGTCGGCCACGTAGTGGAATTGGTAAGTTGTCTCATCACCTTCAGTACTCAGCCGAATTGAACCATAATCAAAAATCATCTGCAGCAACCCACTGCGAATATAACTGGCGTCTTCGATACTACCAAGACTTACTGTTTGTTCACGGTGCGAGAAGAGGCTATACTGGATTTCTTGAATTACACTTTCGTTTGTGACAAAGAAGCGGTTCTGAAGATACACCCAAACCGCAACAAAACCACCAAGTACCGCAATAATAATTAATAGCGCTAACGGGAAAAATAGGCCCTCCATTGCCGGCAACTCAATACCTGGAGTTAGCTGAGATAGTGTATCGCTGTTAATAATAAAGAACGTCACTACCGCAACAATAAGCCCAACCACACCGAATGTCATTAAAATCGGGCGCAATAGCCCAATCGGGTGACGACGAACGTCCAGCATCACATACTCGCCTTGGCTTAGGTTTAAAAATGGATACTCCTCACGCGAATTCTCATGCCGACGACGCACCTCTTCACTAATGGTAATTGGTGACGGTTCAAATGGACGACGGGCATGAATAATATCTGGTTCATTAGCATATTGACGGCGCAAAGCGGGATCAAAATTATGGCCGTTTGCACTTGTTGGTGCCTCTGTCACTAATGATTGAAGATTCGACTGCACTGACGATTCTGCCTGAGGTGGCTGCTCCGGTTGATAGTATAGCGGACGACCGTTGGTGTCGTAGGCATCCGGCTTGCGCGATGCCCGCGGCTCTTGTAGCGGTTGGTTCTCGTTGTTCATATTCCTATTATATCGCTATATTGCTGATTTTGCACGTTTGTTTTGTTTGATGTGCGCAATGGCCTGTGGCGTTACCCGGCGGCCACGCGGTGTACGCTCAATAAATCCAATCTGCAATAAATATGGCTCATAAAAATCTTCAATTGTAGTAGCCTCATCACCAGTAAGTGCCGCAATAGTCGTTAAGCCCACTGGCCTGTCTCCGTACGTGGTATACATTTTCTCAAGCATCGCACGGTCAGCCGGGTCAAGCCCGTAGCGATCAACTTCAAGCATCGCAAGCGCAGCCGCTGCAACCTCTTTGGTGATTGCTCCATCGCCATGCACCTCGGCATAATCACGAACACGCTTCAGCAGGCGGTTTGCAATACGTGGCGTTAATCGAGCCCGCGATGCGAGCAGCTCTGCCGCAATCTCATCAATACTATTTCCCAAAATCATTGCCGAGCGGCTAATAATTTGAGCAATTTCTGGTTCAGTGTAAAATTCCAGCCGATACATATGTCCGAACCGGTCACGTAACGGCGCAGCCAGGCTACCAGTGCGCGTCGTAGCTCCAATGATCGTAAATTTTGGCAAATCTAGCCGAACACTTCGCGCCGCCGGACCCTTGCCGATTACGATATCTATCTTGAAATCTTCCATGGCAGAATACAACACCTCTTCCACCGCACGCCCAAGTCGGTGGATCTCATCGATAAATAGAATATCGCCATCCTCTAGGTTAGTGAGGATACTAGCCAGGTCGCCCGCCCGCTCAATTGCCGGGCCGGCGCTCACGCGCAAATTTACCCCCATCTGGTTTGCAATAACACTGGCCATGGTTGTCTTGCCAAGACCTGGAGGGCCATATAATAGCACATGGTCTACCGGCTCACCACGCTTCTTCGCTGCCGCAATTGCTAACCGCAAATTTTGCTTTAGCCGCTCCTGACCAATATAATCATCAAACCGCTGCGGCCGGAGTGTCACCTCAATAGCCTGCTCGTCGGGCTCATCTGTATGCAATGATGTATCAACAATCCGTTCGATTGCCATGTCTTGCCTCTTGATTATATGTAATATGCATCACTACTAGTATAACACGGGCTTATCGATCACGCGCACGCAGAGCCTGGGTAACACGGTCTGACGTCGAGAGGGCCGTATCAATACCACTAAGCGCTTTGGTTGCATCTGCTAGTGTATAACCCAGTGCCATCAGCGCTTCTAGCGCCTCATCTTCGGCAGCAGCTACCACAGGTTCACTGCTACTATCAACCCGGCCGTATGCGCTTGGAGCGCCAACTTTATCGCGCAGATCAACGACAACCCGCTCAGCTGTCTTTTTGCCAACGCCGCTCGCTTGCTGCACGTAAGCAATATCACTGGTGGCAATTGCATTACGAACTGCTTCAGCGCTGCCAAGGCTAAGCACCGCAAGTGCTGCTTTTGGCCCAACACCCTGCACAGAGATTAATAGCTCGAACAATTTCTTTGCCATCAAGCTTGAGAAGCCAAACAGCTCTTCGGCCTGCTCACGCACATGATGGTAGGTGTATATTTTAGCCGTATCATCAAGCTGCAATGCATCAAAGTCGTGCGCAGCTACGGCAACCTCGTAGCCAACGCCGTGCACATCGATGATCACCGTGCCCTCAAACTTCTCTGAAACAGTTCCGCGCAAATGTGCAATCATTACTGTTACCTCGTAGCTTCGGCTCCACCAGGGTCTGGTGCAGGAGTAGGTTGTCGTGGTGTTCCGGTATTATTACCGTTATTATTGCCACCAGTATTGCCCGTGTTGCCGTTGTCTCTTCCTGTATCACCCGAGCCATTACCATTATTATTGCCGCCGCCACGAATTCGATCTCGACCGTTTCGTATCATCGTATCAATCCGCTCATTAAGGTTGCCACCTCGCTCGCGGCGCTCTTTCTCTTCAGCTTCCTTTTTAGCCTTGTCTTCAGCTTCCTTTTTAGCGTCTTCTTGCTTCTGTTTTTCTTCAGCTGCCTTGCGCTCTTGCTCTTCTTTCTCAGCCTGAGTATTACAGCGCTCCGTCGGCTTTGCGCTACTAATAAACACTTCCGTGCGTGTGTTACCGCCAGGATTTTCTGCAAGCGCGCCGTTCTTACAGACCAGGGCCTCAACGACGCCGCTCGGGCGAGTAAATTCAGGGTTAGTACTGCCAACGTAAGCAGTCATAGCCTGCTTCCAGATTGGTGCCGCCATATCAGCACCACCACTCACCATAACACGGTTGTCATTATTGCCGACCCAGACACCTACGGTGATATCAGGTGTGTAGCCAATCGTCCACGCATCGCGGTTATCATCTGTCGTTCCTGTCTTAACAGCGACCTTCTTGCTACCAATAGCTAAACTGTTACCAAACATACCAGATCGAGCACTTTGATCAGATAAAATATTACTGAGTAGGTATGCCCCTTGGCTAGTGAGCACCGGAGAACGTTTCGTGCTATGCTGATAGATTTGTTTATGGAACTTATCGTTAATATCTGTTAGCGTCGTCGTCTCCTTATATTGACCACTGTCTGCATAGACTGCATAGGCATTGGTCATTTCCAGCAGAGGAACTTCTGCCGAACCAATAGCCAGCGACAAACCATAGTGCGATGGAGCATCAAGCGTACTAATACCCTGTGACTGCGCCTGTTTTACCGCTGTAGTGATACCCACCTTTTGCAGCACCTTTACCGCCGGAATATTCAATGACCAGTCAAGTGCCTGACGAGCAGTCACATCACCATAGTAACGCCGCGTTGCATTTTTAGGCGAATACCCGTTAATGTTAATAGCCTCATCTTTCAATATTGTTGCTGGGGTAATCGTACCATCCGCAAGACCTTTACCATAGTAAATGGCCTTAAAGGTTGACCCTGGCTGACGCTTGGTGGTTGCCATGTTCACTTTACCCCAGTCTTCATTATTCCAGTCGGCACTACCAACCAGCGCACGGATTTGGCCAGTCTTTGAGTCAAGCGCTACGGCGCTCGCGTTCGAACCACCAAGCCGACGAATATATGGCATTCGGTTAGCTACTGCTTGATTTAGAATCTTTTGCTGACCTAAATCAAGACTAGTTTTCACGGTGTAACCCGAACGCTTTACGTTTTCTTCACCAAACTTATTGTACAGCTCGCGGATAACCATCTGCGTGAAGTGTGGGGCAATATTGTTAAGCTCATCTTTGGCTTTATGGTAGGTGACTTTTGTCTGCATCGCCTCTGTCTTTTGCTGCTCAGTAATCATATTATTCTCTACCATGCGACGCAATACCGTTTGACGCTGACGATCAGTTAATTTCTCGTCCCCGGTAATCGGTGAATATGCAGTTGGTGCAGGCAACATACCAACAAGTGCTGAGCTCTCAGCCAACGTTAACTGAGCCGGCTCCTTGTGGTAGTAGTTACGACTAGCGTCAGCAATACCAAACGAGTTATTTCCGTAATACACCGAGTTCAGGTACATCGTCAAGATTTCATCCTTGCTATACCGCTGCTCAATCGCGATTGAGATCACCATCTCTTTAAACTTACGCACAAACGTACGGTCGTTGGTTAGCAGCGTGTTCTTTGCCAGCTGCTGAGTCAAGGTTGAACCACCATATGAAGTACCATCACGCGATAAAATATTACGCCCAAAGGCTAATATCACTGTCATCGGAGAAAACCCTCCGTGCTTGTAGAAATTCTTGTCTTCACTAGCAATCAAGGCGTTCTTCATCTCATTTGAGATTTTATCAAGAGGCACCATGTCTTTAACGCCTTCTTTACCTGTCTTGTAGAAGGCTTCACCGTTTTTATCTTGCAGTACAACTCCGGTATTGTTACGGTTCATCAGCCGCTCAGGGTCTGAAATGTCATTCATGTAGTAAATGTAAATACCAATACAAATTGCTAGCACTACCGCAAATGGCGAAAGAATAATAAGGGCTTTTTTCCACCAGGGGAGTAATTTAAACCATGTCCAGCGGCCATGGATAAAGCGCAAAAACCGGCGCCAGGGTGATAATTTCTGAGTATATATTCCGCGTCGCTTCATAAGCAGTATTATACCGTGAAAACCTTCTTTTTACTAGCGAAGGCGCGGCACCACTATGGTTACGAAATGGCTGCGCGATGTGTCATATGGTGCGTCAGTGCCGCCGCCAGTGCATCTGCACAATCATCTGGCTTTGGCACTTCACGAAGCTTCAAATGAAGCCGCACCATCTCTTGGACCTGTTTTTTGTCCGCCTTACCGTATCCTGTTACCGTCTTTTTTATTTCATTTGGACTATATTCGACAATCGGTAGACCGTGCTTCCGGCCTGCAAGCATCGCCACACCGCGGGCTTGAGATACACTCATTGCAGTAGTCACATTTCGTGCAAAAAAGAGTTTTTCTATCGCCATGATATCAGGTTCAGTCTCTGTTATAATTTCCGTCAAGCTATCAAATATATCTTCAAGGCGAATATCAATCGGTGTATGCGCTGGAGTGGTTACTACGCCAGCAGTCACGAGTCGCGGTGTTTGTTTAATGATGTCAATTACCCCAAATCCTAAAATTCCGGTTCCAGGATCGATGCCAACAATGCGCACAGGTTAATCCTTTTTATTATTGAGCTTACGCTACTTTTTTACCAAACCAGCCAAACAAGACATCACGCCATTGCCAGGCAATCACTCCCAGTATAGCAACTCCACCGCTACCAAGGAACCACCAAGACGAAATGGTTTCTGGTTTAGTCTCCGTTTGCTCTGCCTTACCTATGCTAGCCGCCTTTGCTAGGTCGCCTACCTTTTTCTTGCAGCGCCCAGTTTCAGGGTTACGTTCTTGGCCTTCTTTACAAGGTACTGGCTCTTTTTTAGTGGTAGCTACTGCGATCTTATTGCAACGATTTGTTTGTGGGTTGCGCTGATAGCCCTCTTTACAAGGTGTAGCAGTCTTGTTGGCTGCCACTTTCTTACCAGCTGATGAAGTAGCTTTTGCAGCAAACTGCTTGCCTGCAACACCTGACCGTGCGCCCCTACTTGCGGCTATCTTTTGAGCACCGCCCTTGCCACCAGTAGCGGTAGTCCTGCGGTTTGTTGCCGTAAGATTAGGCAGCTTTGATTGCTTTTGTGCAAATGGGTCATCCGCTTTTTTACAGCGACCGGTGTCAGGATTGCGCTGATAGCCACTTTGGCATGGCAACGTTAGTTTTTCTGGTTTCTCTGCCGCCACCTTCTTACAACGACCAGTCTGCGGGTTGCGCTCTTGGCCCTCCTTGCAAGGTGCGGTAGTCTTAGCAGCGTGCTGCTTTTTCTCACCTGGTGCCGGTGCTACCTTGTTAGGTAGCACAGCGACATCTGGTGTTTGTGTTTTAGTAGAATGCCCGTCCGAATTAGTTTTCTGATTCGGCTGGGCTAGGGCTTTTGGGTCTGCAGCCTCAACTTGCTGACCGGCCTGTTGTTCGTCTTCACAGACTGGAAGGCTCGAGCCAACTTGAGATTCATTCCCGGCAACAAATGCACCGCCGCCAGATACAAGATCCCGTACGCCTCCTGCTACTTGGCAACGAAGCCAAACAGCACCTTTATCTCCTACTATTTCTGTCTCATCATTAGCCTTTGGGCTCCAGCGTACAATATCGTGCCAGTTTGCCGCGATACTGCGAATTGTTGCGCTACCGGTAGTTGGCATCTGGTCGCCGGCAAGTGGCTGACCGTCTACACCGGTAAAGACGTATGGTGAGTTAGCTACAAATTCATTGTTGCCCTGGTAATCTTTATTTTTAATAGCCAAGAACCCATGAGCAGCTATAGTTTGGCCACTGAAGGTAAACACTTCTTCTGCATTGTCACCTCCAACTGCAAGACGCCATGAATCGTCTAGTGTTACAGCCTGGTCTGATGGGTTGTACAGTACAACATACTCATTAGCGCCGTTGCTATCTGTTTTCACTGCGCTAACGTAAATCTGCTTGGCAGCTGTTGTTTGGCTCTGTGCTTGAGGCGTCGCCGCCTGAGCTTGTGGCCACTGAACATCTGCAGCTGCCTTAGCTTCCTGCTGCCGCACAGCTTTATCTGCTACGCCAGCCTTATCCTTGCTGTCTGTTGGTTGCCTTTGAGCATCTGCGCGGTAGCCCTCATCAACCAAAAACGTGCGACTATCATGAGTCGCACGTTCAGGAGTGAGAGGCGAGGCCGACGCAACTGCACTAGGAGCAACCGCCGGAATCAACAGTAGTGCAGCACCCGCTGCCACTGCCGTAACGGTTCGGTATACATGCTTCATAGTCAGTGTACTCCGTTTACTCGTTAATATTACCCTATCATTTTACCAAGTACGCAACCACCTGGTAAACGCATTAGCCCGCCTTATAGTGGGCCTTATCGGTAGTCAACCACGTTGCCTTTTGCACAGCAAAAACATAATTACAACATATATTACAGCATATTACGCAGCATACAAAAAAGCCCTCTACTAGAGGGCTTTTGCCTTTACAATAGTATCTCTTATGATAATGCGGCATTCGTATGAACAGATGTCACATCGGCTACATCATCAAGGACGTCAAGCAGCTTTAGTAGCTTTTCTTCCTTTTCAGCATCAAGTGCGACCTCGGTGGTGCCAATATACTGCAGCTCAGCATCTTTAATCGTAAAGCCGGCATCGGCCAGTGCCTGACGTACCTTAGCAAGCTCCTTTTGGTCGGTGTATACAATCATCTCACCGTCTTCTTCTACTGCATCTTCAGCCCCAGCATCAAGCACCAACAGCAGTGCATCTTCACCGCTAGCGTCAATCGTAATTACACCCTTGCGGCTAAACTGAAACAGCACACTACCCGCATCAGCAATCGTGCCGCCGTTCTTGGCCAAGGCATTTTTAACCTCAGGGAACGTACGGTTGCGGTTATCGGTAGCGGTTTCGATAATAATACCCACGCCACCAGGGCCATACGCTTCATAGGTAATCTCTTCTAGTGCTGCCGCATTTTTATCATTCACTCGATCGATAGCGCGCTGAATATTAGCATTCGGCATATTAGCTGCTTTAGCCTTCTCGATTGCGAGTGCAAGCGCCGAGTTCATACTTGGATCGGTACCACTGCGTGCCGCAACTGCGATTTGATTACCAAGTCGCGTAAAAATTGCTCCACGCTTTGCGTCATTAACACCTTTGTCTCGCTTGATCTTTGCCCATTTACTGTGGCCTGCCATGCCTGCTGTTCTCCTTTAGTTTTATTATGTTGCCCGCCTCGCCGCGGCAATATTCTTACGTCTAGTATAGCAAACCCCCGCTAGACCACCAAGTTTGCATGCGCACCTGAAGCGCCTGCCATTCGCTGGCAGAGCAATAATATAGCGATAAGCCCGCTATAGAGTACACCGACAAACCACAGCGGCACCGCAGGTGTAGCAAGCTGTGCCTGCGGTAATTGGCTGAAAAAATGTGCCACGAGCAGCATGTAATCGAGCAGTATTTGTGCAAACCGCCCCACCAGCAGTGACAAGCCGGCCCATACATAACCGGCTAACCCAGCAGTAAACACCAAAGCCATAGCTAGCGGCACTAGTGGCAATACCAATATATTTACCGGCAGCGCCACGAGGCTGACCGCACCAAATATATACAGACTAATCGGCAACGTTAGCAGCTGCGCGCTGCCCGTTTCTATGATAATTCTTAGCACTGCATTTGGTTCCTTGCGTAGTCGCAATAGCCGCTGTATCGCCGCCTGAAACGCCGGCGCCCACAACATCACCCCAGCAAAAGCCGTCATACTCAGTAGCCAACTAGCATCTCCCCAAAGATATACTGGATTACATAGTATGGTTATTCCTGCTGTCACCACCAAAAGTACCACCGGATGGATCAACCGACCGACGTACCATAGCAGCAATGACAAGCCAGTCACCAGCCCAGCCCGCAACATACTCGGGCTTGCGCCTGCAAGCATAATAAACAACATCATCAACATAAACCCAAACGCAGCACCCGCAAAGCGTGAATATCGCCCAGCTAGTGCCCGCATGAAGCGCACTAAAATCGTTAGGTTATAGCCACTCGCCACTACAATATGCGTCAGCCCTACAATCTGCAGCGCCTGTGAAACATCCCTGGGAAGTCCCTGTTTCATCCCTGTTAAAAACCCGAGGCCCAGCGCAGCAGCAGGCTGCTCCACCACGCGGCCAAGTTTAGCCGCAAAATCATCTCGCAGCTCCGCCATAATATCGCCATGCCGCTGGTGACTAATTGCAAGCACCTTTGGGTGACGCAGCGATGCTACCATCGTGCCAAATCCAGGATATGCCTTCCCTGCAAGCTCTATAGTATCTCCGCGTTTTACCTCGGCTCCACCATCTATCTGCACCCATATGTCACCGCTCACTGGCCTCCCCTGACCGCCGGCTCGCTGATTATCGAGCAGCTCTAGCTTATGTACCGTGATAGTTTGGTTCGCCGCGTCTGGGCGTGACGGGTCTTCAATAACAACACCTCGTACATGCAGCATATTACCCCGGTATGGCATAATCCACTGCCGCTGCTGATACGCGAAGCTACCGTGGCTTAAGCCGCACAGCAGTCCACATAGCACCACAATCCACACCAGTTTCCATGGCCGTAGCATCACGACGCCGCATACCGCTAGCAGCCCCCATAACATAGCACCCCACAAATAGTTGCCACCGAGCATTAGAACTGGCTGCAGCAGGTGCAATAGCTGAGATAGCTGATGAGCCCCAGCCAGCGCACCAACCCCAACCATATAGCCAATGAACGCCACGGTAACGCGCCATGAGCTATGAAGCGAGGTCGCTGCAGTATGTCGCTGCTGATGAGCCATCGTCATGCTATTAGTATATCAAACATACAAAAACCACCCTTCCTAAGAAGAGTGGCGCTGTTACATCGTGGAGGAACCACTGGGGCTTGAACCCAGGACACCCTGCTTAAAAGGCAGGTGCTCTAACCAGCTGAGCTATGGTTCCACAGTAGGTATGGCCTAATCGTATCACGCTGCATCCTGGCCTGTCAATACGCACTTTTGTATTGGTTTTACTGTGGCGATGACTGCTTAACCTACTTTTTGCTAGATTTTTTGGCTTTATGCCCATGTGCAGCGGCTGCCCGACCAGCCCTCACGTCCACCGCTCCACACACTCCCACAACCAGCAGTGCCACGCCGCTGTACTCTCGCGCTGATGCTATAACTTGCGCAGCACTATCGGGTGCAATACCATACGCATCACTAAACCGCACAAATAACGCGAGTAACACGATAGCTACCACAGCAGCATGCACAAAACGCCCTCGTTTTGTATGCACATGTGGGCTGGCCAAGATTGTAATGACAGCAATAACACCAGTGCACGCTACTGCTGTTAATCCTGCAGGTGGCAGACCCCACGTCTCGCCACCGGTAATTTTCTGCACCATACTTACCAGTTGTGGGCTAGCTTGCTGCCCTAAAAAACTACCAGCTAAAAGGCCCAGCACTACGATTCCATAGCGCCGCCCCATTAGTAGTACCCCCGCGGCAAGCACCAAAAAGGCGCCGCCCACTACTAAAATCCCGTTCATAGCGCCATTGTATCATGGCCGGCTCGTTTTCACTAACCCTACCGGGGCTATGTTATAATAAACCATACCAATGAGCGACAATGCTGATACTATTCAGCCTAATGATAGACAACCCACAGGAGATACACATGCCAAAACGCAAAAAACTACTACCAGCCAAAACCGAGCATCCAAGTGAATGGTATACTACGGTCGTCAAACTAGCCGACCTAGCAGACTACGGCCCGGTGCGCGGCACGATGATCATTAAGCCGTATGGGTATGCCCTCTGGGAACGAGTACAAGCCGAGATGAACCCTCTCATGCAGGCCAAGGGTGTTCAGAACGCCTACTTTCCGGCCTTTATTCCTCACAGCTTTTTGCAAAAAGAAGCCAGTCACGTTGAAGGGTTCTCACCAGAACTAGCAGTTGTCACCCATGCTGGAGATGAAGAACTCGAAGAGCCGCTCGTCGTGCGACCAACCAGTGAAACCACCATCTACAACGCCTATGCAAGCTGGGTACAATCGTGGCGCGATCTTCCTTTGATGATGAACCAGTGGTGCAACGTCGTCCGCTGGGAAAAGCGTACGCAACCATTTTTGCGCACCAGTGAGTTTTTGTGGCAAGAAGGACACACTGCCCACGCATCACACAGCGAAGCTAAAGCCATGCAGCAGTGGGGCATCGATTTGTACGCCCACATTTACCGCAGTATTTTTGCTATTGACGGCTACGTTGGCGAAAAGTCAACTATGGAACGCTTCGCCGGCGCTAATAGCACCCTTACCTTTGAAGCCATGATGCCAAGTGGCAAAGCCCTACAGGCAGGCACCTCGCACGATCTTGGACAAAATTTCTCAAAAGCCTTTGATATTTCTTTTAGCACTAAAGATGACAGCATCGACTACACTTGGCAAACCAGCTGGGGTCTCTCGACTCGTTCACTAGGAGCTCTTATTCTCGCGCATGGCGACGACGATGGCCTTGTGCTACCACCACGTATAGCACCAACTCAAGTAGCTATTATCACCACAGCGCCGCAATCTGATACCCAATCGGCCTTTGCACGACAACTGCTAGCGCAGCTAACTGCAGCTAATGTTCGCGTTATTTACGACGACCGCGACGATGAACGCTTTGGCTTTAAGCTAAATAAATGGGAGGTTAAGGGTGTACCACTCACCATTCGGCTTGGCGACAAAGAAGTAGAAAGCAACCTAGCAACCATTAAGGCACGCTATGGCGGTGAGCAGCGTCAATTTGCAGTAGACGACCAATTTGCTATCGCAGTCACCACCTGGCTGGAAGAAATTCAAGCTGCCATGCTTGCTGGTAGTGTTGCAGCCAAAGAAGCTGCTACCCGTGAAGCCACGTCGTACGATGAGTTTACAAAGCTCGTGCAGCAACATGGTGGATTCATTAAAGTATTCTGGGAAGATAACCCAGCCACTGAAAAACAAGTCAAAGAAGCTACTCACGCCACTAGCCGCTGCCGCCTGCCAGACAGCAGCGAGCCAGGCATAGACTTTGTGACTGGCAAGCCGACCAAGCAGCAGTGGCTGTTTGCCAAAAGCTACTAACTCTCACACATAAAAAAATAATTACCTCACGTGCGCGCATCTACTGCTCCCGTGAGGTAATTGTTTTATAATAACTTGCTTTACGTTACGCGCCAATGCGATCACGACGCGGACGACGACGAGCGTTGCGCTCCATGTAGTCGATAATTTTACGAGCCACGTTGCGCCGCGTCACCTTCTCGATACCAAACCCGGGGCTAGCATTCACCTCCAGCACCAATGGTCCGCGCGCTGAACGCATTAAGTCTACACCAGCTACCACCAGCCCCATAGCCTTGGCTGCCTTAACGGCCATTTTCTTCTCAGCAGGTGTTAGTTTTATTGCAGCGCCCTCGCCGCCCTTGTGTAGATTACTGCGGAAATCATCATCGAGGCTTTTGCGCTGCATGCTTGCCACTACTTGCGATCCAACCACAAACACACGAATATCAGTGCCAGCCGACTCTTTAATAAACTCTTGTAGCAGCACGTTGGTGCCGTCCGAGTTGGTGAGGTAAAAAGCCTGCAGTACCGATTTAGCCGCTTTCTTGGTCTCGGCCAGTACCACGCCATTGCCGTGTGTGCCGCGCGCCAATTTAATAATCGCCGGAGTACCACCAATCTCATCCAGCAGCACATCAATATCTGTTGAGTTGCGGCTAAACACCGTCTTTGGAATAGACACCCCCGCTTTAGCTAGCAGCTGCGTGCTGCGAAGCTTATCTCGCGCCCGCATAATGGCAATTGAACGGTTCATGAAGTAGGCCCGTGGATGCGCCGTTTCAAGCTGCCGCACAACCGCAGTGCCGTATTTTGTCATATTGCTAGAAATACGCGGGATAATCACATCAAAATTGCCAAGCTCCTCCCCTTGATACATCACCTTGGGCTTCTTCTCATCAATCGAGACATAGCAATTCTTATACTTAACTATTTTAACCTGGTGGCCGCGACGCTCAGCCTCTTCCTTTAGGCGTAAGGTAGAGTAGTTGATATTACCGTTACTTAAAATTGCAATGTTCATCAATCTATCTCCTTACCGTGGTATTTCTTATAAAATGCGACTGGATCAGCCTGTAACTCAGCATTTAGCTCGTTTGATCGTGGCGTAGCAGTAGATACATCAAGTAGTGACTCGTCTTTCTCACGCACATCGACCAAAAACTTATGCTTCAGTGTACGGCGCCCAATCAGAATTGGATACGTGTGGCTAGATCTATCAGAAAGCCCAAACCGCACCCATACTCGCTTACCAAGCACCCTTACTAAAAGACGCACGTAAAATTTTATCACCTTATGCCCTGACGCACTCCTAACTGCAGCCACCGAATAGTCGCTCGTGCGGATCACCTCACCAGTATAATGCGGCGAGCCCTTTCCAAACAATACAAATTGCAGCGAGCCATCCTCGTTCATGTGAATATCGCTAGCCCATACCGCCGAGCTGTCCGCGCCAGTATCAATCTTGGCTGGCACTCCACGAACTGATGCACTAAAATCTATCATCGTATTATGGCCAATAACCGGCAAATCATGCACTGCGTCCGTTTCGACCCGGTGCAGTAAGGCCTCGGCAAACTGGTCGGCTGGCGTTGGTGTTACGCCAAATACCTCATATTCATCCAGTGCCAGTCGGTCTGTTATTTCGCACGCCGCATATGCCGCAGCATCCTCCAGTGAATCAGTTACAAAAAATACTTGGCACGCAAAAAGCTCTAATTCTGATGTTAGTTTCTGCAACTGTTTACCCAGCTGCTTTGGCAGCGAAATCTCCGTCCAGTCGGTATCCTCCTGCCGAGCCACCGCCACAATAACCTCGCCATCAATGACCAAACTGTGCACCCGCCACTGACTATCGCTACAACTCTCTGCCTGTGGTATACCCAGCTGCCCAAGTACCTGCGTTAGCGCACTTGAATTCCGCGTAATTGCCACCCCAGCCGAGCTTGAAAACTGACTTGTTTCGTTTTGCATATATTGCCAGCCTTGGTATTCAAACGACCACAGTAGTGGCTTAGATTGCAAAATTTGTACCGGTATGTCACGCCGCTCTAGGGCCTGCATAAGTAGATGCGCAGAATCTGGCAGCTGCCGCATAGACAAAAGTCCTCCTCTGTGCCGCCAGAAAACTCTACCCTCACAGCGGCATTAGATTGCTATAGTATCTCACTTTATTATGTCATAGATACTATAAAATGCAATAGTATTGTGTCGCCACCTTGTAGATTGTGTTTAATACCTATTATCTTCGATGTGGGCAGCCTCACGCACCGCTGCCTTTGCAACTGCCTCCGATATACGATAGCGAGCCTTTTTCTGCTCCTCAATGCGCCGCACCAGGTCTGCCTGCTCTGGCACGGTTGGATCAATCTTCGCCTCCAGCAGCCCATCGAGCCCGTCCGTATCCCCTTGCTCATACAACTCTACCATATAATCCATGGCCTTCATACGCCCGGTAAAGTAGTTTAGGTCTTTGTTGTAGGTTACCGGCACATTGTCTATACCGTGCTCAGCTAAATCGAGCTGGTTACCACGAAAAATACGTAGCACCTGACGATATGCAGTATCTTGAGATTTCTCAATCAGCTCATCGCTAATCGTCGCTTGGTCTTCTCCCTGGGCCTTCTTGGCGTTCATAAGTACTGCGTAGCGCCATGTTAGTTCATACACGCTGCGAAAATCATGGCCCTGTTCTGCCAGCGCAATACCCAGCGGCTTAGCCAAATTAACAACCGTCCAACCTGGCTTCTCATCTGCCACCGAGGCTTCTACGAGCGTAGCAAAGCCTTCTTCAAATACGCTATAGCTACTCCACTTGCCCTCATCGTCTTTAGTGTAAACACCCGTTCCCATGACTGGCAGTCCGGTTTCAAAACCATTCAAACTACGGCCGCCGTGTACGGCATATTCATGTAGTACCTTATGATACAGCGCTTCCGGCGTTTTAAACGGCGTTCGATTTTCACCAACGCGCACAGCTCGCATATTAGCATTCCACGAGAGTGCATTTGCACCTGGTTTTACTTCCACCTGAACGCCGTGTTCATGGTTTGGATCATCACGATTAATAATATCTTCAAAAAATTCTACTATCTCAGCCGGGGTTGCGGTGTAATCTTGACCGTATTCCTCTTTCTTGTTTTGCCACTTGTCTTCAATTGCTTGGCGCATCCAGCCATAGCGTGCATTAAAGTGCTCGCCCACCCAGTCGAGCACCTTACCTGGCTCTCCTTCGTTAAGTTTTGGCAGCTCCTGCGATGACGTATACCCATCTTCTGTCTCAAACTCTCGTGGCAATCCAGCTATCTCATAGTCGTTTAGCGTAAAGCCATTGTTTAACTCTGCATATAGCGCCATTGCCTGCTTGTCTCCCTCTAGATCACCACCCGGAGCCAGCCGACCACCAACTCGATTCCAGATCGTCCGCAAAATCGCATTACCATCCTTCTCGTCCAAGCGTCCGTACAGCTCTTGGTTCATCTGGCGTGATAGTTCTAGTTTCTCCCGCAGCTCAGCCTTACCCTCGTCATTAAGTTCGCTAATGCGCAATTTATTCGATAGCTCATTAATCTCAGCAAGGACCAGCCCATACTCTAACGCTCGTTGCTGGTATCCAACAGTGCTCTCTACGGCTTCCCGGCGAGCTGGCTCGGCAAACACATCAGAGGCCTCCACCGCCTGATCCAACGCGCCACCTAGCTCATCATGCATGCGCTGCAGCTTCGAAGCCCCCTCACTGCTAAGCCCTGGGTATTCCAGCACTGGATTGCGCACCTCACCATTCATGAAAGCGTTCTTTACGTCTTCATCAAGTGCGTTATTTTCAAACGACGTATATATACCATAGCCAAGGCCCTCTAGCTTGCTCGGCGTTAAAATCTCCGCCACACTAGGCCTCGCAGAAAGCGGTTCACTCGTTTCGTATTGCCAATCATTTGCCTCGGCAGCCTCCTGCCACTCAGACTGATACTCTTGCGGGTCACGCCGCCCGATATGCTCTTCTCGCCTCATAATTTACGCTTTCTTTTTTGCACTATTCTTATTTTTATAGTATACCATATAAAAAATAGCCCTCTCCAAAAAGAGGACTACTCTGCTTAGCTAAACAAGCCACCTTTGGCGTCTCTGAATTCCTCCAGTAGTTGCCGCTGCTTTTTATTCAATCGTTTTGGTATCTCTACCGTCAAACGTACCACGTGTGCCCCACGTTTATCGCCACGTGGATGTTTCACGCCATAGTTCGCAAGCCGGAAATCGGTGCCACTCTGCGTACCAGCCGGTACGCGCATAGTCACTTCTCCGTCAATCGTCAACACATCGATCTCTGTTCCCAGCGCCGCATCTACCATAGAAATTTTTTGCTCACTAAAGATTGTGTCGCCATCGCGGGTGAAGCGTTTATCTGGCTGCACTCGTACGTGAATATACAAATCACCAGGTTCACCACCGGCCAAAGCCTCGCCACGCCCGCTCAATCGAATCACAGCGCCATCTTCGATACCAGCCGGAATTTTTACAGTCAAAGACTGTCGACCCCGTTGTACGCCCTTGCCGTGGCACACGTGGCATTTCTCTTCTGGTACTTTGCCGCGACCATCACAAGTTGGGCACATAATCTGCTGCTGCACCTGGCCAAAGAGTGAATTCATAACCCGCGTCTGCTTACCGCTACCCTGACAGTCTGGGCAGGTGTCTAGCTTGGTGCCTGGCTCTGCACCATCGCCATGGCAGTGCGGACATGTCTCGTCCACTGTGGCAGCCACTTCCTGCTCGGTGCCAAACACCGACTCTTTAAAGGAAATCGTTGTCTCTACCTCTAGGTCCTGCCCACGAGTCTGGCGCCCAGCACCTCCAGCTGCACCGCCAAAAAACTGCCCAAAAATATCACTAAAATCAAACCCAGCACCAGCGCCGCCAGCAAAGCCGCCAAAGCCTTCGAACGGGTTGCCACCATAGCTCTGGCCACCGCCAGCCTGACTACCATCATATCCCGCATGTCCAAACTGGTCATATCGGGCTCGTTTCTGCTGGTCTTTCAGCACCTCATAAGCTTCATTAACTTCTTTAAATTTAGCCTCATCACCATCACTTTTGTCTGGATGGTATTGCACCGCCTTTTTGCGAAATGCCCGTTTTATCTCATCTGCGCTTGCCGTTTTTGGCACGCCTAACACTTCATAATAATCTCGTTTACTCATTAGCCACCATTATAGCAAAATTGGCACTCAATTAGCAAGAGTGCTAAAGCATATTTACTAAGGTTTATTGCAGCTATACTCCCCACTCAAACTACTACTCGCACGCCAGTGGTAGGCCACAAATAAAAGAGCACCTGGCTGTCCAAGTGCTCTCCGTATGCGCCATAATATCTACGGCGTCTACTTTTTGTCTTTGTCAACAACTTCGCCTTCAACAGGACCGTCTTCTTTTTTGTCGTCACCCGACTCGTCCTTTGCGGCTTCCTGGTACAACTTAGCGCCAATTGGCATGATCTTCGTCTGCAGTTCTTTAGCAGCTGCCTCAAGCTCTTCCTTAGTTGCCTCGGCGTTATCTTGCACCTTCTTTGCATCTGCAACAGCCTCTTCGATAGCCTTCTTGTCATCTTCAGAGATTTTGTCCTTAAACTCTTCTGGCATCTTTGCGGCTTGGTAGATGGCGTTCTCTAGCTCATTGCGAGCATCGATAGCCTCACGCTTCTTCTTATCCTCATCAGCGTGCATCTCGGCGTCCTTTTGAGCCTTTTCAATCTCTTCTTTGCTCATGTTGCCGCTTTCCTGAATGGTAATCGACTGCTCTTTGCCAGTGCCCTTGTCTTTAGCAGTAACGTTTAGTAGTCCGTTAGCATCAAGGTTAAAGGTCACCTCAATCTGCGGCACGCCACGTCGTGCTGGTGCAATGCCATCAAGGATAAAGCGGCCAAGGCTCTTGTTATCAGCAGCCATTTCGCGCTCACCTTGCAGCACGTGAATCTCTACCTGTGGCTGGTTGTCAGCTGCCGTAGAAAATATCTGGCTCTTACTGGTTGGAATCGTGCTATTGCGCTCGATTAGCTTTGTTGTTACGCCACCCATGGTTTCAATACCAAGGCTCAGTGGAGTCACGTCAAGCAGCAGCACGTCTTTCACGTCACCAGTTAACACACCACCTTGAATTGCTGCACCGACTGAAACAACCTCATCTGGGTTTACACCCTGCATTGGGTCTTTGCCAAAGATCTGCTTTACCTTTTCTACAACTGCTGGCATGCGGGTCATACCACCAACAAGCACTACAGAATTGATATCACTTGGCTTCAGCCCAGCATCCTTCAATGCTTTTTCAACTGGATCTGCCAGACGCTCTACCAAATCTTTCACAAGTTCTTCTAGCTTTGCGCGTGTCAGTGTGTACTCAAAGTGCTTTGGACCATCGTCATCTGCAGTAATAAATGGCAAGTTTACTTCATACGAACTGGTGCTTGAAAGTTCTTTCTTAGCTTTTTCTGCTTCATCCTTCAAACGCTGCATTGCCGCCTTATCGTTGCGCAGGTCAATGCCCTCTTCCTTCTTAAATACCTCTAGGAAGTGGTTCACGATGCGGTTGTCAAAGTCCTCACCACCAAGGTGTGTATCACCATTGGTTGACAGCACTTCAAATACACCATCACCAAGCTCTAGGATTGAGATGTCGAACGTACCACCACCAAGGTCGAATACGGCAATCTTTTCATCCTTACCGCCCTCGAGGCCATAAGCCAAAGCTGCAGCCGTTGGCTCGTTAATAATACGCTTCACTTCAAGACCGGCAATCTTACCTGCGTCTTTGGTTGCCTGGCGCTGTGCATCGTCAAAGTATGCTGGTACGGTAATCACCGCTTCAGTTACTTTTTCACCCAAAAATGCCTCAGCATCAGCCTTGATCTTTGCCAAAATCATTGCTGAAATTTCTTCAGGAGTGTAGCTCTTATCGCCAAGTTTAACCTTTACGCCACTACCAGCCTGCTCAATCGCAAACGGCAAGATATCAATATCCTTCTGAACTTCTTTGTCGCTAAATTTACGGCCAATCAGGCGCTTTACACCATAAATCGTGTTCTTAGGGTTAGTCACACGCTGGCGCTGAGCAACTTGCCCTACCAAACGGTCTCCTTTTTTATTCACCGCCACAACACTTGGAGTGGTGCGGTTACCTTCTGCGTTTGCAATCACTTCCGGCTTACCAGCCACCATATATGAAAACGCACTGTTGGTCGTACCTAGGTCAATTCCAATAATCTTTCCCATGTATCATTTCCTTTCATCATTTATTTCAGTCTTTACTAATAAGCTGTGTTTTACTGCTGCTATGGTTTATAGCAGGGTTAGCCTACGTTTAAGTGTAACGTAATTGGCACTCTCATGTCAAGAGTGCCAATTAGTATATTAGATCAATGAAAGTCAGATGCTACGCCACCGGTGGAGTTGGTGCATCAGTAGGAGTAGTAGCTATAGTTTTCTTTAGTTTATGATAATTAATGAGGGCTCGCACGAACACCACAAGACCAAAGATCATTAGCCCAGTCATGATCGTAAAGGTACCACCATTCTGCTGCTGACTAGCTATCAAAAACGTGATGTAGGTAATAGCTGCTCCAGCTAGTGGAACCAGTGTAGCTAAGGCAACCATGCGGCGCGCCTTACGCAACTGAATTGGCGAAACCTGCTTTGCAAATGCCCAGATAAACATTGCTATCGCGAGAAGCACCGACAAGATAAGAATAATTAAATATGGCAACCCAGCCTCAATAGACTGCTTTTTGTTAGCTTCTTCGGTAGCCTTATCAAGGTTCTTAATCGCAGCGTTATATTCATCAATGGCAGTATTAAACTGCTTTGGGAACTCTTCACTAGCCTTCTTGCGTGCAGTGACATCACCGCCCGTTAGCACCGAGATACCATTATCCACAATTTCTCGTAATTTACCGGTTTTAGTCTTAAGCTCATTAGCAGCTTGAGTGTATCCATTTCCAAGTTTTAGCGAAAACGCATGATCTTCAAGGCTCTTTAGGCTGACTTGTAGTTCGGTTAGTGCTGTAAGTAACTCACTCTGCTGTAAGTCCTGTTTTGTATAGGTTCGTGTAAACGCTTCAAGGTCTGTGTTTACCTTCCCTATTGCATCAACATCAGACTGATTAACATGCTGCTGTTGCTTACTGCTACTATTATCATTATTATGGCTGTGACTGTGTGTATGCCGTATTCGAGCATGCGCAGGAGATGACGCAATTGCAACAGCGATAACGGCAATACCTATTATTGCAAAAAATTTCTTCATGATGGTTATTATACCATATATTGTGTATGTATTGCATATTTATGTTCATTTATATAATATCAGCGCCCTGTATCATAGAGCGCTGATATTATTAGTTTGGCATTCTTATGAGAAGAGTTACGCTTTGTCGCTTATCACATCACGGTCACGTGGGAATGAAGAGTATAGCAATTCGTTAACCTCAACACGTGAGTGGCCACGGCTTGCCAGTGACTTACTTGACAGAGACTTATTGACGACAGCAACACCGTCTGTCTTCTCCTGCTGAGTCAGCGCTACAACGCCGTAGTCAACGCGGGTGTTCACGATGTATGGCGATACATAGAAGCCGGTTTTAGCACCACGGTAGGTGTTATCTTTCCAGCGTGGATTTTCTGCTCGACAACCAACGAACTGGTTGTTTTCACCACCTATAATACAGAAGTTTGCGGCATGGTCTGGGTTCTTCTCAGTAGACGAGTCGTTACAACCTGAAGTTTCACCAAGGCAGCTCACAAACTGGTTGCTACCATACTCAACGATAAACCCATGTCCACCATTTTCTTGAGCAGTACACTCGATGAACATATTCTTGGTTCCCTTAATGCGCCAACCAGCACCATCACCAATCGAACCGCCATTCTTTGCTGGATCAATAGCGCCTGAAGATTGCTGACGACGATTGTACCAGCTAGTACACTGGTTGAACTTACACTGGCTAGTGTATACCTCAATACCAGCTGAGCCATTACCATTACGGTTCGCACTCGAAACGTCCATACCCCAAAAACGGTTATCAGCTGCGCCACCACTACCTGGCTTACCAACCAAAAGACCTTGGTTGAGCGCACGGCGGATACGAATGTTGTAGAACTGAATAGCCTGGTCGTCACGGCCTATCACCACAAGACCGCGGTCCATGTCCCAAATTTCAAGGTTTCGCACACTGTGTACTGCATCAGGGTCTTGGCTTTTAGCACCCTTCCAATCGGTGTTTAATAGCACACCACAAACACCTGGAATAGGGCTTGCTGCCGCAAAATCACCATTCCCCGTCTTAATAAACATGTCACGCAGCCCAGCACGAGTACAGCTAGTGTCGCTGTTTGGCGTATTGTAAGTACCAATATGGAACACTCCGGTTGGGTCGTTCGCGTTTCCGCTACCGGTAGCGAACACAACTGTTGAACTACCGTGCCCATAACAAGTCACATGGCCCTTTAGCTCAATAAATGGGCTACTTACTTTGTACTTACCAGCTGGGAACTCGACCGCACCGCCGCCTCGTTCATGTGCTGTATCAATTGCCTTCTGAATTGCAGAAGTTGAGTCTTTTTGACCCGTTGGGTCTGCACCAAATGAAGTGATGCTAACGTTTGCATCGCTAGTTGTACTCATCACTTGAGCTTCACCACCACCAAGCTTTGCACGTAGCTCCGGGCTAAGTTTATTCTCAGAAATAGCATCGTTTCGAATATTGTTTGTGCCGACACTATTCTGCTTCAAAAATCCATTTTCTTCGTGAGACTGGCGTAAGAAATCATTAAGAACGCGTCCCCATGTCTGATTGTCACCGTTTGGTACTGGTAGTCGTGCCATTATCGTAGATATCCTTCCTTTATTTCTGCATGTATCAGGTTAGTGAATGATCGATAGCTAATTAGCCGCCGTAAGTGCCACTGCCGTAGGCACTACCAGTAGATTTATTTTGCTCTTCAACTGGTTGCTTGCTTTTTGCGACTGGCTGAGCGTGAGCTTCTGGCGCCCATAGCTGTTGTGCTGATTTCACAACGGCGCCACCACCCATAACAAGCAATCCACCAACACCGACATGCTTGAAGAATTCCTTCCTATCCATGGGTCTGTCTAAAAACTGCTGTACATTCTGAGGTAGCTTCATATTACTCTCTTTCTGCATCATATAAATCTTGGTTTGCTTTTTCTATTATACCTTGGGTAATATAGACCCTCAAGGCTGGAGGGGGTAAATAGCTAAAATCCATCCAAGCTACGACCGCGTCGGCCAGGGGCCGGCTGCAAATCATGAACGCTGTTTAAGTTACCACGATTTGATCTATTGCTTGGTGCAACTACACCTGATATGGTGCCCGTTTGTGGCTTTTTGTGGCTTCCTACGGCAGGGTTGTGCATAGTCATTGTTTTATGGCGCTTCTGCGCGCCACTAACAACCCGTTTTTGCACCGTATGAGCCGCTGACATATATCCTCGATTAGCCCGCTTTTTCATTTTTCCAACACCCCCCACTAGCATATCCTGGGTAGGTTTTGCGGCACGCTTAACCAGTTTCTGCACCCGTACACCGTTACTTTGTCGAGGCTTAGCCACGCCCCCAACAGGACTCTTGCTTACTAACGACGCCTGCGGGCGTGGTCGAGTCACCACAGCACGCGATTGTGCAATAGCGGTAATCTCGCTCATGTCTTCATCTCTAGTATCACGCGCTTCCTGTCGAGCACCACGATACACCGGCTGAGCACGACCAGCAAGCCGAGCCCGACGATTAACCCAATACACCCACACAACACCCACTTGATACATCAAAATCATTGGCAATGCGAGCAATACCTGGTTGGTCGGGTCTGCTGTTGGCGACACGACTGCAGCAATCACAAAAGCCCCTACTAACACCACTTTTTGCCCCTTCATGAGCCCGCCAGGTGGAAATGGTCGCACAAAATTTATCATCAACATAAATAGCGGCACCTGGAATAATAGCGCACCGATGAGCAAATAGGCCATCACGAAGCTAATATATGACTCCACCGTCAGCATCGGATTAATGTGGTCTAGGTTCATACCTGTCAAAAATTGCAGCGCTGCTGGCAACGTGACAAAATAGCCAAACAGCACCCCGGCAATCGCCAATAGCACCGAGGCTGTAGTATAACCTACCACTCGCTTATAGGAAGCTTTACCAACCGCCGGCTGAATAAAACGGTACAAATGGTAAATAATAGCCGGAAATGCACCAATAAGCCCTACATATAAACAAGTTTGCACCACAAAAGCAAACGCCCCGCCCGGCGTAAGATATACCAGCTCGTGGGCTTTACCAAGTGGGCGCAATAAAATACGAACGATATCGTTAAAAAACGGGTACGCAAGCGCGCCGGCAAGCAAAAAAAATCCCACCACGACCATTAAGCGCCACTGCAGTTCGCGGGCATGGTCTAAAAAGGTGGGTAACTGATTATTTTGTGCTCTTCTTGGTTGAGTCATCCTCATCTTCCCGGAAAGCAGTCTTCAGCTCTTTAGCTGACGAACCAATACTCCGAGCAAGCTCTGGCAGCTTCTTTGCGCCAAAGAGTACAAGCAAAATTACTAGAATTACGACAAGTTCAGGAACGCCGATTGATTGAAACATAGTTCTCCTTTGATCCCTTTATTTACAGGCTTCTTTTTGTATTATATAATTGCGATAGTATTATTGCAACAACAGGAAGGAACTCTAATGACATCATCCCCCGACGTCATGCGGTCCTCATGTGCGCAAACAGGAGCAGCTTCGTCGTGTGCTACTTCATCCCCTAAAGAGGTGGCCCAGACTCAACAATCAGTTGCTACATCTGCACAAGAGCACTCACATGTTACCCCACAGCAAGCTACGCGCACTACTGTAGAATCAACAGTAGCCGTCATCCCCAAGCGCCCAGACGCCATGGGCCGGCTGGCTAGCACTGGCCTAGCGTTGTTACCCGGCTTACTCATCGGTGCTGCGTTAGTTATTTCAGGATTATTTATTATCATCAAGCGGCAGCACGGTGCGACACTGGGGCGATAGCTAATAAAACAACCGATCTTACATATTACGTAGATCGGTTATTTTTACGTTTATTTACGTGTCACCTTTACCATGGCGTCTCGGATTGGTAGCCCGTTAAGACGATATCCTGTCTGTAGCTCGGCTGCAATCACTTCAGTGTCACCTTCTGCATCCTCGTCCATTTGCACTGCTTGGTGCACCGAAGGGTCAAATGGCGTTCCTGCACTAGCAGCAATTTTTTCCAGCCCAAGCTCTTTGGTTATTTTATCGAGCTGCTTTGTTAGCCCAGTGATGCCTTTTACCCAGGTGTGTCCTGCAATGTCATCTGGCACATGTGTTATGGCGCGCTCAACAGTATCTAGCACCGGCAGTAGCGCCTTGGTAGCCTTTTGCTCACCAGCCTGACGAGCCGCAGTCTTCTCTAGTTCCACACGTTTGCGATAGTTCTCAAAATCTGCCCGCGTACGCTGCAAATCAGCCGTTAATTCTGCCACCTTGGCATGAAGCGTATCAACTTCTACCGATGGCGACGCGTTATCATCCGCTGGAGGGGTTACGGGGTTTTGTTTTTTACTCATGAACTATGCTCCTCTTTCAATACTTGTTCTAATAATTGGCCGGTGTGATGTACTAGCCGCATAACCTTTGCATAACTTTGGCGAGTTGGCCCTAGCACACCAATGTAACTATGATTACTATACGGAGATCGGAACCGACTCACAATCAGGCTTGAACCACTCATGCTGCCAATCGGATTTTCCGACCCAATATAGACATTTAACGGCTCATTTAATGATGCTTCACGCAGCCAGGGCTCAATATTATCAAGCAGCCGCGCCACAGCTCGCACATGTTCACCCTGGTCAAATTCTGGATGTGAAAACAAATTACCGATGCCATTCATATATAATTCATCACCAATTGTCGCGAGGCCAAGATTTTGCGTAAGCTCTACCAGGCTATCCACTGCAGCCCGAATGATACGATCGGCGCGATCGCCACGAGCATGCACTCGTGCCTCAATAGCCCGCACGCTACGCTCACTAATTCGCATCAAATCATGGTCTTTGCTCTGCGTAAGGTAATTAACGTACATGCGGTAACCCTGGTCTGTTGGGATACGGCCGGCACTAGTGTGCGGCTGCGAAATAAGCCCTTCTTTCTCAAGCCAGGCCATTTCACTACGAATCGTAGCACTAGAAACGCCAAACAGCTTCGCCAGTGTGACGCTTCCCACTGGAGAGGCTACTTCAGCATATTGCTCTATAATAGCAAACAAAATCGCTCGTCGTCGCTCTGTCATGGGGCAATTGTAGCACACTTTTAGCACTCATGCAATGTGAGTGCTAACGCCTATGTTCCGCTAGCTCCCCTACCCTCGGTGGCGCTGAATCTCTACCAAAATATCACGCGCAGCTAGTCGTGCCTCGTCGTCCTTACGGGTAAAGAGGTCTGGCTTTGTCGCAATTTTACCAACGACATGTGTGGCCAATTCTAGGTCATCATTAACCACAAAGTGGTAATACGGCACCATCAAGGCGCGTTCCAGTTCGGTAATCGCGCTGGCCCGTCGCTTTGGCCATTCTGCCAAAAAATCTTCCTCGCTAGCGTATCGCTGCTTTAGCCGCTGCTGCCACGTTACAAAGTCTGGCGGCAGCAGAAAAATCGCAACGGTGTGCGGAGCAATTTCCTTATACTCTGCTACTCCTTGCACATCAATGTCCGTGATAGCCACTTTGCCCAGCTGCTGAGCCTTGGTAAGCTCTGCCACACTAGTGCCATACACCGTACCATGGACATATTTGGCCTCAATAAATGCCTGTTGGTGCAGCATGTCTGTCACCTGACTATCGGTAACAAAGTGATAATCCACCCCATCCACCTCTGGCTGGCCATTATTCACCCGAGGCGCGCGAGTAGTGTGTGATACGATATCATAAAATCCACCCTGAGCAAGTAATCGTTTTTTAATAGTATCCTTACCAGCACCAGAAATGCCCACTAATAGCACAATCTGCGCCTCTTGCACTAATGTGGTCGTCGCTTGGCTTGGCGAATACGTATCAATCAATGTTCGTAGCTGGTTCATCTGTCTCCTGTCTTAATCCCGTTTTAACATCACCGTAAACGCTTCACTCGGGATATCCACCTTACCAAAACGTTTCATGCGCTGCTTGCCCTTGGCTTGTTTGGCTAGTAACTTCTTGCGGCGCGATACGTCGCCACCGTACAACTTGGCCGTTACATCTTTGCGGTAGGCACTAATGTCCTCACGAGCAATAAACTTACCACCGATTGCAGCTTGCAGGCTCACCTGGAAATTCTGGCGTGGCACCACTTCTTTCAGCTTCTTGACCACATCGCGCCCCAAAGACTGCGCCTCGCTGCGATGACACATGATACTCAGCGCATCAACCATTTCCCCGGCCACATAAAAATCCACCCGCACTAAATCTTCCGGCTGATAGCCCTTTAGCTCATAATTAAACGAGCCATAACCACTGGTAACGCTCTTTAGCTGGTCGTAAAAGTCAGTCAATAAATTGGCAAGCGGCGCTGTAAACGATATCAAAGCGCGCTCGTCGATATAGCTAATATTATTCTGTAGCCCGCGCTTAGCAACGATCAACTGAATAACCGCCCCAATATATTCTTGCGGCACCACAATCTCACCATTGATCCACGGCTCCCGAATTTGGGTAATTTTTGTAACAGGCGGCAAGTCTGCAGCAGATTTAATGTCCTGCTCACTGCCGTCCGTCATGGTTACTTTATAGTCGGTGCTTGGGTTCGTCACCACAAGATCAAGATTATACTCACGCTCCAGCCGCTCTCGGATAATATCCATGTGCAGTAGGCCCAAAAAGCCAATTCGCACACCAAAACCAAGCACTGGTGAATTCTCTGGCTCAAACTGTAAAGCGCTATCGCTTAAACTAAGCTTTTCAATCGCGTCTTTCAGGTCTTGATAGTCTTCGTTGCTGACCGGAAAAAACCCAGCGTATACAAATGGCTGAATCTCTTTATACCCTGGCAGCGGCTCAAGTGGTAATTGTGACATATAGCTATACTATAGCGTGTTTTTGTGGGGGTGTACAGGCCGTGGGGTGGCAATCATTTGCGTAGCGCTCTATACTAACAAGCAGGTGTCCAGAACTTCTGACGTAACCAAAGACCGAACATACCTACCCTATCCATTTACTAGTTTATTTATGTTTGCACAATGAACTCAGATACACTAACACCACTATTCAATCAGCGTGACAAGCTTGTACTGGCACGTGAGATTATAGATTTATACTACGATGATCGATCTAACACACAAACCGTGGAGTCACTCAGTCGCATCTGCTTTACCCTTGCTCGACTATTTGAAACTACAAATGATATACGCACCATATGGGATGACTTATTCGATTTTTTTGACGAAAAATATATGGTCCTTGCAAGCGGTCAGCAGTGGGATGAGACGCGAGAAGCTCAAATCGATACGTTATTTGAACGATTGCAGCGTGATATATCACATCAGCAGCGCCGCATCTCTCAGTGCCGCGCCAACGCCACTACACCCTAACTCTGCTAGTGGCAATGTATTTTATACATCAACCTTTTGTGGTTTTAGGTAGTTTCTTGTATAATTAAGTTACTAGCTCACAAAATGCGTGGCGCACAGTTTTTGTCGCAGGCCTGCATCCCGTGGGCTTGGCTGCGTGTACTTTGAGAATATGGTTTTCTTAGTTAGAGAGAAAGCGTATTTTTCCATTTTGTGACGAGAGATAGAAAGGTTGTGAGTGATCACAATGGGTAAGCGTAAAGAAGAAGTTTCTATTACGAACTTTGATGTACTAGATAACATCAACAAACACCGTGATAGCAGCATCCCTCTTTTCTTAACGGCGTTTCGAGATAATAGGTCTCGCATGGGGACCATCGTGAATACGTCAGCACTCTACAGTGAGAAAGCCAAACTATGGTTTGTTCATCAGCAGTTTACTGAAGTATACCTGAAGTTTATCGAAGCGCATCGTCGCTACTGCAATAGCCCGTCAGACAATACAGATCCGGTTTTGAAAAAGTTTCTGTCGAAACTTAAGGAGCTTGCCGATCTGGAGTTCAACCAGCAGGTATGGCGATATGCTTGTTTCGATACTATATACAAGCAAACGCTCTATCTGCTGAATGGTCTCATCGGCGATAACAGCCGTCGAACACTTACTCCTGAAGAGATGGAAAACTACATCATGACAGCCAAGGATATCTTGGCATCCGTCTCTAAACCGTTTTCAGAAGACGATATCCAAAAGGCTCTACAGCCAGTCGGCATCTATGGTGACACCACTATCAATGTCATTGATGTCTGTCATGACCGAGATATTTGCTGCAAGTTCATCCTGGACAATAATCCTCCAAAAGACTGGAAGGAGCAATACCAGGATAACAAGGTAGTACAGGTTATTGGTGAAGCCTATGAACGTGGCCGTCCGACTAGCGAGTATATTGCCTGCGCACGAGCAGCACGGGAGCTTATGCTGTGGATCCATGGTGTCGGATGCGAATACACCGTGTTCACTCCTCCCGCAGATATTCAGTATATCGACCCTCACGAAATCGGTGACTACGAATTAAGTGTCTCAATGGAACTGGCGGATGGCGAACACGAAGTTTACTTCACGTTTAACGACATAGGATACCCGCGCAACAGCGAGGGTGAGTACACTATCGTTGCAGCAGCGCTTAACGTTCTATTAGCACTAGACAAGGGGTTCTACCAGAAGACACTCGAAAAGGGCCATTACCCTGGGTGCAACCCTCTTGAACTCATCTGTAACCAATAACCATTAGTAACACAGCCACCCCCCATTCACATTCATCTATGTGGATGGGGGCTTTTTACTTTTGTTATCAATCAGGCTGGCATGATATACTCTGCAGCAAGATCTAGAAACATAACACCACAGAAAAAGCACCTCATACGGAGGTGCTTTTATTTTGCTGGCTCACCAGCTAGTTGACTGGCTTGTAGGTGGCGTGAAAAATATCCCGTTTAATGGTCCACACTTCGTTGCTGTTGCCGATAATCATATAATCCCCTTCTTCGAATTCGAAGCGACGGCCTTCCAAGGTGTCAATCGTTTTATTATCAAAATCAAGACGCTCTTCATGCTCAAACAAATGCTTATTTTCTGGGATTAGCTCGATTGCATATGCCGGAATTGGCAACTTTACATACTGCGGAACACCAAGTTCTTTACAAATTTCTTTCGTGAGCTTCATGCGCTATCCTTTCTTTATATTCTCTGTTAACGTGACGGTATCCCCCACGCGGGCATCGCGCGTCGTGCGGAGGTTGGTGACAATATAGCCAATTTCCCCAGTCTCTAGCGCAGGATCGGGCTGCATACCGGGGCTTAAGTGGCCCACCTCGAGCGCCAGGCCGTGCGCCCCAGTAGCCATCATCGTAATATCGGCCCCTTTTGGAATATTGCCATCCACAACTCGCACGTACAGGATGACGCCGCGGTAATCATCATAATAACTATCAAAAATCAAAGCTCGCGTCGGGACTATAGCAACTCTGCCATCTAGCTGAGCGGCCTGCTCTGCTAGTGGTGAAACTGGCGCCGGAATACGCTCCACAATAGCCTGAAGCACCTGCGGTACATTATGGCCAGTTTTAGCTGAAATATGAATAATCTCATCTTCGCTGCACCCCAGCAGATTCATCACCTGCAGGCTAACGCGTGGCACATCTGCCGCTGGTAAATCCACCTTGTTAAGCACTGGAATAATTACTAAATCCTGCTCCATGGCAAGATATACATTAGCGAGCGTTTGCGCCTGGATACCCTGGCTGGCGTCCACCACAAGCACCGCACCCTCACAGGCCTGCAGGCTGCGCGATACTTCATAGCTAAAGTCCACGTGCCCTGGTGTATCAATGAGGTTAAGATCGTACATCCCCACCTCGGCCAGGCTGGCAGCAGTAGGTTCAGGCACGTAATTATACTGCATCCGCACCGGCGCAAGCTTAATTGTAATACCCTTTTCACGCTCTAACTCCATACTGTCTAGCAGCTGCTGCTTCATATCACGCGTGGTAACTGTTCCGGTTAGCTCCATCATGCGGTCAGCCAAGGTGCTTTTACCGTGGTCGATATGGGCAATAATACAGAAATTACGAATGTGGTTTTTCATCATTTATCGCTTATTATACCATGATTTAAACAGGATGCCGCGCACCTTATCGATCACTGGATCTGCTTCACTGAGGCGCAGCCACTTTGAAATACCAACATATGCCGCAAAACTACCAAGGCTAATCACCATGAACTTTGGCAGTGCCGCAAAGAAACTATTATCAGCGTTCTGTAGTGGCAACAGTATCACTAATACATAGGCAACTACGCCCATAATGGCCGTAGCAAGCAACATGCGCAATGTGGCCCGAATGAACCGAAAATCAAATAGATTACCGATGCGCCGGTTGATTAGCACAAAGAGTAACACCACTTCCACCGCGGCAACCGTACTCTGAGCCACAGCCAGCCCATAAGCTCCCATGCGCAACCCCATGCCAAGCCAAATTGCCAAAATAACGTTCAGCGCAATAGCTACAATTGAGGTATATAGCGGTGTTTTTGTATCCTGCTGCGCGTAAAAGGCACGTGAGGCAATGTGGTACACCGAGCGGAAAAAGACAGCAATAGCCAGCATGCCTAAAATACCCGCCATCAGCGCATCACCACCATTACGAATAAAGTGTACTAGGTACCCACGAGTAAAGAAAATTAGCATCGAAACCGGCAAAGCCAGCCAAATAATCACCCGAATCACGCTGGCTAGCTCTCGGCGGAAATCGTCAGTCTTCCCTTTACCTAGCGACTCCGTCATGCTTGGAAAGGCCGCACTAGAAATCGCCACACCAATAAGGTTAATTGGGAATAAATGTAGCGTTAGCGCCTGCTGATAAGCTCGAATTGTACCATCGGCCATACGAGAAGCTAGGTTGATTTCTACCAAAGTCACCACGTAGTCCATACCCTGGTCGATTGAGCGCGGTGGCAACAGCTTCAGCACTTGCAAAAAGCCCTTGTTGCGCCAATAAATCTTAAAGTCGTAGTCCATACCAAGACCAATCAGACCGGCCGAACTAACCAGCAGCTGCAGCACGGCGCCGAGCACCACACCAAGCGCGACACCCATGATACCGCCGCCGAAGATCTCCCAGCCAAACAGATTAATACCATTTGTGAACCACAAAATACCGACGATAATACCCAAGTTGTACAAAATCGGCGCTAAAGCGTAGAATGTAAACCGCCCCACAGCCTGCTGAATGCTGGCAATCACTGTTGCAATCGCAAACAAAAATGGGTTCACCGCAATCACACGCATCATACTAATTGCCAGCCCAGTACCTGATTCTCCTAAGCCGGGTGCGATAATATAACGAACAATTGGCTCAGCAAAGATGATAATTAACACGCTAGCAATTAAGGTAATCAGCGCCATAAAGTTAATCATGCTAGTAGAAATTTGCCAGGCAGATTTTTTATTACGGCGCGCTAGCCGTTCGTTAAACACAGGAATAAAAGTAACGCTTAAGGCACCAGACACCAGGATAAAGTACATGAAATCGGGCACCGTAAAGGCTGCTGTGTATGCATCCAGCCCAACAGGGTAGCCAGCTAACCCCATGTCTTTATTTGGCATATATGCACTGTTTAGCAGGCGATCTCGGAAAAATCCCATTAGGCTAGAAATAATCGTTGAACTAGCCAGTAGAATAGCGGCTACTTTGATGCTGAGCCGCTTATTCGCAAAGGATACAACGCGTTTCATTCGATTCATGGCGAGGTTCCTCTAATTCACTTACTGGTGCAAGCGTGCTGTCTTTGGCAATGTTGCGCCATCCAACACTTCATTTACACGTGTCTCTTCAATGGTTTCTTCTTCAAGCAGCACCTTAGCCAAAGCATCAAGCTTGTCTCGGTTTGCCTGCAATACTTCTTCAGCGCGGCGAGCCGCTTCTTGAATCAGACCCTTGACTTCTTGGTCGATCTGCTCAGCAGTAGCGTCACTGTATGGCCGCTCGTGGGTAATTTTATCAAATACCATACCGCCATTATCTTCATGGAAAACTTGATCACGCAGCTTGCTGCCCATTCCCTGCTCAATCACCATATCACGGGCAATTTCAGTTGCCTTGCGCAGGTCGCTACCTGCTCCGGTGGTAATACCATCATCACCATAAATCAACTTTTCTGCAATGCGGCCGCCCATAGCTCGCGCCAGGATATCTTTAAACTCATACACGCTGGTATAACTTTTATCTTCTGGTGGCAAGAACCAGGTTACACCACCGGTGCCACCACGCGGGATAATCGTCACCTTGTGCACTGGATCAGAATCTGGAAGCACATGCCCAACAATAGCGTGACCAGCCTCGTGGTACGCAGTCAGTTGCTTCTCTTTTTCATTCATCACCTTCGACTTGCGCTCTGGACCAATAGCAACCTTTTCAAACGCTTCGGTTAGGTCGTTATTGCTAATTTTCTTAGCGCTACGGCGCGCTGCGATAATAGCTGCCTCATTGGCAATATTTGCTAGATCTGCCCCGCTACTACCAGCAGTTTTGGCAGCTAATTTATCGATATTTACATCATCTTCCACTGGCTTCTTCTTGAAGTGCAGCTTTAAAATTGCCTCGCGGTCCTTGCGCTCTGGCAACATAATATTTGTGCGGCGATCGAAGCGGCCAGGACGCAACAGTGCCGGGTCAAGCACATCGGCACGGTTAGTTGCAGCAAGCACAATCACGTTCGTACCAGTTTCAAAACCATCCATTTCTACCAAAATCTGGTTCAATGTTTGCTCACGCTCATCGTGGCCACCGCCCATACCGCTACCACGCTTACGGCCAACGGCATCGATTTCGTCGATAAAGATAATTGCAGGAGCATTTTTCTTGGCCTTAGCGAACAAGTCACGTACGCGACTCGCACCAACACCGACAAACATCTCAACAAATTCAGAACCGCTAATGCTAAAGAATGGCACACCAGCCTCACCAGCAACAGCGCGAGCCATCATTGTTTTACCAGTACCAGGACTACCGACAAGTAGCACACCTTTTGGAATCTTGGCACCAAGCGCCTCGTACTTCTTTGGGTGTTTTAGGAAATCTACCACCTCTTCAAGGTCTTGCTTGGCATTTTCATTACCAGCAATGTCACTAAACAAGACTTTTTTCTTATCGAGGCCATAAAGCTTAGCCTTGCTCTTGCCAAAGCCCATCGCCTGGTTGTTCTGCCCCTGCGCCTGGCGCATCATAAACATAAAGAAGGCTACAATTAAGATAACAGGCACGATTACCATCGCCAGATTCCAGATATTATCGCCTGTGTTACTTACCTGGTTAACGGTTACCTTGGTAGTGTTGTGATTCAGCCCCTGCTCAAAAATACTACTACCCGGTTCTTTATATGAGCGCTCGGTTGGCTTTTGCTGATCTTTTTTAGTAATTAATAGCTCATTACCCTGAATGGTAATCTCCTGTACTTCGCCCTTGTTAGCCTGCGCAATGACATCAGAAAAACTAACTTGCTTTAAGCCACCCTGCTGGCGGGTAAGCGCAAAAATACCGATACCGAGCCCGATAATAATGACCCAAAAAATAATATTACGAACTAAGTTCCCTTTTTTCTGTGGTTGCGGTTTTCGTGCCTTTGCCATTCGGTCGTTATCCTCTTATATCTAACATATTAACTGTCTAATAAATACTCGTTCCTCTCATAATAGCACCTTTTGCCACTGTAGGGCTAGAGAAAGCTATTTGCCGGCCCTCGAGGCATCAGCCCGCTCAATACGCAACCACTCTTTTCCCAGCACAATCTGGCACTGCGGCGACACAATGTACCGCTTGCCAGTCCCTAGCGTTTTTACTGCAATAAGCGCCCGCTGCGCCTGTGGAATCGTCACCCGTTCGCCCTGGCGCAAAAGAAGTTCTCGAAGCAGCTCTGATCCCACCTCTTCAGGAGCCAGCAGCAGTATATATCGGTCAATTTGCGGGCCAGCCAATTGCGGCAACCGTAATAGACGCGCTACCTCATCATCAAAAGCCCGCCGCAACCGGCACTGGCGTTGCCATAGCTGCCATAGCTGCTGCGTGATGTTTTGGCGGTCTTCGGGCGGCATCACCGCAAGTGTGTGACGAATGCGGTTACGCAAATACTCATCGCTGGCATTTGTTTCATCTTCTCGATACACCAGCTGGTGGCGCGCTGCGTACTGGGTAATCTCTCTGCGCGACACCTGCAGTAGCGGCCGCCATACCGCTGTTAACGCCACCGGCCAGCCGCCCTCCGGCAAGCATAGCTCCCCACTGGTGTTCGTATAGCTATGTGTATCTGCCGCTTCTGGTAGCATTGGTGCCAACCCTCGCCAGCCAGTGCCGCGCCGCAGGTTAATTAGCATTGTTTCAACAACATCATCGCGGTGGTGGGCAGTCGCAATACGCCCATCATATTCAGCTGCAATTTGCCGCAAAAACTGATACCGCCCCTCACGTGCCTGAGCTTCGCTCGCCAGAGGACCCAGCCGCAGCGTCGCCTCACGGTACGATAGCCCATACCGCTGAGCTAACCGGCGCACGAACAGCGCATCATGATGAGAGCCCGGGCGTATGCCATGATTTACATGCGCCACCACAAGCCTTGGAGCAGCCTGCCCTGCACGCTGGCAATAGCGCTGCCGCCGCACCGCTATATCAAGTAGTACCGTTGAATCAAGGCCACCACTCACTGCTAGGACGACAGCGGCAGCTGGTTGAGGTTGCATTATCATATCTCTACTGTAGCAGCCCACGCGACGCTTACAAAAGATTGTCGTAGCCGCTACTGCTGCTATAGCAACACCTGCCGCCATGTTGTGAGTATTACGTTGTACGGCCCATACCCACATGCTACAATGTAAGGTAACTTGCGCCCATCACTGGTGCAGCGAGCCACGGTCGGATACCCCGACTGGTACATTTACAACAAAGAGAGTTAACAATTATGCATAACCTTTATTCCGATGTAAAGGAAGTGTGATCGTGAATACTGAATACACCCCTGATTTGCTTGCCTTTGCAGACGGAGAGACAATTACAGATGAAGAGCGTACGCGCTTCAAAAAACTAGTAGATGGGTCTTACGCTCGGCTTAAGCTAAAGTCTGATTATAACGAGAGTGAAGAGAACGAGTATCTCGAACGTGAACATCTTACTCTGGCACCCCCAAGTGTATGCAAAAACCCGTCCAAACTGTATGTCCTACGCGTTAAGGATTATACTACGGATAGCTTTTTGGAAAGCCCCGGTTATATAGTAATACGTGAGCAAGAATCTCCAGTGCTGCTATTATTAGCAAGCAGTCTTGCCTCACTTCACCAATATACAGGTGCTTTTTTTGTATCAGTATATAAGTATATTACTTATGCCTGGGCATCTCTGGCACGCGAAGCCAAGTGCGCCACGCTTTCTACTACCGCCATAATAGTGGACGTGCCACTAGACGATAAGCTTGCCTATTTCTTGGCTGCGCTCGAGGTGGCAGTAGGAGCACCAGGCACGACAGTAGAAAAGCAAGGTCTACTAGGAAGCGCACAAGATCCCAAGCTATCTATCAGGTATGGATTCGGTGATGACGAGAATCTAACGGCAGTCCAACGACTACGTTTAGCCGTAGGAGTGATTGCCTTTTTTGGTAAGAGCACTGACCTAGAGCGCATCGACAAGTACCGCACAAACGCAGAGATGCCTCTTGCAAGGGCTATGGCAATTGTTGCTCCACCACGCCCCACCCCACGCAAGAAGACTGGCTTTCTCGGCTTTCTCGGACGCCTATTCGGCTGGTAATTGTCACTGACTAGGAGAGCCTGATGGCTTCATTTACTACACAGACACACCGAAAAAGACTCCTTGCAAGGCATGGGGTCTTTTTCTTTTTTGGCACTTTTCTTTATGCGCCGTGCATGTTATACTAAAAACCACTTTGGCACTGTAGCTCAGTTGGTTAGAGCGTAGGACTCATAAGCCTAAGGTCACTGGTTCGATCCCAGTCAGTGCTACCAAATTATGCACATTCCCCAGCAGTATTGACTGGGGTTTTTATTATGCACTATTACTTCTTGCAATAGCGAGCGCTTATTGCATTGCTACCTACAACTCGATATACTAGTGGCATATTATCTATTTAAGTGAGGTATTAACTATGACAAAAGTAACGCCTACGAACAATAAGCCTGAACCAACTGAAACATCAGAGGAACAAGTAGTAAGCGAAACTGTTACCAAGAACGAGGCTGGTCAGCAGGTTATCCGACGCGTAGTACGACGAACAGCACAAAACGAAAGCACAAGCGGCACAACTATTATTTTCCAAGTTTTGTCCTACATCGGTTGGGCGCTTGTTATTAGCGGGTTGCCTTGGCTTTTCGACACTGTTGTGCGCTTTTTTGTATTCAGCTCAAGCGAATATGTATCAGTCATCCCACACGTTGCAGCGACAGCCCTAGTGCTCGTGCCAGCAGCCTTCCTGCTAGACATGTTCTACCGCAAGCGTGAACAACTACATAAATCAGGTGGTGAGCTTGCTCTATCGATCGTTGCGCTCGTCTTAACTGGCCTTGCTGGCCTGCCAAGCCTCATTTACGCCTTCACTCAATTCTTCTACTTTATCCTTGGTACCGGCGACCAAACAGGTACTGAATATCTGGTGCGCAGCGGTACTGGCCTCTTCACCGTACTCATTCTTGCCGGATTCTTCCTCCGTACACTAAACCGCAAGAAGGCTACTCGACTACCAAAACTATACTCGCTAACTATGCTTACTGTATCAGTTGCGCTAGTGTTAACTGCTGTCATCAGCCCAATCACTAACCGCCAGCAGCGTATTGATGACCGCCTCATCGAAGTAGGAAACCAAGAGGTTATCCATGCTATCAAGAGCTACGCAAGGTCAAATGGCAAGCTCCCTGCTTCTTTAAAAGATATTGATAATCGTGACAAAATGAGCTCTGAAGCACGGCAGCTACTTGACCAAAACTTACTTGAGTACAAACCAATAACAACCGACAACCCAAGCCCATCTTCAACATCAAGCTCATCACAATACGCTACCTTATCGTTTGAAGTGTGTGCAACCTTTAATACTAAAAATAAGCCCTACTTTTCATACAGCAGTAGTAGTAACAACCTAAAATCACATGATGCTGGACGAACCTGCACGCGAGACGAAATCTGGACACACGTGAAAGTTCCTAAAAAACCAGCTACCACGCCACAGACACAAGACAACACAGGCGACGCATCATAATTTTACCAAATCAGTGAGACACTACGTCTCACTGATTTTCATTTTGCGCTCAGTTTAGTACAATGAGGCGTATGAGGGGTGAACATACAAAATACGACAAGCTAATACAAACTGATCGCGAGGCCTTCCGCGCCGAAGCAATGGCTGCGCTGCACGCCTTTGATATTGCCGACCGCACGATTGCTAGCAGCATGGAAACAGGCAAGATAACAATGGTTGACCTACTAAAAGCCTGGTACGAACAATTGCAGCCGCTACTTTCCGACCTAGAAAAAGAGCGTACCAGCCGTCGATTCCGCACCATGATTGGCCACCACCTGCAAGTGGATGAGCCGCGAGCACAAGAGGCGATCGACACCATGATACAAAATCGTAAACTTGAACTTGTCAGCGGCGTGATCGATCGGCTATACGACGGGGAGCTACACAGCGAACAAGCCCGCCAGGCGGCTTGTACCTTTTTTGCGCAGCCAAGCGATTATATCAATACCTTTACTGAACGGTATGGTAAATTCGTTGAAATTATGGAAGCTGCTGAAGCTCATAACGTTACGCTGCTCGACCCACACGGCAACTGGCTAGAGCGCGGCCGTGCGGCTATAGCGATTCACAATGAACGACAACACTTAATACAAGATGAAGACACAAGACTGGCAGATATTGATCAAGCGCTCAGAACACTTCAAGAACGTAGTAACCATCTGGTGCAGCGAATTGCAGACCACAACTGGAGCTTTGCTGATGTGCTTGCGCTGTATGAATCATATCAGCAGCAACTTGGTAGCCTTAAGCAAGTAACCGCCGTTTCCCCTACCGAGCAATTGGCCGTTTTTGAGCAAGTGGCTAAGCCATTTTTAGCTAAAGTCGCCCACAATGTTGGCTCACTGAACCAACACACGAATCTGAAAGCAGCCAAGCAAGCTCGCGATGAAGCAGCCAACTTACTACTTGAAGTGTTCGATCTTTCACCAAGTGAACGCCGCCAACTCTTTTTAGATATTCAGAACTACATGAAACTCACTCGTGAACGTGACCTCATCCTTGTTGTGCAGCGCAATCGCGAGCAATTTCTCGCCAAACAGCGTGATGAATAGCTAGACCAGTTTTGCCCCAAAAAACCAGTCTGGTGCACTACTTGCGACTATGCTATAACTAAACATAAGGATAATTTACACAGACAGATGAACCAAACCGACCTATTTTCCCTATTGATCATATTGGTAGCTGCGCTGACTCATGCTAGCTACCAACTGAGCGTTAGTGTCCTTACGCTCCTGTCTGGTCATGCCCTGAGTCGCAAAGTAAGCCACCGCCGAGTTTGCGGCCTGGCTGGCAGTTACACACTGGGTGTGCTGCTCATGACACTACTACTTCTTTGTAGCCTGGTGTACACCGTAAGTTCATCGCTTGGCAATACTATACCGACCGCTGCCTGGGCTGCAGCAAGCGGCATAATTATCGGCCTTGGCCTCACCAGCTGGATCTTCTATTTTCGTAAAAAAGCTGGTGCCAGCCTGTGGCTACCACGAGCATTTGCCGACTATCTTGGCCGCCGCGCCAAACGAACCCGCTCACTAGCCGAGAGCTTTAGCCTAGGCCTCAGTACTGCTTTGGCTGCAATATTATTTATTATTGGGCCACTGCTTGTTGCAGCGCTTGTTATCGCAACCACCAAACATAGCGTAATGTTACTTGCGCAACTTGCCGTGTATGTATTAATTACCGTAGCGCCGCTTGGGATTATTTGGTTGACGCTTGCTCGCAATAGCTCGCTAGCCACAGTGCAGCGCTGGCGCGAGAAACACAAATGGTTTTTGCAATTTATGGCCGGTACTGTACTAGTTGCGCTCGGTATTTATTTGTATGTCACTTATGTGCTGAGCGTAGAAGCCGTAACTACCAAAGGGATTGTCCATGTATAACGTAACCTACCTGGAGGCACGTTGCTAATGGCTCGCTCTAATTTCGACTACGACATTATTGTTATCGGCAGTGGCGCAGGTGGTAGTATTGCCGCAACACTTGCAGCGCGTGGCGACCAGCGAGTTGCTATTGTGGAAGCAGCTACCTTTGGCGGTGAGTCGCCAAACTGGGGCGATATCCCAACAAAAGCCCTGCTGCACGCAGCTCAGCTATACCGAGAGGCCAAAGCCGGTGCTAAATTCGGCATCCGCTCATCGATGCTGGGTTACAACTACCCGTCTCTCCTGGCCTGGAAAGATATTGCCGTGCGGCGCACCGGAGCGGGCGGCAATAAAGCCTTTTACCAAAAACATGGTATTGACACCATCACTGGTGTAGCACACTTTATCTCACCGCATGAGATTAGCGTTAATAAACGCACCTACTCTGCAGAAAAGTTCCTTATTGCCACCGGGTCACACTGGGAGCGACCAGCTATCGTTGGGCTTGATACGATTAAATTTTATACGCCAAAAAGTATCTTTACGCTCACCCGCCCGCCAAAATCATTGCTTATTTTAGGAGATGACCCCTACGCTATAGAGCTCGCTCAACTATTCTCTATTTTTGGCACCAAAGTGGTGATCGCCAGCACGCACGAACGCATTCTGTCGCAAGAGGATGAAGAAACTAGCCTGCTAATGGCTTCGCTGCTCGCTAAAGACGACACACTCAGCATTTTAACCGGTACCCGCATTCTGTCAATCATCAAAGACGGACCAATGAAACGCGCCACATTCTTGCGTGGCGGTAGCGAGCAGATGATAAAAATTGATGAGGTGATGATCGCCGGTGAACGCGTGCCAACTACTGCTATCGGGCTGGAACAAGCAGGCGTGGACTACACCGCTAAGGGTATTGAGACCTCAACTACGCTACAGACAACTCAACGCCATATCTTTGCAGCCGGTGATGTACTTGGTGGCCACTCGTATACCCACTCAGCGATGCTAGAAAGTCGCATCGCAGCACACAACATGCTCCATAAAACACCACTTGAGCCAGACTATACTGCAACCCCACGGGTCATATTCACCTATCCAGAGGTGGCCAGTGTTGGGCTAACCGAGGAAGACTGCATCAAACGCGATCTGGCCATTAAAACCTCCCTGGTACCGCTTGGCGCAGTGGCCAAGGCAAATGTTAGCGATATGCACGATGGCTTTGTAAAGCTCATCGCCGACCGCAAGGGTATGCTGCTTGGCGCTACCGTCGTTGCACCACATGCTAGTGATATCATTCACGAAATTGGGTTAGCCATTAAACACAATATTTCTGCTCACGAGCTAGCAGAACTGCCACACGCCTTCCTGTCGTGGGGCGAGGCCGTCCGCGTTGCAGCCGCTCGGCTATAGCTACTTTCTTGCAATTTTCCCCGTATCACCACTGAGTGGTGCGCTTTATGGTATAATAAGAAAGATTGCTAACTAACCCGGACGGAGGACCCATGCTTGACTACATGACCGAAGGACCGCTATCGACCCTTGATTCGCTGCCCCCTGATACCTTTAATGCGCTTGTTGCCCCTCTTTGGAACTTTCTGGCCCCTAGCCAACAGCCTGGTGAGCTAACCGCTGATATACTATTTGTAATTGGCAACATAGACTTAGCCATCCCCCGGCATGCAGCCAAACTGTTCATGGAAGGATATGCCCCTGCTGTACTCATTTCAGGAGGCCAGTCACCACGCGATAATGACAGCACGCTGCAAAGTGAAGCCCGTACCTTTGCCGATGTTATGATACATGCTGGTGTGCCAGAAGACGCCATTATACTGCAAGAAACGGGCACTAACCCAGAGGAAAAAATTACCCGAGGCATGGCTATGCTGAACGATCATGGCACAGTTCCTCGTAGTCTTATTCTTGTGGCAAAATCATTTTTAATGCGGCGGGCACTTACGATCTTTGCGCAGCACTACCCAGATATCACCGTTGTCCCTTCACCACCAGCTGGGCCGGCTAGCCAATACATCGATCGTCCTCGTCATGAATTCACGCAGCGACTCCTCGATGAGCTCGAACAACTTCGCCAAGCAACCGCCGGCAGCCAGCAACCACTCATTATCCCCGAAGATGTACTAACCTCTGAACTAACGCTCAGTCAGTTTTTAGCAAAGCAGCCACTGTAAAACCTTTCTAGTGCAGATATTTGGCAAAAGCTTAGCGCGCCCATTTCACCAGATTTCTTATCCTAGTATCCCGTCATTCACACAAAAAGAAAAAATCGCTCAACTGAGCGATAACTTGGCAACATTTCAAAATGGTGGGGCTGGTAGGAATCGAACCTACTACCAAGTGGTTATGAGCCGCCTGCTCTAACCGATGAGCTACAGCCCCATGTGGCTATTATAGCGTATTCATCGCCTTTGTGCCATAATAGAATAAAGCTATGAACACAGACAAACTAAAACACATCCCCTGGAAACGCTGGTATTACCACCTTTACCGGCGCATATTCACACTCCGGTCACTCGTTGTTGGTGCAGCTGCCTTGCTCACTCTGTCGTGGATATGGGGTGCCATTCAAGTGATGCAGGTTAACTACCAGCAGCAGCAGCGGCTAGCCGAAAATGAACGCCAGCTGCGACTAGCCCAAATTGAGGTTGAAACCGCTGAGTACCTCGCTAACTACTACGCCAGCGATGAGTATAAAGAACTCGCCATCCGAAGTCGTCTCGGCTGGGGAAAACCTGGGGAAAAAGTACTGATTGTCCCTCCGGCCACATCAGCTACAAAAGCACTGAACGATACCACTTCACAGCCAAGCTCTTCTCAGGTCAAACCATCCCCTACCCCAACCAATGCCGAACAGTGGTTTGAATTTCTATTTGGGAAACGTAACGAAGACTTGCAAAAAAATAAATAGTACGCTATAGTTTAACTATAGTTGACGCGGGGTAGAGCAGCCCGGTAGCTCGTTTGGCTCATAACCAAAAGGTCGCAGGTTCAAATCCTGCCCCCGCAACCA
>CAJPQG010000003.1 GCA_905372785.1 Candidatus Saccharimonadota bacterium
GCGGACGGAACGTGCCATCAGGCCAGCCTGCAGTGATACCCTGCTGCTTGAGCCAAACGATCTCTTTATAGAAGGGATCATTCGGATTCACATCTGTGAAGGGCGACTGCTTCGGCAACTGCACATTAGGCTCACCTGCTGCGCGGTACAAGAAGGCTGCCATAGCTTGACGCTCAATCGCATCATGCGGACGGAACGTGCCATCAGGCCAGCCTGCAGTGATACCCTGCTGCTTGAGCCACGCAATGTCACCTACAAATGGGTTATCTGCAGCGACATCTTTGAACGGTGAGTTCACGCTCGGCGTAGTTGGTGTACTGGGCTGAGGCGTTGGCACTGGCACCGATGGATTCGTCGGTTTTGGCTCGGGAGCCGGTTTTGGCGGATCAATCGGCTTCGGCGTTGGAGCTGGGTTAACCTGCCCCTTCGGCCACTGCTGTTCCCATGTCACATCAAACGCTTTAGCATGGTCAAACACCCTGCGCGAACGGTAGGACGTTTGGTCGTCCTTATTAAATACGGCTTCAAAGCTGGAGTTCGCATCCTCATCATTGATGGGCAACACGGTGAAATTAAGCACTCGCATGTACAAAAAACCAGGATGCGGGTACTCCTGCCGATACTTCTTTAGTGCCTCAGCGCTGGGGTATACCGTCATCATCTTGAAGTTCAACCCTAGCTTGTACAGCTGGCCACCAGGAAGACTACGCTCGAACTTGACTTCAACTTCCGTTTTGTCTTGGTAACGACCGATCTTTTCGAGCAAGTTCTCTTTACCGACAAACTGAGCCGTGCCTATGACTACCTCTTTGTCGTTCTGACTTTCGATCCTTCCCTTGGGCGAATAATCGACTGTGATTTCCTTACCGTCAAGCAGACGTGTACGCTTCATCTGCACATGAATCGTATAGCCATGCTCCTGTAGCTGCTTGTACACACCTGCTGGTATATACATAGACATACAAACGCTGTCCGGAGAAGCGTACATGAAGCGAAAGTAACCAGCTTCACAAGCGCTCGCGGTAGTAGTTATATTTTTCTGAACCCACTGCTGATCGATAAACAACCCATCACCCTGACGGGCAGATGAGCTAGCAGCCGAAGAGACTACCGGTTGTGCTGCATGTGCAGCAGATGGTAGTCCGAGACCAAGCAGTAAGGCTGCTGCAACACCAGCTGCAGCAAACCTATGTGTAATACGGGAAAATATTCCCATAATAGCTCCTTAAATCATCCATAAAAGCACTGGTGCCTTTATAGATATGTGGATTGTCGTGTTTTGCTAATGAATATACTATGATCGTGTTTCTTTTCAGGTGAAAAGAATTAAGTGCCTTACTTCATATAATTCCTTTGCTTGTAGGGATAAAAGGTGCATATACGCGCTATGGAGACGGGCCAGTACTTGACGGGCGCTCAAAACATAGGTTGTATACGCCATGATAGTAGCACGCACTCTCACTACTGTAAAGTGGTTTATTTTACAATGTGCTACAATAGCCATATGGTAAGTATAGGAATTGTAGGGCTCCCAAACGTGGGTAAATCAACACTCTTTAACGCCCTAACGAATAATGATATCTTGGCGGCAAATTATCCCTTTGCCACAATTGAACCAAATACCGGCATTGTACCTGTGCCTGACGCACGTCTTGCTGTGCTCGCAGATATGTATGGTGCAGCAAAGGTGTTGCCTGCTAGTGTTACGTTTGTGGACATTGCCGGGCTCGTGGCTGGCGCCAGCCAAGGCGAAGGCCTGGGTAATAAGTTTCTGGCTAATATTCGCCAAACGAACGCAGTATTGCACGTTGTGCGGGCCTTCAGCGGTGGCGGTATTATGCGTCATGATGGCGCTACCGAAGCCAGTCCAAAAGATGATATTGAAATTATCAACACCGAGCTCATTTTGGCCGATTTGCAAACAATCGAAAACCGCCTTCCTAAGTTGCAAAAGGAGGCTAAAGCCAACCCAAAAGTACGCTCACGTATTGCCTACCTTGAAACGCTTGCCGAGCAGCTACGCGCTGGTACGCCACTGTCGCAATTGCCAGAGCTCGACCATGAAGCAATTGCCGATCTACACCTTTTAACCGCTAAACCAGTTATTTATTTATTCAACGTAGACGAAGCTGGCCTTACCGATGCGACTCTGCAAGATGAGCTGCGCCAATTAGTCGCGCCAAGCCAAGCTATTTTTGTCTGTGCTGCGCTTGAAGACGAGCTTAAAGGCTTGCCGGCTGAGGAGGCTGCTGAGCTGCTTGAAAGCTATGGTGTCACTTCTTCTGGCCTTGAACAAACCATTCAAGCCGCCTACCACACACTAGGCCTACAAAGCTACCTCACGGCTGGAGAAAAGGAAGTTCGTGCCTGGACTATTCCTCAGGGCGCCACTGCCCCACAGGCCGCTGGAGCAATCCACAGCGATTTCGAACGAGGCTTTATCGCTGCACAAATCATCAGCTATCCAGACCTAGTAGCAGCTGGCAGCGAACAAGCTGCTAAAGCCGCCGGCAAGGTACGCACCGAAGGCAAAGACTATATTATGCAGCCCGACGATGTCGTCGAGTTTCGGTTTAATGTCTAACCTCTTTTTAGGCGTGCAGTGGCGCCAGCTGCAGCATAGCGATAACAAAATATCGGCAACAGACCCGCACACACCGCGGTTCACTCCTTGGATTATCACTAGCCAGGAAGCGGTACCCTTTTTTGCCGACTTACCGCGCCCCATTACCCTAGTCTTCTCTACTGATCAGCGCTATTGCACCGGGTGGCGCGATATCACCAAACACATCTCGCACCCCTGCTCAGACAATGCCATGGTGGCTCCAGCTTACGATACCTGCATTGCCTGCAAAAAGCGCACTGGCTTTAACCCTGCGTTTTATCACAGCAGTACTATTTCTCCGCAGCAAGAGCAGCTTAATACAACGCCCCATACGCTTTATTTAGCATATTTTAGTGCAGAATTAATAAAAGTTGGTATATCGCAGCAGCGCCGTGGCCTTGGCCGACTACTTGAGCAAGGCGCCCGCAGTGCATTGATTCTTGATATCTTTCCAAACGCTGGCAGTGCACGCCACTACGAAGCCGCCATTGCCAAACTGCCCGGCATCAAAGAGACGGTCTCCACTAATGCAAAAACCGCCGCCTTAGCTCATGAATACACCACCGAAATAGCTCAGCAGCAGCTTCAACAAGCGCTCAGCCGCATCCAGGCAGCCCTTGGCACCACCTTTACTCCAACCTTTCACGATTTTAGCGCCAGCCACCACGCACAGACTAGCTACGACCTCACCGATTACACACCACCATCTGTCCTCTCTGGAATGCCGCTCAGTGCCTTTGGTAGCCAGCTACTAACAACCTACCATGGTAGCACCCTGCTGATGTCGACTAGCCAATTTACCGGCTACCCAGTCGCCATTACTTTTGCAGAATCAGCCGGGCTGGCGCTAACGCCAAAACAAATAGGACTCTTCTAGCGAGTCCTTTGTTTATGGCTGGTTCGTGGCAACCTCAGCTGATAAAAACGCTCTACATTACCCTTAGCGCCGGCCACTTGACTATCGCGCTTGGCAACAATCACAAAATACTGCGTAGCCCAAGCCTCAAAATCTGCTAAAATCTTGCGGCGCACTGCGTTATTTTTAACTACGCCCTTCGTCGTTTGGTGGCGTTGAGCTTCAAACTGCGGCTTAACCATCGCCACTAATGTCGTGTGCGGCCCCATGGCGTGAGCTGCAATATGTGGCAAAATCTGGCGCAGGCTAATAAACGACACGTCGCCCACAATAATATCAGGTGGCTGGGGTGGAATAAAATCACGAATATCGGTCTTTTCGTGCAACACAATGCGCTGATCCCCACGCAAACTAGGGTGTAGCTGGTCTGTACCGACATCGACGGCATACACCAGCTTTGCGCCATGCTGCAAGGCGTAATCGGTAAAGCCACCAGTACTACTGCCAACATCCAGCACAATACTACCCGCAAATTGCAGGTTAAACGCCTGTGCCACGCTCGCTAGCTTCAAACCAGCCCGGCTAACATATTGCTGTGTAGCCTGCAGCTGAACGTGGCTATCTGGAGAAATAAACGTCCCTGGCTTGGTAACGATGCGACCATCGACCGTTACCTTGCCAAGACGAATCCAGTTCTCGGCCTGAGAACGACTGCGTACTTGGCCACTTGCAAGTAGCGCATGGTCCAAGCGAGTCTTTGTAGTCATTATTTTTTACGCTCGCGGTAATCGCCAGTTGCCGTATCGACGCTCACAACGTCGCCCACCTTAATAAAGGCTGGCACCTTAATTACCTTGCCAGTTTCTAGTGTTGCGTCCTTTAATACACTACTGGTAGTGTCACCCTTAACGACATCTTCAGTATATGTCACTTCCAGGTAAATATTTTTTGGCAGCTCCACGTTAATAACTCGCTCATCAAAGAATTGCAGATGCAGCTCTTCACCCTCTTTTAGGTAATCTGCTGCGCTATCAACAATATCTTGCCCAAGCTCAAACTGCTCAAACGTTTCTGGATCCATAAAGTGGTAGCTATCACCAGTGTTATACAAGTATTGCACCACTTTGCTGCGTACATCAGCTGGCTCAATCTTATCCTGGCCCTTAAAGGTTTTAGGAATCACGCTGCCATCGATAAGGTTCTTTAGCTTCACGTTAACGATTGATCCACCACGGCCCATCACTTTTTGGCCATATTCAATCACGCGGTATGGCTTGCCATCGATCTGGCAAACCACACCTTTCTTCAAATCAGTTGGCTGGTACATGTACTACCCCTGGCTAACAAATGGTAGTAATGCAAGGTGGCGTGCACGCTTAATCGCTACTGCAAGCTGACGCTGCTGCTTTGCGCTCAAACCAGTCTTTGAAATTGGCTCAATTTGGCCGTAAATATTAATGAAACGCTGCAAGGTTTTTACATCCTTGTAGTCAAAATATGCTGGAACATCCTTTTTAAATCGTTTTGCCATAAGTTATATCTCCTAAAATGGAATCTCTGATAGATCGATTGGTTTACTGTCATCAATATCAGCGATTGGTTGATTGCTAGATTGGTTATTTTGACCTGCTTGGAAGCCGCCGTTTTGTGCGCTACCGCCACCGCTAGTGTCACCACTTGATGGACCATCAAGGAAAGTTACATCAGTTGCCACGATTTCAATGCGATTGCGACGCTTACCGGTCTCTTTGTCCTCCCATGAATCCTGGCGCAACCGGCCCTGCACGAGGCAGCGACGACCTTTGCTCAGATAGCGGTTAACCAGTTCACCAGTTTTTTCCCAGGCTGTGACATCAAAGAAGTCGGCTTGGTCGTCCTGGCCCTGGCGGTCCACCGCCAGACTAAAACTAGTCACACTCTTTCCACTTGGAGTCGTGCGCATATCTGGGTCACGCGTGAGGCGCCCCATCACAATAACTTGATTGATGCTCTTTGCCATACAGGTTCTCTCTTTCGTTATTAAGCTTCAGAAGCTGCTTTTTCAGCCTTAGCTGACTCAAGTGCCGCACGAGCGCGCTCGTCGGTTTTTACCAAGAGGTAACGCAACACTTCGTCGGTGATGTTAAAGACATTTGAAATGCGCAGTGGCGCGGTTGCTGGCAGCGCAACATCAAAGTATACGTACACTGCAAAGTTTTCGTGACGGATGCTGTACTCGAGCTTTTTCTTGCCCCAAACATCCTCTTTAGTAATTTCACCACCAGCTTCGGTGATAATACCACGGACCTTTTCGAGTGCCTGCTCTAAGTTGGCCTCAAGATCTGGGTGGATAAGAACGGTCAGTTCATAATTCTTCATAGATTCTCCCTTTACGGTACCCGCTATGAACGGGTGCTTACGACAACGCGCAAGCTTTGGTTGCTATATACATTTTAGTATAACAAAGATACCTACCCATGCCAAATGGGCTACTGATCGTGCACTAGGTGGCGGCTAGTCGTCGCCTAGACCTTCAATGCTGCTAACAAGTATTTCACGTGGCTTTGAGCCGTTCTTTGGGCCAATAATACCCTCGTCCTCCATGCGGTCGAGGAGTGCCGCAGCTTTGCCGTAACCGATGCGCAGTCGCCGCTGCAAATAGCTCGTACTGGCCCCGCCATTGTTGATTACTAGCTGCAATGCCTCACGATAGGTGTCGTCACTGCCGCCAGAAAGGTCCATCGTCATACCACCCTTACCTAGCTGCACTTGCTGCGATACAATCTCATCGTTGTATTGTGGCTCCATTTGATTGCGCAAATAGTCGCAAACCCGGTTTACTTCATCATCGGTCACCCAAGCGCCCTGCACGCGCAGTGGCCCTGGTGCACCGCTGTCCAGCAGCAGCATATCACCCTGCCCAAGCAGCTTTTCAGCACCAGCAACATCCAAAATGGTGCGTGAATCTATCTGGCTCGCAACAGTAAACCCGATACGGCCCGGCACGTTGGCCTTAATTAATCCGGTAATCACGTTCACACTTGGGCGCTGCGTTGCAAGCACCAGGTGAATACCGACCGCACGCGCTTTCTGGGCGATACGCACGACCAGAGCTTCAACATCACGTGCTGCCACCATCATTAGGTCGGCCATCTCGTCGATCACGATCACAATATACGGCATAGCTCCCTCTTCGGCTGCCGAATCTGCTGCTGGATTATTGCCATCCTCCACAGTGATTTTGGTTTTCTTCTGGCTAATATATTTGTTGTAATCTTTAATATTACGGATACGTAAATCGGCCATTAACTTATAGCGGCGCTCCATTTCGTTCACTGCCCACTTAAGCGCACTAAGCGTCTTTTCCGGAGACGTAATAATCGGGGTTAGCAGGTGTGGAATATCTTGGTATGAGGCCATTTCCACCTGCTTTGGATCCACCAAAATAAGTTTCATATGGCTTGGGCTGTTGCGATACAGTAGGCTAGTCAGCAGCGTATTAATCATCACCGATTTACCAGAACCGGTTTGCCCGGCGATTAGCAGGTGCGGCATCTTATTGAGCGCAGCGGTAACCGTTTCACCAGCAATGTCCTGCCCCACAGCAAATGTGAGCGGCTCAGCCGCCTGGCGCCACTGCTTGCTATGCAGCACGCCATATAGTCGGACGTCCGCTGCCCGCACATTTGGTACTTCAATGCCAACTGCACGCTTGCCCGGAATCGGAGCTTCAATACGCAGGCTCGAGGCTGCCAAATTTAGCGCAATATTCGACTCCAGTGCCGTCAATCGCTTCAGCTTTACACCTGTTGGTGGCTTCAGCGTATACTGCGTGACCCGTGGCCCAACATTAGCACTTTCCATCTCTACATTAATATTAAATTCGCCGTAGGTATCACGAATAATTTTCGCATTCGCCTGCGCATCACCAGGATCAGGTAAATTCTGCTTGCTCTCAAGCAAATCAAGGCTCGGCGCCTTCCAGTTGGCATCATGTACTGCTGTTAGGGCGGCAGCAGCTTCCGCCTGCTTATCACGCTCAACCCGCATTGGTGGGCCACTACGCCGCTTTGGCTTCTCTGACGCCGCATCTTGCACCGGACCATTCAATGTTACCTCTGGTGAATCACCAGTAGCTTCAGCCTTTTCAGCACGCTTTTGGGCCGCTTTTTCTCGGCGTGAAAGCTTCTTTGGCTCGGCTTTTTCGGCATCGTCTGCAGCATTTACTTGTTTAATCAGCGCTGCATTCGCCTCATCTTCGGCTGCAGTTTTAGTCGCCAGCGCTCCTTTAACCCCTTCCAGCGCCTCACGTGGCGTCTTGCTAAGCATAAACATAATGGTGACCGACAAAAGTAGCACATATAAAAATACAGCGATTGGTGCATCGACTAGCTGCAATGCGCCACCGTTCAAACCTTGCCCAACAACGCCGCCAGCAGGTTGCCCATTAGCCACGCCCGCCATTACGATACCAACAATGCCCGTCACCCACAGCACTGCTAGTGCGCCAGCAATTTTGACCACCAGCGGTACCTTATTCCCTTCTGATTGGAAAATTTTTACCGCAATAAATACAAAAATTATTGGCAAAATATACGAGGCAAATCCAAGTAGCCAGAACAGCATTTGGTGCAGCCAATCAATTATTGGGCCACCCTTGCCGAACCAACTTACGACAATTACTATTGAAAATGCTATCAGCCCGACGGCAGCTATTTGCGACCAAAACCCTTCTGGAAGTGCGTGCTGAGGAGCAGCAGGAGCAGACTTTTTGGCAGCAGATTTCTTAGGAGCGGACTTCTTCTTTGTTGTATTTCTTTTTTTAACCATAACTGTGTTCCATTATACATAGCTACCCCGTAAACTACCAGAGATGCCGCAAAGAGGAGAAGTCAGAAGTTGACTTTTCACGAAAAAGCATACATTATACATAATATTCATGTTCTGCCCGCACCAACCGGTGCACTACCAAAAAGATAGGAGCGAATCATGAACGTTCGTCAGAAAGTATCAGCAATCATTATCCTTGTAGCCTTGATTGGTTTGCCGGAGCTTCTGTGGCAAGCCGGCTACCGCGCCCTACAGCTAACGGTGCGCGGTCTGCTCACGCCGGTGCTTAAGCGCCGCTACAAGGATCATGACAATCCGCAGCTGGCTGCACAGGCGCACCTTGGTTACTACGCCCCCTGGGTGTTCGACTTCAGCGAGTTTTGGTCGCTTGTAATCAACATCCGTCGCGCACAAAACCACGGTGCAGCCTAGGCGCTACGCCGCCACTCTGGCGCACCATAGGTGTAGGGTTTCTTGAAGAGCCCTGCACCTACTTTTATATAACGCTCTTATACTTATTGCTTACTTAGCATAACTGTTGTGTTATTATATACAACTAATTAGCGTACTTTATGTGCTGACTACCACAGTAATAGCGTAATTTATACAACTTTATTGCTATACCCCTATCTATAGCGTATTGACCTTTATGTTATACGTGGTGATATAGTGAAAATGTCATGCTGACAGTGTCCGGTGAAATACATCGACACTTAGATCACCTTAGGAGATCGCATGAACACGTTACGTCAGAAGATGGCACTCATCCTTAGCCTTGTGGCTGTCGCATTAGGGCTTACCCTGCCTTCTGCTGCTGCAGCACCGGCTATTGCAGAAACTGGGCAGCCAGCCCAGGCAGCAAATGATCTTGGCTTCACTATTGATCCTGCTAACAAGGATTTAGCATGGCACCACGTAAATCCAGGCGACGCCTGCGCCGTGCAGGGCTTCCTTGGTTCCGCTGTAACCAATGAAGGTGACCCGCTTGGTGTGCTCTGCTACGATGCCAATGATCAGGATGGCGTTCACAGCAAGGGACCTGCAGATGTGCAGAAACTTTGTGACGCACGGTACCCCGGCTCTACTGCGTTTAACAACACAGCTAGTAGCATCTACGACTGGTACTGCGTTCGGTCTGAGCCTGGTGAAAAACACGAGGTAGAGGAGGAAGTTGCATAGTAACTTCGCGCCCCTGACAAAACGGGTGGAGGAGCCCTAGCGCCCTCCACCCGTCATTACTAGTTAAACTCGCTAGAACAATAGTACTCGCCTCTGTTCACAGGGCGGTCGCTACAATATAATCACGGGAGAATTTATGAATAATATACTTGTGCTTGCTGCTACCATCATCCCCACCTTACTAATTATTACCTTTTGGGCTGGTCTCGTGTGGTGGGTTGTTTGGGTAAGCCGCACACTTTACAGCGTGAAACGGCTATTAGAAACCAAAAGTCAAACTAAATCGCCAGTTGATACCACTGACGATTCGCGCGATAATTAACCGACCTTCTTCATATACTCATGCAGCTGGCATGTACGCCAGCTGCTTTTTACTATTGCTAATACGCCCGTATTAACATCTGACCCACTCAGCCCGACATCTTACGCAGCAATACTAATTCCCTTTACAGTAAACTATCTATTTTTATTGCGACCGACTCAAAACGTGGGCTTGTACGAAATGTCTCCCAGCCGACCCATGCAAACCCACTTGATTCATCGGGATCAATCGTAACATCGCGCTCCTTGGTCACAAACAGGTACCGAAAATCGTGGTGGTAGTGGCCCGGCTCACCCTTTTTGGGGTTTTCTGGGATAACGTGCGTATCAATATCAAACGGCACCTGGGGATTGTCAGCATAGAGACTCCTCAGCTGCAACTGGCTACGGTCAAGCCCCGTTTCTTCCATAACTTCACGCTCGGCGGCGGCCAAAATAGTTTTATCGGCTGGCTCCACATGCCCACCAGGCTGCAGCAACGTGCCAAGCGCTTTGTGTTGCAGTAGCAGCACCTGCTTGGTGGCCGGGTTCACAATAAACGCGCTGGCAGTCACGTGGCCAACAAAATTTTTACGGGAAGTGAGCTGTTCATCGCCCTGCTGCAACTGCTGAGATAAAAGCCTCAGGTGTGATTCATCATCAGGATACCTTTTAAGATACTTAGTAACACTATCGCTCACTTGCATGAAACTCCACCTCCTTCGCGCACATCAAATTGATAGAATTGCTTTGCTCATCGTTTGCCCAGGCTGCTAGTAGGCCCGAGTTGGCGCGGCATGACGCGCGTTAGTGTCGTTCGCTTCAGTATCCGGCACAGCTCGGCGCGGGAATTTACGTGGCAATGGCTTGCCAGCTGGCTTTGCAGCCGCCTTGTCCTTTTCAGCGCGGCCAGGTGCCTCTTTGCGAGCCACTGGTGCTTCACCACGCACCTTACGCACACTGCTGCCACCAATTTCATTAATCACCGGAATTACGATTGGGGTGCGGCGTGTCTTGTCGTATAAGAGATGGGTGATTTCATCTTTAATCTCTTTCTTGAACACTTCCATGTCAATGCGGCGTCCGTTGCCTGCACGCATCACCTTTTGCTTCAAATATTGACGAATCAGCCCCATCAACTCTTCACTATCTCGCAGGTAGATAAAGCCACGGCTAATGATATCTGGGCTAGTGAGCAAGCGATTAGTACCACGTTGCAAGGTGAGCATCACCACAAAAATACCTTCTTGACTCATGTGAATGCGGTCTTTCAGCACCACTTCAGACACTTCCTGACCTGAATCGTCATACATAATACCGCCCACGTGCACGCGGCCGTGCTTTTTAGCCTTGCCACCCTGAATTTCTATCACGTCACCACTGTCACAGACGAAAATATTACGGCGCGGCAAACCACACTCTTTTTCGGCTAGCTCTGCGTTGTGCACGAGCATATGAAATTCACCGTGAATCGGCATGTAGTATGTCGGGTTTAGTGCGGTGATCAGCTTCACGTGATCATCGTAGTAACCGTGCCCCGAAAGGTGCAATGGCCCAATACCGTGCAGGTGTTTCTTTCCATTTTGAATCACCTCTGAGCCTTCGCGCATCAAACCATCGACAGTACGCACCACATATTTTTCATTACCCGGAATTGGGTTTGAACTAAAGACAATCACGTCAGTACTTTTGATCTTAATGTGTCGATGTGCCCCGCTCGCCATACGGTTAAGCGCTGCGTTAAACTCACCCTGCGAGCCAGTACAAACGACCACCACCTGGCTATCTGGTAGCTTAATAATATCTTCCATCTTCATAACCACGTCTTTTGGCACCTTAATCGTGCCCGAGCGCAAGGCCACCTCAAGGTTTTGAATCATCGAATACCCAGCAAACGCTACCTTACGGCCGTGCCGTTTGGCTTCCTCTAAAATGAGCTGCATACGGTGAAGCTGGCTACTAAACGAGCTTAAAATGATGCGGCTATGCTGGTATTTTTCCATCACCTGGCCAATGCTCTGCTGAATGTCTCGCTCGCCATGGGTGTGCGTGCCCTCGCTTTCACAGTTGGTCGACTCGTTCATCAGCAGCATAATGCCTTCTTTGCTGGCAATTTCCGTTAAGCGGCGCAGGTCAAACTGCTTGCCATCAACAGGATCATCTTCAAAACGCCAGTCACCGGTATCAATGAGCACTCCTTCTGGCGTGCGCACTACCACTGCTGTTGAATCTGGAATCGAGTGGTTTACCCGCACTAGCTCTATCGATAGATGATCTGAAACTTGTACAATCTCGTGGCTCTCTGGATCAAGCTCACGAAAATCTGGCTCAAACCGAGTCAGTGCGTCCTCCATGTTGCGCTTCAACATCGAAATCGTAAACTTACTTGCGTATACTGGCGCCGGAATACGGTGAATCAAGTGACGAAAAGCGCCAATATGGTCTAGGTGCCCATGTGTAAATACGTGCGCCTTAATTTTGTGCTTGTTCTCTTCTAGCCAGGTAATATCTGGCGTGATGTAATTAATGCCTGGATAGTCGGCGCGGTCGGGGAACAAAAAGCCCATATCAATTACCACGATCTCGTTTTGGTACTCAATCGCGGCCATATTTTTACCAATACCCATTTCGCCTAGGCCGCCGATCGGAATTACCCGCACCTTTGGCTTACTTACCACGCCACGCTGCTGCTTTGGCAACATATTCACGCTAAACTGCTGTCCATCGTAGCCGTTGTATACCGATTTATTCACCGGAATCGAAATGAGGTGCTGGCTTGCGCGTGTGTTAACATTTTCACTGGTGCGGCGCTGCGCTCGAAATACTTCGCCCTTGCGCGTATTCGTCGCGTTTAGTGCCGGAATATTCGATCGTTTAGCCCGCTTGGCACTCTGCTTCTTTACTGGCTCATCTTGTTTTGGCGTTGCGATTCGTCGCTGGCCCATGATATGTTCTCCTTCATCAAGTACACGCCACCCTGGGCGCATATATTAATTGCATAAATATACAGACACAGGGCGCGTACTACCGTGATATATGCACTTGTCTACTTATTGCCCCTTTGTAATAGTACTTTCATACTACCATAGCCTACACTAAAAACACAAGCCTATCGCCGAGTAACCTACGCCGCTACTCCTGGGTAGCCTGGCGCGCAAGTTGTGCCGCCTGCACAAAATCAGCCAGCAGCGTACTACGCAAATCACCACGATACAGTGCCGCCGCCGGATGGTACAGCGGAATAATCAGCCGCTCCCTCCCGGCCACGGTTACCGTCACGGGCTGCCCATGGTCGTGTGAAATACGCAGCCCCGGTACAAATAGCGCTCCACTATGCCGGCCGAGGGGTAAAATTACGCGCGGCTGAATAATATGAATTTGCTTTGCTAAATATGGCCAAAACGCCACCTTCTCTTCTGGCAACGGATCTCGATTGTGCGGCGGACGATATTTAACGATATTTGTAATATATACATCACTGCGCTGCAATCCAGCTGCACTGCACATCTCATCTAAAAACTTTCCACTCGCCCCCACGAACGGCTCACCACGCTGGTCTTCTTTAACCCCTGGCGCCTCGCCAATAAGCATAATATCTGCAGTAGAACTCCCAGCGCCAAACACCAGCTGCGTTGCACTCGCCGCCAGTTCTGGGCATGGATTGTCTGCCAATAGTCGCTGGCGCAGCGCCTCTAGCTGGGCTTCGGCTGATATCGTCGTCATAGCATTAGTATAACACGCAGCAACCGCCCCCCATAGCGGACGCTACTACTTTTCTTCATTTTATGGTATAATTATATTGGCTTATGTCCTGGCAATCCCGCTAGTCGACGAAGCACAAAAGAAAGGGGCCATCATGGCTACCTATTATGTACCTACCAAAAATTGCACGACTGCTGCCCGCTCTGACCACTGTGACTGGAAAAAATCAGTCCCAGAAATAATAAGGCAATACCGAAGCAGCGATGAGTCTGTGCCCAATCGTTCCGCAATGCACTACACACAATCTGTGCTGATACCTGTATCTATTAGTCGTTCCAAGGACAAGCCTCAGCTTGTCGGTTATTGGAATTATGACACCAACAAGAACAAAAGTTATTCATATGCACCGGTGATTCTATCGAAGCGAGGCAAGACCACCAAAAAGCCTACTAAGGTAGAGAGCGGTGTGATAACTCATATTGTATCGCTACTCACCGAGGAAAAGCCTGAGTTCGTTCCTTGTCTTACAGAAGACGAGGAAGGTGCTTTTGTAACTGAGTTCTGCCGGCGTGAGAAAGTTCCTCAATTCGCGCCAGATACTAAGTTCGGTAAGCCGGCGCTGCTGTATGTGATATATCAGCAGCCCAAGAAAAACAAACCGTTTGTGTGTGGCCTAACAGTTTATGATGAGCATGGTCAGTTAATCGTTCATATTATGAACTTTGTGCCCATGTACCAGAGTCTCATTCATGAAATTCATAAAAAAGCGTCACTTGAGCGCCGAATAATCTCGGCTCTTGGATTTACCGCCAAAGAAGAGCATATCTGGCAAAATATCATCAAAGATGAGATTTGGGACGATTTCGGCAAACGGTATACCATGCCGTGGCCGCTCTACCGTAGCGATGGTTTGTGGCGATTAAGCTTTCGTGATATACAGGCGTCGGCAACCTGGCTTGTCCGGCAGCCGCACCTGTCACTAACGAAGCTAAAGCAGTAGTACCTAGGTACATCCCCCGCCTAGCGACGCGTCTTATCTGCGCACACCTTGCGTAGCATAGATGCTCGCTACGGCGGGGCTTTCATATTTGTCCACCACTTGACATATCACGTTAAATACAATATTATTAACGTATTCATTTTATCCATGTATTTGTGATATTGCGATGCTGTAGTCTATAGCATATAGAGCTATAGACGTCGCGCTACCCTGAAGGGATGTGGTGTAAATGATGGACATTATTACTACCCCGGCAAACGAAGGTGTGTTGGCTATTGCGGCATTCGCATATATAGGCGTAGCTATTAGCCTCTTTTTCGGCTTTATGCGGTTTAAGTCTTCTGCAAAAAATACACTGAGCGTTAGTATAGCTGCAGCGGTATTATTTACCGCCTACTTAACTGGTTTGGTCTTCTTTTTCCATATCATGCTAGCAGGCACGCAGTCGCACAACCCTTTGGTTGCTTTGTCTGCTTATGCTGCTATTGTAGCTAGTGCATATACATTGGCAACGACAGCAGTATTTGCGATCACTATCGTTCGCCACTGGCCTTTCTCTCGTTCCATGTATCATTTTCTTGGGATCGACAAGGAAAACACCACTCAAGCATCTGCCGTTTAGGGAATATAGTGCCCAAGCCCGCTAGAAAATAGCTCACATTGAGTCATATTGGCTCTGTAGCTCACTCTAGCGGGCTATTTTCTTTGCCCATATATTACTCCTACTGTATGGCCATAGCGGCCCATATTTGTTGTATACCGCTATATATGCTATAATTAGTTCGTTATTGTCCGCATATTACTGCGTCGACATGACGCCGAGAGAAAGGATGCCACCATGGCACCTGCTGAACCTTCACCAAACCTCTATGTCCGCCGTAGCTCAGGTTTGCCTGTTTTTAATCCCTCGAAAGGAGATTACCCACCGGGCACCAATGAAGTGCCGTCTGCTAGTGCGCTGTTAAACCATCTTGATATCCCAAAGGACGACGGATCGGTCCGCGCTGATTTAGGCCTGAAGCCAGAAGAGTTAGTCACGGAGGCTCATCGAATCACGTATTTGATTGGCAAACTCTATGATTACACTAAGCCAGATCCACCGAAACCGGAGATACAACCATATGGCCCAGAGCTACAGCCACAAGATGAACGGTTCGAAGATTTCTTTGCGCCGTTTCAGCTGTGCCGCATCGAGCTACTCTGCTTGTCGCATGATGCAGAAGGGATGCCGCTAGAAAAGCCGCAAACCTGGCTGCATGTGTTTAATCGTGCGCAGCAAGCTATCTTGCAAATTCAGCCCGATATGATCATGTCCGAAGAGGAAGCTAGGCAGCTTTTGCCACATGGTGCAATCATTCGCTTAGGAAAGCTACTTGCAAGGTTGCCGCGGTATAAGGTTAACTCCGGGCCAAGGTTTACTTTTCCGGAGATCGTGCGTGACCAGCTAGGTCTCTACGTGAAGAAGCTTAACGATCAGTATAATTTCGTTATTATTCTTGGTCGTGACGACATAAAGATCCTCCGGAAGACACTGAAAGACGAAAGCTCAGACACCATAGTGATTAAATCAAGGGCTATTAGCAAAGATCTAGCAGCCAAGAGTTATTGGTGGTGGAAAACTATAGGTCTGGGTGAACAGCAGTAGCCCCCTTTCTCGCCCCAGTACATGTGATAGTTATACTGTCTGCGCTGGGGCTTTTTCTTATGCTTGACACTACAGGCCACTTTGCCCATACTATAGCTATGCTTACAGCTCCACCGGCCGGTGTTGAGCGAGGCAGCGATTCGAAAGGGTGACTCATGTCGACTTCGAGTAACGCAAGTTTTACAAAACGGTTATATCTTACATGGTTAGCTAGCGAGGAAAAATGTGGATATCTCCACTTCCAAGAAGGTGACACGCCAGTGTTCACCGAAACAGGAGAGCCAACGCAAAAAATTATCGCAACGTTCCTTGTTGGTATGGACACCGCATTTGATGGTGACACCCCTCCGATGATCGGCCCAGCCGCACGGATAGAGGTCATCTGGTACAAGCCGCAGACAGACGCAAAGCCCATCCGTAGCGGTGCACTTGTCTACGACGCACACGGAAACCTCTTATTCCACGCACGTGAGGCGCGTACTAACAAAGGGTCATCTAATGGCGATCTTTTGCGCACTATTTTGCAAGGCTGCCATATCCCAGAAGAAATGATTGCTGATGTATTCAGTGATGATTTTAGCAAGAAGGTTCCTAACGGACACCAAGACAGCTATGCAATAGTCTTTTCACGGGAGCGACTTGATGATAGTGGCAAGCCAACCGGCGAACTGACCTGCGAGTGGCGGCGAGGCCTTGCCAACAAAGCTCTTGCTGCCCTCAAAAAGGTATAACCATGTATCTACTACGCCCGCCAGTTTGCACTGTTTGCAGCTGGCGGGTTTACCTCCCTTTTGGCGCTGGGCTTCTTGACATTCTCCCCAAATCACCGTATTATTAACGTATTCATTTTATCCATGTATTTGTGATATTGCGATGCTGTAGTCTATAGCATATAGAGCTATAGACGTCGCGCTACCCTGAAGGGATGTGGTGTAAATGATGGACATTATTACTTCTGCAAACGAAAGTACACTGACCTTGGCAGCTTTGCTGTCTATAAGTGTGTCTGTCGGTCTTTTTGTCGGTTATATGTGGTTTAAGACTCACGCAAAGGATACGCTTCGCGTCGTGGCCGCTGCGGCTATTCTGTTTAGCTGCTATATGACAGAGCTTGTCTTCTTCTATCGCCTAATGGTGGTAGGGGTGCAGCGGCAAAGCCCCTGGATTGCCTTCTCTGCGTTTGCTGCTCTTTTGGTCAGTATGTATCTCTTATCTGCAACAATAGTACTGACAATCTTTATTGTCAAAGAGTGGCCGCACTCTCGTTCGGTACGTTATGCACTTGAGATAGATGTTTAGACGGCAACCTATAGCACTGTTTGCAGAATGTAGTGCCCGGCCCGCTAGAAAATAGCTCACATTGAGTCATATTGGCTCTGTAGCTCACTCTAGTGGGCTATTTTCTTTGGCTTTTTGGTGATATGTGATATAATTTTGCTAGCTTATGTCCTGGCAATCCCGCCAGTCGACGAGGCTCAACCGGAAGGAGGCCATACTGTGGCCCGTCCTGATGCATCTTCATCATCTATCAAGCCGCTAACAACGAGCAAAAACCTAGGAAAAAAGCCGCAGCTCAGTTTCGAGTCAGATGCCTCTTATGAGACTATCAAAAGCACGCTGTACGGCAATTTTTTGTGTAATGATATTGTTCGCATTGAGCTCATTGCAAAAGAAGGCGACAGCCTGGCCGACAGGCGGCAGTTGCGCGTCTTTAGCCACAATGATTGTTTGTTATTCACTGTTTATGCTACGAGGTCGCTGCTGAAGGATAATCCTGCGGCAAACAGCCAGAAGGATCCATCGCTGCTGCAGATATTCGAGTCGTTGTTACTCTCTACTGCGCAGCAAATCACCAAAGATATCCTCAACAAGCTACAGGAAGATATTGTTAAGTACCAGAACTTGCGTAGTGAGACAGGTCTGCCAAACAATAAATATGCTGCTATTTTGCATCGCAGGCGCCTACCTCAGGGCTGGGGCCCTTGGCAGCGCTCAGTGCAACCGCTTGTGTGATGAATAATTAGATGCTCCCCTCCCGCTACCATTGTCGGTGGCAGGAGGGGCTTTTTCTTTACCAATAAAAACACCTCGGTTGTATACCCCGAGGTGTTATGGCTACTCGCAGCTTCTGGGGTGCCTATTTGGCGTCTTTGATGCTGAGCGCAAGCCGGCCACGATCATCGATTTCTAGCAGCTTCACGCGAACAGTTTGCCCTTCTTTAAGCACATCGCTAACTTTTTCAATACGTCGATCAGCAATCTTCGAGATGTGCACCATGCCGTCGATACCAGGCAAGATTGTCACAAAAGCTCCAAAGTCTTTAATTGAGGCGACGGTACCTTCATAAATCTTACCCACCTCTGGCTCTTCGGTTAGGCTCTTGATCCATGTCAAGGCCTTTGTAATAGCTTCAGCATCTGGGCTCGAAATTGTGATTAAACCATCTTCTTTAATGTCTACTTCAGCACCCGTTTCGCTGGTGATTTTGTTGATGGTTTCACCACCCTTGCCAATAACGGCACCAATTTTATCTGGGTTAATTTTGAGTTTTTCAATCTGTGGTGCATATGGGCTGAGTTCTTTACGCGGGCCAGGCAGCACACTCAGCATATGCTCCAGGATGTGGGCGCGACCAGCCTTGCTCTGTTCGAGCGCCTGGCGCAGCACCTGCACCGGCAGGCCATGCACCTTCATATCCATCTGCAGGGCGGTGATACCCTTGCTGGTACCCGTCACCTTAAAGTCCATGTCGCCGGCAAAGTCCTCGGCGTCGGCAATGTCGCTCAGTACATAGGGCGTGTCACCATCCATCATCAGACCCATAGCAATACCACTGACTGGTGCCGTAAGCGGCACGCCAGCGTCCATCAGGGCCAAGCAACTACTACAGGTGGCCGCCATGCTGGTAGAGCCGTTCTGGCTCATAATTTCTGTCACGCTGCGAATGGCATAGGGGAACTCTTCTTCGCTCGGCAATACCGCCGTCAGGGCGCGCTCTGCCAGATACCCGTGGCCAATCTCACGCCGGCCCGGGCTACCCAGGCGCTTGACCTCACCCACCGTGTAGCCGGGGGCATTGTAGTGGTGCATATAGCGGCGCTCGCCTTCTGTTACCTCCATGGTATCGACCAGCTGCGCGTAGCTGAGCGGCGCCAGCGTCACGATATTCATACCCTGCGTCACTCCACGAGTAAACAGACTACTACCGTGAGCACGCGGCAAAATACCAACCTCGCTCGAGAGCGGGCGGATTTCCGTGAGGGCGCGGCCATCAGGGCGAATGCGCTCCTCCACAATACCGCGGCGTACGTCTTTATGTACAGCCAGGGTAAAGGCTTCATCATACTCGGTACGTTTTTCTTCGTACTCTTCGCCGTATTTCTCTTCCATGGCTTGGTGGAAAACCTCGCGCACCGCATCAACATTGTCATTGCGCTGTGGGTATGGCGCACGCACCTTATCGCCAAGTTTGCCCACCACCCAAGTATCAACTTCTGCTTGAATTGCTTCATCTGGCAAAACCAGCTCATACTGTTGCCACTCTGGCTGCACCGCTGCCACCAACTTCTGCTGCAGCTCAATTGCCGGCTGGAAAGCGGCCTGCGCCCAGGTTAGTGCATCGATAATAACCTCTTCCGGCACCTCTTTAGCACCAGCTTCCACCATGGTAATACCATCTTCAATACCGGCAACGACAAGATCTAGATCAGACTGCTCGCGCTCTTCAGGGCTCAAAAAAGCCTTGAAGACACCATTGACGCGGCCAACGCGCAATCCTGCCACCGGGCCATCAAATGGCGTGCCGCTGAGCATAAGCGCGCTGCTGGCGGCAATCATCGCCACCATGTCTGGGCGGAACTCTGGATCCATACTAAGCACTGTAGCCACCACCTGCACCTCTTGGCGGTAGCCCTTTGGAAAGAGTGGACGAATTGGTCGATCAATCAAGCGCCCAATCAGCACTGCTTCATCGCTCGGTCGGCCTTCACGCTTAATAAACCGGCTGCCACTAATCTTACCTGCCGCGTAGAACTTTTCTTCATAGTCAACACTTAGCGGAAAGTAGTCTAGTGTTACCGGGCGCTTACCTACCTGCGCTGTACCCAGCACAACGGTATCACCGTAGCGCACCAGTACACTGGCGGTTGAGCGAAAGCCGACGCGGTTAACTTCTAAAGTAAGGGGGCGACCACAAAACTCGGTCGTAACCGATAGTGGCTCCTTTCCCCTTGGGTTAATAATACTCATGTTGGTTTCCTTTCTGCGGAAGGTAACAGAGAAAACTGCTTGCCGTGCATCACCCCATATAGCAAACGTTCTTCTCTATCACATTCCGCGCTCTATTACTCTTTTATTCTATCACAGCACCCCGGGGTTCATGCTATACTAAGCACATGCGTATTAATCACACCCGGCCGCGCCGCAGCGCGTTAGACTATCTACTGTATGGTCTCGCTTTTTTGCTCCTCGCCGGTGGTGGCTATCTTCTGTATACCCTGCTTTCTCCATGGACTGCCAGCCTGACGACCAACCCAACTAATAATGCTACCACACAAAAACTGGCTGCCACTAAAGAGCAAATCACCGAAGACCGACTATACATACCAAAAATCAACGTCAATGTTCCCTATGCCAAAGGCGATGCCAAAGTGCTTGAAAATGGCGCCTGGTGGCGCTCACCAACGAGCGGCAACCCTGCAGAAGGTGGCAATTTTGTAGTAGCTGCCCACCGCTTTGTTATGGGAACCACGCCGCAGCAAACGCAGCGCAAATCACCTTTTTACACGATCGATCGAGTAAAAGAGGGTGACACTATCATTGCTGACTACAGCGGCAAACGCTACACTTACCGCGTGACGACGATTCACCGCGTTGCGCCAAGTGCTGTGGAAATCGAGGCTCCACAGCCCGGCAAAAACATCATGACGCTTTATTCATGCACGCTGGCCGGCAGCGCCGATGGCCGTGATGTGATCGTCGCCGAGCAAGTACCGTCGGGGACTTAACACCCACCCACGCCTATCAAAAATACCCCACACAACCTGCGGGGTATTTTTATGGCTCGAACCGTTAGCGGCGGAGGCCAAGCTTTTCAACAACTGCTTTGTACTGAGCAAAATCGGTTCGTTCAAGATATTTCAGAAGGCGCTTGCGCTTTCCTACCATCTGAACAAGACCGCGACGTGCCATAAAGTCATGCTTGTTGGCTTTTAGGTGCTCTGTCACCTCTTTGATACGAGTGGTCAAGATTGAAATTTGAGCCTGTGGGCTACCAACGTCGTTCTTGTTCACCTGAGTCAAAGCAATCGCTTTTTCCTTGTTCTCTTTAGTAATCATACCACCGCATTATACTATAGGTTTGCCGGTGGCGCAACAGCTAGGAATCAATACCGAGCTCGTCTAACGTGGCCGCCTGAGCCACATCCCAGCGCCCAACCTTGGTGCGCCGCAACTCAGTGCAATAGGCACCCGTGCCAAGCGCCTTACCAATATCCACTGCAAGGCTTCGAATGTAGGTGCCACTACCCACGTGGGCACGCACTACGACCGCCGGATATGTATAGTCGAGCAGGGTTAGTTCATACACGTGAACTGTCCGCGTCGGCATTTCTACCGCCTCTCCCTTGCGCGCCCGATCGTAGGCCCGGCGACCATCAATCTTAATTGCCGAAAAAACTGGCGGCTGCTGCTGAATAGCTCCGGTAAACTGCGTTAACACCGCCTCTAGTGCCGCCCTCGTGGGCTGCTTGCAAGCAACTTGGGTAATCTCCCCTTCTGGGTCTCCAGTCGAGCTTTCAGCCCCAAGCATAATTGTCGCTTCATATACTTTATCTAGCTTGGTAAAGGTTTCAGCCTGTTTGGTCATCTTGCTGGTTACAACCACCATAAGACCAGTCGCAAATGGGTCTAGTGTGCCAGTGTGGCCCACCTTAATGCGTCGGCCCGCCTGTTGGCTCAAGAGACGGCGCACGCGCGCCACAACACCAAAACTGGTCATATGAGCAGGCTTGTCTACCAAAAGAGCCCCGGTAAACTCCTGCTGGGGCCCTGGTAACTGATTGGTCGGTGATGGCATAGTCGGGTGAGGTTCGGTCATGTCCTGTGAAATTACTGTCTATCCTGGTATACGAAATTGTCCTTGAGTGGGTTTTTGTGGTTTTTCGGTGTCCGTGCCGCCCACCTCAGTTGGTGCTGGTGGCATAAAGCCCTGCGGCAAACCGCCCTGCCCTTCTGGGAAGTTTGGCATATCTGGCAGTGGTGGCAACGTCGAAAAGTCTGGCAACGGTGGCAGCGGCGGCTGTGACGTCGTTGGAACAGCTCCTAAATCAAACGGCATAGCGCTGCCTGCAAAAGGATCAACTCCCGGTGCAGCATCCTGCTGCTGTTTAGCCTCAGCAAAAATATCTTTACTATCTGGCACGGTAAGTTGTGGTGATGATTTGCGTGGCACACCATCCAAACCACGATCTTTATTCTCTGCTAGCCCATCAACGCTTTCCGGACCATCTTTTGTACCACTGCTGTTTATTGGCGCAGTAAACCGTGGCTCACTTGAGGTGGTAGTAGCCCCTTCGTGGTTGATAATTTTACCAGTGCGACGCCTTTTTTGGAGCTCATCGAATGGATTTACATCAGCAGGCATCTCAGCCGATGGCGGCATCGGTGTTTCCATAAAATCACCAAGATCACTGCTAAAACTTGGGCTTGGCAACGCGTGCTCTAACGCATCTGATAGTGGTGGCACGTCTGGAGTGGCCTCCTCGGCAGCATCTTTGCTAAATAGTCCACTAAACCGATGTGCTTTTTTATCTGCATTAGCCATCTCTCGGGCCTCCACTTCGGCCGTGAGGTCTTCTATTTCGTGCGACGACGTGCGCGATACCGACGGCACAGGTGCATCGGTTGGCAATTCGGTTGGCAATGGTGGAATATCAAAATCAAAAGGATCAGTCTCCGCTGGCGTTGCAGCCGCATTCCTTGGTTCAGCTGGCTCTGGCTGCTGCGCAGCTGGTGCTACAACATCATTAATTGCAGCGCGTGGTCCCGCTGGCTTACGTTCTGGCACCTCTCCTGCAGACGGAGTCTTTGGAAGGTGTGAAATAACTAGTTCGCCCGCCGCGACAGGTGCGTTACTACCTTTCGCGGCGCCGGGTTTTAAATTGATATTGCCGCCTTCACCCCCTTTATCGGTTGTGTCAGCTGGCGTCGATATATCCCCCTTCGACTTTTTGCGTGCGGCTGGTTTTGTGCCGTCATTCAGCTTAATTTCACCACCACGGCGTTTTTCTGCCGCAGCTCGGTCTGCAGCCCTCGCCTTAGCTTCACGCTGCTGCTCTCGCTTTAACTCTTCACGCAAACGAGCCCGCTCGGCCTCCAGGCGAGCCTTGGCCTCTTCGTCACGTTGGCGCTGCTTGTCTTCTTCTAGTTTCGAGACAACCAGCTGCTGATTAGCACCCGATCCCATCAAGTTAGCCGCAATCGTCATCGTGCGCGCGTTAGTGCGTGGGTTACTAAAGCGTTCAGTTTGGTCGATAATACCAGTAAGCAGTGCGTTTGCAATTTGCTCATCGAGCTGTTTATTGCCCTTCAGGCTATCGATAAGATCAGCCACCATTTCACTGGCACCACTCGCTTGTGGATTGTTCCAGCGGGCGCTACCTAGCTCGCTTGCAGCTTTGCCGGCGCTAATACTCACCACATGAGCATCCTGCAAAATCCGGCTGTGCGACGCAATGGCGTCATCGAGCTGCTTTTGGTTAGCGGCACCAATCGCAATGACAAGTTCCACATTGTAGTCGCCCTTTTCAAAAGTTAGGTCTTTACTAGTAATAGTCGTGCGGTATGGCGTAATGTAAATCTTCACCTCATCGCCTTCTACTACGTAGCGCAAGTGGTCAGCCTTTTCTTTGTTCAATGACACGATAAAATCACGCAGACTATCAACAGTCGTTTCAAATGCCTCTTGTGGCTTCAAAAAAGCAATCGACTGTGGCAGCTTACTGCTCACCACAGCAGTAGCGTACTTCCCGGTTTTATTCAAAAACAAGGTCAAACCAAGTGCAGCAGTTAGTTCGTCAATTGTTGGGTTTTTTCCTACAGTCACCAAAATATTGGTCACTTCACGGATCTGCTCAACGATCTCTTTTTTTGCATTATTCATAGTATTTCGCTAGAAGTCCCATCCTACTTCTTATGTTAATTCCATAGGGGAAAAATCCCACTCGTTACCTACCACTTTAGCATAAGGGTGTTGTCCTGGTCAATTAGTCACCCGCTAGCTGCGTAAATTGCTTTACATTTCAAGCGATTTCCTCTATACTATGTGGTGATTGTAGACATTAACCCTAATAAGATAAAAGAAAAGGATAGGCATGCCAATCATCAAATCTGCTATTAAACGCGCCAAGCAAACGGCTACTCGCCGCGAGCGTAACGTTGGTATCAAAAAAGATATCAAAAGCGCGACTAAAGCCTTCCTGGCCAACCCTACTCAAGATACTTTGGCCAAGGCCTACAGCGAGCTCGACAAAGCAGTCAAGAAGAACCTGCTAAAGAAAAACACTGCTGCTCGCCGCAAGAGCAAGCTTGCTGCAATCGCTAAGAACGCAAACTAATTGCATAGCACGTAGCATAGTTGCGCCACCAAGACCACCTGCTATAGCGGGTGGTTTTTTAGTATAGCTTGCATGTCAGGCTCCACGCCCCCGCTAGCAAGGCATTACGCCTGAGTAATCTGCACAATGCACATAAGCGCCTGCTGCAGCGCAAGCCAAGGGTCTACCGAGCGTTTCATAGCGTGGTCTGCTTCTGCCAAGGCTTGCACCAGCTTGTGTGCGTGCTCGCGTTGTTGGCGCTCGGTGGTGGCGCCTGCGTATAGCCTTCGGCCCAGCGCGACCGAACGTCGCACCGCAAATGCAGGCAGCCCAAAATCACGTGCAATCTCTGATTCCGCTGGAGCACCTAGCGCACCTGCAGCCAAAGCGGTCATCAACTGCGAAGACAGCAGACCTAGCGTTTGGTATGGATTAACCAGCGGGCTGCGCCCTAGTTCCTCAAGACGTTGATGGAGCTGCTTCACCTGCCCCGAAGCGGCCATATCCAGCAAAGAAAACGCATTACTACTTGGCGGCAATGGGAGCTGCTGACGCACCAGCTTTTCGGTAATATCCCCTTCCACCTGTAGGCGCTCAAGTTCATTGGCGATTGCCCATTGATCGTCTTGCAGCCGCACTGCCAGCTCCGATAAAGCTGCTCGCGTTACCTGCACGCCCTGCTGCTGAGCCCACTGCTGCATTGTGTCAAGCAGCGTGCGGCGCGTTTTTTCGTTATATAGCGGAAACTGCTGCACATCAGCATGCTGCTTCAGCCATGTTGCAAAAGTGGTTCGGTTATCAAGCGTGTTTTGTGAAAGAATTACCACATCTTCATGGGGCTCGTCTAATAATTTCATCAACAGCGGCTGCAATGCGGTAGCCTCGTCACTATCGCGAAGCACCAGCGGCTGCGTCGGGCCGAAGAGTGTCTCACCGAGCAGCAGGTTCGGGAGCTCATTTGGCGCCAGCTCAGGAGCATGCACAATACGCGGCGATGAACCCGCCAGCTGCTGCTCCACCTGAAAGCGCTCAAAGGTATTTTTTCCTACTAATACATGCAGCGGCATCTACCGCATCTCCTTTAGGTCTACCCCTGGGTCGAGCGGCTGACACACCGGGCAAACATGCGTGCCACGTCCAGCCCACCTATACTTCTTGATTTCCGCCCCACAGCGCCGGCACGGCTGCCCTTGTCGTCCAAACACACCAGCAAATGTCAAATAATTTCCCTTTTCTCCGGCAGCATTAACATACGTTCGGTCTGTGCTGCCGCCTTGATCGATAGCCTGCTGCATCACGTCTCGGAGCGCTGTAAACAACCGCGCAAATTCATCCTGGCTAAGCGACCCTACTAGCCGCGTTGGACTCAGCTGCGCTCGCCATAAGCTTTCATCGGCGTAGATATTGCCGACTCCAGCCACCACCGACTGATCGAGCAGTGCAGCCTTAATATTACTCCTACCGCGCCGCGTAAATCGAGCAGCAAAAGCCTCTGCAGTAAATGACTCATCCAGTGGCTCAGGCCCTACCTTTTGCATAAACGGCTCCTGGGCAACCTCAGCCGTGGGAATAAGCTTTATCCAACCAAACTTGCGCTGGTCATTGAAATAAAGGTGTGACCCATCAGTAAACGTAATAATCACCCGCGTTGATGCATCTGGCAAGTGTCCGACGAGGCTATCATTTGGATGCCCCGCCCCAAAACGTTGCTCACCCACAAAAACCAGCTGCCCGGTCATTTTTAAGTGGATCATCAAACTATACCCCGAAGATAGTTCTATTAGGAGCACTTTTGCGCGCCGACGCACTGCCTGAACAGTAGCGCCACGTAAAAACTGCTGCGCATCGTCTGGGCTAACTGGAAAACTTTTGGCCGCACGCGCTTCTACCGACGCAACACTGCGGCGCACAATCAGCTGCCGCAATCCTCGGGCAATAGTTTCAACTTCGGGTAATTCTGGCATACTTATAGTATACCAAGATCTACCAGGTACTGGCGAGTTGTCTGGGCCTCTGTGTGTTGATGCCCCACCATGCCATGCTCTGCTGCAGCTGTAATATTTGCTGGGCTATCATCGATAAGGATTATGTGCGTTTTAGGATACACCGCTCGCTGCAAGGCCTGATACATGGTAGCTGCTGGCTTGATGCCAAGCTCTGGGCTAGTCAGCACCACTGCCTCAAACCGTGCAATTTGCTCAGGTGAAAATAGCTGCATAATCTTTTCACGGGAAGCGTTTGAAAACAGTGCGACACCAGCCCCAGCTTCATACACCTGGCGCACAATATCCATCATCGCTGCGTCCAGCGCTAACTCTGCTGATAATTCCTGAGTGATGCGCTCCTGCGACAGCCCTGTTAGTTCAACCAGTTGACGCGTATACTCTGCTGCATCAATATAGCCATGTCGATATGCCGCATCAATATCACTAGCCGCCTGCTGCTTGGGCAAAGGTACCAGCCCTAATAGCCGCTGCGTTGCATCAGCATACAGCACGCCATCACAATCAAATGCTACAACACTAGCCGCAGGCTGTTTCATACGCCGTTAGAAGTTAAGTAGGTTAATTTCACCTGATGATTGGCCAGCAGATTTCAATACTTCTTGTGCATTTGGCACCTGATTCGTAAATAGCTCACTCAGCTGCTGCACCGAAGCCTGCAGTGACCCCTTCGAACCACTACAATCAGTTGTCCAGAGGCGCTTTACTGCACGAGTTCCTTGCAGAATCTCAAATTCATACAAATTACCCTTCGCACACACACCAGTCGTATCGTCTGCATTGCCTGTCAGCTGTACGCCTTTAGCCAGGTTTGCTTTATCAAGCGCTGCGGTAAATTGCTCGTAGGCCTTTACGTTGTTGTCATATGATTTAGTTTTCAGCTGCTTTTCAAGATAGCCCTCATACGATGTGATGGTACGTGATTCTGGTGTCACGGTAATCTGGTATGAGCGGTGGTTTTCATTAGCCACAATTGGCCCGCGCTTTGTCATACGCACTGATCGTGATAGATCACTAGCTAATAACGCTTCACGGCTGACATCTGTTTTTTGGTTGCCCTGCTTGTTTGTGTCTGCACCGCCAAACATTGCTCGTGCCAATGAAACCAGCGCCACAATCGCAATAATGATAATAACGACGACAATGATAATCGGCATCGTACGAGAAATTTTACTACGGTTATTCATGATAGAGACTGTACCACATTTTACCGCTAGTCGCAAGGTTTTTGCGCAGTCTCGGGCCTAATATCACCTAGGCTTGACCCCAGTTATCACCAATAGAAATATCTACTTTTAGCGGCACATGTAGTTCTGGAGCAATCTGCTCCATAGTGGTGCGTAGCAGCTCGCCTACAGCCTCGGCTTGGTCCTTACCACACTCTGCCATAATAGAGTCATGAATTTGCAAAATGCTCTGTGCTCCTACCGGCAATGCCGCATCGACCGCAAGCATGGCGCGCTTCATAATATCAGCCTCAGTGCCCTGAATTGGCATATTAGCAGCAGCACGCTCGGCCGCAGTCCGAACGGCAAAATTACGTGCATTCACCTCTGGGGTCGGACGCCGTCGCCCAAATAAAGTCTCAACATACCCTGCCGTGCGAGCTTTCTCAAGAGTGCAATCAATAAATTGCCGAATTGGGGCTCGCAGCGCAAAATAATGATCAATAAACTTTTTTGCTTCAGCAACGCTCATATTGGTGGCGGCTGCCAACCCGTGAGGGCTCATGCCGTATAGCACACCAAAATTAATGGTCTTGGCTGCCCGCCTTTGCTCTTTACTCACCTGGTCAATTGGCACGCCGTATACTTCACTGGCAGCCCGCGAGTGAATATCAACGCCAGCCGCAAAATCATCTATCAATGCTTGATCGCCAGCTAGTTCTGCCGCCAGCCGCAGTTCAAACTGAGAGTAGTCTGCACTAACAAACACGCGCCCCGGCCCAGGCACAAAAGCTGTTCGAATAGCCCGCCCACGTGCTGAACGAATCGGAATATTTTGCAAATTTGGGTTGCTACTCGATAGCCGTCCAGTACTCACCACATCTTGGTGAAAGGTAGTGTGAATTCGCCCATCAGCCGCAACCATCTTTGGCAAGGCCTGCACATAGGTGTGCTGCAATTTTGCTAGTTCACGCCACTGTTCAATAATTTGAATAATTGGGTGCCGCCCAGCCAGTTTATCAAGCTCTTTTTTACCAGTAGAATACCCAGTTTTACCCTTTTTAATACCGGTTGTTGGTAGCTGTAGCTTTGTAAACAACACTTCTGATAGCTGCCGCGGCGAGCCAAGGTTAAACTCACAGCCCACCAATCGATAGGCCTCTGCTTCAAGCGCCGCTAGTTCGCTCGCTAGCTGCCCATCCATCGCACTAAGCACCGTTTTATCTACTGCAATACCGGCTCGCTCCATTTGAAACAACGACCAAATTAATGGAAAGTCTAGCTGCTCGGCAATATACTGCAGCTTCGGGTCATCTGCCAGCGCCTGCTGTTGCGCTGCCGCAGTGCGCTGCAGGTATAGGACTTGCTGCGGCGCATCAAGCTCCTCCCCCGGGTGGCCCACCAGCGCAGCCACGCTAGTGTCACGGCGAAGTGGCTCCAATAAGAATGATGCAAGCCGCACATCATGTACGTGGCTAAAGTGCGGCAGAGCAATAAACGCCGCCAAATTGCTGCCGGCAAGCTCTCTACTCAGCGCGTGGTATAGCTCTTTAACGTCATATGCACTAACCCGCCCCTGGCTAAGCGCCGCCCAATCTTCAGCAGGAACATCTGCCACCGAGTGCTTCATGTATCGGCCATCTGCTCGTGCCAGGTGAAGCATTCCGCCTTCAATTGCGGCAGCTACGAGTTCACCCGTCGCCACATCATTCACCTGCCAAGCAGTTTCGGTAATCTCTTTTGGCTGATCGAGCGCCATGGTCTGCGCATTGCTCGCCGCGTCTACCGCCTGTTTTAGCTCTGGTGGCAGCTGCGTCGTAAGCGACTGAAAATCATACTTCTCCAGCGTATCGCGCAGGCGCTGGCCATCGCTAGTAGCACGCTCATTTGGATTAAACTGCACCGGTGCATCTCGCATAATCTCAGCTACCTGGCGGCTAAGTAGTGCCAGTTCCCGGCCATCTTGAAGTTTTTTAGCGACGCCCGGCTTAAGCTCATGCACGTGATCATAGATAGCTTCCAGGCTGCCCCATTGCTGCAGCAGCGCTGTAGCAGTTTTTTCACCAATACCCGGCACACCAGGAATGTTATCGCTGCTATCTCCTTTTAGCGCCTTAAAGTCAAGAAACTGCGCCACACGCAAGCCATATTTCGCCGTGAAGGTTTCAGGATTATATTGCTCAATCTGCGCAAACCCCTTTTTCATGGCATACATATGCGTCTGTGGTGAAACTAACTGCAGCATATCAAGGTCACTCGAGATTAAGCAGGTCTCTACCCCTTGTGCTTCAGCCTGGTGAGCCAGCGTGCCCATAATATCATCCGCCTCATAATCGTCAGCTTCCAGTAGCGGCCACCCCAGCGCCGCAACAACTTCATGTAGCATCGGAATTTGGTCAAAAAAATCTTGTGGCGGCCTCGTGCGACCCGCTTTGTATGTTGGCAACAGTGCTAGGCGGCGGCGAATGCTGGTGCCCTTTTTATCCCAGGCCACATATACATAATCTGGTTGCAGCTGCTTTACTACCTCAAGCGCTAGGCGGGTAAAGCCATAGACGCCCCCCGTGGGTATGCCATCGCGCGTGCTAAGGTGTGGCATCGCGTAATATCCACGATAAAATACTGATTTTCCATCTATCACTACCAGGCGTCGTTTCATAGATTTAGTATATCATCCAGCGAGAGTATCGTGATACACTAAAGGGATGAAGCAAACCACCGCACACTCACAACCTGCCACTATTTTAGCCTTTGTTGGCCTGCCAGGCAGCGGTAAAACCACCGCTGTTGATTTTTTGACCGAACAGGGCTATCCAAAAGTTTATTTTGGTGGCGTCATCTACCAAGCTATGGCCGAAGCTGGCATCGAGCGCACGGCTGCCAGCGAAACCAAATTCCGTGAAGAAATTCGCGCAAAGGAAGGTAAAGATTTTGTCGTGAAGCGTATCGTGAAGCAGCTGCACGATTTAATCGCTGCCGGCGAGCGACACATCGTAGCCGATGGACTATATAGCTGGACTGAATATAAAATCTTGAAGCAAGAATTTGGACCACAATTGCATGTCGTCGCTATCGTGGCACCAAAGCGGCTGCGTCACCACCGCCTCGCCATCCGCCCTGGCCGCTCATACACCGAGAAAGAAGCCAACGAACGAGATTGGAATGAAATAGAACACCTAGAAAAAGGTGGCCCAATCGCCATTGCTGACCACTACATTAGCAATAATGGCGACCTTGATACATTCCACAAAGATATCGCCAAAACGTGCAAGGAACTGCATTTTTAAACGCCTCTTGCCACTAGTAACCTCACCCCGCAGCTACCCCTGCGGGGTTTTCTTGACGACCTGGCAACTTTGTGCTAGCATACAGACATCACTTGTGACCAAGCTGATCCGTGTTAGCGCCGCTAACATCGTGTATCCCTACTATATTGAAGGAGACGGTCCAAATGACGACCCTTACTAATGAACAGAACCCCAATGATAAGTCGTTTTTCTCCCAGGCTGCACACGCAGCAAAGGGCGCCGTACATACTGTGGCAAAGGTTACAGTAGATACCGCAACACTTGCTGCCCTATCAGTCGCTGCTGCGGCAGAAGCTCGTCGTGACGACGACAAAAAGCGCTACGAACGCGATGGCCAATAGAAACGATTCTCTCCTGGGACAACTGTCTCGGCAATCATACCACTTATGTTGTATGATACCGCCTAGAGGCGCAGCTACCTGCTGGTAGCAAAGGGTATTCACCCACTGTTGGCAATAAGTTCGCCGTAGAAGCTCAACTCGGTTATAAAATTTTATTATTTATTTTGTAGCCTTCGAGTTTCGAGGCTCCGGCTTGAGCTCCTACGGTGGGCTTTTTATTTTGGCTATTAATTTTTATCAGGATTTTACTCTATCACCTGCCGCGGGTTTGACCACTCTGGTGGTGGGCTATTTCTTTGCAGCTACCGCAGCTTTCTGGTGCACAACACCATAATTGGCCGGCTACTTTTGCGTACCACCAGAGGCTGATCGCTCAGCCAGGTAATCGGCTCGCCATCGACTTGCACGTGATATTTGTTTTCCGTATTCATAAATGCTATGTGGCAGCTCGCCACCGCCTGCCCATGCATACGGCCAAACAATACACTCCGCACAATAAACGGCAAGCTACGCCAAAACGAACGCGCATCGAAGCCACGCAGCAAAAATGTATCCCCCACCCCATAACTATCGCCTGTACGCATAATACCAGCAAAGCTGCGGCTATTAATACATAGTACATCTGTCTCCCAGCGGTGAATTGGCCGGTAATTACGGCACATCGCCGGCAGCCGATACTGCCGCGCAGTGCGGCGGTGCAGTAACAACATATGCCACAAACTCGTTACCAAATGGCTAATACTGTGGCGCAACGTATCACGCAGTTTACTATCGAACTCGGCCGCAACAAAAGCCGTCCAGCCAAGCGAAATACTAATTAGCGCCGCTTTAGTTTCCCCGCCCCGCTCTACTACCAGTGGATATATTGGCTGAATTGTACTATTGCGCAGCACATATAGCGGGTTTTGCAGCGGATTATAGCGCCTAAACCCACGCAGGCCGCGGCCAAAATTATGCGCAGCATCATTAAAATTACCAAACGCCAAAAAGCCGACTCGCACATTCGGCGCCGTCGACTGCCGCACCGCCTGTAATACAGAATTAGCCGTGCCATCACCAGCTGCCACGAGTACCGTGTCACTGGGCTGCAAAAACCGAGCTAACTGCACGATAGCATCACCATAGCGTTCATGGCCAAACTCATACTGCTGATACGGTAGCCCAGCCCGATCCAGGCGTGCAAAAACCCGGCGCTGCACTATAGGAAAGCGTGAACTTTTCGGGTTACACACCACCACTAGGCGGCCGGGCATTACTATTTGCTTCATTCTACCGTTTAGCATAGCACGGTAGCTGCACGGCGGCTACTGCAAATATTCGTGTAATTTTTTAGCGTCTTTATGCTTGCGTAGCTTCGCAAGAGCCTTAGCTTCAATTTGACGAATACGCTCACGAGTTACGGCAAACTCTTGCCCCACTTCTTCAAGGGTGTGGCTTTTGCCGTTATCAAGGCCAAAGCGCATACGGATAATCTTTTGCTCACGGTCCGAGAGTGCGCCCAATGCTGCTTGCACCTGCTCTTTCAGAAGCTGCACTGACGCCGATTCTTCAGGGGTAGCACTGTCTTCATCTTCAATAAAATCACCAAGTACTGAATCTTCATCATCATCGCGACCAACTGCGCCGTCCAAACTGGTAATGTCCTGCTTAATCTTCATAACATACTCAATCTTGTCTGGTTCCATGTCTAGCTCTTTGGCCAGCTCTTCAACAGTCGGCTCACGATTTAGCTCTTGCGTCATGCGGCGCTGGGTGCGCAATAGCTTGTTAATCGTCTCCACCATGTGCACTGGAATACGAATAGTGCGGGCCTGGTCGGCGATTGCACGGGTAATCGCCTGGCGAATCCACCACGTTGCGTAGGTACTAAACTTAAAGCCCTTATCTGGGTCAAATTTTTCAACGGCGCGCAGTAGCCCAGTGTTTCCCTCTTGAATCAGGTCAAGGAAATCAAGCCCACGACCGCTGTAGCGTTTGGCAATACTCACCACCAGGCGCATATTCGCCTCAGCCATTTTGTCCTTTGCCCGGCGGTCACCCTCGACCACGCGCTTGGCTAGCGCCAGCTCTTCTTCGCTGGTTAGCAGTGGAATCTTACCAATTTCACGCAAATATAGTCGCACCGAATCATCGGCGATATCGTCCATGTATTGCCCATCGGTTAGGCTGGCTTCGATCTCTTCAAGGTCTTCATCATTCTCCAAATCACTCAGATTTGGCTCTTCTGGCTCCACAGCATCAACCGGCTGAATAGCATCCTCTGCAAGCGGCTTGTTTGGTTCATCTTTTGGCATAGATTATTTTCCTCGTATTAGCGTTTGTATTTGCTGTAGAACCTCGGCCTGGCGATCGGTATCACCAAGTTCTTCGGCATCACGAAGCTGAGCTTCCAATTGTTGCTTTTGTTGTTGTTTGTGCTGCCGCTGTGCCTTCTGCACGAGCTCACCTGCCAGACGCACCCGGTCGGGCGAATCCCAGAAATGATATTTCTCGTCGGCGTATAACTGTACTATTTTTACATAATTAGCAGCTGAGTGCAACTCTTTCGGCAGTTCATCACCCATTAGTGGCTCCTGGTGATGCTGTAAAAAATCAGCTAACTGCCGCGCTGGTGGCTGCGTGAAAAAGTCATTTGGCACCTGCGAAAGCTGTGGGCGCGCCGTAGGTTCCAGCAGTAGTACGGCTAGGAGCTCCGTCTCGGCTTGCCGCTGCACACGCTGAGCAGCGTCTTCCGGTTCCTGTTTCTGCGCCTGATGTGGGCGAGGTCGTTTCACTGGAGCTGCCTCTGGCTTAGCTGCAGCTTTTTGCTTTAAAATAGCTGGTGCAATCTGCAAGCGTTTAGCTGCTAATTCCCAGTAATATTCTGCCTCAACTGGATCTTGCAGCTTTTGAATAATCGCTGCCGCTGCCGTGCTAAACTGCCGCCGGCCTGCTGCCGCCGTTAAATCATATTGGCTCGCGTAGCGATCAAGCACCCACTCCACCGCCGGGCGCGCGGCAATAATAGCTTGTTTCCACGCTGCTGCATCACGCTGAATTAATTCATCTGGATCTTTAACACCCGCTGGCAGCTCTATAACGCGCAGCTCAACACCAACCGTTTGCGCCAACATAATAGCTCGCTCCGTTGCCGCCAAGCCAGCCTCATCACTATCGTAGGCCAAGCGAATATCACCACTCAGGCGTGCAATAGCCCGAATGTGGTGTTCGGTCATAGCCGTTCCTGCCGTGGCTACTGCGGTGCACACCCCCGCCTGGTGGCTACTCACCACATCCATATTGCCCTCCACAATGACCGCAAAACCTTCTTCTCGAATCGCTGCTTTTGCTTGAGACAGGCCAAACACGTGCCGGCTTTTATCGTATAGCAGCGTGGCTGGTGTATTAAGGTATTTTGGCGCCTTGATATCATCGTGGATCAACCGCCCGGTAAACCCAATCACTCGCCCGCTAGCGTCCATAAGTGGCACCATCAGCCGGTCGCGGAATAAATCACCGCCATATTGGTTGACCAGCCCAGCTTGCACTAGCTCCTGCTGGCTAAAGCCGCGGCGACGCAGCAATTGCACCAGGCCGTCACGCCCCGGTGGCGCATAGCCAATGCAAAAATCACGAATTACATTGCGGCCCAATCCTCGCGCCTCTACCGCATATTGCCGCGCCGGGCCATGCGAAAGCAGTTCACGCTGAAACACCCGCGCCACTATATCTAACGCTTGCCGAAGCCGCGCCTTCTGTTTGCCAAGTTTCCCCTGCTGCGCAGACTGGTACAGCGACAGATCCACCCCTGCTTTGCGCGCTAGCTTTTCAAGGGCTTCTTTAAAATCGATGCCGTCCATGGCCATTACAAAACTAAATACATCACCACCCTTGCCAGATGAAAAATCATGCCAAATATGCTTATCTGGACTCACTACAAAACTCGGCGTGCGTTCATCATTAAACGGGCTCAACCCCTTAAAATTACGTCCAGCCCGCTTAAGTTCCACATACTCACCAATGACATCTTCAATTGCCAGGCGAGCGCGCACCTCTTCTTTTGCATCCTGCATGATTTTATTGTAGCATTTTCCTGCGTAAATTACGGGCTCAGTAGTCAAATTACCTTTACAGCACCATTGCGTCTATGCTTAAATGGAAGGAGTTTATGAATCCACAAACCTCACCCGATCGCGATCAGGCCACGCCCCTCCATTCGGGACCAAGGCCCCAGCAGCAGCCAATCTCAACCGCTGATAGCCAGCGTATTATTGAGGAATCGTTTGCCCAAACGCCACAAGCATCGTCTGCACCGGTAACTACGCTCGGGCAAACTGCCACCACCGAGGCAACACGGGCGCACTATGCCAGCATGAACAGTACTACCTACCAGCAGCAAGCCCGCGGCACCTACGCCCAGCCACAACAGCACTATGGTGCTCCACAAACTGGCTACCCAGGGCCATCACCATACGGACCGCAGCAGTCTTACCCATACGGGCAAACTAACCAGCAAGCACCATATGGCTACCCTCAGCCAGGTGATGCCTATGGCGCTCCACACTTTGGACCAGCTAACCACGCCCCGCAATACTCTATCGATTACCTAAACGAAATTGCGGCTCCACCACCAAAGCCAGCCTTTCTTGATAAAAAAATGATGATAATTCTTGGCGCCGCTGCTGCGCTTGTACTACTAGTGTTGCCAGTTTTTGCAATGCTTGGCGGTAACAACAAAACAAAGACGCAAAGCGCCTCGCTTGATGCGGTAGCTGTGCGAGCGCTCAATCTGAGCAGCGTAGCAAACGATGCCCAAAGAAATATCCGTAGCGGCCGGTTAAGCCAGGCTAATGCTAGCCTATCAACATCACTCAGCAATCTTTCTAGCCAAGCAAGTGGTGGTAAAGAAGGTGGTGCGCGCAGCCTGGTAGAAAAATTCCCAAATGAGAAAAAGTCGAAAGAAGAACTTGAAGGCCGGCTTGAAGAAGCAGAGCTAAATGCCCTATTCGATCGCAACTACTCACGTGAAATGAAATTTGAGCTTGATAAACTACTACTTATGATGGATGAGCTAAAAGCAAAAGCTGGCTCGAAAGATGCACATGCCAAAGAGATTCTCGACAAAAACTATCAAAACCTCTCACAATCTCGGCAGCAAATTGAAGCCTACCAAAAAAGTACCGAGGCGCAATAGCGCCCCGGCTCATTTAGTTTAGTGCGGAGCCGCTAGGATTCATCTGCAGCTTGCTCTGACTGCACTAGCTCAAAGCTATGACGCACCAGATCTTGCACCTCCGGCAGCGACAGTTGGCCGCTGCAAATTACCGTGTTCCACTTGCGTGGGTGCAACTGGCTTGATGGTAACACAGACTCATACCGCTCACGAAGTACGCCTGCTAATTGCGAATCACACCGTAAATCAACCCGCACCGGCCGATGGCGGTCATCAAGCACCATCACCAGCTGCCCATTCCATTCAAAAGCCCGCAGCCCATCACCAAGTGGCTCTGGCCGCTCAGTTAGGCCCATATCTCGGGCTAGTTGTTCAATTGTTTCTTTAGCTATCATTACCATCTCCATAGTTATTTTTTATAGCCCCTGGCTGTTTTGTTACCAGCATGTAGCTCATGCGAATTAGCTCCTGCACCTCGCGTTCTGCTAGTTGCCCATCGCAGGCGATCGTAATCCAATGTTTTTTATTTAAATGATACCCTGGCGAGACCGAACTGTGCCGCTCCTGCAGCGCAAGACTATATGCCGGATCACACTTAAGACTCACGCGCACCGGGGTGGTACCTTCGGCAATCAACGCAAACATCCGCTCTTTTTGCCCAGGTATATCCTTATGCCCGACCTTATACACCGCAGCCTGCTCACCAAACGGATAATCCAACCAGGCACCAGGCAGCGACAGTATGTACTCTTCGAGCTGCAAGTGCGTCAGCTGACTCATGACTTTTTGCCTGGTTGCACCTTGCTTAAGTAATATTTTAGTTCCATAATACTACCCCGAATGTCATCTAGGGCCCGGTGCTCCTCTGGTTTAGCAAACCGCTTGCCATATTTACCATCAAACACCACTTTCCAAGCGCTCACATCTAGCATGCGGTAATGCAGCCGCGCTGCAAACGCCGGCCACCAGTGATCAATAAAGCGGCGGTCTTGGTGAATAGAGTTACCCGCAAGCAGCCAGGTGCTATCTTCTGGGCAATGCTCCCCACAAAACGCCAACAATTGCTGCTCCACTTCCCCTAATGGCTGGCCGGTATTATTTTGCTGCTCAAGCCCCCGGCGAGCCTCCGGATTTGCATCCCAAAAGGCCGCATTCGCGTCAAGAAGCTGCCCTAGCTTCGCCGGGTCGTGATGCACCACCCCCTCATAGGTAGCAAGTGGTGTTAAATCCCAATCGGTAATAATAGCCGCTACCTCTAAAATCTCGTCCTTCACCGGATCAAGACCGGTCATTTCTAAATCAACCCATACGATTCGTTTTGGTGAAAAATTCGCTTTCATAGCTACATTGTACCACGCGGCGATAGGAGCCATATAAAACCTCCCGCCGGCAATCTGCAAGCGGGAGTAAATTTTACAAACCTAAGGCTTACTTGTCTTCCTTAGCCTTGTCAAGACGGTCTAGCTTTGCACCGTGAATGATGAAGTAGATAACAAATGCAGTTGCAATCAAGGTGATAGCACTCGATACAAAGGCACCCCACTTAAAGTCTGCACTACGGCCAAGTAGCTCAATGTGGAATGTTGCAGCCTCAAGACCAGCCTGTGATCCAACAATAAACTGTACGATTGGGCTAATAAATCCTTCTACCAGCTTTTTCACTGTGTCACCGGCAGCAGTACCAATTGCCAAACCAACAGCGAGTCCAACAACACCCTGTTCACGAATAAAGTTTGCAAAACCGGCAAGTGGCGACTTTTTCATAAATACATTCTCCTTTATTTACTTATTCTGGCTCATTGTAGCATAAACGAAAGGCGCCCCATGCCACAAAATGTTTATTATGACACAATCACCCCCGTAATACAATATATTTTCGATGCACAAACTACAACGTAACCCCTGCTACATAAAAAGAAGACTCCGACCATAGCCGGCGAGCGGAATACTCGGAGCCTTCTATGGTGGAGCCGTTATCGGTTCGTAGTGGAGATGTTAATGGGCCCTTGGCCCTCACGCAGATCGAATAGATCTGGGTTACGGCGATCAATTTCAGCCAAGAATATCTTAAACCACAGCTGTAGCGTAGCAGCCTGATTCTCGGTCAATTGCTCGGCACACCCCTCAAGTTCAGGCCGCACCTCAACACCGTCATCGGACATCGTACACCAAATCGACTGCCAGGAAGAAAGTATATTCTTCCGCCAGAATATATCTACCACAATAGGGGTAGAACCATCAAGATGGGCTACCATCAGATAAAATGTCTGATCTTGTACATTCTCTGCTATCAGCTTTGCGAGCTCTGCCTTGATGACAGAGCCACTTGGCTGCTCCTTATTATAACTGGGTTTTGTTCTACACGTAAACGTGCAATAGCAGTAACTGCATGTTCATAGAGTATACGCGCTTGATCAGCAGATTGTAGCGAACTAACCGCCCTACCGTTAACAAAATGAAGTACCTTCGTCCTACCAAGAAAACTCTCAGTAGCAGTATCACTATTTGGTGACACTTTTACCAACGATACAGCCACCGGCGGCACGCCGCCACGTGGAATTAAACCATCACCATAATGATGCTCGAGCATCCCTAAGGGATCTTCAACTAAGATTTCGAGTGGATGGATCGATGCTAAGCCCCTAAGGTCATGGAACGGATCTTCTGGTGAGTGCGATGATGACCGCATCATCTTCTCCTATCTACTAGGGGTTATCTAATAGATAACCGAACTGAATGAACAAACACTTGTGCGATATGCACAAAAGTTATACCTATAGTTTATCCACCTAGTAACTTTTTTGTCAAGCAGTAGTATAAACGCCACTACAGAGCGTGGCGTTTGGTTAGTTATTCCATCATGCGGTAGCTGGCTGGGGCGGCCGTTGTCCTTGGCTGAGTGCTCGCGCTATAGCTCATCTGGCGCGTGAATGCCAAGCAGCGCCAGACCATCTGCTAAAATCCGTGCATAGGCAGCCACCAGCCCTGCCCGATGTACCTGTAGCTCACTACCAACAACACGATTGCGCTCGTAATAGCGATTAAATTCCTGCGCGAGTTCAAATAAATACTGGCAAATATGGTGCGGTTCAAGCTGGCGCGTCGTAAGATCTACCACGTCGCTATATTCACCCATTTTGCGTACCAAGGTACGGTCTTCTGGCTGCAACTGCTTAATTTCGGCGTGGTCAATTTTACGCAAAATACTTTTCGCACGCGCATGTGCATACTGCAGGTAGCTACCCGTGTTACCGGTGATACTGACTGCATCATTAATATCAAAAATTACATCACTACCAATCTTTACCTTCAGGAATTGGTACCGCAACGCACCCGCAATTGTTGCATCGGTAGCAACAGCACCACGAGCTTCGATCGCCTGCCTAAACTGATCAAAAATCCAGTCAATTGTAATGACATTACCATCTCGGCTACTCATCTTCCCTGTAGTGAGCTTCACCAGGCCCGTTGGGATATTAACCGTTTGACCTTTTAGTGACGGGTCAGACAACTCAGCTGCTGCGATAACACCCTTGAAATACTGCCCCTGCTCACCTCCGGTGACGATAACACTTTTATCAGGATGGAAGGCCTCGTTCTTTAGCTCCATCAGCCCAAGATCACGCGCCGCGTACAAGCCACGGCCGTTGCTACTAACAAAAACATTATCGAAGCTACCGTATTTACTGCCCTCAAAAATGTAGGCGCCGTTCGACTGTGTAAATACGGCCGGCGTATGCTGCTTGACGATCGCTACACCACGGCTGTCAGCCGCACTTTCGACAAAGCGACGCTCGATTGGCTTGTTGCCCAAGCGGGCAACAGTTTCATCAATTTGCTGATAGCTCCACTCCAGGCAAAGCTCATATATCTGCTTATACAGCGGGTCTTCACATGTAAACGACTGCGCCGCAAGAGCATCAATCTCACGTTTTGCCTCTTCCGACTCCTTGTAAGCAGCAGCACCTTCTGCATACATGCGGCTCATAAAGCTATTGCGCTCCGCTTTTGGAATTTGTGCAATGCGCTGCACGTCACCCTGGGCGTATTTCAGCAAACTATACATACTCTTGCCAACGTGCAAGCCCACATCGCCGTGGTAGCTCACCCGGTGTACCTGTGCGCCAGCACGCTCTAGGATATTAGCAATTGCATCTGGCACAACCGCATTCATCGCGTGGCCGATGTGCATAGCCTTAAATGGATTTGGGCTGTTTGTCTCGATAACAATATTGGTATCTGCATACTGCTGCGGCGCTGATACCTGCAATTGCTGCAGCAATGCTTCATCTGATAAGCGAACATTAATAAACCCAGGACCAGCGACCGTGACCTCAGCAAAATCAGGATTACTACGTAAAACCTCTGCAAGCTCTTCAGCAATCTGGCGTGGATTACGCTTCAGCCGACCAGCCAGCTGCAGCGCCACATTAGTGGCAATATCGCCAAAAGCAGCATCTGGACGGCTTAATTCTGGTGTTATATCTATATCGTAATGCGCCGATATATACGCAGTCAGTTGTTCAATCATAGCCTCATTTTAGCAAAAAGCACCCTCACGTCCTAGAGGAGGCCAAAAGGACTACAACGTTTCCAGCGCAGTACCCTTGGCGTATGATACGAGCTGGCCTTCGCCTTGGGTCCAGCCATCAAGTAGTGGCTGCAAAATACGCCAGCTCTCTAGCACCTCGTCACCACTGGTAAACAGATTTTTGTGCCCAGCGATAGCATCAACTAACACTTGCTCATATGCATCTGGTAGCACTGTCTGCTCTGGATAACGATAGCTGAGCTGGTGCCGTGCAAATTCACGCGTCAAGCCAGGTTTCTTAACGAACAACTCAATCGCAATGCCTTCATCTGGCTGAATATTAAAGATAACGCAACCGCTTTGTTTCGCATCTTTCTTGCGCAAATGTACCCGAATTTGAGTTTTCTTTTCAGCTAAAGCCTTGCCGGTGACTAGTGAGATTGCAATATGCTTTAGTGCTGGATCGGTAGTGCGCAGCCCAACCTTGACAAAGGTCTCCACCTGGCTGCCGGGGTTAGCAACCTCATCTTTATAGCCTTCATATTGCCCACGAACAGTAGTGCTAATGCTGGCTGGCTGTAACTGCTGCAGCGCCCGCAAGCGTAGCCGTGGCACATCACTCCAAGCAAAATCTCGCGGAATCTCCATCAAGCTTAACGCCAGTAGCTGCATCAAATGCCCCTGAACCAGATCTCGCAAGGCTCCGGTCTGCTCGTAAAAATCAGCACGGCCTTCAATATCGATCGACTCACTCGCAATTACGTCAATTGCATCAATCACGCTATCGTTCCATATATGGCTAAATAGTGCGTTACCACTACGTAGTGCAATAATGTTCTGAGCCATTTCTTTTGCAAGATAGTGGTCGATGCGGTATAGCTGCGCTTCATCGAAATAGCACCCAGTGCGCGCAATCATATCTTGCGCTGAAGCTAAATCAACTCCAAATGGCTTTTCAAATAAAATCTTTACATTGGGCGTATTCAGGCCCGCCTCACCAAGTGCATCGGTGATGGCTGTACCAGCTTTTGGTGGCACCGAAAGATACACCACAAGTTGTTCATCTGGCTGCAATTGCACCTGCTGCTTAAGCCGCAAGAATTCCTGAGGGTCCGTCATATCCATGGTAAAAAAGTCTGTCAGCGGTGCCAGCTCTGGATACCCAGTGAGGAGCTGCTGGCCATCGATCTGCCGACGACTAATGCCGGTAATGTGCAGCTCGGGCACAAGATTACTACTCACGATCGTGCGGAGCGCTGGTAATAGTTTGCGGCGGCTTAAATCGCCTGTCACGCCAAAAATCAATAATTTCGTCTTCATAGTATTAGTATACACCTCTTTTACCTAACTGCGTGTGCTGCCTTATATAAAAAACTACCACCAGCACGTGGTGGTAGTTTTCTGCGTGCAACCAGCTTATTCACAGCCGTCACAAATAGTTAGCAGCGCCGGATCACGTGGCACATACACACCGCTTTCTTCAGCAGGTTCCTGCTGGTGGCGCACCGCTTGCTCCATCATGGCGTCGATAGCGGCTAGCTTTTCGTCTAATGTCATATCTTCGGTGATAATCTCGCGTGCATTCATATTATTCTCCTGTATATACATAATAGTGGCTGCTTTTAGTAGACTTGCGCTCATCCTTGCTTCCTAATGGCGCCGCATACGCGTCCCAGGCGTCTAGTGTATCTGGAGATACGCCCATAACACCAGCGTGGTGGTGTAGCAGCCGCTCACGCTCTGTATCATCAAGCTTGTGTGCTAACGTCTCAACATACACCGCCTCTTTTGGGTCGCTGCTAATAATCACCACACTCACAGCCGGCCGCTGCGCAATATAATGACTGTGCCGCGCAACAGGACTCGAAAACCACACCAGCTTATCGCCAACATGTGAAAAATGCAGTGCAACATTATACGGACGACCATACTCATCCACTACCGCGAGTGCTCCAAGTATATGTTTTTTAATAAAATCGCTCATAATATTCCCCTTTCCACCGTTTACTTATAGTATATCATCGCTTATGCTTTTAGGTGGTCGTATTTACCTCATAACTGGTGTTTGTACTTTCGAAAAAGTTCACCAGCTCCAGTGTGTCATTGGCCGCTGCCATCCACTTAGCAGGGTTGGCCACGTGATACTCCGGCTCAAAGCCCAGTTCTTCCAAGCGGCGATCCGTCATATACATAACATATTGGTTTACATAATCGGCGCTAAGGCCCAAAATGCCCCGCGGCAGCATATCTTTATTGTAAGCCTTCTCCAGCTCCACCGCCTGCACGATAAGCCCACGAATTTCATCAGCGAACTCTTCGGTTTGTAAATCTGGGTTTTCATCTAATACCGTCAGTAGCAGGTTGATGCCAAATTCCAAGTGTAAATTCTCATCACGCGTGACCCAGTCTAGTAGCGTGCCAACGCCGCGTAGTAGGTTGCGGCGGCGGAAGCTCATACCCACCATAAAGCCGCTGTAAAACCAAATTCCCTCCAGCACGATATTATAAGCCACCAGGTTGCGCAAAAAGTCTTTCTTGCCTTCAGTGGTGGTGATATCCAGCCGGTCGTTTAGCATGCGGCTCACATATTTTGTTTGAAAAGCCGCCTTGTCTGCTAGCGATTTTTTACCCCAACCGGCAGCGTATATCTCCTCTCGATCAAACGGAAAGGTTTCGATGATATACTCAAAGGTCATGAAATGGTTAGCCTCTTCCCACATCTGCTTCGATAAATAAAGGTGCGCCTCGGCAGCATTCACATACGGGTAAATACCAAATGCCAGCGATTTATTAATCAGCAGCTCGTTTGGGTTTAAATAGCTAATTACCGTTTTAAGGGCATGCTGTTCGTCCTCGGTTAGTTTTTTAAAATCTGCCAAATCACTCCCCAGCGGTACCTCGTTTGGGAACCAGGTGTTTGCCACCGCCTGATTGTATAGCCGGTAGGCCCAATCGTAGCGCACTGGCTTAAGCTGCAAGCCATCACGAAGACCTGATCCTAAAATTCCTTTGGTTTCTGCTGCGTTGCTCATATATCTATCCCTCTATTGTCCTTTTTTATTGGTTATGCCGCTTAACCGCGCCGCCGAAAGCCGAATCCCACCTTGCGGCTATTTTCAGCCTGAATTTTTGCCGACCTATTGGCCGCCACCGTCGTCTGCTCCGATTGATGACGTGGCTTTACGTGCAAGTAATATGTAGTTTTAAGGCCCCGCCGCCACGCTGCCAAATAGATTTTTTCGTAATCATCAATATTACGCGTATCAAGGTAAATATTGCGGCTAATCGCCTGGTCAACCCATTTTTGCGCCCGCGCTGCGACATCAATAAACGCATAAGGCGACAACTGAAAACTCGTTTTATAAATTGCTCGAATCTCTTTTGGAATCTCAGTTATCTGTTGCACATCGCCCTGGTTAATTAATAGCTGGTCGCGCAGCTGCTCCCAGAGCCCGTGCTGCTTAAGCGCTCGTACCAGGTTAGGGTTTACTTCTAGGAATTTGCCATTCAAGGTGCTGCGGCTAAAAATCTGTGAAAATTGTGGGTCAATGCCTGGAGTCGTGCCCGCAATATGCGCAATATTAGCCGTCGGTGCAATCGCTAGCAAGGTTGCATTGCGCATGCCGCGCCGCACTTTTTGGCGTAAACCATCCCAATCAAGCCGCTGCGTCATATCCACTTCCACTTCTTGGCCGCGAGTTTTGGCGAGCCTAGTCACAGTATCGATTGGCAATAGCCCCTGGCTCCAGCCGCTGCCTGCAAAGGCCGGATAACTGCCAAACTGCTGCGCCAAGTTTGCCGATTCATCGATGGCATAATAGCTAATGCGCTCCATCACTTCATCAATCACCTCTAGTGCCTGCGCATCATCATAGCTAATGCCAAGTCGCTCCAGAGCATCAGCAAAACCCATAACACCCAAGCCAAGCGCCCTGGTCTGCTTATTAGCGTGCATCGCTTCAGGCACCGGCAAGTCAGTAATATCTACCAAATAATCGAGCTGGCGCACTGCACTGCGTACACTCTGCTCTAAACGCTCCCACTGCCAGGCGCCCTCCTCTAAATGCCGCACCAGGTTAATGCTAATTAGGTTGCACACCGCAATATTCTCTTTATCCTGCGGCAATGTTATTTCAGTGCACAAGTTACTCAGATGAATTGTGCCAGTGTTATTGTTTAATGCTCGCACATTAATCGCGTCTTTCCAGGTTAACCACGGATGCGCCGTCGCCTGCAAACTAGTCAAAATTGCCCGATATTGCTTGCGGGCCGGCACTATATCAAACTCACGCAGCTCACCAGCTTCCGCCTTTTGAATATAGTGGCGATAGAGCCGGCTAAACTCTTCACCATAAGCATCTACTAAATCTGGCACATCTGCCGGATCAAACAAATACCACGGCTCATCAGCCTCAACCCGGCGCATAAATTCATCACTCAAAAACACCGCGGTATTTGCAAACCGAGTACGCAAATAGGGGTCGCCTGAATTTTGGCGTAAATCGAGGAATTGCGGAAAATTTAAATGCCAGTTTTCCAGGTAAATTGCTGCAGCACCTGCTTTTTTACCCTTGCGACTCACCGCAAACAATGCCGAATCAAGCATCTTAATAAAAGGAATCGGCCCAGTGCTTTCGGTATTAGTGGTATGCACCGGACTGCCAGACGAGCGCAGCCGCGTCATACCAATGCCAATGCCACCCGTTCCCTTAGCGATCCACATCGTATCACGAATCGACTTAGCGATTGACTCCATGTCATCACCCACTTCCATCACAAAGCAGTTCGATAGCTGCGGGAAAGCTCCGCCAGCGTTCACCCGAGTAGACCCACCCGGCACATAATCAAGGTTGCTCATATGCTCATAAAACTCAAGTGCTGCCTCGGTCGGGTTCTCAGCCTGTAAGCTCATTCCCATAGCAATACGCATGTGAGTGAACTGTGGCGTTTCTAGTGGCTCACCGTTTTGTTTGCGCAGCGCATAACGGTTGCGGTTGGTCACCACGCCAAGATACTTACTTAAATCATCACGGGCCGGGTCTAACGCTTCAGCTAGCCGCTTTATATCAAATCGTCCATCGTTCATGCGCTTATCAAGCAGCCCCTGCGCGACTGCGTCTTCAATAAATTTTGGAAAGGCCACTGCATGGCGCTCTCGCAGCTCCTGCGGCGTTTCATACGGGCCAACGATGGTGCGGTATATTTGACGCAAGAGCAGTCTAGCCGCAATCCGGTCATAGTCTGGGTCATCTTTAACGTTTTGTAGCGCCACCTGAATCATCAGCTCTTCGCATTGCTGCTGACTCATATCTGGCAATAGCATCGTCGCCATTTCGGCAGCTATCACCGCCACCTTCTCTAGCTGGCCAGGCACCCCCTCACTAACCGCTAATACGCTACGTTTTATTTCGTCTAATTGCGCCGATTCCTTTGTGGCATCCATGGCCCCTCCCCTTTTTTGGTAACACAAAACCCCGCCACCAACGCGGGGCCTTGCTATTTAATGTATGTTGTTGTCTTACTGCACATGTGGTGCTTACTTATAAGCATAATACGCTATATATACTCATGGCAAGAGCTTTTTTATGCCAAAAACGTGCTTTTAACAACGTACTTTACAGGCACTGGGCTTAATGCTTGCACGGCAAGCTACCCATAAAATACCGTTAACTACAGCAAATATCCACTACAATATTGTGTTTTCCACTACCATTTTGTGGTGCTATGAAAAAAACGTATTTCATGGTGGCAAAAATAAAACAAAAAACCTATAATGTAAATCAATGACGAAGAAACACATGAAACCAGTAATTGAATTACGAGGCCTAAAAAAACGTTTCGGCGTTGGCAACGCTGAGAACTTCGCGCTTGGTGGCATCGATCTTACGATTAATCAGGGTGAATTTATTGCAATCATGGGGCCAAGTGGTTGCGGAAAAACAACATTATTAAACATTCTCGGCTTGCTCGATCGAGCTACCGAGGGGTCATACCTACTAGACGGCAAGCCTGTTCATAAATTCGGGACAATGAAAAAAGCTCGCATTCGTTCAAAGAGTATTGGTATCGTTTTCCAAAACTTCAACATGGTGCAGCGCCTTAATGTGATCGAGAACGTCGCGTTGCCACTTACCTACACCGGTATGGGCAAAATTCGCCGCCTTAAGCGTGCTAGTGAAATTTTGCGCACTTTTCACCTATCGGAGCGTGAGTATTATATGCCATGGCAGCTATCTGGTGGCCAAACGCAGCGCGTTGCGATTGCTCGTGCACTCGTTAATAACCCATCGATCATTCTTGCCGATGAGCCAACTGGAAACCTTGACTCAAAAACAAGCCACCTCATTATGCAGGAGCTCACTGACCTGCACAAACAAGGCAACACAATTATTATGGTGACGCACAACCCAGACTTAACAGCTTACGCAAGCCGCGTTATTCACATGGTGGATGGATTTATCGACTCGGATACTGCAGATTACACTCCAGAGCCATCAGCCAGTGATGGTAAACGTAGCCTGAGTATTGATGCTGATGAGCCAGTTGAGAATGAGGTACTCGACCCAACCAAGACTACCGAAAAAACCACAGAAGAAGCCGTTGCCGAGCTAGATGACAGCAACAGCTCAACTGGCCCAGTCGGTAGTGCCACCAAGGTGAAAAAAGTCAAACTTAAAAACCTGCGAAAGCGAGACCGAAAGTAATGCCACTGCGTGATATTAATTTATTCCATCATGTTCAGAACGCTATAGAATCGCTGCTTGCGCACCGATTGCGTACTATCCTTACTATGCTCGGTGTAACCATCGGTATTGCCAGCGTGACCGCGATCTTATCAATCACCCGCGGAGCAAGTGAACTTATTGCCGGACAAATCCACAACTTGCAAGGCAACATCGCCGTACTGCGATCAGGCGCTCAAAGCCAAAACCAAGCTGAAACATTTAGCTCAACACAAACCAACTACGCTGCAGCAACACTTACTGAAGATGACGTACAGTCGCTCAAGAAGATTTCAGAGATTGAATCAGTTGCGCCGCTAGCCAGCATCCGCACCACTATTAAAAGCGGTAGCAACGGCAACCCAAACACAGCGTATAGCGTGGTCGGAACAACGCCAGAACTTGCTAAGATTAACAATCTAACCTTGCGTGAAGGCCAATTCATGGACGAAGGCTCAAATGCCAGCACCGTTGTGCTTGGTGAGCAGCTCGCTATCAATCTATTTGGCACCGAACATGCTATTGGTAAGGTGCTTCAGCTCCATGGTAAGAACTTCACCGTTATCGGCGTACTAAAAAAGACTAACCAGCCAGTTAACTTCTCGAACATCGACTTTGACAACGCGGCAATGATGAGCACGCAAGCACTGAAAGAGTTTACCCAAAATGTAACGCAAATTCAGCAGATTAATATTAAGAGTCAAAGCCCAGAAAAGCTTGCAAACGCTATCAAACAAGCAGACGCTGCGATCTTAAAGAACCACCAGGACGAACGCGACTTTAGCGTACTCACCGGGGAGGATATCTCACGCCCAACTAGCCAGCTCTTCCATACAATCTCACTGGTAGCAACTATTATTGCAAGCATCTCACTGATTGTTGGCGGCATTGGTATTATGAATATCCTGCTGGTTAACGTAGCTGAACGTACCCGAGAAATCGGTATCCGCAAGGCGGTTGGCGCAAGCAACAGCCATATTATGTGGCAATTCATCATTGAGTCTATCGTGATTAGTTTATGTGGTGGTATCGCCGGATATCTAATCGGTATGGTAGCTGCTGTTATCCTCAGCTTCTCGTTGCCATTTGCACCAAGCTTTAGCTTTAATGTGCCAATTATTTCACTCGCGCTAGCACTTGTTGTTGGTATTGCGTTTGGTATTTACCCTGCTATTAAAGCAGCACGTAAAGACCCAATCGAATCTTTGCGCCGTCCATTCTAGGTTGCTGCGCATAGCAAAAACCACTCCAAAAGGAGTGGTTTTTTAATTATCACGCAGTATTACGTCAAAAGCCGGCGCATTACCTCATCTGCAGCCAACGGTTTTCCGTGTAATACTGCAGTGTAGCCAGCCGCCAAATGAGCCAATACTGTACCTTGTACGAGCTGCGCTGCCACCGTTTTGCCTGGCACGAATACCAGCATCGACTGCGGACGCTGACCACTTAATTTTTTTGCGAGCTGCTTCATTGCCGCGCTCTGCCCCGTATGCTCCGAGGCAATATCTATCACTGCAAATGGCTTCATAATAGGCTGGCCAGTCCACCCAGGTGCTGCACTATAAGCTACTGGATAATATTCAGCGCTAGCTACTGTTTTAGCCGTTAGTTGCCACACCTGCTGCCAGATCGCCGCCAATGAGGCCAGTTCTGGCGCCACATAAAATACCCCTGCCTTACCATAGCTGTGCACGGCAATTTGTTTTGCGAGATTCTCTTGCAGTGGCACGTGTGGCAGTAGCGTTTCTGTAAAGGTAGCCGCTGCCCGGCGAGCCACGTTAATTTCCTGCACCAAATCGCCAGTAATAACCCCTAGCTGTTGCAGCACAGCTGCAACCCACCACCACAAACGTATGGTCTGCATTTGCCAGGGCACCGCTTCGTGTAAAGATATGGCAAGCTGCGAATCAGTAGCATCGTAGCTGCCCCCATCTTTATGCATTACTATATGGTGCACCTGAGCCCCCTTTTGGCGAGCAGCAGCACATAGCTGCGCGATGGTGTCACTACCTCCAAGCTGAGAGCTATAAGAAATGCCAAGCACTGCCGTATCTGGACCGACAAAAGCTGGCGGCTGACCTGCTGCATGCACAATCACCGGAGTTGACGCGCAGCTAAGTAGCCACTGTTGCACGCTTACCACCACGGGAAACGTGGCTCCATCGGCCATTAGTATCACCTGCTGCACCGACGTCTTTTCAGCCCATACACCATGCCGCTGTAGGCTGCTCTCATCATCCATTCGCAGCACTTCCAAAAAAGCATTGCACACCCGCTGCACCTCCTTGTGGCGCGCGACCATCTCGTCCAAAGGGTGTCGTCCTTCTTGCATCATCATCTCTTTTTATGATACACTAAAGAAAACCATAAGTTTAATTTAAGAGGTGGGAAAATTTATGAATCAAGACACGCAATCGTCGATTAGTGACGACCAAGAACTGGCCAAGGTATTGGCTGGTATTAACCCAGACGAGCCACAAGAGTTTGATATTCAAATGAACTCACCAGCTCCAACGCAGAAAACAATTGGTCAGTTGGACACTACAGAAGAATCGAAGGAGGCGACTATGTCAAAAAACGAATCAAAGAATACATTTCAACCAACTCCGCTAGCAGGTGGCGCAGCGCTTGGTGATATTAAGCAGCAGGCTATCCTTGAATTGCACCCAATCATGAGCAAGCTAGACGCAACTGCTGAAAACAAGTTTGATGCATATCTGCTTATTTTGCGTTCGACCGATGATAAATCACTGATTCAGCCAGCACACGAAGCAGCAATTGCCATTGAAGACGAAGGTCGCCGCGCACAAGCACTGCTCGACATCATTAAAGAAATTGACTTCTTCGAATCACGCGAAGATAAATAATAACTCAAACCTCCCCACGCGGGAGGTTTTTGATTTCTTACGCCCACCATTATACCCAAGAAAAACCCCGCATAGTGATACCTATGCGGGGTCTATACAATAGAGTCATGTGTTACCCTACAATAGCACGAATAACCCGTGAAAAAATCGACTTATGTGACTGAAATGCCCCACGCAACTGATCGGTAATAGCCAAATGAAAATGAACTTCAGGAGGGTCATCGCCAACCACTTGTGGCAGGTAGATCTTTGCACGCCATAATTCATCCACAAGATCACACAATACCCGTCCGTGTTCCTCCGTCGGCTTTCGGTGGTTCATCCAGGCAGTATCGGCCAAAATAACCTGCATGTTCTCAGTAAAATTATACGGATACACACCGACAGTATGACCAGAATGTATACGGCCATTGAAAAGATAGCCTTTCCTCGTTGCCTTGTAGACAATATCACACCACAATTGCTGTGCTGCATGTGATACCGTTACCTTTGGGTCAGGCTTCGTGATGCAGTCAACCACGGCTAGATTACTCGTGGTAGCCTTAGATGGGGTAGCAATCATTACACTCATCCTCTCTTTGTATAGGTCCATTGGTTGCAGGGAGCCAATACTAGCTCAACCATGCATACCAGCTAACAATTTTGTTATAGCGTAAGATTACCCTATTGTCAACATATACAAAAACACCCCTATGTCTAGGTGTTTGTATATTGTGTAATATGTTGGGGCTTTTACATCATACCCATACCGCCAGGCATGCCACCACCAGCAGCTGGTGCTTCTGGCTCTGGGATTTCTACCACTAAAGCACCCATCGTTGCTGCGGTGCTGGCAATCGATGCAGCGTTCTGGATTACTTCCTTAGTGACGCGAGCTGGGTCGATCACACCCGCCTTCTTAAGGTCGACAATACCTTCTTCTGGCTTCATCACGTTAACACCATGGCCAGGCTTTGCTGCCTCTACCTGCGCGAGTAGTGCTTCGGCATTTAGGCCGGCATTTTGCATAATTTGTACAAAAGGTGCAGTCAATGCCCGTTTTATGATTTGGCGGCCCGCAGCGTGGCTGTCAGAGCCCTTGTCGGCGATTTTAGCAGCTAGGTTAACAAGTGTTACACCACCACCGGCCACAATACCTTCAGCAAGCGCCGCTTTGGTTGCCGCAACCGCATCATCAACGCGGAACTTCTTCTCGTCGATTTCAGTTTCGGTAGCACCACCAACCTTAATGACTGCCACCTTGCCCGAAAGCGCTGCTGCACGCTTTTCGTTTTCAGTACGCTCGTAGTCGCTTGTGGCGTTATCGGCAATTGCAGCAATCTCGGTAATGCGTGCCTGCACCGCCTTTTGATCTCCGGCTCCCTCTACGATAGTGGTGTCGGTCTTTGATACGATCACCTTGCGAGCGTTACCAAGCACTTCAAGGCCAACGTTCTCAAAGGTCATACCTTTATCGCTGCTAATAACTGTTGCGCCAGTGAGCACTGCGATATCTTCCAGCACTTCCTTGCGGCGGTCACCAAAGCTTGGCGCCTTCACCGCTACGGTGTTCAGTACACCCTTTAGCTTGTTTAGTACCAATACACTGAGCGCTTCACCTTCAACTTCATCGGCGATCAGCACCACGTCCTTCTTGCCAGTTTGTGCCAACTTTTCAAGCAGTGGCAATAGCTCTTGTACGCTGCTAATCTTCTGGTCGGTGATGACAATCGCTGGTTTTTCATAAATCGCCTCCTGACGGGCTGGATCAGTTACGAAGAATGGGCTAATCCACCCTTTCTCGAAGGTAAATCCTTCCACCACTTCGGCCTGCAGCTCAAGCCCTTGGCCAGCTTCAACCGTCACGATGCCGTCTTTGCCAATCTTTTCAATAACGCCAGCAATTAGCTTACCAATCTCGGCATCACCAGCTGAAATTGTCGCCACTTCTGCAATTTTATTACTATCACCCGCGACATCTTCCTTTAGATTATCGAGTGCGTGAATCACCTCACGGGCTGCTTCTTCAATACCCTTGCGCAGCTCTTGTGGATTGTGGCCGGCAGCAATAAGTCGATTAGCCTCTTTTAGAATGTGGTATGTCAGAACAGTTACACTAGTCGTGCCATCACCAGCAACCTTATTAAGCTTGCTGGCTGCTTGTTTGATTAGCTCAGCACCAGTCTTGTGGCCAAGCGTTGCATCGTCATCTTCTGGCAAGTCAATGCTTTCAGCCACAGTCACACCATCGTGCGTAATAGTTGGGCCACCATACTGCTTACCAATAACTACGTTGCCGCCTTTTGGTCCGTAGGTAACTTTTACCGCGTTGTATAGTGCCTGGGCGCCAGCTAGGACGCGAGCGCGAGCATCATCACTATAAAATACTTTTTTCGCCATCTATCTCTCCTCCTTATATCTGCCGCTTACGCAGCTAGTTTTGCTAAAATATCTTCTTCTGCAACGACCAAGTAGTCCTGGCCATCAACCGACAGCTCGGTTGTCGAGTACTCTTTATAAATAATCTGGTCGCCAACCTGCACCTGCTTTGCCTCTGGGCCAACCGCCACAACGCGGGCCGCTACTGGCTTTTCCTTTGCTGAATCCGGCAAAAAAATACCGCTGCTGGTAGCCGCCTTTTGCTCTTGTTTTTGAGCTACGACACGAGCGCCGAGCGGTGTTATTGCTGTACTCATAATCCCTCCTTTTAGGGTGTTTATGTTCGATAATATCTAAGGTTTATTATAAAAAATTAGCACTCATATTGCAAGAGTGCTAATTTCTTGATTATCTGGCTACCGTTATACTTTACGCTGACGGCGGCGAATTGTTTCAATAAGCCATGGCTTAAGATACTGCAGTGGTTTAATCACCAAATCTTGCGCTGGCACATAGGCAAGCTCTTCCACGCCGAAACCGCGCTTAAACACACTCACACCATAGAAGCGGTGATCGGTTTCGTCTTCACCCACAATACCCCAGAAATTGTAGCGCTTAATACCACGCTCACGCGCATCACGCATCGCTTCCATGTGTAGCAATGGCGCACCAGATAGCTTTGTGCCCAGCTCGGTGCTCACACCATAGTGATATGAGGCTTCATTGCCGTAAAAAATGATGAAATTTTGCGCTAAAATCTGATCGTTGTAGCGAGCAGTGTACAGTACTACGTTGCCTGTCTCAGCAAAGGCAGCAAACTGCTTTTTGAAAAACTCCTCTGAAAACGCCACAAAACCGTGTCGTCCAGCAGTCTGCAGCTGGATATTGTAAAACTCCTTCATACGCTCTGGGTCGGTACTTTTTTCTACCTGAATATCGTTCTTGGCCGCCTTGCGCAGTGCACGACGAAGCCGCTGACGCATACCTTTAAGCAGCTCTTCCTCGCTCTTCTCAAGATCGAGCACACCGGCTAGCTCAACGCTAAGATACATCGGTGCTGGGCGAAAGCCAAGGTCGGCGAATAACCGCAGGTGCGATGCCGACCGAGTCAACTGTGGACGTACGCGCACAAAAATACAACGCAGTTTTTCAGCCTGCTCACGCATATCATCACGCAGCATCGTTACCGCATCCATGTCGTCCCAGTCTACAATTGGCCCACCGGCAACTGCCAGGTGACGACCACGTTTAGCTGGCTCAACATAACCCTCATACACGCCAATCAGCTTTTTACCATCGAACAGTCCGCGACGAACAACATCATGTCCAAGGCTTTTGTGGAACTCACCCCACTGCCACGCCTGCAAAAAGTTTGCCTCGGGATGAGACTCAACAAATGTATCCCACTGCTTTCTGCTTGTAATATCTTTGACTTCTCGCGCCATTTATAATTTTCTCCTTTTCTTTCGCGTTGTTTCCACAATCCAGTTCTTTAGATATTTTGGCCGTGACAAAATAATATCATAAGCCGGAATAAAGCTCACATCCTGCCCACCAAAGCCACGCTTAAACGTAGTGACACCAGCGTACCGGTGGTTTGGATCGCTAGTGTAAGCAATTCCCCAAAAATTAAACCGCTTTACACCAGCAGCCTTGGCATCTTGAATCGCCTGCCAAAGCAATCCATATGCACCTGGCTCTTTGCGAGCTTGCGGGACTGAGGCCGCTTCATGGTATACCGCTTCTGGCCCATCAATAATGACAAGGGCAGCATTTAGTATGACACCATCTTTTTCAGCGGTATATAACTGCAAAGCATCACCAAAGGTTTCGGCGTATGTTTCCAAGAATGACCGGCTTGGCGGTACAAACCCCTGTCGCTGAGCAGTGTCTGCTTGCATATCATAAAACGTTGTAATATTGCCAGCAGCTGGGCGACTCGTCACCACAACGTCGCGCCGAGCACTGCGACGTACCTCATAGCGCGTCTGTCGGCGCATACCCGCAAGCAGCGCCTCTTCATCGCTTGTAATATCTAGTATATTTGTATGTTCAGCATGCAGGTGCATTGGTGAGCGGCGCACACGGTGTGATAGTCGCTGCAAACTGTCCACAAAGAGTGTTTCGTTATCTGGTGTTTCGTGTAGCTGCGGTCGAACACGCACAAAAACGCAGTGGTGATGCTTACCCTGCTGAGCTATATCGCGCAGCACAACATCCGCAAGTGCTTGATGCTTCCAGTCTAGCAGTGGACCACCCGCTATTTCTAAGTAGCGGCCTCGGCGCGCATCTTGCACAATACCACTCCACATAGCCACCACTTCAGTACCCTGCCGCACAATTCTACGCAGCACAGTATTACCTCGTGCCTCGTAAAACGCCGTCCAGCGCCATGACTGCAAAAAGTTTGCTTCGGGATAGGCAAGCAGTGCCTGCTGCCAATCTTGCTGCGTTGCGTCGGTGATGCTGAAATCTGCTATTCCACCACTCATGAATTACCTCCCGCGTTGCCCGTAATACTTGCCGCGATTTGCTGTACGTGCTGGGCTGTCACAAATTGGTGCGTTGGCACATTATAAACCGAGCCGGCCGCAATCACAGCATTTGGGTACGCTGCTTCGTTGAACTGTATTCTGCCGTACAACCGAGCTGGCGAAACTGGTTTATCATACCAAATATCTTCAAAGAAAAAGCCGTGTTGCTTGAGACGTGCAATAATTGCATCTCGCTCTGTTGAGATGAGCGGTACACGTACTGGGGCGCTACCAGCCTTAAGCGCAAATGGTAAAATCGTCGCTCCACCGCCAAGTGCCTTGTGGTACAGCTGCACCAACTGGCGCCGACGCTCTAGGTCACTATCGAGCTGTTCAAATCGCCATAAAGCCCGCTTTGCCTGCCAGGCTGGCAGCTTGCGCGTACGATCCAGTGGGCCATCAGCCGAACGAATGGCCAGTTTTAGTTTATAGGCCGCCGCTAAAATATATTTACCAAGCCCAATTCCGTGGGTACCGCGAACAGCTACCGCCATGATCGGGTAAATACGATCGCGCAACTGGTCAATAAACCGTGGCGCGCTATGTGGCTGCCGCACCGAGGCGATTTTTCCTGGCACACGGGTAATAAGTGCGCCGCCGTTGATTGTGTCTAGTAGTTTATCACGGCCAAATGACAGCATCGTGTAGTCTCCAACGGTACCAACTTCTCGACCATCGGTGTACCGCATACCAGCTGCATGTGCCAAATCTTCGATAATAGGTATGCCTTGCCGGCGAGCCACTGATTCAATGCCGGTAATATCGGCTGGCATACCAAGTGTATTTTGCACAATAACGGCCTTGACATCCTCTTGCTGCATCACTTGCTGCAACTGCTCTCCGCCATAGTGCAGTGTATTTAGGGCAATATCAACATACACCGGCGTGCAGCCAGCCTTCTCGACTGCCTCAATTACGCTGTAACACGTGAATGCGTTCACTGCTACCTTGCCGCTGCCACCAGTCGCTACCCAAACCGCCTCAGCTAGTGCAGTTCGGCCGCGCGCAAAAAGCGTCACATGGCCTTTGTATCGGCGAGCTAGCGCCATCTCTAAATTATACCGGTCCCGGCGTCCACCAATGGCAAATAGATGCGCCAAGGCTTGCTTCCAGGTGTACTGTGATCCAACTGATTGAAATAGCATTATCGACCCGCGCCTTCCCTGCTCGGCTGCGCTTCAATCTGCTGCACAATACGAGCAATTTCTTCTGCCAGTTGCTCTGGGTGAGTAATATATGGTGCGTGAGGCCATCCGGCAAACGTGCTCATCTGCGAGCCAGCTAGCTGTTGATGCATCTTCTTACCCATACCGAGCGGCGTCACTTTGTCATCCTCGCCCCATACTACAAATATGTTGTCTTGGTGCACGCGCGAGAGATCGAGTGCCTTATCACTCTCTAGCATATTATGAAGCGTTTTTTTCATATTTTCTGGCGCACGATTGTAGTCGCTCTTCAATAGGCGATACACTATCTTTTTTAGATATGGCACATGTTTTAGTGGTGCTAACGCTTTAGCAGCAGCTCGGAATACCCGGCGCTTAAGTGATACTACGCCTGGATTCTCATATACTCCGGCAGCATTCAGTAAAATAAGCCCGGCAAATGCATTGTCATGCCCTTGCGCTAAATAATTCAGCGCAATACGTCCACCGTTGCTGTGCCCAAGCACGATTGGGTTTTCAATCCCCTGCAGCTGCTGCGCTATCCAAGCAGTGTAACCGTCAATAGTCCAGACCTCGCTGCTTGGTGTGGTCAGTCCTGGAACTTGTAGCTGTTTTACCTCAATGCCACGTGCTCGCAAGTCAGCTACTGTCTTGGTCCATGGCTTAATTGAGTATGCCCATCCGTGAGCAATCACAAGTGTTGTCTTCATATTAATACAGTCCCCATTTTGCACGACGCCGTTTAGCGGCAGCGTCTTGACGTGCAAGTTTCGTAATATTTGCTTTGTCTGCAAGCAGCTTCTCTACAATCCACTCGAGGTACTGGCTTCCCTTTAGCATGATTGTTGCCTGATCTGGGGCTTGCTTGCGAATATACTGCAGTGCGTCTTCAGTTTTAGTGAAAGCAGCAGTTTTATCACCCTTGCCAGCTTTTTCTAGCTGCGGCAAGGTATATTTCTTTGTACGTCGACCCACTAACACGTAGTGGTCAGCCGCCACTTGCGCAGCCGCCTGGCCAAGCTTCTCGTGTTGGTCGCGTTCGCCCTCGCCCTGGTCTGTCATATCACCAATTACTAGCCACTTCTCACCAGGCACGGTCATGTCCTGCATCATCGTAAACATCGATTGCATACTGACAAGGTGAGCATTATAAGTGCTATCTACTAAATGTAGCTGACCCTGATCTCCCACACCCACAAAATAACTCGAGCGGCTTGGCGGCATCACAAAATCATTCATATGCTGCGGCAGCGGCACGTTCAGGTAGTTCGTCAGCTGCAGTAGCATTGCAAGCTGCGTGCTAATCTCACGCGGCATTGGGTATGGAATAGTAAACGAAGTCTCACCAAAGGTAAACACTGCTTGCTGCGGCGTAACAGTGTAACCAGTGAGGTCACTCTTATGAACTGCGGCCACCTTCGCCGAGATATTCGCTGTCTCGCGCACCATGTGCTCATTATCGCCATCGATAACAACAAGATCACGTGCTGCACGAGCCAAACTAGCAAACTCGTAGGCGATTGCCTCTTCTACAGTACTAAAGCGCCCTTCGCGCACCTGGCGGTCAAAGAAAATGGCGTGCGAACGAGCTGAACTAACCCATAGCGTAATATGTGGCCGCAACCAATTTGCCAGGAAGGTTGCCTCATTCGGCCGCTCACCGTCAATTTCAACCACGTAGTATTGCTGCGAATGCGTAAAGGTCAGCGCTCGCCACGGCACTATCAAAAAGAGCTTAAACCACCGTGCTTTCGACCCATAAATACCGTGGGTCCCAACAATATCGAACGGAATCCCAAAGGCGCTGTTGGCATTGTGTGAATAATGTGCACGCTCACCAAGCGTCAGCTCGAGCAGGTGCAGCATGGTAGTTTTACCCACAGAACCAGTCACCGCAATAATAGTAGGCTTCCAGCGCCGCAAACTTACATTTGCCCAAAAACGAAAATACCCAGCTACGACAAAATATAATTGTTTTTTAATTTTAGATAATAATCTGTGCACGCTCTACTCCTGCTTCGCCGCCATACGCTCTTTAATTATTTCTCGTGCCACGTCCGCGTCATTCCATGGCATACGCTGGCCGTTCATGATGCGGTACACTTCATGGCCCAAACCAGTCACTAGCACGGTATCCCCTGGCCGGGCTGCAGCAATCGCTTGTGACAAAGCTTCACGACGATCAGCGATTTCAGTCGTCTTTTGTTCACCACCAGCCTGCTGGATACCCTCGTAAATCATGCGACGAATTGTATCAGCATCTTCAGTATAATTTTCTTCATCTGTCAAATAAATCGCATCGGCTTGCTTGGCTGCAATCGCGCCCATAATTGGACGCTTTTCTTTATCACGATCACCACACGAACCAAACACCAGCGATACATTACCCGGCGTAATCTCGCGCACGCTCGCCAGCATTTTTTCAAGTGCGTCTGGCGTATGGGCATAGTCTACAATCACATCGTAATCTTGCCCTACCTGCACACGCTCGAATCGGCCAGGTACGCCTCGCAGTTGTGCTGCGCCCTGCACCAGTGCCTCATCCGATGCACCAAGCGCGTGGCAAAGTGCCGCTGCGGCTGTCATATTATATATATTAAACTCGCCTGGTAAATGTGTCTTTAGTACAATGCCATCTTCCGGCGCGTCGCCTGGCAAATGAATCCGCGCCTGACTGCCATCTGGCTGGGCAATACTATCACCAATCTGCGCCTGAGCATCCTCGGTCTTACCATAGGTAATCTTTTCCGTGCCAGCTTCAAACGTATTAAAGTACTCAAACCACTCGTCATCGCGGTTCAAGATAATATATTGTGGACGACCAGCGAATAGCTTTGCTTTGGCAGCCGCATAGTTATCCATCGTTTTGTGATAGTCTAGGTGGTCCTGTGTTACGTTAGTCATCACCGCCGCCAAAATCGGCACACCATCAAGCTTATGCTGATCAAGTGCATGGCTGGTGATCTCAAGCACGACATAATCGACGCCAGCCTGCTTGGCTGCCTTAAAGAACTGCTGCATACGTGCAGTAGTGCCGACAGTGGCGTTTAAATCATTCAACTGCTTATCGCCGGCTATCTCAATCAGTGCCGTTGAAAACATAGCAGTGCGTTTGCCTGCTGCTTTTAACATATTATTAATAAAGTTTACCGTCGTGGTTTTACCATTTGTGCCAGTCACCGCGATAACCTGAAGGCTTTTCGCCGGGTTACCATAACGCAAACTGACGAGCTTGACGCGCCCCACTCGATACAATTCCTCAATCCGCCGCACCAGTTTTGGTGATAAACTGCTACGAACTAGGTGTACAATCTTCTGCTTCATGTCACCAATTTTACCACTTTTTCCAGATTTTTGTTATACTAGTGACTAGAGTTATGGTGAAGATTTTGGGAATCGAAAGTAGCTGCGATGAAACAGCAGCCGCAATTGTTGAAAACGGGCAAAAATTGCTCTCAAATGTTGTACAATCGCAAATTGATATTCATGCTGAGTATGGCGGCGTTATTCCTGAAATTGCTGCCCGTAGTCATATAGAAGCTATTCGGCCAGTGATTGCTGAGGCATTCAGCCAAAGCGGCCTCAACTGGGACGATATTGATGGTATCGCGGTAACTACGATGCCCGGCCTGGTTGGGTCATTGCTCATTGGGTCACTGGCAGCCCGCTCACTTGCCATTATTCACAATAGGCCGCTCTACGCTATTCATCACGTTGAAGCTCACGTATATGCTAACTTCATTACTCAAGCGGCAACATCAAACCCAAACCTAGAAGGCCTCTCATTGCCACGCACGCAGCCGACATTTCCGCTGTTAGCACTTATCGTTTCAGGTGGCCACACTCAGCTTGTACTCTTCAAGAACCACGGTGACTATGCCCTGCTCGGCCAAACTCAAGATGATGCCGTTGGTGAAGCTTTTGATAAAGTAGCCAAAATCATTGGTCTGCCCTACCCTGGCGGCCCAGCCATCGCTAAAGCTGCCGCCAGTGGCAACGAGACCGCCTTCACCCTACCAAAGGCCCGACTATCTGGTGAATTTGATTTTTCTTTCTCTGGACTAAAAACTGCCGTATTGCGCACCATTCAAAAAGAAGTCGGCGTTGATATTTCGTATCCATCATTCAAGCTACCTGCTCTTGTATCGCCCACGTTACAAGCAGATATGGCCGCTAGCTTTCAGCGCACTGCAATAGCAACACTTGTTGACAAAACAGAAAAAGCATTTTATAAATATAATCCGGCATCGGTTGTTATTGCCGGGGGCGTTGCTGCCAACCAAGCTCTTCGCGAAGAGCTAGCCCGTCGTCTGCCGCTATCAATCAACTACGCACCGGTGCAATTATGCACCGACAACGCTGCCATGATCGCCACACTAGGCTATTATATGCATGTGGCTGGTAAATCTCGTTCACCATACGGACTAGAGGTTATTCCGAGCATTTCAATGAGCCAAACAGCTTGGGGTCAAGCAGCCGATCACCCTACTGCATAGCTAATATCAAATTTCTTACCTGAAGACAAAAGGAGCTAATTATGTCATTTTTACAGTCACCCGCTTGGGGCACATTCCAAAAAACACAGGGACGCCAAATCATCAGCCGCAATGGCGATGGTTGGCGATACCAAGCTATTTTGGAACACGGCACAGGCAATACCAGGGCCTACACCCCATATGGACCAATCGCCGATTCAGCAGCAGCTTTCGATGCAGCACTTACTGCGCTCGAACAAGATGCCAAGCAGCACGGTGCAACTTTTGTGCGCATCGAGCCCACCTTCCCTATTAGCGACAGCGAGCTTCGTGCCCGTGGCTACCGAAAGGTTACCTATAATCAGTTGCAGCCAGCTCACACGCAGCTCATCGATTTGTCTCAGGATGAAGATGCAATTATTGCACAGATGTCACAAAACACCCGCAATCTCTATCGCAATCATCATAAAAAAGGCATAGCAATCCACAAATCTCACAATCCTGAAGATATTGAAATTCTCTTAACATTCCTCCGTCAGGTTGCTCAGCGTAACCACATCACTCCACACAGCGATGCTTATTTTAAAGCACAAGCAAAGGCACTATTGCCAAACAAAGCTGCCACCCTCTTTTACGCTACGCTCGGAGACACCCCAATTGCTGCTTCCCTCATGTACGACAGCGATGACACGCGCACCTACGCGCACGCTGCTGCCGACGACACATATCGTAAATATTCTGCCGGCACTGCCCTGCTAGCTTATGCAATCATCGATGCGAAGCACGCCGGTAAAACAACCTTCGACCTGTATGGTATTGCACCCGAGAACGAGCCAAACCACCCATGGGCTGGCTTTACAAAGTTTAAAAAGTCATTTGGTGGCAAAAGCGTGGCCTACCCTGGCGCTTGGGATAAACCGCTAAAGCCGTTGCGTTACCACGTATACCGATGCTATCAATCATTGCGCCGTGCACTAAAGAAGCGCCGCAAGTAACTATTGCAACCTGTGCTATAATAAGGCCATACCGACGTGAGAGGGTATGGCTTTTACTTCTTTGGGAGCGTATCAGATGATACGGTGACGCTCATGCTTATTTCACGTGAAATTAACATAAGCACCATCATAAGAGCAAGGATACGCACTCGTCATGAAATTGGCACGATCATACGAACCAAATAATTACGAACCAGATATTTATGCCCTCTGGGAAGCCAGTGGGGCCTTTAAACCAAAAGGGGAAGGTGAGCCTTATTCCATCGTCATGCCACCACCAAATGCAAACGGAAATTTACACCTAGGGCATGCCTACATTACTTTTTTGCAAGATATTTTGATCCGCTTTTACCGCATGCAGGGAAGGGATACTGTGTATATTCCTGGTGCAGACCACGCAGGGTTTGAAACATGGGTGGTATTTGAGCGAGAGCTACAAAAACAGGGTAAAAGCCGCTTCGATTACGACCGTGAGCAGCTTTACGATATGGTATGGGACTTCGTTGCCAGCAAACGTGGCCCAATGGAGCTACAGTTGCGAGCCCTGGGTGCAAGTGCCGACTGGAGTAAGTTAACCTTTACTCTCGACCCTAAGGTGACAAAAACAGTTTACGACACCTTCCAGAAACTATGGAACGACGGCCTAATTTACCGAGGCGAGCGGATCGTAAACTACTGCACCACACACCAAACAAGCTTCTCAGACATCGAGGTTGAATACACAAACGACCCAGGCCATCTGTGGCACATCACCTACCAAACAGAGCAGGGAACACCAATTATTATCGCGACCACCCGCCCAGAAACCTTACTTGGCGACACCGCAATTGCCGTACACCCAGACGACGCACGCTACCAGCAGCTCATTGGCACTCGGGCAATCCTGCCAATTGTTGGCCGCACGCTACCAATTGTCGCTGATGATTACGTTGATACTAGTTTCGGTACTGGAGCCTTAAAGGTAACCCCGGCACACGATCCAAATGACTTTGAGATAGCCAAGCGACACGACCTGCCAGCAGTTTCAATCATTAGTGCCGATGGTCATTTGATAAACGTACCGGATGAATTTATGGGGCTCACCCTGGAAGAAGCCCGCACTAAAGTGGTTGCCAAGCTAAAGGAAACTGGCGCGCTCATTAAGGAAGAGCCTATCGAGCACAGCGTTGGTCATTGTTACAAATGTAAAACTGTTATCGAGCCAATGCTTAAAGAGCAGTGGTTTATCAATGTGCAGCCACTCGCCAAACAAGCCATTGCGGCTATTCAGCGTGGGGAAATCTCATTCACACCAGCCACTCGTGCGAAGGCACTGGTACAATATCTAGAAAATGTTCACGACTGGAATATTAGCCGACAAATTCCGTGGGGAATTCCAATTCCGGCCTTCCACAAACAGGGCGACGACACCGACTGGATATTTGATACCCGTGTTGATCAAAAAGAAATTGATGTAAATGGTACAACATATATCCGTGAGGAAGACACCTTCGACACCTGGTTTAGCTCGGGGCAGTGGCCATTTATTACCACCGACTTTTTAGACTCTGGCGACCTAGCTCGGTTCTACCCACTCAGCGTCATGGAAACCGGTGCAGATATCTTATATCAGTGGGTTGGCCGCATGATTATGCTTGGGCTATACCGAACAGGGCAGGTGCCATTTAAACACGTATACCTAAACGGCCTGATTAACGACGAACACAACCAAAAGATGAGCAAAAGCAAAGGCAACGTCATCAACCCAATGGACGTACTCACCGAGTACGGCTCAGATGCGCTACGCTTTGGTATTATCGTTAACCGCAGTGCAGGGCAGAACCAAGCATTTGCAAAAAATAAAGTTGTGACGGGGCGTAATTTCTGTAATAAGCTATGGAATATTGCACGGTTCACCGAAAGTAAACTTGGCAGCGACTATGAAGTAGGTCCAATCCAGCCAAAAACTCCAGCCGACCATTGGATTATTCGCCAGCTAAACACTGCCGCCCAGGAGATCGAGCAGCACATTGCGCACTACCGTTTTGCCGAAGCCATGGAGCTGGTATATCACACGATTTGGGATGATCTTGCAGACTGGTATATTGAAAGCTCAAAGGCCGCACCAAACCTGCCAGTTCTATCGTGGGCGCTCTCAACCAGCCTGAAGCTAGCACATCCATTTATTCCATTTGTAACTGAAACCATCTGGCAGTCGCTAGACTTCACCACAGACCTGCTCATCACCGAAACCTGGCCTATTGCCAACAACTATGATGCCGAGCAAGCGGCAGCATTCGAGCAGCTGCAACACTTTGTGCGCGAAGCCCGCTTTATGCTCAGTGAACTGCCAACCTCACGTCAATATCGCATCGTATACCAAGACGACCCTCTGCTAGACGCCAACCGTGAAACCTTACGCCACTTGCTGCAGGTTCAGGCTGTAGCGCAAGTAGAACATCCAAGCGGACTACGTATCGCTAGCAGCGGTCGCTCAGCTTGGTTAGATGTAGACGAAGATACGCTCTATGAGCACAAAGCAAATCTTCAACAACGTCTGACTGCGGCAGAATCAGCCATCGCAAAACTAGAAGCCCGCCTTACAAATCCAAATTACGTAGATAAAGCCCCGGCGCACCTGGTAGCCGAAACTCGCCAACAACTATTAGACCAGGAGCACCTTGCTGAACGATTGAAACGCGAATTGGAAGCAGTCTCATAACCGCAAACCAACCAAAAACCCCAGGCTCTCCAACCTGGGGTTTTACCATGCCGTTCTCACGCGGCACGCTCCAAAAAAGAAATACTGTAATTACACGCAGGCCCTCCAGCCTACTACAGGATCACACTTCAAAATACACCGGTATCACTCCAGCTACTGCCAAAGTAATACTCCTTCACTCACTGTCATTCATCAATTACTGAATCGTTGTTTAGGTACATTATTAGCCCGTTGGTGGTGGGCCGCCGCTGTAGCCATCATGGCCACTATTCTTTCGCCCAAACCCGAACTGTTTTCTATCCTCTCGTCCAAACAAGTCTGGGTCGTGGTGCGGGCCGTGTGGCTCGCTGCGCGGCTTATCTCTGCTGCTTTGAGCGCTGATACTGACTATTGTCACGGTATCGAACTTGGGCTCATGGAGCAAAATACCCGTGACAATCGAAAGAATTGCCAGTAGGCTGGCGCCCGTAATGTTATGGTTCATCTTGGTTACTCTTTGTTTGTGTTATGTTTGGTAATGCTCTTACATTAGCATTGTTTTTGATTTATGTCAACATTATGCCTTGATAATCTTGTTTTTTTACACATTACATGTGATGATATTGTGATCCACGAGCAATTTCTTGGCAGCGATACAGCTGCTCCACCAGCAGCAGCCTTACTAGCTGGTGGGGAAACACCAACCGGGAAAGCGACCACACAAAGGTGGCTCGCCGCTGCAACTGCTTAGTAACACCATAGGCACCACCGATAATAATCACCACCGGACGACCACTGGTGAGCGGCTGCAACAGCTTTGTACAAAGTTCTGGTGATGATACATTGTTGCCAACCTCGTCTAGTAGCACGACGAAGGGCTGCTCTTTATAGCTATCAATTAGCTTTATGAGGCGCTGAGACTCCTCCTGACATGCGTTATCACCTTCCAGGTGGCTGTGTGGCAAAAAACGCCACTGCACACTCCAGGGCACTCGTAACCGGCACTGATACGCGGTAATGGCAGCAATTAGGTTTGTATCGTGTTTTTTACCAATCGCGGCAATAGTAATCATAGGCTACTGTAGCCCTTGCGCTAACTGCTGCGCAATATCTGCAAGCTGGTCTGGCTCGCTGTGTACAGGGTAGCCGTGGTGCAGTTGCAGCACCGTCTTATCATATAGCGGAACTAGGTGAATATGAGCATGTGGCACTTCAAACCCTTCTACCACCACACCAACGCGCTGTGGCTGCAACACGTTTTGCATATGTCGCGCCAGCATATGTGCCGTAGCCCACAAGTGACTATACGTTTCTACGTCTAGCTCCCACAGCGAAGCAACCTGCTGGCGGGGAATAACCAGCACGTGCCCATCGCTTAGTGGGTTGATATCGAGCATGCTATATACCACATCATCTTCATATACACGATAGCTTGGAATTTCACCTTGCATAATCCTGGTAAAAATTGACGGCTCTTGGCTATCCATTATGGTGCTCTCCTTGTCATTAAAATTGCCACCTGGCACTATGGCGAGATGGCGATAATTCCTTCATATGGCGGAGAGAGAGGGATTCGAACCCTCGGTACCTTGCGGCACACTTGTTTTCGAGACAAGCCAGTTCAACCACTCCTGCACCTCTCCATCTCACCACCAGTATACCAAACTTTTACTGCTTGCGCTAATTCATTTTTTATGATACTATAACGGCCATGAAAGACAGTGAACACACAAAGGCAAAAAAATCAACTATTGCAGATGACGCTAAGGCCGCAAAGAAGGCAGAACTAACGGCCAAAACAAAGGAAACCCAGGAAGCTATTGCTCAGCGCAGTGAAGAGGCCAAGCAAGCTAAGGCTCGGGCAGAGCAGGAAAAAGCTACCCAAAAGAAAGAAGAGAAGCAGCCAAAACAGCAAGCTGAACCAAAAGATAACGAACCAGCAGCTGAGCCAGCGCCAAAGCAGGTAAAAGTAAAGAAAAATGATGACGCATTTGCCATTATTAGTATCGTGCTTGGTGCCACGGCCCTAACCGGTCTTGGTTGGCTAGCCAGCATCCCTGGATTAATCCTTGGACTCCTGTCATTCAAGCAGAGCAAAAACCGTAAACTATCAATCATAGCTGTTACCGTCAATATTATCTCAGGTATTGTCTACTTCTTGGCTGGGGCTACCGTATTGTTTATACTCTTCTTGGCTATGCTAGCTAGTATGTCTCAGCAGACAAGTGGTCAAATAGAAATTCATGTGGCAAACCCTGCCGAGAATAATGGCCAGGTACATATCGAAGCAAAAAGCCAACGCCAAATCGAGCGCGAGAAAAAGCAAAAGGAGCAGCAACAAAAAGCTGAACAAGAAAAAGCAGCCAAAGAAAAAGAACAAGCTGAACAGCAAAAGGCTGCTGAGCAACAAGCCGCGCAAGACCAACCCGCAACAGACGAATAACCTTACCTATTCACGCAATGCCCTGCAACATGCAGGGCACATTTTTGTATGTTTTAATACACAACTCTATTCCAAATAAAAAACTTCCCAGGTATGGGAAGTGTGTTATCTATGTGGTACACCCGACAGGATTCGAACCTATGGCCTTTGGCTCCGCAAGCCAACGCTCTATCCAGCTGAGCTACGGGTGCAAATACAGCATTAGTCTTGAAGACGCATGCTGTCATAATACTTGAAAGTACTTTCTATCGCTGCGGTAGCGATAGAACAGGTTTATAATAGCATGATACCCCAGCTATTCGCAAGTCTAAAAACAAACTACAGCCGTAGACGACGGATGAAACGATCGACTGCGTCTGGCTTTACTTGCTCCATTGGTAGCCGTTGACCAACCAAGTCCACAAGCTCTTCACCAACCTCCTCTGGAAAATACATCACAAGGCTCAACCCCCAACGGCGAGCTGGAGTAAATACCAAAGAATAAATGCCCTCCTCAATAACTACTCCAAATGAACGGTAATTATCGAATGGGTACAGATGATCACCAATGCGCATTCCCTCGGCAATATCTACACTATAGGGTATGTTGGCAGGCGGACGCAGTGATAGTAACAAAAAAGCTATCCCCATCAAGATAACTGCAGAAAGGTAGAAAATATTTGGCGCAAACTCAACAACTGGAGGCAGCAACTGTCGAAAATTAAATAGTCCAAACACAATCAATACCGCCATCACTAGCCCAAAATAGACATACCATACTGGCTGGCGCTGATGCTGCACAAACTCTACCGCCTGCCACGTTAGTGGTGGTACCTGAAAATCGTGTGCCATTTCCTCAAGCTGCTGCTGATCATAGGTATCTTGTGCTAGATCAGCCTCTTGCATCGCATCATAATAGCCGTTTGTAGCCCGAGGCGCTGAAGACGAACCGTACATGCCGGCATCCTCTCGATGAAGCTCCTCCCCAGGCCCTTGCGGCCCGCCTGATCGTGGATAGTGGTTTTGTGGTTCCATATACGCTTATTATAGCACAGCAGCCACGCTTGTTAACACTTATGCGTTCTGTGCGCCACAAAAAACTCCTATAATAAAAATAGCCGCACTGGCGGCTCTTTGTAAATTTTAGTGTAGTTCAAACTTGGCGGAGGAGGGGAGATTCGAACTCCCGCTCCAGGTTTCCCCGGACTAACGATTTAGCAAACCGTCCCCTTCAGCCACTTGGGTACTCCTCCAACGAAAATTATTGTAACACATTTGATTTTTATTTGCTATAATAAAATCTGTAGTTGAAAGGAAAGGAAGAAATGAAGAAAGTTTTTAGTGGAATCATCATTACACTTGCAGCTATCGTCAGTGGAGCGATGTTCCTAACCGCTCCTGCACATGCAGAAGACATGGTGACTGCAGCAGACAATGGTCCTGTTGCCGGCATCGATAGCGCGCAAGGAGCAGGCGTACCAACACAAATCAACGGTGATACCGGTATCGTGCGTAAGATTATCAACATTTTACTCTACGCTATTGCGATTATCTCGGTAATCATGTTGATTATCGGTGGACTGAAGTATGTTGTGTCTGGTGGTAACAACGCCAAGGTATCAGACGCCAAGAACACCATTCTGTACGCCATCATCGGTTTGGTTGTTGCAATTTTTGCCTACGCAATCATCCGTTTCGTTGTCGGCCAAGCAATTGGTAATCTCGGCAGCGGTGGTACCAACGCATAATTCCATTCCACAGAATAAACAACTTACAAGTAAAACCACGTCTCTCGGCGTGGTTTTATTGTGATAGAAGCAAATACTAAAAATAAAACCGCCTCAGCTGAGAACGGTTTACATATTCATGCATGGCGGAGAGAGTGGGATTCGAACCCACGGTACGGGGTCACCGCACGCCGGTTTTCAAGACCGGTACCTTCAACCACTCGGTCATCTCTCCATAGTGAGCACTCGTATAGTAACAGACAATAACATTCTTGTCTAGACACACATCTACACAAAGCTAATTTATTTGCTGTAAGACCGTTAGCACGTACACGTGGGCTGCGCCAGCCTCCCGCAGCTGCCGAGCCGCAGCGTTAATCGTATACCCTGTGGTAATAATATCATCGATGAGAATAATCTGGCTTCCACTCACATAATCCTTCTGGTGTGGCGCCACTGCGTACGCTGTATCTGCCTGGCGCGCACGCTGCTGTCGGCTTTCAGCTGTCTTTTGGGCTAGCTGGTGACGACGAACTAACAGCTGCCGGCTAGGCAGGTCCACATATCGTGCATACCACCGGGCGAGCAGCTTTGCGTGGTCTACACCGCGCTGGCGCACGTGAGATAGTGCTGTTGGCACCCAGGTGACTATCACATCATCTGTAACGCTATTATCGCTCCTAGCCCCCTCTGATGAGCTCTGTAGCGTATATCGCCGGGCTGCTCGATAACTCTGCGCCCTGGCGAGCCTCCGCCACTCCTGCATACTCTTTGGCGCAGCCACCGCGAGTACATCGGCTAGCTCTTTAGCTAGTCCTCGCTTTGCCGCAAACTTTACATCGTCCACCATATCCGCCAAAACACCTTGCCTGGGTGCAGCAGTCCATATTGCATCGTAATACACACTCACGCCAGCCTGCCTAGTCTCCACAAATGGGCAGGGAAGCTGCTGTAACTGGTTAATGATGTTATTTTTACATTTATGACACAAACCTTGGCCAAGACGACCACAAGAGTAACAGGAGTAGGGCGCCAGCCAGCCAAGGAGGGTATCTAGCATTGTATTTTTTACATTCCTTACCTTATTTGGTTGATTATCTCTTGTTTTATCGTTATACTTAAAGAGACTTTTGTCAATATGATATTAGCAATTAATAATGTTAGATTTACAGTGGAGGAATAATGGCACGTAAACAACCTACCGGTGAGCTACTCACCGATGACGATCTGGCCGCTGCCTTCCTGGCTGATGATTATGCACCAGAGCCAACACAGGCTATTGCACCACAGCCAGCCGCACCAGCGCCGCAGCCAGCGGTCGGTGAGCAGCAATGGGACGAGGAAGAAGAACTTCCAGGCCAGCTCGCCGTGGATGCCTATGAAACGGATGAACTCCTGGTCGTCAAAGCCCGCACCGCAGGTGTTGACCGTAGCGACCTCGACGTAAGCCTATCTGACGGTATTTTGACAATCTCGGGAACGCTTTCTAGCGGTGACGAAACCGACGTAAAAAAGTGGCACATTCAAGAGTGTTACTGGGGCGAGTTTAGTCGTACAATCGCCCTACCTGTCGCCGTAAAGGAAGACGAAGTAAAGGCAGAGCTGAAAGATGGCGTACTTACCATTAGCTTTGCTAAAGTTGAAAAAGAACGCTCAATCACTATCGACGTTCTGTAATCAAGACAGCACCATCGTACCACCTCTGCTCGCACCAGAGGTGGTATTATTTATACCGTAAAGATCAGCTATCAATGTGCACACTGAACGTATCTCTGTGCAAACATAGCTGCGCAGGGAAGGAAAGGTACAAAAAGCTTGCCCACAATATAAAAAAACACCCCTCAAAGCGAGGGGTGTTTTATTTCAGAAAGGTCTTACTTACCTAGTTCTTAGCTGCCACGTTGTTCATGACGAAGTTGATGATTGCGTAGGCAAAGATCGCGATTACCAGACCGATAACGGCGTACAAAATAGTGTTCTTCGCGCTAGTTACGGTTGAGGCGTTACCACCAGACGTTGCATAACGCAGACCACCGATGATGATCATAATCACTGAGATCACACCAATGATATAGAGCAAGATGTTAATACCAGTTCGGATAACACCAGTCTCACCGTCAAGACTGCTTACCTGTCCTTCACCCTTTGCTGAGTTACTTCCGTCGACAGAATCTTTTAGATTTATGGCATGAGCTGAGTCTGCTGGCGCGACAAATGCCAGACTACCGGCAACCAAAGCTGGAACCAATAGGATGCCGGCAACAATTGCTACGAACGCTCGTTTCATGTTTTATATTCCTTTCTTTTGTACTAAATTCAATCCTTATTATAACAGACTGCTCGTGAATAGCCAGCCTATTTTACGATAAAATCACCTGGTTATCCACCAAACGACTTAAACACGAAGTTAACAATTGCGTACGCTGTAATGGCAATCACTAGTCCGATAACAGCATATAAAATTGTCGTTTTAGCAGAGCTAATTGCTGATGGATTACCAGAACTAGTCACATATTTAAGCCCTGCAACAATAATCACAATAACAGCCGCTACACCAACTACCCATAAAATAATATTAATTGTCGGCTTCACAAAGCCCTCTGACAGTGACTCACCCTTTCCTTTACAAATGGCGCTGCTGCTATTAGCATCACAGGCACCATATGGGTTTACTGCCTTTGCCGGCGAAATGACAGGTACGGTTGCAGCAGCGGTAGCCACCACCCCAACCAGAGCCAAACTAGCCAATATAAATTTTTTCATGAAAATGCTCCTGTTATAAATTGAACAATAGTGAAGGCAAATACTAGCACAATGATACCGAGTACAGTATACATAAGCAGGTTCTTGGCAGTAGCAATTTTACCAGGGTTGCCACCAGCGGTGACATACAACAACCCCGACAAGGTGATCATAATTACTGCAACCGCACCAGCTACCCACATAGCTGTACCTACCATAGTACCAAATGTGGCGCCATCGAGGTTGGTTTTTGAAATATTGTAATCCTCAGCGTTAAGCTTACCAGTTTCTGATACACCTGCTGCTAATTGCTGTAATATACCCATTAGTCTATTAGCCCTCCCTTAATTAGGTTAATGATTGCTACCGACGCGAATACCACTACCATACCAACAAGCGCATTCGCAATGATACGACGTGCCGATACTGCCGCGTTGGCACTACCACCACTTGTAAGATAGCGAAAACCGCCATATAGTACGTAGCCGACTGCAATATAACCAACCAACATTAAAATGATAGTCGAAATATTTAGGACAATAACCCAAATATAGGTACGAAGCTTTTCTTCGTCACTACCACCAGCCATGTCGCGTGGTCCTTTTAGCTCTGATTTGCTACAGTCATCATTTTTTTGTAACCCAGTATACCATGCCGGAATACCCAGTATTTCACCACAAGCAGCAGCGGTAGGAGCTGGCTGAACTGGCTGATACGCAGCCAATCCGAATACACTAATCACACCGAAAACTACTAGAGCGATGCTTCCAAATAATCGTTTCATTAGCTAAATATTCCTCCTGGAATTAAGAAGTTGGTGATTGCAAACAAGAAGATATATAGTAATAAACCAACCACTACATTCAATATAATTTGACGGGCACGTGCTACTTGGTTTGCGTTGTCGCCGGCAGTGGTCCACATAATACCACCAACCATCAGCCCAATAGCCGCCAAAATACCAGCGCCCCAAGTCAGAATCATCAGCGCCACCTTCAAAAGCCACATAACCGTGCTTTCGCCGCCCTTGTCATCACTACAACTCAACACGGCAGTCTCCACACCAGCACACTTGCTCTCGGCGTGGGCTGCTGGCGCCATCATCACCGGTGCAAGCGTTAGCCCAGCGAGAAGACCTCCTACTGCTAGTTTTTTATATATATTTGTTATTGTACGCATAGCTCTACAATATACTAAAGCACGTATTTCAGCAATGGCGACTCCAGCAATCACTGCCACAATTCCATAGCTAGTAAAATCACAGAATAAGTTGCTTTTTTACTATATGCCGGCCATAATAAAAGACAGATATGAAACGACTACTTTTTCCGCTCGTACTAGCTGGGTTGGTTACCAGTTTGCTTGGTGTTATTTTTTTTACGCCAGTAGCTCGTGCGGATGAACATAAAGTCACCTGGGAAGTGCTCGTTAAAGAAGGGCTGCTTGGAGATGATGGCGCCGGCTTCTTTAGTGGTGAAAAACACCATAATGCTACTGGTGAAAATAATAGCCAGAAGTTTAAATGGCTGTTGTGGCAAAAACGAGGAGACAAAGCCGGCACAGAAAAAGACGACAAAACAGAATGGTATGTAGTACGCCGTATGGAAGACAGCGTCCAGAAACCAACTGCTGGTATAGATGGTGATAAAATCCGCATTACTATACCAAGCTGTCATCGCGAGACCTTTAAGGTTCCTTTTAATACTAATTATGCGGGCATCTATAAGAAAAGTGAAATGGAGCGCACCCACGATGGCCAGGGCGACTGTGCACAGCCAAGCGTTACCATAGACAAAAGGGCTGGCGACCAAAACACCAATATTGAGTATGGTTATGCAGCCGACAACGCTCAGCTCTGTCGTTTTGATGTAAAAATGACGGTATCGAGCGATGTAAAGAAGCTGACTATTACCGATTTTCGCCGTAATAATTCACCACGAGACCAAAATGGGCAAGACCTCTGCCCGCCAAACCCAGTACCAGGAACTATTGATAATATCGATATTGCAGAAAGCAGTAAACAATCAGAGGAAGAGGCCCAAAAAAATAGTGCACAATATTTAAACGGTATTCAACCTGCCCATAAAGACAAGCAGGACAAGTCGAATTGTTCGATTACTAACATTGGTTGGCTAGTATGCCCGGTTTTGCGCTGGGTTGGTGGTATGATTGATGGTATTTTTGGCTCTATTTCGGGCATGCTTGCATTGCCGGCGCGCTATTTTGATGACACCAGTGGTGTGCGTGGTGCGTGGGAAAGTATGCGCAACGTCGCAAATATCGGCTTTGCGATATTGTTTATCATCATGATTATCTCGCACCTCACGTCAATTGGTATTTCTAATTACTCTATAAAGAAGCTTTTACCACGCATTATTGTAGCTGCTATTACAATCAATATTTCATTTTATTTATGTGCGATAGCAAGCGACTTCTCTAGTATCTTGGGCACTGGCTTAAAGGGTATGCTTAGCGGCTTACATTCTTCTACCGATGGTATGGCCTATCAGGGAACAGATAATTCTTTCCTAGAGGCAATTATGTTTGTTCTGTCTAGCGGTACCGTTGGTGTTATTGCCGGAGTAGCTGGCGGTGCGGGTGCTGCGATCGGCGCCGTTGTTGGTATATTAATTCCGCTAGTAGTTGGGACGCTACTTGTCATCAGTGTGGTATACCTTCTTCTTGTAGCAAGGCAAGCTATTTTGGTGTTATTGATTATCTTGTCTCCAGTCGCGCTTATGTGTATGTTCCTGCCAAACACCCGCAAGATCTTTGAAGCTTGGCGCGGTATTTTTATTGATATGCTATTGCTGTTTCCCGCTATATCACTGCTTTTTGGTGCAGGTGAAATTGGCTCAGCAGTGTTCTTGAACATGACTGGACCTGAAAGTATTGCCTACAACATTGCCGGTGTATTTATGCGGGTTCTGCCACTAGCCAGTATCGTCTACATTCTCTGGGTGAGCCGACGCACCTTGTCGCGCATCACCGGTATGCCATCTGCCCGATTCCGTCTCCTCAGTAACCCTATACAGCGTACCCGCAAAAACTTTATCATGAACAAGATTCGTCCTTTCAGCGAAGATCGTTTTGCAAATTATCGCAGGTCTCGCCATATACGGGCTTTTAGCACCAAACTCGATGATGAAGGCAAGGAGAAATATCGTTTTTCTGGGGCACTCGGTGCCGTAACCGGGGCTAGCCTGCTACGACGTAAAGAAATTAACCATATACGAGATGCTCAAACCAGTAATATTCTGCATCGCCAGGCAACCAGGCGTATGACTGGTGCTATTGCTGATGACGTGGAAGGCTCAAAACGTATCGTTGCGTCAAACGCACCAATTACTGGAAAATTTCACCGCGCAACTAGCGGTATGACGAAAGGCTTATCAGAAAAAGTACAGAATAGCTATGCCCGCCAGCAATGGAAGATACTACAGCAGGAGCTTAAGGAAGATAAAATGGAGTACGAAGGCCATATTAGTGAAATTATCAACCGACAAGGTACCACAGGCGCTGATAGTCTGACTCAAGAACTAATTACTAATATTGCTGATAAGGATATGACTGCTTACGAAAAATCAATGCGCACTGGCGTAATTTTAGAGGCTCTAAAGCGAATGCCTGAACGAAAAGGATATGCCATAGCTAGTAGTGTTTTTCGTGCTATACATAGAGAATTGCAAGATAGAAATCTCTACTCTGCTGAGCAGGCTGAGTCTATGGCACACGCACTTGAGAATGCAGTAGGGGATAGTGCCATGAGAAGTAGTCTTGGCGTACTAGCCGCTGCACGAAATACTGACATTGAAAATATTCTGAAAGAGAAATCTATACAAGATTTAACTCATGCACCTGATCTTGAGGATGTGCTCCGTGATATGGAAGTGCAAGATGTGGGTACGTTCATGGCTCTTAAAAATAGCGATTACTTCAATCAATACGCTTCAGAGCGCAATAAACAAGCACTAAAGCATAGGCTTGATACACTGTCTGAAAATACAGAAAGTAACACAAAAATAACTGAAGATTAGCTCCATGATTATTAAGATGCAACAAATTACCATAGGAATAGCAGTGGTATATAATAGCATTTGCTTTTTCTGCTGCAGCTATGCATAATAAAAGGTGACTATGAAAGCGATACTAAAGTGGGCACTCGTTGCCATATTTATCAGTTTGATCGGTACTGCTGTTGCCGGTGGCACCACGTACGCCGCAATAAACTGGCGGGACAAACCCGAATGGGACAAAAGTTTTAAAGAGCTACGAGATAGCGGACAGCTTCACGAGGATGAATCGGTCGACAAGTCGCTAAAACCTTGGTTTGTACAACGTCCTCATAAAGACGGTGATGCAAGTATAATTGTTCGTCGCCTGAAGGATAGTGTTACTGGTTGGCATGCATATCGTGATGGCGGCGACATTGTTGTGCGTTGGAAAAACTGTCGACGTGCGCGACTACTCGTACCAGGAGATGAGGGCAAAACTAAAGATGAAAATGCCAAATTACGCATTGACAACAACGGAAGTCAATGTGATGGCGATTGGCAGGAAGCGCGCTGGTCTGAAGGAAAAAATACAAAAATCCTCGTCAAGTACGGTTATCGCGGCAACAACAGTAGTCCGTGTGAGTATCGTATTGATATCGACAAACGCGGTGAAAACCAAGTATTTGTTCACAACTTTAACGCAAACCACAGCAACTGGGGACATCAAGACAACTGTCACGACAAAGCAGACCCCGACAGTGATCAGGTAGTTGATGTAAAAGACAAACAGGAAGCTGAAGCTGAAGGCAACAAGCTAGTTGATGACCATGGTAATGCCATGAACGGCGAAATCAAGGACAAACAGACCGGTGACGACAAGACTGTTGCTAGTGAAGACGGGGAGAAGGGCGATGAAGAAAAAAGTAGCTGTGTTATCGACGGCATCGGTTGGATCGTCTGCCCAGCATCCAACTTCCTTGCGACGATCACCGATATGACCTATGGTGCTATTAGTGGTATGTTAACCACACCTGCTAAGATTTTCGATGAGAAACACCCGGTATATCAAGCTTGGTCACAAATGCGCAATATTTCTAATATTGGCTTCGCGATAATGTTTATCATTATCATTATCTCGCACCTTACGTCGATAGGTTTCAGCAACTATTCTATTAAGCGTATGTTACCGCGTCTTATTTTGGCTGCCGTTTTAGTTAACCTGTCGTTCTACATCTGTGCATTAGTAGTAGACTTGTCAAATATTCTCGGCGCCAGTATGAAGGACTTTATTGGTGGCGTCATATCAGTCAACGCTGAACATGACGCAAGCAACGACGGCACCGACCTAATTGCTGGTATAACGGCCTTTATCCTTTCAGCTGGAGCTGTCGGTGCTGGTACTGCAATTGGCTTATCGGCCGGACTTGGTGCAAGTATCTCGGCGCTATGGGGAATTTTATTCCCACTATTGATAGCGGCCCTGATTGCTGTATTTATAATCTACATTCTGCTCGTAGCTCGCCAGGCGATTATTGTGCTGCTGATTATCATCTCTCCACTTGCTTTCTTGGCCTATCTACTGCCAAATACAGAAGACCTCTTTACACGTTGGCGAAAGATATTCACCACCATGCTGCTGATGTATCCAACTATCGCCCTGATATTTGGTGCCTGTGAGCTTGTGTCGAACATTCTTCTTAGTTTGGATGCTGGTCTCGGCATGAAGCTAGCAGGTGTCTTTGTAAAGATTATTCCACTAGCCCTCACGCCATTAATCATGCGTACTGGCGGTAACCTCATTTCTCGCCTGAGTGGTGTTAACTTTGGTAACTTCGGGCTTAACCGTATACGCCAAACAGCCAGTGAAACACGAGCACGCAATCTTGAAAACTTCCGCAATTCAAGCCGTGCCCGCTCCTTTGCAACAATAACTGACGATAAGGGCAATAAGCGCTACAAGCGCCGCTTTACCGGCTATATCACACGTCAAACGGCTCTCAATAAAGCCCGCAGGGAAACCACTGCTACGGCACTTGAAGAAATGGCTAGTGAAACGCAAAGCGAAGCTATTTACGGCAATGTCGGTAACGCTATGAAGCGAGCAACAGGTGATAGCACCCTATATCAAATGACTTCTGCTGGCAATGAAGAGACTGCTAAAATCGCTCAGCGACAAATTGTTACCAAGCAGGCTAAAGAGCACGCCGCACGCCGCAAAGAGCTTACCGATGGTTTTGCAGCCCGCTTCCAGCAAATGGCTACTGAAGTTGGTGGTGAAGATAAGATCCAGGAAATGGTCGCAGACGCTGCCGAAAAGTGGAAGACTGGCCAAATGGATACCATGGAGGCTCAGGCTATTATGGAAGGCTCAACTAAATACTGGTCAACTCGTGGTGGCCCTGGTGCGGTTATGGCTGCCGGCAACGCTGAGATGTTCCGTGATGCAATAAGTTACAAGATTAACAATAATATTCACCTCAAAAACGAAAAAGACCAAATTATTGCTAACGCTAATCAACGACTGGAAACTGTCACTACAGAACCAGAACGACAGTCTATTATTAAAGAGCGCGAAGAGCAACTGAAGGAAGTTCAAGCTAAGTATCAGACAATGGGCAACTGGCTGCCGAGTGCCTACTTTGGTGGTGGTGGCAGTGGTATGGGCATGATTACCGGTATGGCGAGCGCCAAGGGTGTTACACCTGAGAAGCAAGCACGTAGCATGTCTATGGAGCAATTAGCCGGCACACGAGACTTGGTTACTAAACAAGAAGATGGCAGTTATAAGTCTTTCATCGATGTAGACCGTGCAAAAGAAGCACTGACATCAGAATCGTTCAATCGCTTTGTCCCTACCGAACGACTTGATGATCTGCGCGCATATGTAGCCCAAGAAGTAGGTGAACAAAACGTACCGCAATCTCCTCAATCTCAAAACCCAGTTAATGTTGATGATGTAGCCCAACGAGCAGCTAATCTCGTGCGCCAACAAAACCAAGCACAGACGCAACAGGCACAGATTTTACGTACCCCACCATCACGAAGAGGTGGTTCACAAGCAAGCAGGCGTAATATCATAAATCAACAGCGTCGACGACGAAATCAGTAATCAACCAGTCAAAAACACACCCTAAAACGGTGTGTTTTTGTTTACTACATTTTTATATAAAAAATCCTGCACAAAAGCAGGGTGTTATCATAAAAAGTTGAAAGAAGGTGCAAAACTCTAGGAGTATTGCTGGTAGCACCACTAATTGCAGCGCCACCAGCAATACATAATCCTAGTTCACATAGCATGTCCCCACATAGCTACCTCCGCATGCACACGAACTGCCTGCATAGTAAATATATAGAGAGGGGAAAAGGTTGCAATAATAAACCAAAGATATTGCACACTTTGCTCACTAGTGTGTGGCCATGCGCGCTGCCAGAACCATTTTAGGAATCCGATAGTAGCAACGTTCCTCCAGAGAATCTGGCGTGATGGATCTAGTGATTGCTCTTTTTCTGGCTTTGCTTCCATTTGTGGTACAATGCAGCCACCAAGTAGCGCCCATGTACATGATATAAGCACTGCTTCAAGCGTGCTCGGCTTCGATGGAGCAATAGACCATACAAAGAATAGCAGAAAACCCATTACCACTCCGAGCGAAAGCCCGGTTACGTACAAACAGATATTAGCTTTTGTGATAGTCTTGCGGTCTCCCGCAACAAAATCATTTTTCGTTAGCATCCGTACAATATATCCACCAAGTGCCAATCCGACAATTGCCCAGATAACCACATGTACTGGTAATGGCAGTGCCATAACTGAAAATTGACTCGTACCATGGATTCCCCAGAACAATGACCTAGTTGATAGTTCATTTTTGCTCGGAGGACCAAGTAGTCCATCAATCACTTGGGTTATAGGTGACATCAATATCATAACCAATGATAAGATACTGATTGTTACAATTGTTTGGATATTCAACCTATTCTGGCCAGAACCAGTTTCACCCCAAAGCTGTTGATGCACACGTAGCATATATAACGCTAATGGCACACAAAACAGCAGTGTTAAGACACCAGGGTTAAGCGGCGAAAGCTCTGCTCGCAGCCACCCCATCGATGTCATAACCTGGCCAATAAATGTGATTCCCATAATAATCAGCAGCTTGATAACAAGCAGTAATATACGTGAATCATGATTATCGGCAGCTAGTTGCTGGTTAGGTATCAGCCAGTTTTCTACGCGAGCAATCCTGCCAGGCAAGTTGCTCGGCACAGTACGTGCCCGTTGCTCACGTGGATCAACTTCAGCTTCGACTACCGGTGTATCCCGATTTGTCGCGGCATCTGCTATGCGAACGGCCTCCATTGGCAGAGTTTCCGTGACGGCGGGCGACTCATCTCGTTGCACATTAGACGAGCTATGCTCCCCGTTCGGCTGTGTTTTGTTCAATACTACGCACCTTCTTTCAAAGAACTCACGCATCGCAGGAGTAACTTGGTGTTACTGCAATACTGCAATTTGTGATAACTCTATTTTTACCTCATTTTTATAATTTTGTCAACACCATTACCCCTGAAAACTATTATTTTTTACTACAAATCTGTTGCGTTTTGCATCAACCCATGCTACAAACAATTATCCATAGTATCCTATAACCGTAACCATAATTACCTCTATCACCCTTGGGGCTAAAAATGCTATACTAAAGCTATATGGCACGCTATACCGTACCCCAAGACGTCGAGGCTGAAGATAAACTCATCGGCCCCTTTAGTTTCAGGCAGTTTATCTATCTTATTATCGCCGCAATCGGCATCGGTGGTTGTTGGGCGCTTTTTTCTGTTTTCCCGCCGCTAGCAATTATTCCATTGCCAATCGTTATTTTATTTGGCATCTTGGCGCTGCCACTAAAAAAAGAGCAGCCTATGGAAGTCTATCTTGGGGCTATTATTCAGTTTCACTTAAAACCGCGTAAACGTGTTTGGAAACCAGATGGATTAACTTCACTCGTAGAGATCACTGCACCGAAAAAGCTAGAAGAAGAGCGAGCAGCTGCTCTTGAACGGAATGAAGCAGAGCGTCGTCTTTCATACTTAGCAGACATCGTTGACACTGGCGGTTGGGCAGTGCGTGGCGTTGGTCTTGAGCGTAAAGACGATACTGCAGAGCGCTACCGCTACTATGCACCAACTGTTGATGATGACCCGCTTGATAAAAACAGCAGTGTATCGCGCAATATTGATGCAATGATAACGAAAACCAGCCAACAGCGCCGTGAGCATATTATGGCCGCCATGCAATCACCAGACCAAATGATATCAACGCCAGATGATATTTATGCGCTATATGATAGTCTTAATATACCACCAAGTGGTCGCTACCACACGACAGAGGAGCCACCAGTACCTACTCAACCAGAACCAGAAGAAACAACTACTCCCGACGCTCCACCGGCCGATTTTGATATGTCAGCTGGCATTCCACTGGTTGCGTCAGAGCCAATACCGGTAGAGCCAGACGAGGGACAAAAAGCAGAAGCCGTACTTCGCGAGCAAACCGAGCAAGTTGATGCAACATACGAGGCTATTCACGGACCCACCCCGACAAAGCCAGCTAAAAAACCAGCCAAGAAGATATCCGTAGAACCAGCTAGTGAGCGCTTTACTCACGCCAAGGCTGGTGGGCCGGCCGTTGAGCCGCCGCAGGTGTCAGCTGGTATCCTCGATTTAGCACATAATAGTGGCGATCTATCCGTTGAGACTATCCAGCGCGAGGCAAGGCGAGTTAACAAAAAGAACACAAAACCAGGGGAAGTATATATTTCACTGCGATAAAGAGGTAGGCTATGAATCCAGATACATCACAACAATCATCAACTAACCAAGGGCGGACATCATCAGCACCAGCGATGCCAGGAGTCGTGCACTCTATTCGTGGCGGTCAAAATGCTATTCCAGTGGTGCCAGAGCAGTCAAACCAGGCACCAGCCAGTGCTGAAGAAGTATCAGAACTAACACAAGCTGCAACAGCTGCCGCCAGCCAACAAACTGGTGCTGCACAGCAATTTGAACAGCAGGCAAATGCTGCCATGCCTCATGAAGTACCCACTGAAGGACCAAACACCTACCAACCAGAGCCAGAGCAGTATCAACAGCAATACCAGCAGCCTCAAACTGTGCCAAACGCAACCTATAGTTATTCACCTCAGCCAACAGCTTTTGGATCAGCCACAATAAATCCAAATTATGGTGGCCCACAGCCTCAACCAACACCGCACAATCTAGATATGCAACAAGGTCCTGTGCCCGCTTATAGTAGCGCGCAGCCAGGAGCGATCGTGCCGCAGCAGCCGCAGCAACACGCAGAAACTGACAGTAATGGAGCTCCGGCACAAAAGCAAAAGCAGAACACAACACAATCGAGTCTTCTCTTTTCAGAGATGCGTGAAAACATGGTCATTATGGCCGATGGTAGTTTTCGTGCCATTGTGGGGTGTGAGTCTATCAACTTCGACCTAATGAGTACCCGTGAGCGTGAAGCAGTGGAATTTAGCTACCAAAACTTCCTCAACTCACTATATTTCCCAGTACAAATTTATATTCGTTCACAGCGGGTGGACATTGGGCCATATATTGAGCGGCTTGAGCATATTCGCCGCAACCAAGATAACATGCTACTTAATATCCTGATGGAAGACTACATCGGCTTTATCGATCAGCTTGCACAAGAAGCCAACATTATGGATAAATCATTCTACATTGTGGTGCCATATTACCCAGTAGCTGACACTGAAGCCATCAAAACACAGGCAACAAGCTTTTTCGGTAAACTATTTGGTGGCAAAGGCGGGCAGCAACAGCAAAAAATCCAAAAGATTGATAAAGTTACCTACGAAAAAGCTAAAGATGAAATTAGCAACCGCGTTGACATCGTAATGAGCGGATTATTCCAGATTGGTATTAAATGTTACCAGCTCAACACCCGTGAAATCGGTGAGCTATACTATAATGTTTATAATCCAGATACTGCTCAGTTGCAGCCGCTCGCAAACCTAGAAAGCAGCACTGCTATGTATGTTCGTAAGGGTACCAAGAAAGGGGAAGCGTAAATGGCTAAAAAACGAAAAAAAGATGCGGTTGATATTGCTGCCGAGCAGCGTGCTCGCGAGCAAGCCGAAGTTGAGCAAGCCTTTCTTACCGGTATCAATACCCTGCGCGACCTAATTGCGCCAAGTAGCCTAGAGTTTGATGCTAAGCATTTTAGGCTTGGTAGTAAATACGGTCAAACACTCTACGTGTACGGGTACCCACGCGAAATTTATACGGGATGGCTTAGCTCGGTTATTAATATCGACGAAGTGCTCGATATTAGTATGTTTATCTACCCTGTTGATACGCAAATTATTCTAAACAACTTACGCAAAAAGGTGACCCAGCTTGAAGCAACCATGGCTGTCAATAACGAAAAAGGTAAAACCCGTGACCCAGGGCTTGAAGCTGCAATTGCCGACGCCGAACAGCTTCGTGACCAACTGCAAATTGGAGCAGAGAAGTTCTTCCGCTATGGTCTATACATCACCCTATACGCCGACAGCGAGGACGAGCTGAGTTACGTACGCAATAAGATTGAAACCATCTTCGGCCAGCAGCTAGTCTTTAGTAAAGTAGCCAGCAGCCAGCAAGAGCAGGGGCTCAACAGCACCGTGCCGCAGCTTAGCGACCAACTACAAATTCGCCGTAACATGGACACCGGTGCGATTTCAACATCATTCCCATTCACATCAGCCGACCTCACCGACGGCAAGGGTGTGCTATATGGCGTCAATATGCACAACAACGGCCTGGTTATCTTCGACCGCTTTAGCCTAGAAAATGCCAACATGGTGGTATTCGCAAAAGCTGGTGCTGGTAAATCATTTACCGTGAAGCTAGAGGCGCTTCGCTCGATGATGCTAGGAACTGACATTTTGATCATCGACCCAGAAAACGAGTATCAGCAGCTGAGTGATGCCGTTGGTGGTAGTTATATTCGCTTGAGCCTCACGAGTGATACCCGCATTAACCCGTTTGACCTGCCACAAGTAACCGACACAGATGAAGGTGAAGATGCACTGCGTGCAAACCTTGTTACTCTGCATGGTCTCTTGCGCCTCATGCTTGGTGGTACTCAAACATTAGAAAATGGCCAGACACTCAGTGGTCTCTCTCCAGCTGAAGAAGCTGACCTTGATCAGGCCTTGATCGACACCTACGCTCGCGTCGGTATTACGAATGATCCACTAACGCACAACTCTGTACCACCAACCATTCACGACTTATACGACACCCTTTTGCACATGGGCGGCACTGGTCCTGAACTGGCACAGCGACTCCGCAAATACACCACCGGAACCTTTGCGGGTATCTTTAGCCAACAAAGTAATATCGACATCAACAACCGCATGGTAGTGTTTAATATTCGCGACCTAGAAGAAGAATTACGTCCAGTGGCGATGTACATTGTGCTATCACACATTTGGAATATTACTCGTAGTGAAAAGCGCAAACGTATCCTGATTATCGATGAGGCTTGGCTATTGATGCGCTACAGCGACTCGGCTAACTTTATTCACGGTATCGCTAAACGTGCTCGTAAATATTGGCTCGGGCTCACCACTATTACCCAGGACGTAGAAGACTTTATGGGTAGCAAGATGGGCCGTGCAGTGGTAAGTAACAGCTCTATCCAGCTGCTACTCAAACAGCATTCATCTGCAGTAGATGTACTGAGTGACGTCTTTAAGCTTACCGAGGAAGAGCGCAAACGTCTTGCAAACTTCCCAGTAGGGCAGGGGCTGTTCTTTGCCGGACAAAACCATGTCCATATCCAAATTTACGCATCACCAACTGAAACTGGCCTCGTGAGTACCACGCCAAAAGAAGACAAACGGCCACAGCTCAGTGATGGCAGCGGAGGTATGCCGACAAAGGTACGCTAAATAGTAAGTCATTACTACACATATTGTAGTATTTTTCACACCTTACCTGATAGGTGGCCTATAATTCTGATGGAAACAAACGGAAAAGTGATATAATAACGCTATGGCAAATGCTCTGAAAACGAATCCGGATGACCTCTATAATCCCGATTCAACAGAGAACTACCGAGCACAAGCTCGAAAACGTGCTATCCAAGACGAGGATATTGCACGTGGTATTGATGAAGCCGAAAAATATGCCAATGACCCGAATAATAGCACGAGCCGCAATGGCCGCGCAGCGGACGAACTAAGCAACCTTGAAGATAGCGCCCTTGATGATCTGCCACAAAGTTCATCAGACGCCGACAGTGCTCGTACTCTTTCTTCAGCCGAAGAAAATCCAAATGGTTATTATCAGCCGGGGCAAAGTACTGCTGGCCGCGTACGCAGCGGTATAAATAAAGCCAAGCAAGCTGGTGGCGTACAGGGCCTGATGAACAAGGCAAAAAACCTAAAGGGTGCTATTAAGAATTGGCGTAAGTGGTCGCCAACCTTAGCGCTCGTGCTGAGTTTGCTTGGATTTGGCGGCGTTGCAACAACTATTTTCTCACCAGCACTAGCCATCACTCACCTAAAAGAGACTATGGCAAAAGACCTGAACGATCAGATTGGGCCGATGACTGCACGGTCAAATTTAGTGCTGCGCACAAAAATTAAAAACCACCTAGCCAATGGGCCAAGCATTTGTGGCGAAAAACTAAAGGTAAACTGCCGCTTTAAAAAGATGTCACCGCGGCACATCAAACGCCTGGAAAAAAACGGCTTTACGTTGATATGTAATGGTAGCCCTTGTGGTAACGATAGCCGCGTGCGCCCAAGTGCCATCAAGCACAACGCTACTGGCAAAAGCTACACTAATGCCAAAGAAATGATGAAAGCGGTAAAAACCGATATCAAACTAGCTAGCGATATACGGCGCGCCTATAATCCAAAGGTACAAAGTGTGCTAGATAATATTGGACACAGGGCTTTGCGGCGACTCGGTATTGGGCTTGATAATGTAAAAGCTAAGGGCAAAGAAAAAGGCAAGGAGACCAAGAAAGAACTCACCAAGGTAGCTAAAGAGGGTAATGCCTCCTCGCCAGATAAGATTAAGGTTGCCGGCGGTGATGAGAAGCTCGACGACAAACAAAAAGAAAAAGCTAAAGAAATCAATAAAGACATTGAAAAAGATGTTGAAGCCGCCAAGAAAGCCGGCACCAAAACTGCATCACGCGTCGGTAAAAGTATTGCCAAAGGGGTAAGCCTGCTTGGTTGGGCTGATACCGCCTGTAGCGTCGTTCGTACCGCACTTGCCGTATCGCAGGGTATGAAACTGATTGGTAAAATCCAAATGGCTCGCTATGCACTTCAGTTCATGGTAGTTGGCGATAAGATTAAAGCCGGTAAGGCAACCCCAGAAGATGTCGCACCAATTGGTGATATCTTGACAAATACCGTTACCCAAAAGACTGTTGAGATGCCAAAGAAGGGGATTGATATTACTGCCCTCGGCAAGGGAGGCGTTACCGAACAAGTGGAAAATCCACAATATGGTAAAAATGCCTTTGATTCAACTGGCTTTAGGCTAGCCGGACAAAAGGGTGAGGGTAACTCGCCAAAGGTTAGCGACTTTGACAAACCATACAGCCTTGGTAACGGCTTTAGCGTCACCGCCTTCCTCGGTGGACATACCGGGCTAATTCAAGGGTTCCTCAACACCTGTAAAGTCGTACAAAACTGGTTTGTGCGTGGTGCAGCGATGATCGCCGGTATCGTTGTTGGAATAGCATCGTTTGGTTGGTCAACAGCGGCCGGTATTGCACTGAGCGCGAGTGCCAGTTTTGCGCTAGCATATTTCCAAGATCAACTGATTTCAATTTTAGCTGGTAATATTATTACCGACGACATGAGCAGTGTGGACACTGGTAATGCTATCTTTGCAGGAACGGCCAGCTATTTTGGGGAAGCTGCACAAAACCGTGGCCTAAAGCCACTAAAGACTAAAGGTGAAATAAAAGAACAGCTTGCGTTTAACCGTGAAATTAATAACCAGCACATCGCTATTGATACCTACGAAGCACGCAGCGAACCATTCAACATCTACAATCAATATTCATTCGCTGGAGCATTTACCCGTAAACTTGCTGATATTACCCTGCCAGCCAGCGTGTCACCGCTTACCAAAGTAGCTAAGATTGCTGCGTTGCCGGTCAGTTCACTTTCAAGTATTGCGCACGCTGAGGATAACCACTTTGATGAAGAACGTTTCCAGCAGTGTGATGATATCGTGTACAACATTAAGAAAATTGACGCCGATGCATTTTGTAACTTGCGCTATGGCCTGCCGAAAGAGGATATGAACATTGATCCACAAGCAGTGGAAGATTACATGGTGCGCAATCAATTTGTCGACCCTGAAGCGGATGATGAGAACGACAAGGAAGCCAAGGGAGACTTTAAGAAGTTTATTGAAAGTTGTATTAACCGTGAAGAACCACTTGGCTTCACCGATGATGAAAACGAAGATATATGGAAAGATGGTACGGTTTGCTATGACCCACCAGATGAGCTCAAGGAAAAAATAAAAAACTTTAGGCTCTACTATCTCGATAAGTATATCGCCAAAGGTATGGATGAAGATCCTGATGCTGACGAAAACGGCGGCGATGAGGCTAACAACGGTGGTGAATATGGCAGCGGTGAGTGGGCACCATTCTATGCTGGCGGCACCGACGACACTGGCTCAACAGCTGGCGGCAGTGGTGGTGACGCAAAATATGATGCCATTATCGGTGACTCTATCGCACAAGGAGCAGCTGAAGTGGGAGGCATTGCCGCTGATATTAAGAATTTCCGAGTTGGTGCTCCATCACGTGAAGTGCTCGATAAGGTAAAATCAGAAGCCGGCAAGCTAAATGGCAAGAGCGTCTTGCTGTCAACTGGTATGTCGAATAGTCCAGACGATCGTGCATCAGTCACCGAAATGATGAAGGCACTCAAAGATGCTGGTGCAAAGGTTTCAGTTATTGGCGTCTCAAAGAGTTTCCCGAATGGTGATCCAAACGCCATTAATAGCTTCCTAGAAAGTGAATCAAAAAAGAATGGCTTTACCTTCTTTGGTGCACTTAATGATGTCTCAAGTGACAACGTTCATCCAAATAAAGCAGAGTACGACCGTATGAAAAAAAGCGGCGGTAGCATTTCCATAAAAACACCAAAGGTGGGAAGCATCGCCTCTGGCTTCGAGGAACGACATTTCTTGTCTGGTGAAAATTGGCACTGGGGTCTTGATATACCATCTGGCACAGGATCAGCACCGATTCATGCGCCGACAGATATGGAAATCACCAATATTGTATCTCAGTGGGGAGGTGTTCAGGCAACTCCAACTGATGGACCAAAATTCCTGCTTAGTTTCATCCACATGCGTGAAGTTAAGGTTAATAAGGGTGATAAAGTGAAAAAGGGCGATGTCATTGGTGTTGAAGGTGGCCGTAATGCCTATGGAGCTGATTTTGCACCACACTTGCACTTTGAGGTATCAAAGCCAACAAGTGAGTGTCACCAGAAGATGATTGGCTTCTTCGGATCACCAAGCCAGACGCGTGATCAAAACCCATGTTTGATCGATCCAGCCCCAGTCCTGGAGGCACACGGACTAAAGTATAAACGACAGTAATATAGCGAGGAGGGAAGAGTGCAGTCATTTATAACGCGGCGTAAGATGATCATTATCGGTAGCATACTGATAGTAGGGCTGATTGGTGCTACGGTGTTTAATTACATTCAAAACATGCAAACCACTATCTTTGTGCGCGTTGCGCCACTGGGAGCGACCTTACACCTCGATGGCAGCAAAGATGCACTTGCTAATAACCAGCGCCATACTGTAACCAAAGGCTCACACAAGCTGTCGATCCATAAAGATGGCTTCACTGACCAAACAATAGAGTTTACTGCCGATGGCAACCGCGACGCCATTACTGACGTTTCTGCTGTGCTAGACCCAGAAAAGGGTAATTCTAGCGCCAAGCAAGAGCTATACAGCCAGGACAACCAACGCCTGATGAGCACGATAAATAGTCTTCCAGGCCAGCTCTATCAAAACTTGCCAAAGCAGGCCGCTCCTTGCCAATCGCCGCGCTATCCACATTCACGCGATATCAAAGCGCTGTGCATTCGCCAAAATGGCAATACACTCCGAAGTGAGCTACTGCAAAAATACCCACTAGCTCGCTACAGCGAGGTGGCTTCTAGTGAAAACGGCATTGACTATATGCTCTATACCACGCAGCAAGCCCGTATTTTCTACCAACTTGGCAATGAGCAGTCACTCGGCACTACACTGTTCCGCGTTGAATATTTTGATCCCAATAGCTTCTCGGCCGATAGTTTCAATAAGATGATTTCCGACCAAGGCTACCAACCTGGGCAAGGTTACTATTACTCAAAAGACCCTCGGTTTGCCAGTCAGTACCCACAGGATGAAAAACTCACGAGTCATTTTAATGTTATTTCACAGTTAGGATCTGCACCATAATGAACCTATTTCGTACACGAAACCAACGCTCAGCGCGGCATAGCCACTCACGAGCTCGGCGCATAAAGCTACTGCCGCTATTTACTGCGGTGTTTATGCTCATCACTGCCAGTTATAACTCTGTCGCACTGGCTATTGATCGTGACTTCTACTCTGGTAACGACATCATGTTTTACGATCCAAAATTTAAAAAAGGATCAAGTTGTAAAACAAATGGCAGTAGCGACGCCCCATCAAGTGGCGGTTCAAGCGCTGCGGCTTCGGCAGACCAAAAGCAAGTAGCGACCGCTATTGTCGACACATTCACCGGACACGGCATCTCGACAAACGGCGGTAAACCGCTCGACTTTAACCAGATCATGGCTATTATTGGTAATATCGAGCAAGAATCTGCCCTTAATCCATCTATTGTTGAAACTGCGGTCGGTACCGGTGCCTTTGGTTTAGTGCAGTGGACTGAGCCGCGCAAGAGTAAGTTTTTTGCCTTTGCAGATGGTAAGGGCGGCCAGCGCACCGACCCTAAGGTTCAAATGGAATATGTTATCCAAGAGCTAGAAACCACTGAAGCAGCGGTTATGCCACACTTTAAGCAGGGGCTCAGTCTACACGATGCAACATTGACTTGGGCTCAAAAGTTTGAACGTATGGGTGCGGCAGAGGCAGCATTAGCTAAACGTCTTGCTAACGCTGAAAAATGGGCCGAGACCTTTAAAGATCGCAAGGATGATATTAATAAAAAGGCTGAACAGCAGACCACATCATCATCAACCGATGGCAGTGATGGCGCCTCTTCGCCAGGCGGTAGTAAGTGTAGTAGTGACAACGCCGCCATTTCAGGAGACATCCTGGCAACAGCACGACAATTTGCTTGGCCTGAGGAAAAGCCAGAATATAACAGCACCTCTATTTCTGCAGCTAAGCCAGCCTACCAAGAGGCAATGAAAAAGCATAATGAGCTTGCAGATGTCAATATTACCGACTGTGGCCGCTTCGTTTCGACTGTTATGCGTGCTTCGGGAGTAGATAAAGATTTCCCACCAGTCACCACCACTAAGCAAGATGAATACGTGCGTGCACACCCTGAAAAATATGAGATCTTAGAAGGCCGTGACGTATCATATTCAGACCTTAAACCAGGTGATATCTTGATTTGGGGGCCATACCAGCACATCGCCTTCTTTAATGGCGAATCTGGCAAGGACGATGTCGACGCCTCATACACTCAGCACGTGCCATATGTCAGCAATAATATCCAATACTTCATGAACAGCGGTGGTCCTGCCGGAGCGCCTTTGCACACCGTCGCTCGCGTTAAGAAGTCTGGATTAACAGAAAATAAATAGGTAAAGGAGCTTTGTCATGAATGCTGCTAATTTTACACCGAAACAAATCGCAATCGCCGGCATTAGTGCCTTCGTACTACTGCTTGGTACCCTCATTTTTCTAACAGTGCGAGAGATGAGCAAAGGCGAAATAGTAATCGCCACCAACCCAAGTAGTGCTACGTATGCGATTAATGGTAAGAATAAGGGAACCGTTGGCGCAAAAGAGCGCACCGAGCGCCTCTCTCCAGGCAAATATACCTTTACCTTTACCGCTAACGATTTCGAGGAAGAGAAGCGCGAAGTAGAAATTAAGACTGGCAAAAACGATGGGCTATACATCAATCTGCGCGCTAAAACTGAAGCAGCACAAAAACAAGCCGATAACTCAGACAAGGTTGGGCAGCTGCAGTTTGGGCAAGGTAGCCGCAAAGTGATTGCTAATGCCCGAAAAAATGACCCGCTTTATAGTAAGTTGCCAATTCGCACGCGTAACTATTCAGCCTATTCATGTAAATCGCTCCTACATCCAGATGACACGACCAAATTCGCGGCTTGTGTAACCACTTCAGAAGACCATAAACCTTCGCAATATGACGAAGCCCGCAAAAAACAAGCAATTAAAGACTTCAAATACCTCGGCATTGATACAGATAAGTATGAGTTTTATATCGATCCTAACCCAGACGACCGACTCATTGCAGAAACCAATGATTACCGCGTGGGCTATCGTCAAAAGCTCAGTAATACGAAACCAGTTTTTGTCGCAACCATTAAGGGCAGTGGCGATCCAAAAACAATTGCTGAGACAATTAAAAAAGATCTAGCAAGCAAAGGATACGACCTTAAAAAAGTTGATCTAGCCTTTACAAATCCGGCCTACACGCCATACAGCACCAATCCATCAATCGTCGTTTCGGAATAGCCACCTAGCTTCAATAAAACCGCTCCTATATAGGAGCGGTTTTCGCGTTATAACGTCACCAGTTGGCCGCTATAGCCTTCTGGGGCACGGTTCGATGTGATAATCATTGTCGCATCCGTTAGTCCCACCAGGCGCCGCTGACGGTCATCATCAAGCTCACTAAACACATCATCAAGTAGTACAACTGGCTGCTTTTCACTAAGCTGCGCAATAGCAGCAATTTCAAGTAGTTTAATTGCTAATATTATGCTGCGCACCTCACCACGTGAAGCTATATCGAGTGCAGGAGCACCATTAAACGTCACCTGCATATCATCCCGGTGAGGACCGACTGTTGTAAAACCAATAGCTATATCTTTTTGCCGAGAAGCCCCCAGTGCATCAAGTAGTTCCTGCTGCGTACTGCCACCAGCCGCCTGCTCGTACGAAAGCCACACGGCATCTGCAGCATCCGACACCTGCTGATATGAACCAGTTATTCTCTCCGCCATATACGAAACTGCCTGCGCTCGCGCCTGGGCAATATCTGCTCCGTAACGTGCCAATAGCACATCCCATACAAATAGCGCATCACCACGCAGCTGCTGCTTTAGTGCGTTGTTACGTTGCCGCAAAGCCTGCTCATATTGCCGCAGCGACCGCCCGTGCTGTGGCCGATATTGCATAATGAACCGATCCAGCCACCGACGACGGCGTGACGGGGAACCAGAAAGTAACTGCAAGTCGTCTGGCTCGAACAACACCACTGGATACTTATGCGCCTCCGGGAGCCGATAATAGGTCTGATTATCAATGCGAAATTGCTTGCGCCCACTAGCGCGGCTCGGGTCAAATGTCACCGTTCGCTGATGGTGTGAACTCCGCACATCAATGCGATACCACGGGCTGCCATGCATCAAAACCGCAGCATCATTGCCACGAAACGACCCACCACGCAAGGCAATGTATATTGCCTCTAATAACGACGTTTTACCCGTACCGTTTTTGCCAATCAGCAGTAGTGACGTGTCCTGCAAATCTAACACATACTGCTCATGACTGCGAACATGCTGCAACGCTAGCGCTGAAATACGCATCGGTTAACTCTTCAGCGGCATAATAATATGAATAAAATCTGGCTGATCAACATTATCGTGAAGCACGCAGGGGCTTAGCTTGCCACTAAACCGAAACATACTCCGGCTACCCTCTAGCACACTTAGGGCGTCGCCAATAAAGCGCGAATTCAGTGTTACTTGTCCTTCACCTGCAACCTCTGCTGCAGCTTCAGAATCGTTTTCACCTAGCTCAGAAGCAACCGAATGAACTTTTACTGATTGGCTCACATCGCTCACGTTTACCGTTACACTACCACCAGAATCGCGCGCAAATAGCCCAGCTACTTTTACGATACGACTAAATTCTGCCTTATCAAGCACTGCAGTTACCTTGGATAGTTCTGCGTCAGGAATTAGCTGCTGATAGTCAGGGAAGTTACCGTCGATAAGCCGGCTCGTGATCTCAATCCCATCAGCGCGGAACCTAGCCTGATTCTCATCAAATAACACTTCAATCTTGTCCATATCATCGTGCAAATTACGAGCCACTTCTTGCAGGCTCGAAGCCGGCACAATTGATGATACCGTGCTCTCGGTCGCAACTAATCGGCGCTGACTCAGTCGATAGCCATCAGTAGCCGCTAAATACAAATGCCCGTCATGCGAGTGCCAATACACACCCGTAAGTACCGGGCGGGCAGCATCGCTACTCGCTGCCATGATCGTTTGAGACAACGCTCGCTTAAAATCTGCCGGGTTAAGTTCGTAGCGGATCGCATAATCTTCCTCAATATCAGGCAGCTCTGGGAATTCAGTCGCATCCATACCGTGGATTGTCGATGAAAATTTACCCGATTTAACATGCAAATGCGTGCCTTCCACCTTTAAATTCACCGGTCCGGCCGGCAAGCTAGACACAAATTCAGTAATGAGCCGCGCTGGCACTGTAATTTGCCCAGGATTACTCATTTTAGCACCAATATGCATTGTTGCAGCAATCTCTAAGTTCGTCGCCGCCACAAGTAGCTGCATGCCGTCTGTTTGCAGCAATATATTGTTCAAAATCGGTAATTGGCTGCGGCCATTTGCTACGCGCCCAATAGTTGACAAAGCTTTCGACAGGTTCTCTTGTGTAACGGTCAATTCCATATCCTTTATTATAAATAATCACTAAAGAAAATAAAAGAAATGGAGATGGTTATAAGCCTTGTGGATATGCGTAAAACCTACTAATTAGCAGTGGTAGTAGCCGGCCCAAGTATGTGCAAAAAGAGCGCAAAACATGCGAATAGGTGTGCCCAGTAGCCCACATGTTTTACCCGGCGATTATCTAGGCGGCATAGTTGCCACAATCTATCCATAGCCGCCAATAAAAAACTGCACACCTTTTCCGTGTGCAGATGGGGCATTGTGCGCAGCTTTTCCACAGTAAATACTCAGTAGATAACTATATTATGCAATAAAAATACTAATTATGCAATAGATCACGAATTTCAGAAAGTTGTTCACGTAGTGCAATGTCTAGCTTGCTGGCAGTTTCAATTTTTTCTACCGAGTGAATTGCAGTCGTGTGATCTTTACGGCCAAGCTCTTGGGCGATTTTTGGAAAACTTAAATGTAGCTCACTGCGCAGTAAATACATAGCGATGTGGCGCGGCATAGCAATATGACGACTTCGTTTTGCGCTGGTGATCTCTTTATAGTCGATTGAGAAATAGCGGGCGGTTTTTTCGACAATTTGCTTTGGCGTGATGTGCTGAGGGCGGGTTGTGCGGGCAGAACCAATCAGCCCTTCGGCAATTGAGACATCAGGGGTGATACCGCGCATTTCTGAAAAGGCAAGGATTTGATTTAAGGTGCCTTCAAGCTCACGCACATTGGTTTTAATATTTGAGGCAATGTAGTCAATCGTTGCACCATCTAGCTCAACCTCAGCTAGGTTAGCTTTTGCTTTAATAATGGCGCAGCGTGTTTCGAAGTCGGGCAGCTGAATATCAATCGCCATACCCCAGGCAAAGCGGCTACGTAACCGGTCGGTTAGCGTTGGGATATCGTGTGGCGGCTGGTCTGAGGAAATAATAATTTGCTTATTATGCTGGTGCAGAGCATTAAAGGTATGGAAGAATTCTTCCTGTGTTTTTTCCTTGCCAGCAATAAATTGCATATCATCAACAATGAGTACATCGACATTACGATACTTATCTGAAAAGTTATTTTTCTTTAGGTAGATACTGTCGAGAAACTCTTTAACGAATGTTTCGGTGGAAATATACAATACTCGGGCGCGTGGATTAGCTTTTGCAATGTAATTACCAACCGCCTGAATAAGGTGCGTTTTACCAAGGCCAACGCCGCCATAGAGAAAGAGCGGGTTATATTTTGTGCCCGGGGTGCGCGCGACAGCCTGGCAGGCATTGAAAGCCAGATCGTTACTCGATCCCACGATGAAATTATCGAATGTATAGCGTGGGTTGAGTGTTGTGTTTGGTTGCGCCGCAGTGATTGATGATGGTCGAGCAGCTGTTGGTGCGAGTGGCACAAGATCGTCAGCAGTAATTGGCTGCTTTGGCTGCAGCGATGCTGTTGTCTCGCGGTTGACGACGGTGCGGCGGTGACTACTTGAGCCAACCTCAAGGCGCAATGTTGGGTTGGGTATGCCGTTTTTTTCTAATAAGGCAATGATTTGCGCTTTATAGCGGCTTTCAATTTGGCTTTTTGCAAAGACATTATGCACGCTTAGTACAATGACATTGTCGTCTTGGCGAACAAATCGCACCCGGCTTAAGAAGGCGACGAACATGCTACTTGGCACAGTCAGCTCGAGTTCACCCAAGACACTTTGCCAAATTTTTTCGTCCATTAAAAACACCTACCCGTTCTCCCACGCCGACTACGTTTGTTTGATTTACTTACTTGTTTTCATTGTACGCAAAAGGGTAGTTTTCCACAAGAGAGAAACCAGAGAAGACAGCTATATTAAAAAGACAGCCGATTCGGGGTACTATTTTTCCACAGGTAGCAGCTACCACTGTAAATATTGTGGAAAACAAACTGCTTATGGTGGATAGTATTGGTTATCATTACGCTTATGGTAGTCGGCGCACTTGCATGTGACGATATATTGCGCTAAAATGCAAGGGATATGCCAAAACGAACATACCAACCACACACAAGGCACCGCGCACGGACTCACGGATTCCGCGCTCGTATGTCAACTAAGGCCGGACGTCTGGTGCTAAAGCGCCGCCGCCTAAAGGGACGCGCTAAAGTCTCAATCTAATGAACGATAAACTACCTACAATTGCTGCAGGTAGTTTTTTGTTTGCAGTAGAGCTTATAGCAGAGTGGTATTTATTGGGCGGGCGATGGTATACTAATGGGGTATGTTACAATTCCAGAACCGGTTTCACGGTCATAGCAGTCTCAAGTATGTGTATAAGCATGGCGTTAGCCAACGTTCACGAATGATCACTGTGCGTTCAATTCACAACCCACGTCGCCAGCATGCACGGTTTGCCGTTGTCGTAAGTAAAAAGATCTTAAAGAGTGCGGTTGGGCGAAACCGAATTCGCCGCCGCGTATATGAAGTTATTCGGCAAGAGCTTCCTAAGCTTAAGCCATCACACGATGTAGTGGTGCTAATATTTTCAAGTGAAGTGCGTGATATGCCGTTTACCGATCTGCAAGAAAATATGCGCAGCTTGCTGGATCGTGCTGGACTCTACCGTGAGCAGCAGTAGCGCTTCGCGTCGCCGCTAGGCAAAGTATGGTATAATTATATCCGAAATAACAATCGGTAGTTATGTTACATACCTAAGAAACATAGAGAAAAGGATACCTCGTTGCATGCTTGAAACACTTATAGTGCAGCCGATTTTCAACCTTTTGGTAGCAATTTACAGTATTGTACCTGGTTCGGATTTCGGTATTTCAATCATTTTGTTCACGGTGTTGGTGCGGCTTGTGTTATGGCCGCTACTGCGGTCGCAGCTACATCAGTCACGGGCGATGCGTAAGCTTCAGCCAGAACTTGCTAAAATAAACAAACAACACAAAGATAACCCGCAGGCTCGTGGCTATGCCATGATGGAGCTATATAAGCGGCATAATGTTAAACCGTTCCGCTCTATTCTAATGGCGCTTATTCAGCTGCCAATTTGGATCGGTATTTACCAGGTGGTGCGTATTTTAACGGACCACGCAGCTCATCCTGAAAAGCTTGGGCAGTTGGCGTATCCGTTTGTGCAGCAGCTTGGTGAAGTGCAAAGGGTGATTGCGCACCCAGAGGCGTTTAATAAAACATTATTTGGCGTTATTGATCTAACCCGTCATGCGCTTGACTTCGCTCACTTCGATGGTGTGACGGTTATACTCTTTGTTATTGCGCTAATTGGTGCGTACTTGCAGTGGTTAATTGCACGCCAGACGATGCCACACACTGGTAAGCCAAAAACCTTCCGCCAGATTATGCAAGAAGCTGCAGAAGGCAAACAGGCTGATCAATCAGAGCTTAATGCGCTTGTCTCACGCAAAATGACTGGTATTTTGCCGTTCATGATGTTCTTTATTATGATTAGCGTGCCGGGTGCGTTGGCGCTATACATGGTAGTGTCTAACGTGGTGGTTTATTTCATGCAGCGATTGATTTTGCGTGAAGACCAAGAAGAACTCCAAGAGATTGCTAGCGATCAGAAAGAAACGCTTGCGATGCGCGCAAAGAAGGCTGAGAAGGCGGAGATTGTCGCAACGGTGCAGGCCAAGAAGAGTGGTAAAGGTAAAAAACAGACCAAGCAAATGTCTGAGACGAATATTACACGGGTGGTAGCAAAAACTGGTAAACGTAAAAGGAGCTAGTAGCTAATGACACGGGAACAAGCAGTTACATTTTCTCAAAAGTTCATCGAAGATGTATTGACCTTTTTTGAGCTAAATATAGCAGTATCGGTACAATTAGTCGGCGATATTATAGAGGTAGATGTGCCGCATAATAGTGAGAGTCGGCTGCTGATTGGTCGAAACGCAGAGACGTTGCGTTGCCTGCAGCACCTCCTTTCTGCTGCTTTACAGGCGCATGATAGCCCAGTAGCTCGTGTTAATGTTGATATTGCTGATTACAAAAAGCAGCGTGCTCAGGTGCTCGCTGATAAGGCCCGTGGCTGGATGCAGCACGTACGTGAAACGGGCCAGCGCAAGGAGGTGTCGCTTAATCCTGCCGATCGACGCACTGTGCACCATGTGGCAGAGGAGTTTAGCGATATTTCAACGCACTCTGAAGGTGAAGGTCGCGACAGAGTGCTGGTAATTGAACCAACTGCCTAATACGCGGTAGAACATAGTTCATCTAACACAAAACCACCAAGTAACATTTGGTGGTTTTTTATTTGCAGATACGTTTATGAGCGGCGTTTTTGCCACTCGTCGGCGACAATCTTGCGCATTTTCATGATGAAGAGGTTTTTATTAAAGCGGCGGGCTTTTTGGGCAAGGAGCGGTGGGTTGAAGGTTGTCTTTTCAGCTTTTTGGATGGCCTGAATAAGGCTATCTACAGTTTGCTCATGGAACAACACGCCACTGACGCCATCTTGCACGATATCGAGCGTGCCACCCTTGCCGTACCCAATGACTGGTGCGCCGGCAGCCAATGCTTGCACCTGAACGATACCGAAATCTTCTTCGGCAGGGAACAAAAATCCTTTGGCACTATTTAGCGCCTTGGTAAGCTCAGCGTCAGAGGCGTCACCAAAGCGGTCAGTGTAAAATTCCACAGTAGGGCCAGCCATATCGACGAGCTGCTGATGCTGACTGCCATTGCCAAATACCTTGAGCGGTACGCTAAGTTTTGTGGCTGCAGCAACGGCTAAATCGATACGCTTATAGGGCACCTGGCGGCCCAGCGCGATGTAATAGTCGCTGCGCACTTCATTTGGCGAAAAGCGATCAACATCCACCGGAGGGTACACCACCTGTGACGGGCGATGGTAATAGGTTTTAATGCGGTTTGCAACTTCGTGTGAATTGGCTAAAAATAGGTCAACGCGGCGGGCTGCTGCCAGGTCTTGGCGGCGTAGTGGCGGCACGAGCAGCGGCATTGACAGCCGAATGAGCGGGTTTAGTTTGCCAAAGCCAGGATCAGCTTTATATTCGTGATAATGGCTCCAGTAATAGCGAATTGGCGTGTGACAGTAGCAAATGTGTAGCTGATCTGGCCTGGTGCGAACTTGCTTGCTTTCAGCGCTTGAGCTTGAAATAATGATGTCAAACTCACTAAGGTCTAAATCACGAAACGCCTTAACGCGCAGCACAGGAAAAAATTTGTGCAGTTTTTGCAGGCGACGAGGCAGGTGTTGTAGCCACGTCGTGCGAATGTCAAGGTGCTGAAAAGCAGGCATTACCTCTGGGGTGAAGGTTGAGGTGTAAATAGGTGCTCCAGGGAAGGCTTCGGCCAGAGCTAGCACGACATCTTCGGCGCCACCCATATTAGTAAGCCAGTCGTGTACGATTGCTATCTTTGGCGGTTGTTGCTTTGTCATTTATTTTGCTCCTTTTCGGCGGAATACTACAGCAATAGTTTTTAGCAGAATTTTTATATCAAGCCAAAAACTCCAGTTGCGGGCGTAGTATAGCTCTAGTTCGATGCGCTCTTCAAAGCTGAGGTTGCTGCGGCCAGACACTTGCCATAGGCCAGTTACCCCAGATTTAACGCTGTGCAGCAGCGCGGTGCGAGTTTTATTGAATTTTACTTCTTGTGGCAGAATCGGCCGTGGGCCGACCAGACTAAGCTCTCCCTGAATCACATTGAGCAGCTGTGGCAGTTCATCAAGCGAAGTGACGCGTAAAAAGTGGCCAAACTTGGTAACGCGGGGGTCGTGCTCCACTTTGTGGTGCTTTTTGTATTCTTTCACGAGGTCTGGGCGACCCATTTCCGCAAACTCTTCGGCGGCGTCTTTTTTGCCGAACTCCGGGCGCATACTGCGGAATTTATACAGTTTAATCGGCTTCGAGAACTGAGTGAGGCGAGCACTTTTATAGAAAATAGGGCCAGGATTAAAGATTTTTTGCAGAACAATTAAGGTAATAAATAGTGGTGATAGTAATATGAGGGCAATAATGCCAAGAATAAAATCGAAGACATTTTTTACGATTGCTCCCCAGCCGATAAGTGGCGTCTGGCTAACGGTGATGATTGGGTAGCCAAGGAAGATATCAATCGTATTCTTACCGGTGTAAAACTCTGGCTCTCCAGGGATGAAGTTGTATTGAATGTGGTGCACCTGAGCACAGGCCATAATTTGCTGGTTGCGCTCTTCTGAGTCGTATAAATCAGTTTGGATGATGGTCGAGATGCGCAGCTTGGTGACATCATCAAGGGCTTTAGTAAGCGAGCGGTAATGAATTGGCTGAGTAATATGCCGCGGAATGACTCCTTTTGGTCCGGCAATTGCGACAATTTCATAGCCACTTTTTTTGGTGTCAGACAGTGTGGCTGCAATGTCGGTGGTAGCTGCTGAGTTACCGACGATCAGCACGCGGCGTACACCAACACCATACCGGAACAGCGCGCTACGCATAAGGCGGAGGAATTCACGCACCAAGGTGACCATAACAGCAGTAATGCCAAAGGCATACAGTGCTACCAGGCGGGCAGGGAAGAGACGGGTGCCAATGGCATACTCACAACCAATAACAAGCAAGATACCAATAAAGACGCCGATTAAAATCTTAGACCATTCAACGAGGCGGCGATTATACACCCCAGCCGAATACAGGCCAAGGGCGGCAAAAATCCCGATCCAGATAGGAGTGATAAGAATAAAAGACACCAGGTACTCCTGGGCATATACATCTTCAAGCAGTGGGCGGTGGTCGAGCTGCACGCGGACAATGTAGGCCAGAACGAAGGCAGCTACGAGCGTTAAGACATCTGCAAAGATAAGTAATAGACTGTAGTATTTAGAATTACGTGACGGCATGGCGTTAGTATAGCACCTTTCAGAGGGAAGTGCGATATAATGGCAATATGATGAAGCAGAGAATAGAACAGGTATTGCGGTGGACGATGGCAATAGTGATAGTGGGTGTTTGTGTGCATGCGCCGCTATCTGTAGTGATTGGTGTACATGTGCCAGCGATGGCGACGCCAGTGAAAGCTTGGAAGGAACTGGTGCTGATCGCGGAACTAGCGTTACTGCTGTGGTATGGCATACGGTATCATCCGCAGCGGCTGCGAGCAGGAATTACTGGAAAGCGTAGTTTGCCACTGTGGCTAGGTATTGCTTTTGTGGCTGTGCACGGGGTTAGTATGCTGCTATTTCATAATGGCCTACAGGCGATGGTAGCCGGATTTTTAATTGATGTTCGGGCGGTACTGGCTTTTAGTGCGGGCTACATAGGTATTCTATATGTACCACATATGTGGGCTTATGTGTGGCGCAGTTTGTTAATCGGTGCAGCGATTGTACTGGGCTTTGGCTGCTTGCAACTGCTGTTGCCACCGGATAATTTAGCGGTACTTGGCTATGATAAAACCAAAAATATTGCGCCGTATCTAACAGTAGATCAAAATGAAGCCTATGTGCGCATTAACAGCACTTTGCGGGGGCCAAATCCGCTTGGAGTATATGCCGGTAGTGTGCTTGTTATGGCGCTGGTGGCACTGGTATACAAGCTGCGCCAGAGCGAGGTGCAGAAGAAAAGGGAATATTGGTGGCTGGTGGCACTGATAGTAATGGCCGGAGTGGTACTCTGGGTAAGTTATTCGCGTAGTGCACAAGTGGGTGCAGCGGTAGCAGCGGTAGCGGCCCTACTGTATATGTGGCGCGATAAACTATCGTGGAAAGTGGGACTAGCGGCAATAGTAGTGACATTAGTGCTTGGTGCGGGGGCATTTGCGCTGCGAGATTCATCATTTATTTCACATGTTGTGCTACACAAAAACCCACACGAGGCTAACCAGGTTGACTCTAATGAAGGGCATGGTAGTTCACTGCAAACTGGTATTGCCGAGCTGCAGGCGCATCCACTAGGGGCTGGAGTCGGCACTACTGGTTCAGCTTCGCTGCTGGGTCGGCGTCCGGCAATGATTATAGAAAATCAGTATTTATTTGTAGCACATGAAGTGGGCTGGGTGGGGCTAGTTATATTTATGGCCTGGCTGGGCGCAATACTGGCTGACGTGTGGCGAGTGCGACGCGCATTTCCTGTGGCCACAGTGGGGGTACTTGCTAGTGGGCTTATTTGTATAATTACCGGTATGCTACTGCCAGTCTTTGTTGACGATACGGTGACAGTGCTATGGTTCGCATTAGCGGGGGTAATATTAGGTAGACAACCGAGGACAGAAACAAGTGTAGCCTCGATATTGTAGCCTTTGACGTTGATAAAACTAGTGTGGATCCCCTATATTTAAGAATAAAAGCTTTTTCATAAGGAAGGTAGGCATCATGAAAACCGAAAAATCGAAAGAAATTTTCTGGAGCATCATCTCAATTCTCGTAGGCGGAGGAGCCTGGCTAACCATGCAGAATATTTCATGGGGTGTAGTAGACCCCGCGAAAGTCGGTCTCGTATTCGCAGTAATCGGCCTCATTTCGCTTATCTGGGCTCTCTTCAGTAAAAACTCCGATAGCTCACGAGCGCACGAGACTATACGTAACGCCAATAGGTCAAAGGAGGATTAAGGAGGGTTATTCATTAGGGTGATCAGGTCTAGTCCTTGGTAGCCCTTATCGGCCAGAGTATCGTGCGGGTCTAAGAATCTGTCCAATCCGTGCCACCGGTACGCAAACGTGTCGTGGTGTGCCCCGGGTACGGGGTAGGTGATCACCAAGGGTACACCATCTAGAGTGCAGATAATCTGGTGGTTGAATCCAGCACAGTGGTGTATTTCACATTAGCGAAAGTTAGCATAAAAAAACGGGGCCGCGTGGCCCCGTTAAGTAGTTTCACGGAATATATAACAGTAATTTTAAATATTTAATGATATTATAAGATTAGTATGACATTAAATATTAGCACATAGAAAAATACAACCTGTGTAACAAAAGGAGCTAAAAGTATGAGCCGGAACCTTACCCCTGAACCAGTGGCGACGGGCAGCGCAGAAACCCGAATCGGTCAGCTTCGCTGGCGTGAATACGGTGGTCCCCGTGAAGCCGCAGGCGAGAGGACCCTGTTGTTTGTGCACGGGCTGCTGACAAATTCGGATGTCTGGGGCGAAGTGGTGCAGAATCTCTCCCAAGATTTTCGGTGCATAACCCTCGATATTCCCTTGGGGAGTCACACTATTCCCGCCCGAGAAGATGCAGCCCTCACCGTTGCCGAGCTGGCGCAGGCCGTGAACGAAGCGGCAGAACAGCTATGCCCACATGGGTTTACCCTCATTGGCAGCGATACCGGCGGAGTGGTTTCTCAGCTGGCGGCGGTGCAGGAACCCGCAGGACTCAAGCGCCTAGTGCTGCTCTCATGCGATACCGAGAAGAATTTCTTGCCCCTGCCGTTACGCTACCTACAGTATGTGGCGTACATTCCGGGAACCATGCAGGCACTCCGAGCAGCCCTGCATCTGGGATGGGTGCGCCGCCTGCCGATTGCCTTCGGGTGGCTAGTGAAACGCGAGCTTGACGCCGCCGAGTGGAATAGCATTATTGCGCCGCTGAAAGATGCCGGGGTTCGCCGCGATTTGGTGAAAGTGCTGAAGGGTATTTCTACGAAATATACGGTGCAGTCCGCGCGAGATTTGGAACGGTTTGAGCATCCGACCCTGTTTTTGTGGGCCGATACCACGAAGCTGTTCCCGATCGAGAATGCGCGTCGTTTAGCCTCCCGCATGCCGGATGCGCGCGTGGTTCCCGTGCCGGAAAGCTACGCATTCAGCCAGCTGGATCAGCCCGAATTTGTGGCGAACGCCCTGCGGGAAGAGCTGGTAGGATAGGAGTAGACTAGCCGAGCTACAACGTGCCGGCACTACGGATTAGCTTATTCCAGGTGCCAGTTTTTTGAATGTCGTCCATGCTCATAATTTCTGATTCTGTAGCGAGGTCCCAGAGCTCATAAAGGGGCTTATCTTGCGCGATATCATAGTGCGTCATAACATTAACGAGCCTATAGGCGATGTCGTGCACGGGCCATAGCTCCCGGTAACTGTGCGATAGTAGTGTTTTATAGTAGCTTGCAACCTCCGCTCTGGTGTGGAGTGAGATTTCTAAGGTAATGATGGGCGTCGAATAGTCAACCAGCTCAGCCAGTTGCTGCCAAAGTGGCAATCGACTAGCTATAGTAGGTTGACGCTGCAGCTGCGCAGCAAGAGAAAGAATATTGGCCGTAAGTGGCGGCTGGTTTTTATGTGGTACATGCTGCAGTTGAGCGATTGCTTGCAGGATAGCCGTGTCATACTCACGCCCGAGAAATGATAGGTAACTACGGACAAAACGTTGCAATGATGATTTATTGGTTATTTTTGCTAGCGCATGTGACCAAAATACTTCTCTATCGCGCTGAATACGGAGATTGAGGGGTGGAGTGTTCATAAAAATATATAAATTAAACTTAGAGATACTAGCTCTTACGGATTATAACAGGATATATCAACAAACAAGTAATAGCGCAAGGTTAAAATTCTATTGCTGGCTAGCTAGTGCTGCTATAGTGATGTGTTTTTCTCTTTCAACTTCGCCGTTCGTAGAATAGCCCTGTAGACAGCTAGTGTTTCACGGGTTTGCTGCCGTTAATTAGTAAAATTTGCTAAAATAAGAGGTGTTATGTGCCTTTTGCAGATCTCATGTGAAATTAGGTCGACTTTTAGAAATTTATGCTGTGATACAAAATGAAGGTGGCAAAGAGGTTGCTTCAGGAAGGCTGCTGGTGTCGGAAAATGGAGATTAGGCTAAAGAATATTGGTAAAAAATATGGTGATTTTGAAGCCCTGAAGGGGGTCAATCTAGTATTTAAGTCGGGTAAGTTTTATGGTCTACTGGGGCCTAATGGTGCAGGGAAAACAACACTGCTCAACCTTCTTATTAAAAATATAAAGCAAAGTTCAGGTGATATTTTTTGGGAGGTAGATGGAGAGACGTTATCGTCAAAAAACTTTCATCGTCATATTGGAGTTGTGTTTCAAAGTAGCCGCCTAGATGAGGCCTTGACAGTTGAAGAGAATCTAGTTACCAGGGGGTCTTTGTATGGCTTATCTAAAAAAGAGGTACACAGGCGCATAAAAGAATTACAAGAGTATCTCAATGTGTCTGAGATTAGAAGACAAAGATACGGCAGGTTATCCGGTGGCCAGAAACGTAAGGTAGATATTGCTAGGGCACTGTTGCATCGGCCATCACTTCTGTTGCTAGATGAGCCAACTACAGGATTAGATCCGCAGTCAAGACGTGATTTATGGGTGGCAATAAAACAGTTAAACCAAAAAACAAAAATGACAGTAGTGTTAATCACTCACTATCTGGAGGAAATGAGCAGCTGCGATATTCTGGATGCTATCATTTCTGGGGAGGTCTACTATTCGGGCGCGGTTTCTGCGTTTATTAAACAAAACTCCACAACCAATTTAAGCATCACCCTTAAAAATAGAGATTTATTTCAATTGCCGGCGAGTCTGGATTTGGCCAGTAAATGCCACTTGCTTACTGATAAAAAGGTTGTCATTAAGGATGTCAGTGTCGGCGAAATGATACGTGTCATTTCTGAAAATCAAGAAGAATCCATTATTGAATCTTTTGATATAGAGCACTCAAACCTAGAGTCGGCATATCTGAACGTGCTCAAGGAGAAAGGGGCCGTAAAAGATGCTTAAGTTAATTATTAGAAATTATAAAGTATACACTCGTGATAAAACGGCACTGCTCATGTCATTTTTATCAGTTATTATCCTGGTGATTATTTATCAGGTTTTTCTAGGACAGCTGCAGCTTGATGCTATTAAGCAGATAATTGGCAGCGACACGATTCCAGACTCTACTGTCAAAATGGTTAATCTTTGGCTAATTTCAGGGCTAACGACTATTATTTCTATGACAAGTACGCTAGGTACCTTCGGGGTGATGGTTTCAGATAGGGAAAAGAAGATAGCTGAAGACTTGAAAGCAAGTCCTATATCAAAGTTTAAACTAGAAATGTCATATGCTGTTTTTGCTATCATCTTCGGAAGTATACTGACGCTAATTTCTTGTATTTTTGCCATGATACTGTTTAACGGATTTGACTCACTTCTTGTGTATGCACCTATAGATTTTCTCAAAATATTTGGAATTATTTTATTAAGTGCAGCGGCATCTGTAGCAATAGTTATGCCTATTTTGGCTGTTATTAGTACTAATTCAGCCTTTACGGCATTGAGTACAATTATCGGGACTCTTATCGGGTTTATTTCAGGAGTGTATATCTCCATTGGCTCTGTAGGAGATGTGTTACGGCAGGTGATGACCTGGTTTCCGCTTACACATATCAATGCGCTACTTAAACAAGTTTTAATGAAATCTTCAATCGAAGAAGTTTTTAATAAGGCACCGGTGGCGATGGCTGATAAATATCGTGAGTCTTATGGAGTCACTTTAGTGAACCCCAGCGGGGAACAGCTGTCGGTTGGTTTTATGTTGATGTATATTGTTTTGGTAACTGCTGCACTGGTTACCATAGGTATTATTATCAGAAGGGTAAAAAGATGATGGGTAGCGATAGGCTAGTGTTTTATTAATTGATGCTAATAGTCGAACAAGAACAGGCTCTATTGCTGATATTCTCTATAGGTCTGGTCTGTATATGTTTGCGTAATCTACTTCAGCGATATACCATCGCTGCTACTGTAAACGAGGTTTAGTTTGTATTGCTTAATCATGTATTCCTATCTTTCAACTTCGCCGCTCGTAGAACAGCCCGGTAGACAGCAAGTGTTTCACGGGCGGTTTTTTCCCATGAGTAGCGGGCCAGGACGCGTTGGCTGTTTTGCACGAGGGTATCGCAGAGCATATCATCATCGAGCACGTCAGTAATGGCTCGGGCGATATCGTTTGTATCATATGGGTCAAAATAGTGGGCGGCATCACTGTAGACTTCTGGCAGGCAGGTGGCGTTGCTGGAAACGAGTGGTGCGCCATACTGCATTGCCTCTAGGCCAGGGAGGCCGAACCCTTCCATGAGCGACGGAAACACATAGGCGCGGCAATTAGCATATAGCCAATCGCGTACCGCATCTTCGACAAAATCAGTGAAAATAATGTTACGATACCCCTGCTTTTGGAAGTAGGCTTCATTGCGCTGGGCGGCGGCATTTTTGCGCCCAACAAGGACTAATTTCAGCTCTGGCCGATGGGTGAGTAGCTGTTGATGAGCATCGCCAAGGCGGCGGATGTTTTTATAGTCGCTCTGCTGGCCAACATATAGAATAAAATCACCAAGCGGCTCTGGGTATGGCTTTAGCTCATTAAGCGCAAGAGTGTCGGCCGCTTCGTAGGTGAGGTAGGTTTTGCCTCGCGCAGCTTTTGTGAACGATAATAAATCTTGTTCGGTGTATTTACTTGGCACAATGATGGCTTGACTGCTGTGGCTAACCCAGCGAAAGACGCCGCGCCCCACCAGCTGCTTCAGGTGAAAAGCTAGCCAGTTTTTGTCTGAATTGTAGGTTTTAAGCAGCGTAAGGTCGTGAATAGTGGTAACGTGCAGTCCGCGGTATAAAATTGGCTGCTGCGGCATACAAAAGTGCACTAAATCCGCGCCAAGCTCATCGAGCTGTTTTTTAAACCCAAGCTGCTCGGCAAAAGAGTAATCTGCGTAATCGGCTACAACAATATGAAAATTAGGGTTGGTTGGCCGGTAGAATTGCTTATCTTTGGCACGCACTAAAATAGTGTAGCGATTGGTGCGATCAAGTTGTTCTAGGTAGTGCAGTAGCCGCTCGACGTAGCGCCCTGTAGAGCTGCTAATAATACGAGCGTCAATAGCGATGTGATACATGGTAGTTCCTATGATTTCTTGGTGAAAGTGGTAAGCAAGCGGTGCACTCGGCGCAAGCCAGTTTGGCTATCGAGTGGTCCGGGGTGAAGGCGTGAGTAGAGTTCTTCGGCTTCGATTTGCCGCCATTGCTGAATTTGCCAACGGGCGCGAATAGTGTGTGGCAATAACAAGAGGCTTTGCAGGGCGCCGATAAGCGCTGGTCCGCCTCGTCCGCTGGCGATGGCCTTACTAAACAATAAGAGGTAGCTTAACCAAAATAGTGGTAATAAGCGCGGTAGTAGCTGCAGCGGCGTATTTTTGTAAAAGACCATAGGGGTGTTACGGAAGAAGTAGCGAGTAGTTAGGCCAGGTATTTTACGGCTACTGCTGCCAGTGTCATGATAAGAGATAGCTGAAGCTTGGTAATATGCTTGGTTGCCGAGCAGTTGTGCGCGGTAGCTGAGGTCGATGTCTTCAAAATACATAAAGAATCGCTCATCGAACAAGCCAGCGCGGCGTAATAATTCGCGCCTATACAGCACATTGCCGCCGCTCGCTCCGAAAATACTCGTTGGCATAGCGGCTCCATCACTAGCTGGTTTACCGCGGCCGCGTGGCCCGGCAATACCCCAGGTAGTCATCAGTTCACCGGTGGAATCAATAGTATCGCCAGCTTTATTTAGAAATAGCCCAGTAAATATACCAAATTTTGGCTGCTGATCAGCCGCGCGTAATAGCTGTTCGAGCCAGTCTGTTTTGGCAGTGGCATCAGGATTCAAGGTGCCAATAAAGGCGTAGTCATGTTTTAATGCCCAGTGGAAGCCGCGATTAACACCACCAGCAAAACCACTATTTTCAGAATTTGCAATAATGTGAACGTGGTCGGTGTCATCAAATTCTTGATGAATTTGCTGCAACGAATCATCACTCGATGCATTGTCGACAATCACAATTTTAGGGAGCACGGTCTGCTCTAGCAGGGAATGAACAGAGCGAATCGTATCGCTGGCATTATTCCAGTTTAAGACAATAATAGCAGTGTTTGGAGTATTGGACTTTTCCATAGTTTACTACTATAATAGCAGACATATGAGTAATTTTCTAACAAAAGAAAATAAAGCACTCCTGGCAGAATTAGTTCGGACCGACTTTAAACTACGCTATCAGGGATCGCTTTTAGGATATGTTTGGTCGCTGCTGAAGCCGCTACTGCTATTTGGCATTTTGTATGTCGTATTTGTTAATTTTTTACGCGTTGGTAATGAAATCCAACACTTTGCGGTTTACCTCTTGATTGGTATCGTGCTGTGGAACTTCTTTACTGAAATGACGGTGCAAAGCGTTGGGGCGATCGTTAGTCGCAGTGATTTGATTCGTAAGATTAAGATTCCGCGCTGGACAGTGGTGATTTCAACCAGTATTTCAGCGACTATTAACCTCTTGCTGAGTTTGGTGATTGTGGCTATTTTTATGGTCGTTAACCAAGTGCCGCTCACATTGGCTGGCGTGCTGCTATTTCCAGTGTATGTTATTGGGCTATATTTGCTGGCGCTCGGCTTTTCGTTCCTGCTTTCGGCACTGTATGTAAAGTTCCGTGATGTATCATACATTTGGGAAGTTATTCTGCAGGGTGGTTTTTACGCAACACCAATTATTTACCCGCTGCAAATGGTAAAAAATGAGCTGCTCGAAAAGCTACTGCTGCTCAATCCGGTCGCACTAGTTATTCAAGGGGTGCGTGATGCAATCATTGGTGATAAGACGCTCAGCTTTTTCGATTTGTGGCATAACCCGCTTGCGATTGTGGTGCCAGTCGGCTTTACCCTTGTGGTGCTTGTCGGTGGTTGGCTATATTTCCAAAAAGAATCAAAGTTTTTCGCGGAGAATTTGTAAATGATAGGGAAGACACGAGGTGTCGCGCTTGATGTGCAGCACATAACAAAAGAATTCAAGCTGCCACACGAGTCGCAGAATTCATTAAAAGGGCGCCTAATTAATTTTAATAAGCGTGGGTACGAAATTCAGCGGGTGCTTGATGATATTTCGTTTACTGTATATAAGGGCGACTTTATTGGTATCGTTGGGCGTAATGGTAGTGGTAAGAGTACACTGCTGAAGATTATCTCAGAAATCTACACGCCAAATGGTGGTCATGTAGACGTGCACGGTAAGTTAACACCGTTCATTGAGCTTGGTGTGGGCTTTAACCCAGAGTTATCTGGTCGTGATAATGTCTTTTTGAACGGGGCATTGCTCGGCTTCAGCCGTTCAGAAATTGAAGAGCGCTATGATGACATTGTGGCCTTTTCAGAGCTAGAGCGCTTTATGGACCAAAAGTTAAAGAACTACTCGAGCGGTATGCAGGTGCGTTTGGCATTTTCAATCGCTATCCAGGCGGACACAGACATTCTGGTACTCGATGAGGTGCTCGCAGTGGGAGATGAAGCCTTCCAGCGTAAATGTTTCGAATACTTTAAAGAACTAAAGCGCAATGGTAAAACAGTTGTGCTAGTGACGCATGATATGGCATCGGTTAAAAAGTTCTGCAACCGCGCTATCTTGATTGAAAAGAGCAAGCTGGTACTAGACGGTACGCCAGATGAAGTGGCAAACCGGTACACGCTGAGTAACCTTGAGGTTAAGCCAAAGCAGCAAAAGAAAGAGGATGACGATCGGCCACGACCAGAGATTACGCTAGAAGCTCTGTCTAAGACAGTATTGTCAAACGAAGATGAGCTGAAGATCAAGCTAACGTATACGGTGCACGAGGATGTGCCGGTTGGGTTTGGGATTTCAGTCATCGATGAGGTGACTAACCGGGCTAGTTCGGTTATCGACGATGGATATGTCGATGATGACTTTGCGCCAGCAGTTACGTCAACCAAAAAGGGCACCTATAGCTATACCTATACACTGCCACTTACAGGGTTTAACGACCGTAATTTTGAAATAACAGCTGCACTATTCCGCAAAACAAAGAATGGTGAGCTTGTGCCATATGCCTTCACGGGGGAGAAGCAAATTTTACATTTTGTAATTCGTAACCAGAAACGAGGTGACAATGGACTACTTACACGTAAAGGAACCTGGCAACCTAACTGAGATCCAGAGGCGACTTCTCGCGACATATCGTGTGTTTAGCGATTTTTGTCGCAGCCACGGACTGACTTTTGCCGCAGCAGGCGGCACAAAAATTGGCGCAGTACTTTGGCAGGGATTTATTCCCTGGGATGATGATATTGATATTGTAATGCCGTGGCGTGATTATCAGCGGCTGGGCGAGCTTATGATGAAACGCTCACCGCGCGGTCATGCTTGGTTTGATGGAGTGAGCGCGCGTCACTCAGATCAATTGGTGGGTAAATTTCACGATGAGCGAACTATGTTTACATCGTATAATTTACTGCCGTTTCCAGAGAGTTTTACTGGTGTGTTTGTCGATGTATTTCCGGTCATTGGTGTACCGGCGGAGGCTACCGAACGGGAATTATTTGTGCAAGAAATACTTGAGCTGCGTGGTCGTCTTGATCGCAAGCGTTTGTTTGACGATGGTGAAGAGTCAACGCGTGAGCTCGTGCAGCAGCTTTATGAGCTAATGAACCGATATGATCCGGAAGATACTGGGTGGTCGGCTAATGTGGCAAATCCGCACAAGGAGTGCTTTTTAACGCAGGAGCAATGGGATAGCGAAGAGATGGCTTTTGAGGACGCGCTTATTCCTGTGCCGCGTGAATACGACAAGCAGCTTAAGCAGCAGTACACCACCTATAGTAAAGATTGGCAGTGGCCAAAGGACCAAAAGATTCGCACGCATGAGGACTTTGCCTTGGTTGACCTGCGGCGAAGTTGTCGCAAATACGCGCTAGCGATTGCTGGCCATCCGTTGCCAGGCATTTTTATAAAGAAATATACAAGTGCTATGCAGCGCGTCGTGAAAAATTTGGGGCAAACTATGTTTGAGATAGGGGATGTGCGTGACGCTGCACAGCAAAAATTAGATGCAACTCTGCTAGCGCGTGATACGCTTGAGCAAGAGCTAGCTACAGCAAAACAAGCCAATGATACGTTGCAAGGTAAGCAGCAGGAAACACAGCAGCGCTTGTCTGAAACAGTAGAGCATTTAAAAAATATCGAAACGCGCTATAATCAAATGCAAGAGTCACTATCGTGGAAGGTGACGAAACCCCTGCGCGTATTTAATAAGGCAGCTGACAGGAGTGATAACAATAAGGAGTGATATGAGTAAACAAGAGAAATTGTATAAATTCTACACCTACGCAAAGAACGAGGGGCTTCGCAAGGCAGTAAAAAAGACGCGTGATTATGTGGCAAAGCAGCAACAGCCAATTTTCCAACAGCCAATTGACGTAATGGCTGCCGTTGAAGATATTAAACGTGCTAATTACATCGATCATCCATACGCGGCCCCACCAAAAATTGGATCAAAAGAGAAGCTGAAGATTGGTTGGGTGCTGAGCCCATTAAGCCCGGGTAGCGGTGGTCAAAATACAATTTGTCGCTTTGCACGCTACTTGCAGCAGCAGGGGCACGATGTCACCTTTTACCTCTACGAGGCAATTCACCCACAAAGTGTTGCGCAGGCGGTGGATATTTTACGCAGCAGCTTTCACTTTGATGTAAAGGTGAAGAAAATTGCTGATTATGAAGAGTCGGATGCTTTGATTGCGACTGGCTGGGAGACAGCATACCCAGTATTTAATGTTGATACCAAGGCGCATAAGTTTTACTTTGTGCAAGACTTTGAACCACTCTTTTATGGGCTTGGCTCAAAGGCGGTGCTGGCTGAAAACACCTACCGCATGGGCTTTTATGGCATTACCGCTGGCCGCTGGCTAACAAAAAAGGTGTCGGAATATGGTATGGCGGCGGATTACTTTAACTTTGGTGCTGATATGGATATTTACCGCTATAAGCCAGAAGTTAAAAAGCAGAAGAAGATTTGTTTCTACGCTCGCCCGGTAACGGAGCGCCGTGCGTTTGAGCTGGGTGTTATCGCACTAGATATTTTCCATAAAAAACACCCAGAATACGAGATTGAGTTCTTTGGTTGGGACACCGGTAACTATCAAATTCCATTCCCATATAAAAACCGCGGTATTCTCTCGCACGAGGATGTAGCGCGCTTGTACCATGAATCAGAGGCTTGTTTGGTATTATCGCTAACAAATGTATCACTCCTTCCACTGGAGCTTTTGGTGGCGGGCTGTATTCCCGTTATGAATGAAGGTGAAAACAATAGCCTAGTGCTTGGTGAGAACGACTACATTCACTATGTACCGGCATCACCAATCCAAATGGCAGCAGAGCTCAGTAAGATTGTTGAGAAAGACGATTTGACTGCTTATGCCCAGGCAGCTAGCGATAGTGTAGCTAATGCATCATGGGATGCGTCATACGCGAAGGTAGAAGCTATTTTGCGCCGTGAGGTACAAGGAGAATAGTATGGCAAAGAAATCAGCGAAACCAACCAAAGCGGCTGCACAAAAGAAACAGGCTAAGCCGGCGCCAAAGCAGCAATCTAAACCAAAAACTACTCAGCCAAAGCAGAGTAAGCCAACGCCGAAAGTAAAAGATACGAAGCCGGTAAAGTCTGCTGCCGCACAAAAACCTGCTCAGTCTGCCAAGCCAGCCAGTAAAAAGCACGATGAACTGCCACCAACTGTTGGTAAGCAGCGCGCACAAGATTCGTATGATATTACCGTGTTTGTGCCAACCTATTTTGGTGAAAAGTATCTTGACGACCTCTTTAAGATGGTGTTCCGCCAGAAGATTGATAAAGCGGTAGAAGTGCTGGTTTATGACACGAGCTCGAAAGACAAGACGCCGCAAATCATTACTAAATATGCTGAGCAGCATCCTAATTTGCGCTGGAAGACTATTACTAAGGAAGAGTATGGCCATGGCAAGACTCGTGCGGCTGCATCTCATGATGCGAAGGGAGATATTGTGGTGTATCTCTCGCAAGATGCGGTACCAGCGCACAACCGTTGGCTGTATGAAATGACGAAACCATTTGAGCTGTCGCCACGAATTATTGGTGTGGTGGGCAAGCAAGATCCACGGCCAAAGACATTTCCACTTTTGAAGCGTGAGATCACTTCGGTATTTCGTTCGTTTGGACCAGATGAGGGAACTACGTTGTTCTATGCAGATGATTTTGTAAAAAATCAGGAAATTTACGATAAAATTGCTTTCTATTCAGATGCTAACTCGGCGGCGCGGCGTGACTATCTAACTGGCGAGCTGCCATATAAAGACGTACCGTACGCTGAAGATCAGCTATTTGGCCGTGATATCATTAACGCTGGCTACATGAAAGCGTATGCCTCACGCGGTAATGTGCAGCACTCAAATGACTTTACTTTGTTTGAATACAAGCACCGCATGTTTGACGAAACGATGGGCTTGCGTAAGGTTGGCATCCAGGTGGCAGTGCCGGGTAAACGGTTTATTATTCGGGCAGTTATTGGTGGTGTGATTCGTGATATTTTCTGGACATTGCGCGATGGTCACTACGGTTGGAAGCGCAAAATTTGGGGCGTTGTTACTGCACCGCTTTACAACATCGAGAAGTGGCGCGGCGTGCGAGCGGCAGCACTCGCTGATGTTGATGATGATGTAGCTAATGCAGCACGGTCGCTTGAAGGGCGCCAGGCTATCAAGAACAAGCATAAGTAGCATTGCTCTTGTTGATTGAATCGGCTACAATATAGCCAACATGAAATACAAGAACAAACAATCAACAAGCACTATATCAAGGAAAGGCATTCTCACCGTGATCGCCGCAGGTATTGTACTTACGGGGGCGATTGTTGGGGGTGTTTTTCTATTTACGCCAAAATCTGGCCAGCCGCACCGTGGTACCTCGAGCGAGACACCGCGTGATGAAGAAGGGCGGAGCACACAGCGCAATGCCGATGAGCAGCGGCAGACGAAGGAACTGGCCCATAACCCAGATAAAAAGCAGCAGCCGCCAGCACAAACTGATCGTCCTGCAGAGGCGACAGCCAGCGCTGAAAATGGTAAACGCAAAGCTTACGCCACAGTGACGAACGTTGGCATAGAGGGCGATGCTGTGGAGGCCAGCGGATTTATTTCTACTATCGCTGAAGAAGGCGGCCAATGTAAGTTTGTCTTTTCGCAAAAGGACCGCAGAGTAGTAAAGAATAGTAGCGGCCTTGCCAATCCAAGCTCGACAACCTGCCGCACGGTACGCTTTGCCAAAAGTGAACTAGGCAGTGGCACCTGGGCAGTGACGCTTGAGTACGACTCCCCTGGAGTGCAGGGCAATGGCCTAAATACAATGGAGATACAACTGTAATGTGGGGGCGCCAAGGGGGAGGCGGCCTCACACAAATCAGCATTATATTGGGGGTTGTTGCTAGCATTATTGGTGGTGTTTTGTTTAGTGTGCCAGCACATGCGGCAATGGCACGAGATTTTCGGCCAGGCAATATCATCGATGATGCGGTGTTTTACAATAAAGACGCCATGAGTGTGGCGGAAATTCAGACCTTTTTAGACCAGCACGTACCAGCTTGTGACACCTGGGGCCGGCAGCGCTATGGCAGTGGTACCCGCGAACAGTATGCCCGAAGCCGTGGCTGGCACGGAGCACCGTATCCGTGTTTGCAGCACTATCACGAAAATCCACAGACTGGTGAAACCTCATTTGAACGGGGTGGCGGCGCATTTCCAGGCGGTATGTCGACAGCGCAAATTATTTGGCAAGCAGCTCAAGAAAATGGCATTAATCCACAAGTCTTGCTGGTGATGCTCAAAAAAGAGCAGGGGTCGCTCTTTACTGATGATTGGCCACTGAAAAGCCAGTATAAATATGCTATGGGTTATGCCTGCCCAGATAGTGGGCCTGGCTTTTCGGCAAACTGCGCCAGTACAAAGGGTGGGTTATATAAGCAAATTCACCTGGCAGCCTGGCAGCTTAAGCGCTATAAAGAACATATTCATGAATACCAATACCGTCCAGGCCGTACAAATTACATTCAGTATAATCCAAACCCAGCGTGTGGCGGCAAGAATGTCTACATCGAGAATGTAGCGACGGCTAGTTTGTATATTTATACGCCATATGTACCAAGCGATGCAGCGCTGAACGCATACCCTGGTGAGACGCATTGTGGGGCCTATGGAAACCGTAACTTTTTCTTCTTTTTCCATGAATGGTTTGGTGCGCCACGGGTGACATCTAGTTTCGTGCGCAGCGAGCGAGACAGCACAGTGTATCTTATTTCTGATGACACCAAATATCCCGTTAGTGCGATGCATTTTGTGTCGGCAGCATCACGGCTAGGGCAGGTGCAGTTTGTTAGCCAGGGGTATCTTGATGGTAAAACAACCGGGTTCTCACTGACGCGATTGATTCGATCGAAAGATGGCACAGTTTACTTTTATGATTCGAATATTAAGCTACCATTTGGTAGCTGCCAGCAAATTGCCGACTATGGCTATACGTGCGGGCAGTCGATTCGGCTGAGTGATAATCAGCTGGCACGGTTTAGTGATGGCCCGATGATGACAGATAGCTACATGACTACGAGCGGTTCACTGTATGGTATTCGTGGTGGTAAAAAATACGAGGCCTTTGACCAGCAAACGCTTACGCAGCAGGGCTTTAGCGGGGTGTATAACCGCCTTGATGCAAGTGGCATTGCGCATTTACAATTAGCACCACCGCTGCTCAAGGCAGATACTATTGTTGAAGATAATGCAACGGGTGAGCAGTATTATGTAGATGGTGCACTGCGGCTAAATAGGCTAGCTACGCAGAACGCACGCCTGGCGTTTACTGGTAAATTCCCGCTGCAGCGATTTTCACACCAGAGTGTACTACTAGCGCCACGCACGCAGGGCATATGGGATAAGGTGGCTGTGGCTGGGCAACATTATTTGCTTGCAAACGGGCAGCTGCTGCCACTAGCATCAGGTGATGACTTCCCAGGCAGTGTGAGTGAAATTACTCCGACTGCTGCACAGCTACTGCGTAAAGGCCCTGCCGCGCCTCGGCCACTACTAATTAAATCTCCTCAAGATGCGACAGTGTATGCATTTATACATGGCAAGCGCCGACCAGTGCCGGGTATGCAAGATCTGGCTGGTATTACGGGTCAGCAGCAGCCAGTTATTGCAACGCTCGATCAGGTAACGGTAAATGGCTTACCAGAAGCAAGCTTACTGGTAGCGCCTGGTGCGCTGATAAAATCTCACCAGGATGCGACGGTGTATATGGCAGATGGATTTGAGCGACTAATTCCACTAACGAGCTTTGCTCCGGCAAAAGAGCTTGGGTTATCTCTGGCGGTTCGCTCATTCGCCAAGGAACAGCTGCAGGGCTATACGGTTGCTCCAGGGCAATTGCAAGCGTATATTGCCTTTGGCCAGCGCCGCTATATTGCTGCAGGTGGAAAGTTATACCATGCGCAGGAGTTGCGAGGATCGATGCAGCCACTGCCGCTTGATGAGCGTACCCAGCAAGCGCTTGCGAACCATAAAGCAGGTGAATTACCAGGCTTTTTGCGAGGTAGTGACGGCACGATTTATCAGCGCAATGCCACAGTGCTGTACCCGATTCGTAGTATGCAAACGTTCCGTGCGCTTGGTGGCAATGCGGACAACCTGCTGCAAATTGATAGTAACCAGCTGCTGCATTTGTTTGAACGTGGGGCAGTCAAGTAAAATAAAGACACATGAAGCAAGAAGTTACGACACCAAAGCCATCACTATTCCAGCGCCTATTTAACTGGATAGCGCAGCCGCATGTTGTATATGCGACAGCTGCTCTGGTTGTGGGAATGAGCTTCATTGCTATCACTCCACCATTCCATGGCCCGGATGAGGACGCTCACTTCTTGCGGGCATATCAGCTGGCTACTGGAAAGCTGAAGCTTGTTACTGCGCAGCAGCCAGGAAGGCTGGGTGCAGAGTTGCCAAGTGCAGTGCCAGATATGGTTGAACAAACAGTGCAGGATAACCCAATTCGGGGCTATCCAAGTAAAAAATACAACCACTGGCACACTAAGGCTGAACTGAAAAATACTATCGATACACCACAGGAACGCCGGTCGGTGTGGGTGGATACTACAAATACATATGTATATAATCCTGTGTTATACGTGCCAGCTGCAGCGGCTATTGCAGCAGTGCACTGGCTGGGTGGTTCTCCGCTTGTTGCGCTGTATGCAGCCCGCGTGGTATCGCTGGTGGCCATCGTGATGTTATTTGCTGTAGCGGTGCGGCTTGCGCCACGCCGAAAATGGGCCTTTGCTGCGGTGCTGCTCGTGCCTATGCTGCTGTTTCAAAATGCAGTTGTTTCTGTTGACGGGTTATCGTTTGCGGTAACGGCACTATTTGCGAGCTATGTAATGCGGCTTCGCGAGCAGCGCACTGTGCATAAGGGGCAGTGGTTACTGTTAGCGTTAGCTGCGGTAGCACTGGCAATTGTCAAACTGCCGCTCGTGCTGGCTGCTGCGCTAGCATTCACCTTAATTCGTGGTCGTCGCCATATACTACCAGTGATTAGTATAGTGGTCGTGGCGCTGGCTGTGTTTGCTGGGCAGTGCATGCTGCTAAACCGGCTATATCCAACTGTGCGACTGAATGGGCCATCTGAAGCTAACCAGCAGGTGCAAATAGACAAACTGGTGCACGATCCATTTGAGTTTTTGCGCGTTACACACAATACGTACATGAACCAATTTGGCGATGGCCAAACGGTAGGCGTGCTGGGGGTTTTTGGTACAGCAGATACCACCTTGCCAATGTGGCTCTATGGTGTGCTACTATTAGTATTAGGACTTTTGGTATGTACTGGTGCCGAGAAAACTCGACCACTACGTATGTGGCAAACGATTGGTCTACTGATAATTGGCGCCACTTACTTTATGGCGGTAAATGGCGCGATGTATCTTACGTATACACCGACAAGTTTTTCTACGTTTTATGGCGTACAAGGGCGATATTTCTTACCTCTGCTCATCGTCTTGCCGTTATATATGAGTCCGCTGCTGCACATCTCACCGCAGCAAGAACATAAACGTAACCGGGTTTTGATAGGGGTATTGCTGTGCGCAATTGCAGTAGTGCTGTTTGTCGTTTTCCAGAGATATTATTTATACACACCATGATACAATTTTTTTGTTCAACCATTCGTACGCATCAGCGCGTGTTAAAATTTTTAGTTGCCGGTGGTACGGCTGCCATTGTTGAATATGGTACATTTTTGCTCGGTATCACCCTATTTGGTAAAACTGATTTTTCTGAAATTGTGGCGCACATTGTTGGATTTAGCCTTGGGTTTATTATTAGTTTTATTGCTAATAAATTTTGGGTGTTTCAGCACGATGGTAAAACTAGCACGCAGCTAGTTAAATATATTGCGCTCGCCTTAATAAACTTGCTATTGAGTACACTCTTGCTGCAGGGGCTGATATGGCTTGGCCTCCATCCACTTGTAGCTAAGTTTTTGGTGATGGGTAGTGTGGCCGTGTGGAACTATTTATTATTGCAAAAACTCATTTTTCCCGACCAAAATAAGTAAGTAGCAAACTTTACTGCTACTGCCCCTATGCTATAATGGGGGCATGACAAAACAGTATGATGATAAAGTTGCCTTTGTCATTCCGGCGTACAATGAAGGGTCGGTGATTCGGGCAACGGTTGATAGTATTCCTGCAGAATTCTCGCAGATTATTGTCGTCAATGACGGCAGTAAGGATAACACTCTTGAGGCGCTAGCTGGGTCACGTGCAACTATTATTTCTCACCCGGTGAACTTGGGGCAGGGGGCTTCATTGCAGACAGGTATTGAAGCAGCGCTAATGAATCCACATACGCAGTATATTGTGACGTTCGATGCCGATGGTCAGCATCGCATTGAAGATGTGATTACCATGCTTGAGCATATGGAAAAAAATCCTCGTCTTGATATCGTGCTCGGCTCACGGTTCCTAGGTAAGACGATCAATATGCCAAAGTCGAAAGAGCGTATCTTGAAGGCGGCGATTGCCTTTTCAAATAAAACTACCGGTGTAACATTGACGGACACGCACAATGGTCTCCGCGTCATGACACGTGAAGCGGCTGAGCGTATGAAACTAGAAATGCCAGACTTCTCACACGCCTCAGAGATTATTCACCGCATCGCTGAAGAGGATATGAACTGGGAAGAAGTACCAGTGGTGATTGAATACACCGATTACTCGCGTGGTAAGGGCCAGGCAATGATTAACGCGATTAATATTGTGTTTGATGTGACGCTAGATAGGATGACAAAGAAATGATAATTGCACAGATATTACTTATTCTTATTTTAATCGCCGCAATGGTGTATTTACTGATGTACCGTGGTACCAGCAAAACCAAAGCCTATAAAAAACTTGGGCTAGTGGTGTTTACGGTGGTTGCCATCTTTTCGGTGCTTGTGCCGGAGATGCTAAACTGGCTGGCGCATGGCATTGGCATTGGCCGTGGCGCTGATTTATTGCTGTATGGCACCGTGGTGGCTTTCATTTTTATGTTAATGAACAACTACCTGAAGGAAAAGCACGATGAACGCCGGTTTGTAAAGCTTGCGCGTAAGGTCGCTCTGCTTGAATATGAGTTGCAGCAGGCTCAGCAGCAGAAAACTACTCCTGCGAGTAAGCAGCGTAAAAAGCAGGCTAAAAAATAGAAACTATTACGCGCGCGGGCTACTTTGCATGGCCTGTTTATACATTAAAAACACCACTGTGGATATCCATAGTGGTGTTATTTTTGTGTCGCAAGGTATTTTTAGCGGCTCATGTGCTGCTTTTCTGCCAGCAGGTCAAGCAGATAGCGTCCGTAACCGCTTTTAATCAGTGGAGTGGCTAGTTCTTCTAGCTGTTGGTCGCTGAGCCAACCCTTGCGCCAAGCAATTTCCTCTGGGCAACCAATTGAGAGCCCTTGTACCTTTTGGATGATACGAATAAACTCGCTGGCATCCGCCATTGAATCGAAGGTGCCGGTGTCAAGCCAAGCTGTACCACGTGGCAATACTTCTACATTAAGATCGCCGTGCTGTAGGTACATATCGTTGATGCTGGTAATTTCAAGCTCGCCACGGTCAGATGGCTGTACTTGCTCGGCATATTCAACCACCTTGTTATCGTAGAAATATAGGCCTGGAATAGCGTAGTGACTCTTTGGGTTGGCTGGCTTTTCTTCAACCGAGATAGCCTTGCCGTCTTTATCGAACTCTACCACACCAAAAGCTTGTGGGTTATCGACGCGATACGCAAAGACAGTTGCACCAGATTTTGGTGTAAAGCGTGCCAGTTGCTGGCCCATACCGATGCCGTAAAAGAGGTTGTCGCCAAGAATCAGTGCCACCGAATCGTCGCCAATAAAGTCTTTGCCAATCACAAATGCTTCTGCTAGGCCGCGTGGCTCTGGTTGCACGCCGTATGACAATTGAATACCAAATTGTGAACCATCGCCTAGTGCGTCTTTAAATTTTTGCTGGTCAGCTGGCGTAGTGATAATCATAATATCGCGAATACCAGCGAGCATCAGCGTTGAAAGCGGGTAGTAGATCATTGGCTTGTCATAAACGGCCAACAGCTGCTTGTTGATACCTTTTGTAATAGGGTGGAGACGGCTACCGGTACCGCCTGCCAGGATAATACCTTTCATAGAGGGCTCCTTCAATTTATCTAACGTTAGAAGCTGCGTTATTACTAGTGTACCAACGCAGCTCTGTATGAGACTACTTTACCATAAATAGTATAAAAAGTAAATAGATGTATTACGGGTAATGTCAGGCTATTGAACACCGTTTGGATTCTGGTGCTGCCAATTCCAAGCGTCGCGGCACGCATCGTCGATAGTAAGACTGGCTTTCCAGCCAAGCTCCTGGGCTGCTTTAGCGGGGTCAAGGTAGCAGCTCGCAATATCACCGCTGCGACGTGGATGGATAGCGTAAGGGATTGGTTTGCCTGCAGCTTTCTCGAAGGCCTTGACTACCTCTAGTACAGAAGAGCCGCTGCCAGTTCCAAGGTTGTATACGCGGTGGCCGGTGAAGTCGGCTGCTTCGAGTGCGGCGATATGACCCGTAGCCAAATCTACCACGTGAATATAATCGCGAACACCGGTGCCGTCTGGCGTATCGTAGTCATCACCAAAGACGCCAAGCTCTGGTAGTGAGCCGGTCGCAACTTTAGCGACGAACGGCAGTAGGTTATTTGGTCGTCCTTGTGGGTTTTCGCCGATTAAGCCCGATGCATGCGCACCGACAGGGTTTGCATAGCGCAAAATGGTTACCTGCAAGTTTGGGTTAGCCACAGTAGCATCACGCAATATCTCCTCAATCATGTATTTCGTGCGACCGTATGGGTTGGTGAGGGTGCGGCCAACTGGTGAGTTCTCGGTAAGCGGCAATTCTTCTGGCGTACCATACACTGTGGCAGAGCTCGAGAAGATAATGTGTGGCACCTGAAAATCTTGCATGGTCTGCAAGAGTGACAGGGTTGATTCAAGGTTTTCTGTGTAATAATGCAGAGGCTGCTCTACCGATTCACCAACAGCCTTGAGCCCGGCAAGATGAATAACTGCCTGGAATGAATGCGCTGAAAAAATAGCTGCGAGTGCCTTCTGGTCGCGAACATTAGCGGTGTAACAGCGAGGTTTGTGCCCGGTAATTTGCGCAATACGTTCGAGCATTGCTGGGGAACTATTACTAAAATTATCAACGATCACTGGCGTGAAACCGCGTTGATACAGCTCAACGGCAATATGCGATCCAATATATCCGGCACCACCGGTGAGTAAGATTTCTGGCTGCTGCATTATAATCCTTTCGTTACAGGTAGCATGTGTTGTTAGTATAGCACGTGTGGCCGAGGGGGAGTAAAAACTACTTGACGCCAGTATGGCCAGCTAGTATACTACCACTGTATTCCCGCGTAGCTCAGTGGTAGAGCGGTTGGCTGTTAACCAATAGGTCACTGGTTCGAGCCCAGTCGCGGGAGCCACGTTTGTATAAGTAGCCCCTCGCTTGAGGGGTTGTTTTTATTTTGGGGATTTTATGGTATAATATAGTTCTAGTGATGAATTAATATACAAGCAGGAACCTGGTAAATCGTATAACCTAGAAAATCTTACCAATAAGAATGGGGGCGGGGCTGCCAGCTCGGACAAGGAGGGGTAGTGGCTGTTGGTACGAGCGGAACCGAGATATCTTCTATTAATAAAAAAGATTTTCCGAAGAAAGGTAATAAAATATT
>CAJPQG010000004.1 GCA_905372785.1 Candidatus Saccharimonadota bacterium
GAAAAGTGAAAAGCAGGGTAATACAAAGATTTATATGACCAACAAGCAATTCCCTATTTTTAAAGAGCTGCAAGGTATTGTGATTAAATCACACCAGCAGATGATAATGCGAACTCGTCGTTCATCGAACGATATTCACTCGCGGGGATAACTACGTGAGTAATTTGTTTGAGACGCTCCTGGCTGTGCGTGGGTTGAGTGACCCTGCAGTGCGGCAGGATTTTTTTATGCCCAATTATGATGCGGCCCATGATCCATTTTTGCTGCCCGACATGCTTCCAGCGGTGGAGCGGCTCATGCAGGCGCATGAGCGTCATGAACGAATCGTAATTTATGGTGATTATGACATCGATGGGCTAACGGCAACGACGGTGCTGCTTGATGCTTTTGAGCAGTTTGGTTTCAGCGACGTACAGGCGTTTATCCCGAACCGGTTTGTAGAGGGGTATGGCCTGACGATGGAAGCGGTAGACCGCATTATTGACACGATGCAGGCGCAACTGATTGTTACGGTGGACTGCGGTAGCCTGAGTGAGGCAGAAATTGTGCATACTAATGAGCGAGGGGTGGATATTATCGTGACTGACCACCACAATGTGGCACCGGTGCAGCCGCCTGCAGTGGGGGTGATTAACCCAAAGCGCCTGCTGCAAGATTATCCAGATGAATATCATGAGTTTATATTGAAACCAGATTCAGCATATCAAGGGAAGCTGTACCCTTTTCTTGATTTAGCTGGCGTGGGGGTGGCTTTTAAACTAGTGCAGGCTTTGCAGACGCGGCTACCTGGACTACCTGCGGGTCAAGAGAAATGGCTGCTTGACTTGGTGGCGCTGGGTACGGTATGTGATATCGTGACGTTACGCGATGAAAACCGCACCAATGTGTTTTGGGGGCTAAAGGTATTAGCAAAAACACGGCGCCTGGGGCTTAAGGCACTCATGGCGGTGAGCGGCATTCGGCAAGAACAGGTGAAAGCGCGAGACCTTGGATTTGGCCTAGGGCCTCGTATGAACGCTGCTGGTCGATTAGACACAGCCGAGCATGCACTAACTATGCTACGGGCAACAGATAAGACTGCAGCTCTTGAGGCTGCCAGGCAGCTGGATGAGTTTAATGCTATGCGGCGTTCGCAGCAAGACGCAATTTTTAAGGAAGCGGTGCAGCAGGCTGAGCAGTATCAAGACGACCCAGTGCTTGTACTGAGCGGCCGAGGCTGGAATCACGGTATTATTGGTATTGTGGCCGCAAAAATAGTCGAGCAATATCACAAACCAACCTATGTATTAGAAGAGATGGAGTTTGAAGCCAAAGGTTCAGCGCGCAGTTTTGGTGATTTTTCTGTGGCTGATGCTATACGTGCGAGTGATGATATTATTACAAAAGGTGGCGGGCATAAACTAGCTGCTGGTGTGACGCTGCCTGTCGCGGCTATTCCTGCATTTCGGCAGCGGGTCAACCAGTTTTATCAGAGTTTACAGTTGCAAGATCAGGCAGCACTATTGCTTCCGCGCGAAGATGTGACGGCGCAACTTGGTGAGGTAACGGCAGAATTAGTTGCAGATATTACTCGTATGGAGCCGTTTGGGCCAGGTAACCCACAGCCGATACTTCGCAGCAATCACCTATCAGTGGAGCAGGTGCGTCGCATGGGGAGCGAAGGCCAGCATGTAAAGCTAACGTTGCGTGACGAGACAGGGCAATTGCAGATGATTGCGTTTGCTGCCCCAGAGCATTTTTTTGTGCAGCCTGGCCAAGTGGTAGATGTGTGGTATCAACCGATAGAGAACGAGTGGCGTGGCGTGCGCCAGGTAGAAGGGCGATTGCTGCACCTGGCTCCGAGTGAGGTGATGGCAGGCGCTTAGCGATTTTATTTTGCATTGCCGCGTGGAATCTGGTAGACTAGTACCCATATGGTACAAGTAACACGTAAAGATGAACGAGAAGCAAACGACAATATTATTCGTCGTTTTAACCGCAAAGTTTTGCAAAGCGGTGTGCTAGCTGAGGCAAAGGCATCAATGCGCTTTAGCAAGCCAATATCAAAGACTGAGCGTCGCAAGAAGGCGATTGTACGCCGTGAGCGCAAAGCTGAAAAGCTAGCAAAGGCACGCCTCGGGCTACGCTAACCTAGTAACTATGTCGCTGAAAGACACGATAACCGCCGATATGAAGTCTGCCTTGCTAGGCGGACGTCGTTTCGAGGGAGATGTATTGCGCAATATACGCGCTGCTATTCTGGACGCCGAAGTAGCCGCTGGGAAGCGGGAAACAGGCCTCTCCGATGATGAGATTGTCGCAGTCCTATTGCGCGAGGCTAAAAAGCGCAAGGAAAGTATTGCGATTTACACCGAGAATGGTCGCACGGATCTTGCCGAAGCTGAACAGGCTGAATTGCATGTCATTCAGCCATATTTGCCGCAGATGTTCACTGAGCAGGAGGTCGCTTCATTGGTTGATGAGGTTCTGCAGACTATGTCTGTTCAGGGCCCACAAGATATGGGCAAGGTTATCGGCGTAGTGAAGCAAAAGGCAGGCGCCCAGGCTGATGGTGCGCTTGTTGCTAAAGTCGTCAAGCAGCGATTAATGCAGTAGTAAGCTAATAACACAAAAAGGATAGATATGATTTTATTGTTTGGACCAACTGGCGCTGGCAAAAGTGTACAAGGCCAGATGTTAGCAGTGCGCATGGGCTGGAAATGGCTTTCTACTGGCCAGATGCTTCGCGGAAGTAGTGACCCTGCTGTGATTGAGATCCTTAAATCTGGTGAACTGGTTAGTGACGAGCTGACATATGAAGTATTTGATGAGGCTGTGCAAAGTGCAAAGCAGCATAAGTTTGCAAACATTATCGTAGATGGATTTCCACGCACAAAGGCTCAGGCCGAGTGGCTGGCAGAATATTTGCGCAAGCAGGGCGAAACGATCGACCTTGTAGTGGCGCTTGAGGTTCCAGAAAGTGAAATTATGAACCGCCTCAGTAAGCGCGGTCGCATGGAAGACACGCCGGAGACGATCGCTCGTCGTATGCATATTTATCGACGTAAGATGTACCCAGTGCTTGGTATTTTTGCTGAAGATGGCATCAAAATTGTGCACCTGGACGGCACAGGTACTGCTGGTGAAGTGCACGACAAGATCTATGATGAAGTAATGCATACACTAGAGGGCTAGCAGTTATGCAACCGCAAAAAACACCTGAACAAATCGAGGCCATGCGTGCTGGCGGCCGTATTTTGGCGCAAATTTTTACTGATATTCGCGGGCATGTCCATGCCGGAATGACAGAAAAAGAAGTGGATGCATTTGTCGCGCAGCGAATTACAGAGTATGGTGCCGAGGCAACCTATAAAACGCCGGAAGTAAATTTTCCAGCTAGTATTTGCATCAGCACTAATGATGAAATTGTACACGGTGTGCCGACAGATTATGCGTTTCAGGCTGGCGATGTTGTCAGTTTTGATTTGGTTATCACCTACCGGGGCATGAAAACAGATAGTGCCTTTACGATGGTGGTTGATGAGGAGCCTTCGGGAGCAGTGAAACATCTGTTAACTTACACCGAGCGCAGTTTATATGCGGGTATCGAGGCGATTACTGGCCCGGTGCACACTGGCACTATTGGCGCTGCAGTAGAGAAGGTGCTGCGCAAGGGTAAATTAGGCATTATCACCGACCTCGTTGGTCACGGTGTCGGCCTTGAGATGCACATGCCTCCAGAGGTACCTAATTTTGGTAAGGCTGGCCGCGGTGTACTGCTGCAACCTGGCGACACAATTGCGATTGAGCCAATGGCGACACTTGGCTCGCCACGCATTTACACCGATCGTAGCGACGGCTGGACGATTTTAGCGCGCGATGGCAGCCTGGCAGCACACTTTGAACACACGGTGCTGATTACTGAAACAGGTGCTGAAATCCTCACGATATAAGCAGTGGATGTAATAATATCAACGTTACGCAGTAAAAAAGGTGACACTATCGCCCCTGGAATATACGGTTTCGTTGTTTAAATTTTTAACCATAAACGATATAATAGTACTATGCAAGAAAAAGCTCGGTATGTAGTTGGCGTCGACATCGGCACAACTGCCACACGCTGCGTCGTGGGGCAGTTTTATGATGAAGATGATTCGATCACTATTGTGGCGGCTAATGAAGTGCCCGGCGGGGGTATGCGTAAGGGGGTCGTCTCGCAAATGACTGCAGTCGCGCAGTCGGTAGATGATGTGCTGGTAAAAGTGGAAAGTCTGCTTGGCCACCGGTTAGATTCAGCCTCAGCTAGTATTAATGGTGCTGATATCTTAGGTCAACCAGTCAGCGGAATGGTGGTGTTGGGAGCGCCAGAGCGTGCTGTCGAGGAAGCGGATATTCAGCGCCTAGAACACAATGCTGCTGTTGGTATGGTTCCAGAGAATCGCAAAATTCTCGAAACAGTGTCGCACCAGTTTACGGTCAATGGCCAGGGTGGCGTAAAAGATCCGATTGATATGGTCGGGAGCCGACTGGAGATGAAAGGATATGTTGTTTCGGCTTTGCAGCCACATGTCACGACAATTGAAAAGACTTTTGATACGGTAGAGCTGGCTTTAAATTCATTGGCGCCGCCAGCACTGGCAGCTGCGCGAGTGGTGTTAACGCCACAACAGCGCGATAATGGCGTAGCGCTAATTGATATTGGCGCGGCGACGACAGGTGTTGCAATTTTTGAAGGTGGTGATTTGCAATATTTGTCGGTTATTCCACTGGGTGGCGAACAAATTACCAATGACTTAGCGGTCGGGTTGCAGGTAGAGCCGAGTCTCGCTGAACGAATCAAACGCGAGCAGGGATATGCTACCCTAGGTATTTACGATGAAGATGATGAAGACAGCGTTGTTGAAATTAAAGACGGCAACCAAACGTTGACATTTTCACGTCAAGAAATCGATGAAATTATTGGAGCGCGCCTAGAGGAGATTTTCGAGCGAATCGCTAAAGAGCTTAAGAAGTCTGGCCTAGCACGGCGACTGCCAAGTGGTACGGTACTCATTGGCGGCGTCTCGCATATGACCGGCATCGTAGAGCTTGCCAAATCGCAGCTGAAATTAGCAGCACGCCTGGGGCAGCTGAAGGATGTTGAGAGCGTTATTGATGGTATCGATGAGCTTACCTTCGCTGGAGCAGTTGGCCTGATGATGGTAGACAGTCAAGTGGGGCAGTACAGTGATGAACCTGCTACGCACGGGGGGCAAGTGGCCAGTGAGGCACTTGGTCGTGCACGTGGCTTTTTCCATAATCTGATAGATAGATTTAAGCCATAAGTGGTATACTGGGAATAAACGGGATAGAAAACGAAAGATAGATAAAGAGAGGGAGTGATGCCTGAGATAAAACCAAGTGAGATACAGACGGTGGCCAAGATTAAAGTGGTCGGTGTGGGTGGCGCCGGCGGCTCGGCTGTGAACCGCATGAAAGATGCTGGTTTTACTGATGTCGAATTTATTGCAATGAACACCGATGCTCAGGCACTCCATAACTCTCGCGCTGATGTAAAGATCCACCTCGGGCAGGAGACTACCGGTGGGCTTGGTGCAGGTGCTGATCCAACGGTAGGTGAGCGTGCCGCTGAAGAATCACGTGATGATATCCGTCGGTCGCTCGAAGGCGCTGATATGGTTTTTGTGGCTATTGGTGCTGGTGGTGGTACCGGTTCTGGTGCTGGCTATGTGGTTGCCGAAATCGCCCGCGAAATGGGTATTTTGGTGGTCGGTGTGGCGACACGTCCCTTTAGCTTTGAGGGAGAAAAGCGCCGCGTTAACGCTGAATGGGCGATTCAACACCTCGGCCGCTCGGTGGATACGCTGATTACTATTCCAAATGATCGCTTACTGCAGACTATCGATCGCAGTACACCACTGCTTGAGACATTTAAGATTGCCGATGACGTACTACGTCAGGGTGTGCAGGGAATCTCAGAGCTGATTACCGAGCACGGTATGATTAACCTGGACTTTGCAGACGTAAAGGCTATTATGAGTAATGCTGGTTCTGCACTGATGGGTATTGGTCGCGCACAGGGTGAAGGACGTGCTGCCAAGGCTGCACAGCAGGCGATTGAGTCACCGCTGATTGAGGTGTCAATTGATGGTGCAAAGGGTGTGCTATTTAATATTACTGGTGGCTACGATATGGCAACGGCAGAGATCGACGAAGCTGCTGAGATTATTACGAGTGCAGTAAGTCCAGATGCTAACATCATCTTTGGTACAACGTTGAAACCAGAGATGGAAGACGAACTTATTATTACGGTGATTGCGACCGGATTTGATAGTGAAACCTTTGAACAGGCGGTTGCCTCACCGTCGGCGCTACAGCCCCCCGCACCAGCTCTTCGTGAGCATCGGGAGACTACTATAGCGCCGCTGAATACTCCAGCCGAAGAGCCTGAAACAGAACATGAAGAGCCTGATGAAGAAGACACAAAGGCAAAGGATGAGCACGTAAGTCCAGTTTCTGATTTCGGCAGCGAGCCAGAGTATAATATTTGGTCAAACGTCACAGATGAGCCAAACGACGAGGACGAGGACGACACACCGGCCTTCCTGCGTCGTCGCAAGAGGAGCAAGTAGTAGATGGCTCGTCGGAAGGAGGTTCCCATGCAGGTATATCGTGCGCTCAACTCGGTCAATATTGGTGACTCGAGGGTTATTGAGTCGCGCGAAGTAGGGGGTGGTGTTGCGATTCGTCGTCGCCGTGAATCCCCAGACGGCAAGCGGTTTACAACATATGAGCGTATTGAAATGCCCCATCTAGTAGTGATAAAGAAGGGTGGCGTTCGTGAGCTATTTGATCGCGAAAAGCTGACTCAAGCGATTCACCGCTCTGTGGGCAAGTTTTTTGATGATGAAGCCGCTATTGATAAAGTGGTATCCACAGTAGAAGATGAACTATATAGCCGTAAAGAGACCGAAATTACCTCGAAGACAGTGGGTGATTTGGTGCTCGATCAATTGGCTACACTTAATGAAGTAGCCTACGTTCGGTTTGCTAGTGTGTACCGCGAGTTTAAAACGCTCGATGAATTTGAGGCCATTTTGGCAGAACGAAAGGAAAAAGAAGCCTAATGATTATTCACCTGTTTTATAGTTTGTCCCGCGATGAAGCGCAACTTATTCATTTCGGTAATCACGCAGCGCAGACAACGCGAGCACAATTTTTTACTCATCAACAGGGCACCCCAGAGGGAGATCAGCTAATTCGCCAGTACGGTATTCGGCAGTTCCCAGCGGCCCTGTTTTGTTATGATAACGGTAATCCTATTACGCAGCCGTTTGAGGGTCGATTACCTGATGCTTCGGAGATAGAGCGCATTGAGCGAACCCGTCGCTAATCAACCATCATCTACGCAGGCAGCGGCGCGGCATCGTCGCTGGCCTGTGTTCCTGGTGCTACTCATCGTATCGGTGCTGGGGTTCGTAGCCTCATTTGTGCTGTCTATTGAGTCACTTCAGCTGGCTAAAAACCCAGACGCAGCATTAGCCTGCAATCTAAATGCGACAGTCAATTGTGCAACAGTGGCCAAACACCCATCGGCGTCACTGCTCGGATTTCCGAACAGTTTTATTGGCATTGCGGCCGAAGCTGTAATGATTACTGTAGCGCTGCTTGGGTTATTTGGTGGCCGGTTGCCAAAAAAGTTCACGCTGCTTATGACGATTGGCGTTACTGCTGGTTGGTTGTTCGCACTGTGGCTATTTATAACAAGCGCCTTTGTTATTGGGGCACTTTGCCCGTGGTGTTTGGTTATTACAAGCACGATGACTATTATGTGGGTGATGATACTGCGGCTTGCCTCCATTGATCAGGCACTGCCACTTCCGAAAAAAATACAACAGGTATTAGTTCAGAAAATAGTAAAATCTGGCCTAGATATTGTAGTACTCGTTGCGCTACTAACAACATTAGCAGCTGTTATTATCGTAAAGTATGGCGATGCGCTGTTTGGGTAACGCGGAGGTAGTATGGCTGTAGTGCGCTGCGCGTGGGCTCAAGGCAGCCAAGCCGAGCAGGTCTACCACGACACCGAGTGGGGTGTACCGCTGTATGATGACCAGAAATTATTTGAGCTGCTCTGCCTGGAGGGTGCACAGGCTGGCCTGAGCTGGAGTACGATTTTGGCTAAGCGGGCGGGCTACCAGCAGGCCTTTTACCAATTTGAAATTACAAAAGTAGCCGCCATGACGGATGCGGAGCTGGAGGCGCTCACCCAGGACGCGCGCATCGTCCGCAACCGGCGCAAAATTTATGCGGTGCGCAGCAATGCCCAGGCGGCGCTGCGGGCCGCTCGTCAGCACGGTAGTTTGCAGGCCTACCTATGGGGCCTGGCGGGTGGCGCGCCGGTGCAAAATCACTGGCATACTGCAAGCGATGTGCCTGCCGATACGACTACATCCCAAGCAATGAGCGCGCAACTCAAGCGTGATGGGTTTAGCTTTGTGGGCCCAACCACGTGCTACGCCTTTATGCAGGCCGCGGGGATGGTGAATGACCACGTGGTGGGGTGTTTTCGATATGAAGAGTGCGCGGCACTTGGTAGCAAGGGCAATCGGGAATAGATATATTGAAGAGTAGCACCAGTAGTCGTATACTGAGGCCATGAAGAGAACTTTTCTTATAAGAGCGTTTCTAGGACTTGCTATTATGGCGCTCGGCGGGATTTTGCTGCTACGGAATCTTGGTATTATTACGTTTGATAATTGGCATCTGTTTTGGGGCACCTTTTGGGCAGGGGCGTTCCTGCTGGCTGGGTTGTCGGTGCTCGTCAGTGCTCGCAAACCAGCGGCGTGGATATGGGGATTGCTACTAGTAGCTATCGGTGCATCAATTGGGCTGAACACCTATAATGTGATTTCGATTAGCATGTGGGAGCTATTTTGGCCAGCTATGTTAATTGCTGGTGGCTTGATGCTTGCGCTAAGTATTGGCCCTGGGGGTAGCTGGCGACTGAAAAAGCCAGTCACTGGTGGCAGTAATACTGAACAGGTGGCAATTTTTTACAGTGAAGAATCACGGGTGACGGGCGATTACTCCGGCGGTTCAGTGACGGTGATATTTGGCAGTGTAGACCTTGATTTGCGCCAGGCGAAGATTACGGATGGCGCAGTGATAGATATTTTTACTCTGTGTGGTGGTGCGAGCGTAAGGTTGCCCGATGACGTAACTGCGGAAAATCAGGTCCGCGGCATCCTTGGTGGTAGCGAGAATAAGACAGCGCCGAGCTCCTCTGCCACAAAGACGATATATTTACGGGGTGCGTGCGTGCTGGGCGGATTAGAAATCAAATAATTATCTTGGGATTTTTGAGAAAGCGCGCTACAATTAACTGTAGGGCGTTTTCGCATGCACGTGGCCTATATGGTGCAATCCATGCGAAGTGAGCGGTTATCAGCCGCGAAGTCTGTGGGAAGAACAGCCTTAGCTCAGTAGACCCCGCCGCGACTCACTGCGACAAGGTGACAATCAAGCGCTAAAAGAGTATGTGGGTTTCGGCTAGTTTGGCAAAGCCCATAGAGAATCACTTCTTTTGGAATCGAGATGGTACCGTCCGCGCGAATACCCAGCGGATTCTCGAGTTCGAAAGAGGTGATTTTTATTTTAAGAAAGGAGCCTATTAATGCAGACAGTTGTAGCAGAAGGTTCGGTGTATAAGACCGCCATAACATCGCATGGTCGTAAACGGCTGCGGCGAGAGGTGGCTAATTTGCGCAGGTTAGAGCAAACGGGTCTTGTGCCGCGGATCATCGCGCAGGACGCTAGCGGTGTGGAACTGGAATATATTGCTGGCCAGTCGATGGCAGATTGGCTCCAATTGCAGCCAGATTGGCGTGTCGCGTCGTCTGCCGCTGAGGTGCCCGCGCATCTTCAGGCGTATGTGGCGCTGGAGATGGGGCTACTGCAGGCGGGGATGATGTATCGTGATTTGAACTTGCAACATGTGGTGTTTACGTCGCAGGGGGCGCGGATGCTTGATCTTGAGGCAGCAGAATATAGCCCGCAAAGTGAGAAGTGGCGTGTAACTAGTCGGCGCGGCACCTACGAGACGATGGCACCAGAGGAGTTTATGCTTGGCAGGGTGCTGACACCGCGAACAGCGACATATCGCGTAGCAGTGGTCATGCACCTTGCGTTGGCTGGGCAGCTGCCGTTTCAGTTTTCGTCGGGTAGTCGACGTAAAGCCTATCAATGGCGGCGAAGCCACCCCCCGGAAGTCAGCTCTAAATTGCCGTATGCAGCACAGCGTGCGCTGCAGGCCGCTTTGCAGCCGCACCCGGCGCGTCGACATAAAGATCCAGCTCGGTTGTTTGACGCGGTAGCTGCTGCTTATGGTTGGACTACGCAGGAAATGAACTATAGTAAGCCTGCTCGGGGTACGCCAAAAGCAGATAGCGCTAAGATACGAATAGTACAAAAAACAACACGCAAACAAACCAAGGAGGAAATATGAAATTTACACATGGAACCCGTCGCCGCGCAGTAACATATGAAGCAGATTGGGTGCAGCGTTGGAAAGATGACAACACATTTGCTAAATCGGTTGAAAATCGGCCGGCAGAGAATGCATACGTCTTTTATGATGGGCCACCGTTTATTACTGGTGTGCCACATCATGGGACGTTGCTTAGCAGTATCGTGAAAGACGCAGTGCCGCGCTACTGGACGATGAAAGGTAAGCGCGTGGAGCGCCGCTGGGGCTGGGATTGTCATGGATTGCCGGCAGAGAATTTTGTCGAAAAGCAGCTGAACATTGTGGATCGGCGCCAGATTATCACGAGCCCAGATCAACCAGCACCGCTGGATAAGGATGGCAACCCGCTGCCAACCATCAGCCTGGAGACCTATATTACCAAGGCGCGTGAGAGTATGGTGGCCAATAGTGCGACGTGGCAAGGTGTGATTGACCGCGTCGGTCGCTGGGTGGACTTTGCGGGTGCCTATCGCACCATGGATAAGGACTTTATGGAAAGCGTTTGGTGGGCCTTTAAGCAGCTGTATGAAGCTGGCAAGATCTACGAAGGCGAAAAGGTGCTAATGTACGACACTAAGTTCGCCACCCCGGTGAGCAAGGCCGAAGTAACCATGGATAACGATGCCTACCAGACAGTGACCGACCCAAGTGTGTATGTGAAGTTTCAGCTGATGGGTGAAGACGCTGCCATTTTGGCTTGGACAACCACGCCATGGACACTGCCGGCCAACTTGATGCTGGCCGTCAATCCAGAGATGACCTACTGCGAAGTGCTGGTGGATGGCGAACAGCTCATCATTGCCGAAGAGGCGCTGGAGCGCACGTTGCAGGATGAAAAGCACCAGCCGATTGATTATGAAGTATTACGAAAGTTCCCGGGCAGTGAATTGGTGGGCAAGAACTACCAGCCGCTCGATACGGGTTCGACCTGGCCAAACAGTGACAAGACTCACACCATCTACGCGGCAGATTTTGTTTCGAGTGAATCGGGTACCGGTATCGTCCACATCGCGCCAGCCTATGGTGAGGATGACTTCGAGCTTGGTAAGGCTAATGGCATCGCGCCGTTCCACGTGATTGATGACAACGGTTACTACATCGACAGCCTGTATAAAGGCCTGGAAGTGTGGGGCAATAATAAATTTATCGCTAAAGACCTGAAGGAAAGAGGTGCGGTGTGGAAGATTGAGTACATTCGCCATGAATACCCATTCAATCCGCGTAGCAAGCAGCGCATTATGTACCGGGCTATTCCCAGCTGGTTCTTTGACATTCAGGGGCAGAAGCCGCTCATGCTAGAGCAAAATGAGCATATTAATTGGTTCCCACATCACTTGAAGCATGGCCGCTTTGCCAAGAATATTGAGCAGGCACCAGACTGGAACCTAAGTCGCGACCGCTTCTGGGCGACAGCCATGCCAGTATGGAAGGGCGACCGGGGTACGGTTAAGGTAATTGGCTCATACGCAGAGCTGAAGGAGCTGAGCGGTGTGGAGCTGGATGATTACCACCGCCCATGGGTAGATGACATTACCTTTACGATTGATGGCGAGACCTTTACCCGCATTGATAAGGTGCTCGATGGCTGGTTTGAAAGTGGTAGCATGCCCTTTGCTCAGCTGCACTATCCATTCGAGAATCGCCAAACTTTCGAACAGAATTATCCGGCAGATTTTATCGTGGAATATGTTGGTCAGGTGCGGGCGTGGTTCTATTATGTGCATGCTGTCAATGCCGCTTTGGCAGAAATTGGTGCCTTTGGCGAGGCCGGCGCGCAGCACAAAAATGCCTACAGCAACGTCATCACCACTGGTGTGGTAGCGGGCAATGATGGCCGCAAGATGAGTAAGTCACTTGGTAACTTTACCGACCCGAACGAGCTAATGGATAAGTTTAGTGCTGATAGTTTGCGCTTCTTGCTACTGAGTAGCCCGCTGCTCAACGGTGAAGACTTTGCGCTGCACGATAAGGACGTGGGCGATGTGGCGCGCAAGCTGGCGATGATTTGGAATATGTATGATTTCTTTACTATGTACGCGGAAGTCGATGGTTGGGAGTTTGACGGCACGCTAGTGGATCCGCTGAGTGGCCAGCTGGTGTCTGGCGGTGAAGGCTTTGCCTTCCCGGCAAAGCGAGGCCAAGATGTGAGGCAGCTGGCGGCCGAGCGGCCTGAGGCGATAGATGCAGCGGCCGCACCGGTTACTAATCCGCTTGATATCTGGATTATCAGCCGTTTGCACGAGCTGGTGGCGGAGGTCGAGAAGCAAATGGATGCCTATAATATCCCTGATGCACTCAGCCCGATTTTGCCGTTCCTGGACGATGCCAGCAACTGGTATGTGCGCCGCAGTCGCCGCCGCTTCTGGAAGTCGGAGGATGATGGCGACAAGAGCGACGCCTATCGCACACTGCACTATGTGCTAGTGCGCCTCAGTTATCTATTGGCACCATTTACGCCGTTTTTGGCCGAGGAGCTGTACCATAACCTAACGGGTGATAACGAGTCGATTCACCTCAAAGATTGGCTGCCAGCCGGTGCGGTGAATGAGCAGGTGCTGGCTGATATGGCTCGCACGCGTGAGCTGATTAATGCTGGTATTAGCTTGCGCATGAAGAAGGATGAGCAGCAGGATTCTATCAAAATTCGCCAACCGCTGCAGCAAGCATGGTACGCTGGAGAAAAGCTAGACGACTACTATCAGCAAATCATGGCCGATGAGCTGAACGTGAAAAATATAGGACACCTTAGTGATCTAGCTGAGCATCTAGCGGCTCGTGGTGACACAGAAGTGCTCAGCAAGCCAGAGAGCTGGATTGATATTGATAAAACCATCACCCCCGAGCTGAAACGTGAGGGCTTGATGCGCGAGGTCATCCGCCACGTGCAGAGCGCACGTAAGAAGGCGGGGCTGCAAGTGGATGATCGGATTACTTTGCAGCTAGTGGTGCCAGAAGGGCAGACGGGGACAGATTTGACTGCTGGCGTCGATACTGCCGAGCAGCTGCGTCAGGCGATTAATGAACATGCCGAGACAATTGCATATGAGACGCTGGCTCGCTTTGGAGAGGCGGCAGATCATGAAACAGAGGTGACTATTGAAGGCCAGCCACTGCGTATAACGTTGCAAAAAGCATAACACATACCACCACGCCAGGATGGCGCACGACGCTGCGTCATCCTAGCGCCCACGTTGATCCGTGTCGTGGCAGCGCGGTATGCGCTATCATGGCGCTACGCTCTAGCGGCTGCAGCACCGTATTGATCGATAAAGAAGAAGGTCTTGATCTCGAGACGCCAGCGGAAATACAGCGTTTTGCACAACATATTATTGATCGAGCCCTGCAGGCCATAAGTAGCGAGGATTTGCCCAGCCTGCCCTAGCGCTGGTATGATAGAGATATGATTACAACAGCAATTATTCCCGTGGCAGGGTGGGGTTCTCGCCGTCTGCCAATTACGAAAGCGATTGAAAAATGTATGCTCCCGATTGGCAATCGGCCGCTGGTAGACTATGTGGTGCAAGACTGCATTGCTGCGGGGATTACTGATATTATTTTTGTGGTGAGCGAGGGCAGCGAGCAGCTGCAGCGCTACTACGGGCACAACCAGGCCCTAGAGCAGTATGTAAAAGAGCGTGGCAAGACAGAGCTGCTGCAGCGTATCCAGCCGCCTGCGGTGAATTTTCGGTATATTACGCAGCCAGAAGGTGGCGCCTACGGAACGGCTGTGCCGGTCGCACTAGCGGCAGATTATATTGCCGAGGGCGAATCGGCAGTGGTGCTGATGGGTGATGATTTTATATACCATTCGGATGGCAGCAGCGAAGTAGCTCGGTTAATTGCTGATACTCCAGCGGGTGGCTGTGGGCTTTTGGCGGCGTCGGTGCCGCATCAAGAGGTTAGCAGCTATGGTGTACTGGCAGTTGATGAGTCGGGTAATTACCAAAAGATTGTTGAAAAACCAGTGGCCGATGAAGCGCCGAGTAATTTAATCAACATTAGTAAATATCTCCTTACTAAGCAGGTCATCGACAGCTGCCAGCAGCTAAAGCCATCACCGCGCGGCGAGTATGAGCTGCCAGATGCTATTAATAATTATGTGGCCACTGGTGGTCAGGTGCGAGTGGTGCCAGCTGCTGGGCAATATCTTGATGGCGGCACACTGGAAGGCTGGTTGCATGCTAACCAGGTGGTGTGCGCTGGAGTTTAGTGTTCTTATCTTTTTACGCAAACTATGATATGCTGAAAGCAGCAAATAGCCATGTGCCGTGGGGAATGGTGTTGGCTGTTTGTCGTCATCGTAGCGCGTGCGCCGCGCTGCACTAACATGTAAAGGGGGAAATTAGTATGACGACACGTCTTATGCGGTCTATGCGCCGCATCAGTATAGCCGCACTTGGGCTATTGCTGGTTGCTGGTGCAAGCACGCAATTGTCGGCTTCTGCATTTGCCGCAGATATGCCGCCAGCCGCTAAAATTAACGTTACGCCAGCAAAGTACAAGGGTGATGATAACCTGATTGAATTTGTGGGCACAAAAGATGACCACTACCGGTTTATTATTGAAATTGTGGGTAAAAACAATAGCTATGTTAGCATCCAGGCCCGCAAGTCGATTCGTGACAAGATTATGAGCGGTAAGCCCGTATCGGTGGAAAAATTATTGGCTGAAGAGTACCCAGGGGTAACGCTGCCATATGGTGATAACATTTTTGTGGGCGTTTATTGGTTTGACAAAGAGAAGGCCTACGACCCAAAGCTATGGAGTTACCAGGAGCTAACTGTTGGTGCACCAATGTCACGGCTGATTCGTGTCGATAATAACGAGGCTGGTGATCCAGTAGCTGTCGCTGATCCAGCTACGTTGCCGGAGAATCCAGCTGCTAAACCAGCCGATCCAAAGCTGCAAGACAAAGATCAAAAGACAGATGATCAAAAAGCTGACGCCGCGGCAGATAAGAAGCCAGCTGCTACACAGGATGATAAAGCTGCTACGCCAGTTCCAGTGCAACCTATTGTGCCACAGGCGGGCCAGGAGCATAAAAAACCAGCTGCTAATGCGCAGCCAGGGGAGCAAAAACTGGCCGACACTGGCGACGACCAGTTTGTCTTCGGGGCGGCAAGTGTTGCAATGGCACTTAGCGCGGTAGCAATTGTGCTAGTTCGTCGCAGGGCGCAATCTGAAGAGGAATAACACGCTGCACTATTAGAGGTCGCCTTGCTTGGCGGCCTCTTTTTTGGTAAAATTTGCAGTGATACTAACCTAAAAAGGATAAGGCACATGAAAGCAGTCGTAAAGATCGGTGGCAAGCAGTATATTGTCAGCGAAAAAGAGACCCTCTTGGTGGACCTCCTCCCTGAAGGAACGAAAGAGCTCAAACTCGACGCTATGTTGATTATCGATGGTGACAAAACAACTGTCGGTACTCCTGTAGTGGACGGTGTAGTAGTGAAGGCTGAAGTGACTGACCCACTGGTAAAGGGTGAGAAGCTTCGCGTGATCCGCTACAAGAGCAAAAAGCGCGTTCACAAAGAGATGGGACACCGTCAGAAGTACTCTCAAATTACCATTACCTCGATTAAATAGTAGTATTAATTACATCGAGGATCAGCCCAGTAGGGTTACATAAAACGTTATTCACTAAAACCCCTCCGGGCTATGCTCGGAGGATTTTTAGGCTGCCCAAAGTGGGGCGCTCATGCTACAATAGAAAGAGTAGGAGAATCATTACAACATGGCAACAGTAATTGCGGTAACAAATCAAAAAGGTGGTGTTGGTAAAACTACCACAAGTATTAACGTGGCGTATTTCTTGGCTAAAGCTGGTCAGAAGACGCTTGTTGTAGATTTGGATCCGCAAGGTAATGCCACCAGTGGCCTGGGTGTAGACAAGCAAAATTTGGCAATCACCATGGCGGAGGTCATGAAGGGTAGCGCCGCGCTATCTTCAGTTGCAATTAGTACCGATTTTAAGAATTTATGGATTGCGCCAAGCACGCCACACCTTGCTAACACTGAGGTAGAGCTGGCACAGGCACAAGGGCGCTTTACACGGCTACGTCAGGCTATTGCTCAGGCGGAGAGCGAGTACGATATTATCATTATCGATAGTCCACCAAGTTTAAGCCTGCTGACGGTTAATGGGCTCATTGCAGCACGGTATGTAATTTTGCCGGTGCAGGTAGAGTTCTTTGCGCTAGAAGGTCTTGGCCAGCTACTCGAAACTATGAAGCTGATTCGAAAAGGGCTTAACCCAAAGCTCGAGCTACTTGGCGTGTTGCCGACAATGTACGATGGCCGAACCGCACTGAGCGGTCAGGTACAGGGCGAGATTCAACGCCACTTTGCCGATAAGGTATTTAAGGCAACGGTGCCACGCAATGTGCGCCTTGCAGAGGCGCCAAGCCACGGGCTGCCGATCGGTGCCTACGACCGCATTTCAAAGGGCTCACGAGCATATAAGGCTGTTGCCCGGGAGGTACTTGAGCGTGTCAGCTAAAAAAGGACTAGGACGTGGGTTTGATTCGCTGATTCCGAGCGATCTATTTGATGAGTCATTTGATCCCACTGGTAATGAAGACAAGCGCGTAAGTGAGATGCGTGAAATACCGCTGGCACAGATTCGGGCTGATGACGGACAGCCGCGCCGGCAGTTTGATGATGAGGCTTTGCAGGAGTTGGCCGACTCTATTACCGAACATGGTGTGCTGCAGCCAATTGTGGTTGTGCCGCAAGATGGTGAATTTATTATTGTTGCCGGAGAGCGTCGGTATCGCGCCTCTCAATTGGCTGGGCTGGAGACGATTCCGGCGATTGTGCGCACCTTGTCTGCACAAAATCGGCTTGAGTTAGCCTTGATTGAAAACTTGCAGCGTCGTGATTTAAACCCGCTAGAGACGGCGACGGCGTTTGCAAAACTTCGTGATCAGTTCAACCTTTCGCTAGAGCAAATCGCAGCCCGCGTTGGTAAGCGTTCAGCAAGTGCTGTATCGAATACAATGCGGCTCCTGAAGCTGCCAAAATCAGTCCAAAAGGCGGTGTATAATGGCGAACTGAGCGAAGGGCAGGCACGACCGCTGATTGGTCTTGAAGAAGAAGAGGCGCTTAAGATTGTACACCTAGTAATTACACGGGGACTGAGTGCTCGGCAGATTGAAGAGCTAGCCGGTAAGCACAAGGCCAATGCTCGTCGCAAAGAGGTAAAAACTAACCCCGAGCCAGTGCAGCGCTATCTGCTTGACCGCGAGGAGCGTGCTGCGCAACGCTTTGGTACTGCCGTGCAGTTTAAGGTGACTGCTCGAGGTAATGGCCGCATCGTAATCCCATTTAAGAATCAGGCCGAGCTAGACCGCATCAGTAAGCTACTTGATGAACAGTAGGCTGCTTGCATAAGCCTTCTCAGTGCTAGTTCATTAACATCAGTAAGTATAATACCCCGCACGTAAGATGCGGGGGTTTTCTTGCAGAATTGTATGGCTAGAAGCCGCGTACACTGGTGAGCGGCAAGATTCGCAGGAAGACAGGGCCCATGACGTCGAAGAGTGGTACTTGTCCAAGCCCATTGCGTGAATCGTACGAATAATTGTCTTGGCGGTGGTCACCCGCTACGTAAATCATATCCTTACCGACGGTTACATCGCTGTTGCCGCTGCTTGGGCTGCCTGGTTTGTCTGGGAATGTGTCGTCTGGATGGAAGCCTTCAGGGTGTTCGGCATTATATACGGTAAGAACGCCGTCTTTCACCGTCACTCGTTCGCCTTCAAAGGCGATGACTCGCTTTACGATGTATTCTACGCGATCATTTACAGAGTCGTAGCGTGGATTACGAAAGACGATGACTTGGCCTCGTTGTGGTTTGAAGCGCTTGTTTTGTAGCTGATCAATTGTCACGGCTAACCGGTTTACGAGCACGCGGTCATCGGTGTGGAAGGTTGGCTCCATACTTGGGCCTTGCACAGTGTAACTTCGAAATAGAAAGGCGTTGACAAAAATGGTACCAACGGCCACAAAGATGGCAAAAATAGCGACTGCTACGACGTCTTTCACGATGGGGTATCGCGAGAAATATTCTTTCATACTCGCTTTAGCGTAGCACAGGCTGGGGCTTTTATCAAACTGGTGGGGCTGCCGCCTACCTATCAAGTACCCCTTTGCGAGGCCTAGATAACAATGGTACAATGGAAGGTAATAGTTATGGTTAAAGACAATAATTCAATTGACGGCTTTGTGCGACGTCCGCGCTCTAATGGGGCGCCCGGTGGGGACGACGCAATCGGTGGGCTGTCGCGACGAGGTTCTACCGGGGCAATTGGTCAACCAAAGAAACCGCGCCAGGGGCGTCGGATTCATGTCGCTGGTGCAGGGCATAGTGATGATGTCGGTATCTCGCGCTTAACGCCTCCTGATGAGCTAGCGGCCTCGCGGCAACCTCGTTCAATCGGAGAGTCTATGGATGACCTCGTCGATAACGCAGACGGGCCAGGGCAGGGCCCCTTTTTATCGCCACCAGAACCTATCGGTAGCGGACGGGGTGGCATCTTGCGCCGCCGAGGCGGCTCTAGCAAGCCAGGCAAGAAACCTCGCAGCCGACGTCGCCGCATTATTAAGTGGACTATTCTTATTATTTTGCTTATTGGCCTGGCTATTGGTGGATTTTTGCTATATCGTGCCTACGTTGAAGGCTCGAAAGTGTTTGGTGGCAATATTTTAAGTGTGCTCACCGAGGCGCCACTGAAGAAAGATGCTAATGGCCGCACTAATATTTTAATTTTTGGTACTGCAGAAGATGACGAAGGCGGCACACACGATGGTAAAAATTTGACCGACTCATTGATGGTGCTAAGCGTTAGTCAAGATAAGAAAGATGCCTATATGGTGAGCATCCCGCGAGATCTGTGGGTAAAATATAACCAAACTTGTAGCGTTGGCACTGAGGGTAAAATTAATGCAGTGTACTTGTGTGCTTCTGGCGATGGGCAAGACCAAAAAGCTGGCGCTGCAGCCTTGCAGTCTAAGATTACCGAAGTGACTGGGCTGGAAGTACAATATTATGCACACGTTAACTTCTCGGTTGTGGTCGGTGCAGTAGACGCTGTTGGCGGCGTTGATGTAACAGTTGAAACTGATGACCCACGTGGTATATTAGACCGCAACTTCGACTGGAAGTGTAATTATAAGTGTTACTACGTAAAATATGCCAAAGGCCAGCGAGCTCATATGGATGGAGAGCATGCGCTTGCCTTCTCACGAGCTCGTAACGCGCAAGGTGGATATGGTTTGGGTAACGGTAACTTCGACCGTGAACGCAACCAGCAGAAGGTGATTGTTGCATTGCGCGAGAAAGCTATGAGTGTCGGCACGCTAACCGATATCGGTAAGGTGATGAACCTCATGAAGGCTATGGGCGACAATCTCCGCACCAACCTAGAGGCTGGTGAAGCACGTAGCCTGCTGAAGTTGACTGGTGAAGTTGGTGCTGACAAAACACAGTCGATCTCACTCGTGGATGAAAAAGAACCAGTACTGACAACCGGCACTATGTACGGCCAGAGTATTGTGCGGCCAATTAACGGTGTGTATAGTTACAGCGGTATTAAGGCTAAAATCCGTAAGGCTATGTCTACCGGTGGTAGCGATAGCGCTATTAGTAAAGAACAAGCCAAGGTGATGGTATTCAATGCCAGCGGCCGCTCGGGTGCGGCATCGACGGTGGCGCAGGAGCTGGAAGAGAACGGCATTACCAATAATGGCCTTGGCAATGTGACGTTGCGTGGCACCAGCAAATATTCAGTATATAAGCTCAGTGGCACCAGAAACCTGCCGGCTACCGAAGAGTTCCTGAAGAAAACGTATGGTGTCAGTGAGATTGAGCTTGCACCGAATGCAGTTGCGACCAGGGTAGCTGCAGGTACAGACTTCATTGTAGTGGTGCACCGGTAGTAAAAGCGCAGAGAGACTAATAAAAAGAAGGTAGAGAAGAAGTATGAGTCGGATGATCACCCTAGAGAAAATTAAATCCAAGCAAACCCCGCTAGCAGAGGCGATGTACTATTTGCTGAATATTATGCTGGTCGTCATCTCGGTGGTGAGTATCGTTGTGTCGGGATCACCAGCAGTGGCGGTGCTGTTAATGCTCGCAAGTAAGTGGCGCGTATTCGCCGTACGTCCGCGGTACTGGCTGGCAAATATTCAGTCGAACCTAGTTGATGCGATTGTTGGGCTTGGGCTGGTGCTATTAATTTACATAGCAGGTAACGGCGTCGTTGGTGTGTCGGATGGGTTTGCACTGCAGGTGCTACTTGGTGTGCTGTACGCAGTGTGGCTCCTGATTGTAAAACCGCGCTCTTCAGACAAATGGGTGTATACTCAGGCGCTCATTGCGATTATTGTCGGCACGATGGCCTTGTACGCATTTTCATACAAGTCAACCTTCTTTAACCTTGGCATTACGTTTGAGTTGCACGTGTTAGCGATGGCCGGCATTGGTTATGCCGCAGCACGCCACATTTTAATGGCTCATAAAGAAGTAGCAACAACAATTGTGGCGCTAATTTGGGCATTTTTCATGGCACAGATCGGCTGGATTACCTACCACTGGGTGTTCGCATATAAGCTTTTTGATCTGCCGCTAAAGATGCCGCAGGGAACGTTAATTGCAGCGATGAGCAGTGTGTCGGCAGCGCTTATTTACCGTGAATACAGCCAAAAAGGCAAAATTACGCGCGAGAGTATCGTGCCAAGCAGTATTTTATGTGGTGCACTGCTTGTTATCTTACTGTTCTTTAGTAGCGTTGTGCAGTAGTTAGCGGGAAGCTATTGCTGCTTGAGAATGATTGTATAGTCGTCACGTGTAGCTACAGTAAACTGATATTGCTGGCCATATGTGGCGATGGCTGGGTGCTGCTCCGGGTCTGCTTCTAGAATAAGCAGGCCTTTTTGCGTCAGCAGCGGCCGAGCTGTAGCAATGAGTTTATAGATAAGGTCTAGGCCGCCGTTGCCTGCAAAGAGTGCCTCTGCGGGTTCGTATGCGGTTTCTGGGGAAGTTTCCCAGCTTGGATCAACATAGGGAAGGTTGGCGCAAATAATTGTAAACGGCGGTGTATCATCTGGTAGATCTGCTAGGAGATCGCTGCAGTATAGCGCCTTGATAGGTGCTGCCAGGCGGCGACTGTTATCACGCGCTACTGCGAGCGCCGGCGCACTAATATCCGCCAGCGACACTGCTGCTTGTGGCACCTCTAACGCTAGTGTGATGCCGATACAGCCACTGCCGCAGCCGACATCAAGCACGCGAGGATGCTGCTGCGCGGCAGCGTGCGTAATTGCATGAGAAACCAGTATCTCTGTCTCTGGGCGAGGAATTAACGTATCAGGGGACACGAGAAATGAGCGTCCGTAAAATTCTTTTTGTCCAGTAATGTACGCGAGGGGTTCTCGCTGCAGTCGCCGCAGGAGTAGTGCATTTGCTATCTCTATAATTTCAGCGGTGAGCGGCTGGTCATCATGCGCGTGCAGCCACGTGCGCGGTTGTTGCAGGGCATGCGCTAATAATAACTCCGCATCGAGCCTGCTACTTTGTATGGTTGCTGCGGCCAGTTGCCGGGTCGCTTCGGCTAGCCACTCCGCAATAGATTTACTGGTCACTGCTGGCTTGTTGGGCTTTAAGTTCTCGCTCAAAGGCTTGTAGTTTTTCAATCAAATCATCGATGTCACCGTTCATAGCAGCTGGGATATTACTGCGGCTGTAGCCAATGCGGTGGTCGGTGATGCGGTCTTGTGGGTAATTATATGTGCGGATTTTTTCACTCCGATCGCCAGAGCCGATTAATGAGCGGCGTTCCTCTGTCAATTTGGCCTGTTCCTCTGCAATTTTTGCTTGCAGTAGGCGCGAACGAAGCACACTCATCGCTTTTTCTTTATTTTTAATCTGTGACTTTTCATCCTGGTTCGATACTACCAACCCGGTTGGCAGGTGGGTAATACGCACCGCTGAGTCGGTGGTGTTAACACTTTGTCCGCCGTGGCCACTGGCGCGGAAAATATCAATGCGGAGGTCGCCCGGGTTGATTTCGATGTCGGTTTCTTCTGCCTCTGGCAGCACTGCCACGGTTGCAGTTGAGGTGTGAATACGCCCCTGGCTTTCGGTGGCGGGCACGCGCTGTACGCGGTGTACGCCAGACTCGAATTTAAGTGTCGCATAAGGTGAATCACCCTTAATGCTAAAGATAACTTCCTTGTATCCACCGCTGTCTGAGCGGTTTTCACTGAGCAGCTCGGTTTTGTAGCCGTGGCTTTCGCAATAGCGTAAATACATGCGGTACAGATCACCAGCAAAAATCGCGGCTTCATCTCCGCCCGCTCCGGCGCGTAGTTCCATAATAATATCTTTATCATCATTTGGGTCTTTTGGTGTGAGTAGCACAAATAGCTCATCGTCGATGCGTGCTAGCTCGTCTTGGCTTTCAGTAAGCTCTAGTTTGGCTAGCTCTACGAGTTCGTCATCGCCCTTAGCAAGTTCACGCGCTTCAGCAATATTCGCCATAAGTTGCTCTCGGCGCTGCGCCGTTGCAATAAGCGTTTCAAGCTCGGTAAAGCGTTTATTCTTGGCTCGAAACTGCGGGTCGGTATAGGCCGATGGTGTTGATAAAAAAGCCGATAGTTCTGCTCGTTCGGCCTGGAGTTGTTGCAGGTTAAGATTTATTTTTGGCATACGTGCCTTCAGTATACCAAGAAACGGATATTGGCGCAAAAGCTCAGAACTGCCTGCTGCGCAGTTGTGGCATAAAAAATGCACAGAAATAGGTTCCGTGCATAATGTTATATTAGTGTAAGCTTAGTGTAAGCGGCCGTAAACTTACTGCTTGTTTGCTTTACGCTCAGCGGCAGCTTTTGCCTTCTTGGCTTTGTTAGCCAGTGCAGCTTTGCGCTCTTCGGCTTTAGCAAAGCGTGCCTTAAAGCGGTCAACGCGACCTTCGGTGTCGATAATCTTTTCTTCACCGGTAAAGAATGGGTGAGAAGCGCTTGAAATGTGCACTTTTACAAGTGGATACTCGTTGCCGTCTTCCCAGGTGATAGTGTCGTTGGTTTGTGCGGTACTTTGAGTAAGAAACGCAAAACCTGCCACTTCGTCGCTAAATACGACCGGGCGGTAGTTTTGTGGATGTATACTGCTTTTCATAACCTGGCTATTATAGCAAAAAGTGGTCGTTATTGTAAAGTAAGGCTTTCAGTAAGTTAGCCGCATGTTGTGACCGCTCAGTAAGTATGGTAAAATGGGGCCTGTAAACTACATTAAACAAACGATACAGCTCGCGCTTATACTTCTGAGGCTGGTGAGATCGGGGCCGCTTTGTGAAAAGCCGCATAGCCCGCCGCTAGTCTAGAGAGCCGAGCGACGACAGATAAGGAGTAACCCTATGGCCGTAACGGTAGATATCAAAGCATTGCTAGAAGCAGGTGTACACTTTGGACATAAGACCAGTCGCTGGCACCCAAAGATGGCACCATATATTCACAGCAAGCGCCAAGAATCACACATTATCGACCTAGTAAAAACAGTTGAAGGGCTTGATGCAGCGTTGCCATTTTTAACGAGCGTTGTGGCAAGTGGCAAAAAAGTATTGCTCGTTGGTACTAAAAAGCAGGCTAAAGATATCGTGAAGACTGCAGCTGAACGAGTAAATCAGCCATATGTTACCGAGCGTTGGATCGGTGGTATGTTGACAAACCGCAGCACAATTTCAGCACAAATTAAAAAACTTAAAGATCTTGAAAAGCGTATGGCGAGCGGTGAGCTAGAAAAGCGATACAACAAGCTGGAAGTACAACGATTCCAAGAAGAGATCGACAACCTAACGATGAAGTACGGTGGCATCAAGGACCTCGCTGGGAAGCCAGGTGCACTTGTCGTGACTGATGTTATTACCGATGCTAATGCTGTTCGCGAGGCAAAAACACTTGGTGTTCCAGTAGTTGGCTTTGTTGACACAAACGCGAACCCAGAAGGAATCGACTACGTTATTCCAGCAAATGACGATGCAATTAAGGGCATCCAGCTGCTACTAGACTACGTTACTGAAGCAATCGCCGAAGGTGCGAAAAAAGAGGAGAACTAAACAAACATGGCAATCGCAGTAGAAGACATTAAAAAACTAAAAGAGCTGACTGGTGTTGGCTTGACCGATGCTAAAAATGCGCTGGTTGAGGCTGAAGGAGACTTCGACAAGGCACTAGAGGCTATGCGCAAAAAGGGATTGACCCGCGCAGAGAAGAAGGGCGACCGTGAAGCTCGTGAGGGTATCGTAGAAAGTTATGTACACAGTGGCCGCATCGGTGTGGTGCTAGAGCTGAACTGTGAGACTGACTTTGTGGCTCGCCTGGAAGACTTTAAGCGTCTTGCGCACGAGCTCGCGATGCAGGTAGCTGCCATGGCACCAGTATATGTGAGTGCTGATCAGATTCCTGCAGAGGAAGTAGAACGCGTACGCGCAGAGTCACTTGAGCGAGTTAAAAATGAAGGCAAGCCAGCTGAAATTGCTGAGAAGATTGTTGACGGTCAGGTAAAGAAATACTTCGCCGACAAGGTGTTGTTGACACAGACATACATCTTGGATGACAGTAAGACAGTAGAGCAGCACATTAAAGAAAATATCGCAAAGCTGGGCGAGAACATCGTGGTTGGACAATTCCGCCGCATCGAACTCGGCGTAAGCGAGTAGACCATTTTACAACATAAACACTAGTAGCGTCATCTAACAAGAAAGCGGGTAACACCAATGTTTGACACAACACTATATGATGAAAAATTTGCACATGCACTTGCACACCTTGATGAAGAATTAAAAAAGATCCGTACTGGCCGAGCACATGCAAGCCAGCTAGACGGCGTAGTTGTTGAGGCGTATGGTGCGAAGATGCCACTTAACCAAGTGGCTAATGTGACCGCGCCCGAAGCGCAGCTACTAGTGATTACACCATTTGACCCAAGTAATATTGCGGCTATTACAACAGCAATTCGTGAGAACCAGGCACTCGGGTTTAACCCAAGTGATGATGGTCGCGTAGTGCGCGTGCCAGTTCCTGCTCTCACTGAAGAGCGCCGTAAGGCTCTGGTAAAGCAGGCTCACGAAAAAGCCGAAGAGGCGCGCATTGCTTTGCGTACGATTCGCCAAGATGCGATCAAGGAAGCTCGCCGTCTTAAGGACGCAAAGGAGCTATCGGAAGATGATACAAAGCGCATCGAAACAGCGTTTGATGATGAGATTGGCAAGCATAACGCGGCAGTCGACGATAAGCTTAAAGCCAAAGAGCAAGATATCCTAACCATCTAATTGGTAGCGAAGGCGCAGCAGTATGGAACTTGTCGTTGGTATTCTGATCGGACTCATTGCGCTCATCGTTCTCGTCGTCTTGCACGAGTTGGGCCACGCTATTGTGGCCCGCCGCAATGGCGTGACTGTAGAAGAGTTTGGTATTGGGTTTCCACCGAAGGCGTGGAGCCGCCGTTTAAAGAATGGTATAGAGTTTTCTATTAACTGGTTGCCACTTGGTGGGTTCGTGCGCATGAAGGGTGAACACGATGCCGCAACGGGCAAGGGTGCCTATGGTGCGGCCACCTTTTGGCAGAAAACAAAGATATTGCTCGCGGGCGTTGTCGTTAACTGGCTCACCGCGGCAGTTATCTTTACCGGACTAGCCCTGGTGGGCTTACCGAAACTATTACCAAATCAGGTTATATTGCCATTTGATGCTGCCGTTACAAGTGCGCCACTAAAAATTGGGTTTGTACAAGACAATTCACCGGCAAAAAAGGCTGGCCTGCAGGCCGGCGATGAGCTGGTGGCAGTTAATGGTCAGACCATAGCACAGGCAGATGAGTTTACGCGCGCTATGCAAACTAGTGCCGCGGTATCTATTACTGTGCGGCGCGACGGCCAGCAGCAACAATACCAGGTGTCTCCAGAAGGTCCCGAAGGGTCGCGTAAGGCAGGAGTTGGTTTGCAGCATCAGCAAACCACGATTCGTAGCACCTACTCTGCACCTATTGTAGGAGTTTTAACAACGGCACAATTTACCGGGGAGACGATTAAAGGTATCGGCACGCTCATTGGCGATAGCGTCACTGGTATCGTGCAGCGATTTTCTCCAGAGCAGGCCGTGCAAGAACATGGCCACGCCAAGCTAGATGAAGTTAGTAAAAACGTAGCTGGACCAATTGGCATTCTTGGGCAGCTATTCCCATCGGTCAGCAAAACTGGTCCGGTGCAAGTCTTTACATTAATTGGGCTTATGTCGGTGACGTTGGCAGTGATGAATATTTTGCCAATTCCTGCACTGGACGGTGGACGGTGGTACATGATTGCACTATTCCGGCTGATGAAAAAGCCACTCACGAAGGAGCGTGAAGAGATCATCCAAGGGGTGAGTATGTTACTGCTGTATGGCTTGGTGTTAATTATCACCATTAATGATGTTGGAAAATTATTCCATGGCTAGCCGTTCATTATGGCGACTACTCAAGCCAGATGCTCACGCTGATGATGGCGCGTTGCCTAAAAAATCTACAGCAGTTTCGTGGCCTCGTCGGCTTGGGTTTGTTGTGCTATGGCTGGCACTTGTGCCAGGGGCGTACTTTTTGGCGGCGGTGATCATTTCAGCCGTTACGCCACCGCTAAACCAGCTGCTTGTTGCATTCAGCTTAACCTTGCCGGTGCGCCAGTCTACTATTATGGCGCTGGTGTTTTTGCTGACATTAGCGATCGTGTGGGCCGTTGCGACGTTCTGTTTCCGGACGCCGGTATCGCTTCGAACCTTTGGGCTGCAGCGAACAATGCGCTGGAGAGATATTGGCCTTGGCATTGCCGCATATATTATATACATGGCTGTGGCGCTGTTTTTGGTCGATCTTGCTGGTCGATTCGTGCCAGGATTTCAGGCTAACCAGGCGCAAGACCTTGGGTTTCGCGACGTATACCATACAGCTGATATAATAGTGTTATTTTTACTACTGGTACTTGTTACTCCTCTGGTGGAGGAGATGCTGTTCCGTGGCGTGTTGTTTGGAAAACTACAGAAATATTTACCAGTGGGTGTGAGTGCCGTGCTTGTGAGCGCTGTATTTGCCGCACTGCATGGGCAATGGAACGTGGCGCTGGACGTCTTTGTGCTGAGCCTTGTGCTGTGTTGGCTACGGCTGCGCACGCATAATATCTGGGCTGGCGTGGTTGTGCACGTGATTAAAAATAGCCTGGCATTTTACTTGATGTACGTTGTGCAACATGGTGGGGGCTGAGGTTGACCCAGCCTGGCGCAGGCTGATACACTTGAGCGGATTAGTTGAATAAAAAACTCGCAAGAGGAGATATATATGAAAGAGACATTTCAAATTACCCCAGAAGGTAAGGCGGAGCTGGAAAAAGAAGTTGAACAGCTGAAGGGTCGCCGCGGCGAAATCGCCGAGAAGATTGCTGAGGCACGTGACTTTGGTGATCTTTCAGAGAATGCCGAATACGACGCTGCACGTGAAGAGCAGGGGATTGTGGAGACTCGCATCGCCGAGATTGAGAATATTTTGCAAAACGCACAGATTATTAAAACGACCGGGGCAAACGAAGTGCACCTTGGTAGTCGCGTTACTCTTGAGGCAAATGGCAAGCAGGTAACATATACGCTCGTGGGGCCAGTTGAGGCAGACCCGCTGAGTGGTAAGATTAGCAATGAGTCGCCAATCGGTAAGGTGATTCTTGGCAAACGAATTGGTGATACGGCGACAATTACCACACCAAAAGGTGAACTCACCTATACGATTACCGAACTGCAGTAAGTAGCAGGCGCAGGTTGTTGCGCCGGAAGAGAAACATACAGACAGGAGAACTATGGCAACACTACAAGATTACCGCGCTGAGCGGCTACGTAAACTAGAAGAGCTGAAGCAGCTTGGCATCACGCCGTACCCGGCCAAGGCGCAGCGTACGCATACGGTTCAAACTATTGTTGATCAGTTTGAGGCGCTAGAAGGTAGTCAGGTGACGGTGACAGGGCGTATTACCGCCATTCGGAAGTTTGGCAAGTTAGCCTTTATTGTGGTGAAAGATAGTTCTGCTGCAGTGCAACTATTTTTGCGCAGCGGCCAGGTAGCACCGCTTGATGCGCCGCAAGGCGTGCTTGGTATGAGTGAGCTAGGGCTGCTCGATACAGGCGATTTTATTGAAGCAACTGGCAAGGTGATTCGCACGAAAACTGGCGAGAAGTCGGTTGAGGTGCAGCAGCTACGCCTGCTTACTAAGGCGCTTCGTCCCATGCCAGCGGAGCTTACCAACAAAGAAGAGCGTTTCCGCCGCCGCTACGTAGATATGAACGTTAACCCAGATGTGCGTGAGCGGTTTATTCGCCGAAGTAAGTTTTGGCAGGCGACGCGGCAATTTTTGCTAGATCAGGGCTTTATAGAAATTAACAACACAGTGCTTGAAACCACAACCGGTGGAGCTGATGCGAACCCGTTTGTGACACATATGGATGCGCTTGACCAAGAGTTTTATTTGCGAATTGCGCAAGAGCTGCCGCAGAAACGGCTTTTGGTAGCAGGGTTTGAGAAGGTTTTTGATATTGGGCCACGCTTCCGTAATGAAAATTACACCGATGAGCATTTGCCAGAACACAACGCTATGGAGTGGTATTGGGCATATGCGAACTGGGAAGACGGCATGGAGCTGACTGAGCGCATGTTCCGAGCGATTGTCGATGCAACCTGGGGCACGCGCCAGTTTACCTTGGCAAATGGGCAAACTGTTGACTTTGGCTCAGACGACACCCACTTTGAGCGGATTAGTTTTGTGGATGTGATTCAGCAGCAGTATGGATTAGATGTGTTTACCGCTTCAATTGAAGAAATTGCGGCGCAATTGCAGGCACATGGGCTAGAGGTTGAAAAGGCAGATAGCCGTGTACGCAGCCTCGATAAGCTGTGGAAGCACTACCGTAAAACTATCGCGGGGCCAGTCTTTTTGGTGGATATTCCAACCTTTATGCAGCCACTAGCCAAGGTGCAGCAGGCTGATCCACGGCTTAGTGAGCAGTTTAATCTGGTGTTTGGCGGCAGTGAAATGTGCAAGGCTTACTCGGAGCTGAACGACCCAATAGATCAATACCAGCGCTTCTTAGAACAGCAGGCGATGCGCGATAGTGGCGATGATGAAGCGCAGATGATGGACATCGATTACGTTGAGGCACTGGAATATGGTATGCCGCCGGCGTGTGGGCTAGGCTTTAGCGAGCGCGTTTTTTGGTCGCTCGAGGGTATCACCGCCCGAGAAGGTATTCCATTCCCGCAGCTGCGCACGCAGGTGGATGAAACCACACGGGCTATCTACCCGGAACTGCCATAAGCACAAATAGTGTCGTAACACGTATTTATTAAACATAACCACAGGAGAATCATGTCATGCATTGGCTGCACGCCGCCTTTATCGGTATTGTAGAAGGAATTACCGAATTTTTACCAGTATCAAGCACCGCTCATATTACGGTTCTTGAGCAATTATTTAACTACAAAATCGATGATCCGAGCGTGACCGCGTTTACTGCAGTTGTGCAGATGGGTGCTATTTTGGCGGCAATTCTATATTTCCGCAAGGATATTGTGCGCATTGGTTCGGCGTGGTTCAAAGGCATTACGAGCGGTAAAAAACGTAGCCGTGATTATAAATTTGGTTGGGCTATCATCATTGGGTCGCTGCCAATTGTGATAGTGGGACTACTGCTAAAAGATGTTGTTGAGCAGGTTACACGCAATATGTGGTGGCTGATCGGTGGTATGTTAGTATTCTCTTTGGTAATGTGGGTGGCAGACCGCATCGCAACGGGCCGCCGCGGCGAACACAGTGTAACCACAAAAGATATGCTGATTATCGGTGCCGTGCAGGTGCTGTCGTTAGTTCCTGGTGTCTCTCGTTCGGGTGCTACAACGGCGAGTGGACTATTACAAGGGTTTGATCGAGTGACGGTTACCAAGTTATCATTTTTCCTAGGTATTCCAGCCCTGTTTGGTGCTGGACTGCTCGAAACAGCCAGCCACTATAAAGATATTGCACACGGCGTGGGCTGGGGTTCAACTATATTTGCAACGATTGTTTCGTTTATCGTTGGTTACCTAGCGATCGATTGGTTATTAAAATTCGTGGCTCGGCACAGCTTCTCGCTGTTTATCTGGTATCGCATTGTCTTTGCGATTGGCCTCGTGCTGCTTCTGGCAATTGGCGCCATTAAGGCTTAAATCTAAGTAATTTGTCCACACATGGCTACGGCTGCTGTGTGGACATTGCGTTTTACACGCAGATACGGTATACTATGTGTAATACAAAGTAGTTGGCAATAGAATAGATAAGGAGATCTAATGATTGAAGTAGCCAATATCGCTAAAGTCTATGGCCGCAAGGAGAATGCATTCCGTGCCCTTAAGGGTGTGAGCGTAAAGCTTCCGCAAGGTAAGACGATCGCTATCGTTGGTAAGTCTGGTTCAGGTAAATCAACGTTGATGCACATCATGAGTGGCCTTGACCGACCAACTAGTGGTGACGTGCTTATCGAAGGCCGCAGTATTTTTAAGCAAAAACAAAAACAAATCGATGCCTTTCGTTCAAAGTATATTAGCTTTATTTTTCAGAGTTTTTTTGTGCAAGGGCGAGAAACTTGTTATGACAACGTCGCACTGCCGCTAGAGATTGCTGGGGTGCCAAAGCGTCAGCGTAAGGCATTGGTGCAGACTGCGTTAGAGGCGGTGGAGTTGGGCCAAAAGATTAGCTCACGAGCCAAAGACTTATCGGGTGGCCAAAAGCAGCGGCTTGCAGTAGCCAGGGCAATTGTGAACAGCCCGAAGATTTTATTTGCTGATGAGCCAACCGGAAACCTCGATTCAGCAACAGGCGAAAAAGTTGAACAGCTGCTGTTTGGCTATGTTAAGGAAACCGGAGCAACACTTATCGTTGTGACACACGACCCAGATTTGGCCGCTAAGTGTGATATTAATATCCACATTGCCGATGGTGCTATTACAAAAATTGAAGGGTTAGATAAGCCAAGTAAGGAGGCGCTATAATGAAACGGTTTGATCTTTTGCGTCGTGCATATCGCAGTCTTAGCCAGGCTAAAATTCGTACGTTATTAACAAGTCTGGCGATTGGTGTTGGTGCATTTACCTTGGCGCTGAGTTTGGCTGCTGGCGAAGGTGCGCGCCTATATACCGAAAAGTTATTTAAGAACAATATCGACCCTAATGCGGTGATGATTATGAAAAATAAAGGTGCTGCTCAAGGGGGCGCCTCAGCACCGCTGGAAGAATACAAAGAAGAGGATAGCTCAGTTGGAACAAATACAGGGCGTATGGCGCTACTCAGCAATACCGATATTGCAAAACTGCGTGAGCGTTCGGATATAAAAAATATTGTGCCAATGTACAATGTGAATCCAAAGTATGTTAGCTTCGAGGGTTCTAATAAGAAGTACACCACTGGTCTTACGTATTACAACAATACGATAAAAACTACTACATCAGCCGGTTCATTACCAGAATTGGGCCAAAATATTGCAGATAATGAGGCAATTTTGCCTGAAGATTTTTTGGCAACATTAGGCTGGAATCCAGAGCAGGCTATTGGCAAGAAAATTACAATTACCCTAAACAAAGAAGGCGCTCGCCCAAGTAGTGAAGAGATTACTAAGGCAATGCTAACCGGAGGTGAGGCCGCACTGAAGAAACTGATGGGTGGCAGCACACAAGACATTACCGTAACGGTTCGGGCAGTGTCAAAGAAGAACAAGCTCAGTGGTGTTTCGGTTAATAACGTGGTTGTTTCACCTGGCCTATTAGAGAAGGCTAATGCTATTGTGCATGGCAGTGGAGATGCCAATCGTGGCGGTGTTGTCTATGCAATCGCAATCGCAACAGGGTCTCCAGAAGAAGCGAAGAAATCTCTGGAAAAAGCTGGCTTTAGTGTTTCAACAGCTAAAGAGCAACAGTCGATGATCTTTCAGTTTGTGAATATCTTGCAAATGGTCGTTGGTGGCTTTGCTGCACTAGCCTTGATTGCGAGCGTGTTTGGTATCATTAACACCCAGTATATCAGCGTGCTAGAACGCACTGGCCAGATTGGCCTCATGAAGGCACTTGGTATGCGACGCCGTGATGTGGCACGACTCTTCCGCTATGAGGCTGCGTGGATTGGCTTCCTAGGTAGCGTGATAGGTGTTGGTGTCGCACTACTTGCCGGTTGGGCACTTAACCCAGTGATTGCTAAAGCACTTGATCTAGATGATCATCAGTTGTTGCAATTTGTGCCATGGCAAATTGCGGTAATGGTTGCTGCATTGGTCGTGATCGCAGTTGTTGCCGGCTTCTTCCCAAGCCGCAAGGCTTCGAAGCTTGATCCAATCGAAGCACTGCGCACAGAATAGTTATATATTAGCTGCTGATAAGAAACCCTCACTACCAGGGGGTTTCTTTGCGCTTTGGTGGGGCGGCAGCCGTCTGGTTTGCCTAGGGTGTGCTATAATAACCCCATGTTAGATATCCGATACATCACAAACAATGTTGAGAAAGTAAAACAATCTGCCAAAGAAAAAGGATACCACGTTGATATTGATCGACTGCTTGAGCTGGACGTGCAGCGTCGACAGAAGATGACTGCTGCTGATGAGCTGCGAGAGCGGCGTAATCGCCATGCCAGCGCCATGAAGGGCGGTCGCCCGAGCCCAGAGCTTATTGCTGAGGGTCGTGCTATTAAAGAACAAGTGGCTACCGCTGAGGCTGAGCTAGCCGAGGTACTAGAGGAATATAACGCCCTGCTTGCGCAGGTGCCGAATATCATTTTTGATGATGTGCCACTTGGCGGTGAAGAGGACAGTGTGGAGCTAGAGCGGGTGGGTGCCACCGACCAACATCCGGCTGCTAAAGACCACCTTACCTATGCACAGGAGCGAGATTGGGTTGATTTTGCCCGTGGCGCGAAGGTAGCAGGTGCGAAGTTTTATTACCTAAAGGGCGACCTAGCCTTGCTAGAGCAGGCGCTAACGCAGTATGCGATTACGTTTTTGGTGCAAAAAGGGTTCCAGTTTATGACGGTGCCACATATGGTCAATCAGCGCACCATGGTGGGCACTGGCTTTGCACCACGCACAAGCGATCAGAGCGATGAATATGCAATTGAGGGTGAAGATTTATCATTGATTGCGACGGCAGAAATTCCGCTAACGGGATATCATGCAGATGAGATTCTCGATGAAGATGCGTTGCCGCTGTTTTATGCAGGGCTTAGCCCGTGCTATCGCCGTGAAGCTGGTGCGGCTGGCAAGCACACTCGTGGGCTATTTCGCGTGCACCAATTCAACAAGGTGGAAATGTACGCCTATACACTACCAGAGCAAAGCCAGGCCGTCCACGAACAGCTACTGGCGTATGAAAAAGAGCTATGGGACAGTTTGGGCGTGAGCTACCGGGTAATTAATATTGCAGCCGGTGACCTCGGGGCGCCTGCCGCAAAGAAGTATGATATTGAGTACTGGTCACCAGTGGATGGAGCTTTCCGTGAGCTAACCAGTTGTAGTAACTGCACCGATTTCCAGACTCAGAACCTAAATATTCGGGTTCGTCGCCGCGATGGTAGTATTGAGCCGGTTCATTCGTTAAATGGTACTGCAGTTAGCCTAGCTCGAGCTTTGGTCGTGGTGCTCGAGTCATTCCAACAACCAGACGGCAGTATTCGGGTGCCAGAGGTGCTGGTGCCATATCTGCAGGGCCGTAGCACGCTTTAGCGTGGCTCTGGCTCAGCAACGCGCAACCCGTGGGAGTATACGAGGTGCCACGCGCTGGTGCGGGGTTTTATTTTACCGGTAAAAACAGTATACTATAGGGTAGCTATTTGATATTTGAAATAACTCTAAACGAACATAAGATAAGCGAGGGAACAATGGTTAGTCGGCAAAAGGCCTTATCGAAAGTATTTGGCGACCCACAGAAGAAATTAATTAACAAGCTACAAAAACGCGTTGATGTCATTAACGGTTTAGCAGAAAAATACGCTGCAATGAGCGATGATGAACTACGCCAGCAAACGACGGTGCTCAAAAAACGTCTTGAAGACAAGAAAGAGTCGCTTGACACTATTTTAAGCGATGCGTTTGCCGTGTGTCGTGAGGCCAGCGTGCGAGTGCTTGGTATGCGCCATTTTGATGTGCAGCTGATGGGTGGCATGGTACTACACGATGGCAATATCGCCGAGATGAAAACCGGTGAAGGTAAAACGCTGGTGGCAACGCTGCCGGTGTATTTAAACGCTTTGGCGGGCAAGGGTGTGCACGTGGTGACCGTGAACGATTACCTAGCACAACGTGATGCCGGCTGGATGGGAGAACTATACAACTTCCTGGGGCTCAGCACCGGTGTGATTATTGCGGATGCATCATATGTTTGGGAAGAGGGCTATAACAACGAAGCGCATGATGATGTACGTATGCGTCCGCTTCGGCCAGCTACCCGTAAGGAAGCCTATAATGCTGACATTACCTATGGTACGAACAACGAATTTGGGTTTGATTACCTGCGCGACAACATGGAGAGCGATGTCGAAGATTTGCGCCAGCGTGAACTGTTTTTTGCTATTGTGGATGAGGTGGACTCAATTTTAATCGACGAAGCCCGAACGCCGCTGATTATTTCGGCGCCAGCCAGTGAAAACCCAGAGAGCTATTTGCAGTTTGCCAAGATTGCAGGCAAGCTTGAGAGTAGTGATTATATTTTTGATGAGAAGCGGCGCAGCGTTGCACTCACCGATAGTGGCACCGAAAAAGTGCAGAAGATGCTTGGCATCTCAAACTTGTACACCCCAGACCACGTGCGTGCGGTGTACCACATCGAGCAGGCGCTGAAGGCAGAGGTGGTGTTTAAGCGCGATAAAGATTATGTTGTAACAAATGATGGCGAAGTAATCATTGTGGACGAACACACTGGCCGTTTGATGCAGGGCCGCCGCTATAGCGAAGGGTTGCACCAGGCGATTGAGGCTAAGGAAGGTGTGCCGATTTTGCAAGAAAGCCGCACGCTCGCGACTATTTCGTTCCAGAATTTCTTCCGCCTGTATGAAAAGTTGAGTGGCATGACCGGTACGGCCTTTACTGAAGCGGAAGAGTTCCAGCAGGTGTACAGCCTGGATGTGGTGCAGGTGCCGTCGAACAAGCCCCTAGCCCGTAAAGACCACCAAGATTTGATTTTCAAGACAGAAAAAGGCAAGTATAAGGCCATTGCTGAAGCGATCAAGAAGTATCACGCCGAAGGGCGACCAGTGCTCGTGGGCTCGGGCTCGATTGTGAAGAACGAAAAGATTGCTAATTACCTCGATAAGGCGGGTATAAAATATGAACTGCTGAACGCAAAGAACAATGAGCGTGAGGCGGCTATTGTTGAAAAGGCAGGCCAGAAGGGTGCAGTTACCTTGGCAACGAACATCGCTGGTCGTGGTACCGACATTAAGCTGGGCGAAGGCGTGAAGGAACTTGGTGGCTTGGTGGTGATTGGCTCAGAGCGGCATGAGTCGCGTCGTATCGATAACCAGCTGCGTGGTCGTGGTGGCCGTCAGGGCGATCCTGGCGAGACCCAGTTCTATATCTCAACTGAAGACGATTTGATGCGTATTTTCCAAGGTGAGCGTATTAGTGCTATCTTGGACCGATTGGGCGTTGATGAGAATACACCAATTCAAAACGGTGCGGTGTCGCGCACACTAGAGGCAGCTCAGGCTCGCGTTGAGGGGTATCACTACGATTCGCGTAAGCAAGTGGTTCAATACGACAACGTGATTAACCGTCACCGCCGGGCAACATACTCGATGCGCCAGAAGATTTTGCACGGTGATAATATCGCCCCTGAAATCCACCGTTTGATGCGGGCGAAAGCATCAGATTTGGCTGCACTGCCAGCAAAGAAGAATGCTCATTTTGCTGATGACTTTGCTTTCCTCGACCTTGGTAGCAAGAAGTTGACCGCAATTGGTAACGAGAAGAATGATAAGAAACGCTATCAAATGACGCTGAAGGAAATGGAAAAAGCTTACGAGGCAAAGCGCGAGGAGCTTGGCGAGGAGAACCTGCACAATGTAGAGCGTGAAGTGTACATGACTGTGTTGGATGAGCTGTGGATGCATCACCTGGAGAATATGCAGCACCTGCGTGATGGTATCGGTTGGCGTAGCGTTGGCCAGCGTGACCCACTGGTGGAATATCGTGCTGAATCGCAAAAGTTGTTTGAAAGTCTGCAGCAAAATCTCCGTGATGAAGTGCTGCGCATTGTCTTCTCGGTTCGAGCCCAGGACGCAGTTGTTAAGGCCTCGGAAGATAATGAGTACGAGACAGAGCTGACTAGGGCGGCTGGTGAACAAAACTCACGTGGCGTTAATGAAATTAGCGGTGGTGAAAAGAACCGCGATGGCGATTTTAAAAAGACCAAAAAAGCGGCCACTACAGCCGAGAAGAATCACAGCCGCAATGTAGCGCGCAAGAAGAAAAAAGCCCAGCGACAAAACAAGAAAAAAGCTCGTCGCTAACACGTAATTCTATTTGCTAGTCAGTCCCAGGCCTCTTGCCTGGGCAGCCGTCTGGCCTCGTCGCCATAGAAAGGGAGCGGCATAAAAAACAGTTAACATAAACAGGGGGAAGAGAAGATGATATGGAGCATAATGTTGAAGAAATAACATTAACTAACGGAGCCCGAGGACTACTGATTGATATTCCGGGGGCCACAGTGATGAGCTTTCGGTATCATTTTCGGGCTGGCCATTTCTATGGTGATTCTGACGACACCTATGAAACGGCGCATATTATGGAGCACATGGCCTTTGGAGCAAACGCTCGTTTTGCAGATGGAAATGCGTACGAGCAGGAGTTTACCAAGAATGGCGCCTACCATAATGCGTACACCTCTGATATCTCGATGAGCTATGAGGCTATTTGCGCTGATTTTGAATGGGACCGTATTTTTGATTTGCAGCGAATGGCGATTTGTACGCCACGGTTCTTGCCAAGAGAGCTGGCTGCCGAAAAAGGCAACGTGAAGAGTGAACTGACTGGGTATCTGAATAATCACAGCCGGCTGCTGTGGCCACGTATTCAACGAGCGCTCGGTGATCCAGTGTTAACCTATAATCAGCGCCTAAAAACCATCGCCAACGTCACGCTAAAGGATGTTAAAGAGCATTACCGCAAGACGCACACCACTTCTAATATGCGCTTTGTGATTGCTGGTAAGCTGTCTGGCCGCAAGCAGCAGTTAATTCGTGAACTAGAGGCGTGGCCACTGCCTAAGGGTGAACGGTTACCTCGTAAAATTGTTCACTTTAAAAAAGCTCGGCCAGTATTTATCCAGCGCAAGGACGCATCGAATATTACATTTGCCCTGTCGATGACTATTCCACGGGAATTGAGCCTTGAAGAAGGCGATAGTTTAGCCTTTTTGAACCATATTTTAACTAACACCATGAGCTCGCGCATATTCGGGGCTGCTCGTAAAAAGGGGCTAGCCTATGGCATGTGGAGCGGCGCCGAGAGTGGCATGGGTTCGGCTACCTGGGACTTCGGCGGCCAGGTGAACAGTGAGACAAGCAGCCAGCTGTTTGATATTATTGTGCGCGAAATGAGCAATGTGCTAAAGGGCAAGATCACTGAGGACGAGTGGGAAGCTGCCAAAACTTACTATCTGGGCCGCTACCAAATGGGCGCTCAGACGGTATCGGCGATCAATAATATTTACGCTGATATGTATTTTTACCGCGATATGGTGCTGCCGTACAAAGAAGCGCCACAGATGATTCGACAGGCTCGCAAAGAGGAAGCAGAGCGCATGACGCGTGAATTTATTCAGCAGGATACGTGGGTGTTAGCTGCCGTAATGAATGGCGGGCGTGATCATCTAAAAGCACTGAACGATAAAATTGAAAGGTTGTTTATATGAACACAGTAGTGATTGCAGGTTATGGCCTAGAGGGCAGGGAAAATCTCCGGTATTATCGTCAGCACTGTCCGCAGGCACGAATTATCGTGGCAGATGAGCATGACATTACTGATGCGCCAGAGGGCGCTGAAGTAGTCACGCAGCCAGATGTTTTTGCTACGTTAGACAAAACGCTGCAGCTATCGGACCCGAGTGAAACACTAGTGGTGCGCACAGCTGGCCTAGCGCCGTATAAATTGCAAACAAAAGCTAAGGTGTGGTCGGCGACAAATGAGTTCTTTGCGCGCTGCCCGGCGCCAATTATTGGAGTGACGGGCACCAAGGGCAAGGGGACGACGGCAAGCTTTATCGCCGCCATATTACGGGCTGCCGGCAAAAAGGTGCACTTGGTGGGTAATATTGGCGTGCCGGCATTGAAAGAGCTGGACGCCATCGCAAAAGATGATGTTGTTGTGTATGAGCTGAGTAGTTTTCAGCTGTGGGATGTGGAGCGTTCGCCGCATATTGCAGTTGTGCTTATGATTGAGCCGGACCATTTGAACGTGCACCGGGACTTTGCTGATTACATTACGGCAAAGGCGCAAATTACTGCACATCAGCGCAAAAATGATGTAATTGTGTATCACCCAACAAATACCTACTCAGCCCAGGTAGCAGGAAAAGCGGCAGTAGAAGTTGTAAAGGACACATCGGTAGATGGTATTATTACAGAGGCTGATATGCAGCGAAACCGGTACCATAGCCAAAAACAAGCACAACCTGTGCGTAGTATTCGTTACAACTCATCTGACGAGGGTAGTGTACGAGTCTATGATGGATATTTTTATGCAGGAGATGAACAACTAGCGCCGATAACAGCGGTAAAACTTCCTGGTGCACATAATCTTGAAAATGCTACAGCAGCGATTACTGCGGTACGTGCGTTTGACGAGACAATTGCGCCAGAAGCAATTGCGGCTGGACTAGCTGCCTTTACCGGGCTTGACCACCGCTTAAAGTTTGTGGCTCGTAAGCGCGGTGTAGCTTTTTACGACGACAGCATTTCAACAACGCCAGGTAGTGCAGTCGCTGCGCTGAAGGCCTTTGCTGCACCTAAAATTTTGCTGCTCGGCGGGGCTGGCAAGGGCGCTGACTATACATTATTAGCTCGTCAACTACACCGCGATACACACGGCATACGTGCGGTTATTTTCATGGGAGAGAACGGGCCGCAGTTGCTGGAAGAATTACGGGTACCGATTAGTAAGGCGCACCATATCCCGTTTGTGCCAGCTAGTGGCCAGGACGCTATGAACCAGGCGGTGCTATTGGCAGCGACACTTGCCCGGCCGGATGACGTGGTGATATTAAGCCCAGCAAGTGCTAGTTTTGATTTGTATGCAAACTATAGTCAGCGCGGAGAAGCCTTTGTGCAAGCTGTGCAGAAGCTAACGTAGGCGCCGGATATGGAGCGACTACGCAAACGGCTTGAACAGTTAACGGTAGCATTTGGGCAGACCTATGAACAGCTAGGTATAGATGAAATGCGCCAGCAGCTGGCCGACCTTGAGCAAGAAATTGCTCGTCCAGAGCTATGGAATGACCCGGCACAGGCTACGCGCAAGAACAAGGAATTTGTTCAGCTGCAACATACGCTGCAGCCGTGGCTTGCACTGGAGATGCAACTGATAGACCTAGCTGACTTCTTAGAACTGAGCGACGAGTCATTGCTTGATGAATTTACGGGTCAACTTGCAGCAATGGAGCGCTCTTACGATGAACTGAAACAGGCCCTATTATTTGATAACCCATTTGATAATCATGGCGCAATTGTACGCATTACGGCTGGAGTCGGTGGGCTAGATGCGCAAGATTTTGCCCACATGCTTGAGCGGATGTATTTGCGCTACGGTGAGCAGCAGCATATGGAGAGCAGTACGCTCGAGCGGTCACTTGGTGAAGAGGGCGGCGTGAAAACGAGTGTTTTTTCGCTGGAGGCACCATTTGCGTATGGTAAGCTTCGCAGTGAACATGGCGTGCACCGCCTGGTGCGCCTCAGCCCGTTTAACAGTGATAATCTGCGCCAGACGAGCTTTGCCCTTGTTGAGGTGTTGCCGCAAATCGATGAGCCTGGCGAAGTAGTGATCGACGATAATGATCTAAAAATTGATGTTTATCGCAGTGGCGGTCATGGTGGCCAGAGTGTCAACACGACTGATTCTGCTGTGCGAGTGACGCACATCCCAACAGGCACAGTAGTAGCTATTCAAAATGAGCGTAGCCAATTGCAAAATAAAGAAACTGCTTTAAAAATTTTACGTTCCAAGCTAGCCCAGTTGCAAATGGAACAACACGCTGCAACCTTGCAAGATCTGCGGGCTGGTGAGTCTGCTAGTTGGGGTGCGCAGATACGTAATTATGTGCTACACCCCTATAGTCTGGTGAAAGATGTACGCACTAAGCACGAGGAAAAAGATGTAAAAGCGGTGCTTGATGGTGATATTGCCGGCTTTAGTGCCAGCTATCTGGAGTGGGCGCAGGCGAGTAAGCATTAGCGTTAACAGGTAAAAATATGGTACAATACAGGGTATATGATTTTACTTGATAGAGTTACAAAAGTTTACGACAAGGCTACTAAGCCCGCGCTTGACCGGGTAAGCCTGCACATTGAACCAAAAGAGTTTGTCATTTTGGTGGGTAAGAGTGGTGCCGGCAAAAGTACCTTACTGAGTCTGTTGACTCGCGCCGAAAAGCCGACCAGCGGCCGCATCGTAGTTGGCGGTATCGACTACGACAATTTACAAGATAAACACATTCCACTGCTGCGCCGTAAGATTGGTGTAGTTTTCCAGGATTTTAAGCTACTGCCGCAGCGTACGGTGTTTGAAAATGTAGCCTTTGCATTAGAGATCGCTGGAATGACCAACCAGGAGATTAAAAGTACGGTGCCAAAGGTGATTCAGCTGGTGGGGCTGACAGGGAAGGAGAAGAATTTCCCACACCAGCTGTCTGGTGGTGAGCGGCAGCGTGTAGCAATTGCACGTGCTATTGTGCGGCAGCCAAAGATTCTGATCGCCGACGAGCCAACCGGAAACCTCGATCCAAAGCATAGTTGGGATATTGTGCGCCTGCTAGAGAAGATTAATAAATATGGCACCACTGTGCTACTAACCACGCACAATGTTGATATTGTTAATAAATTAAAGCGTCGTGTGATTGCTCTTGACCATGGCAAGATTATCTCAGACCAAGCACAAGGAAGTTATAGGTAATAATGGCGAACAAGCAAGAAAAAAAGCGAGTCGCCGAGGTGCTCGCTAAAAAACGTAAAACCCGAAGACTACTAACACTCTGGCGCATGATCCGCTATGGAGCCAGTAACTTTACTCGTAACGCGTGGCTGACAATTGCAGCTACTGCAGTGATGACGGTAACGCTTTTGATCGTGTTTGCCACAGTTGTATCGCGTGGTGTGCTGCTGCAAACCATCGATGAAGTATCGCGTAAGGTAGACATCTCGTTATATTTAAAAAACGATACACCAACTAAAACGATTGACGATATGATGCGTGATTTGCGCGGTCATAAGAATGTGCGTGAGGTTAGCTATGTTGATGCCAAGGAGGCACGCAAAGAGCAGATAAAGCAACAAAAAGACCAAGCCACGCTCGAAGCTTTGTCTCAAGCTACGAATAAGCTACCCGCAACCATCCGTATTCAGCTAAAGGATGTGAAAGATACCTCATCACTCGAAGAGTTTACGGAGCACAATAGTCAGTACCGTCAATATAAGGCACGTGAAGCATCATTCAAGGGGGAGCGCAGCCAGGCACTTGATAAAATTAAAAACTGGGTAGCCATCGCGGATCGTGTAGGGCTTGCAGCTACAGTGGTGTTTATTGTAATTTCGTCATTGATTGTCTTTAATACTATTCGTATGGCTATCTTTACCCGTAAAGAAGAAATTTCTATGATGAAATTAATTGGTGCAGACCGTAACTTTATTCGTGGTCCATTTATTGTAGAGGCGAGTATGTATGGGTTTATTGCCGGTATCATTGCCACGGTTATTGGCATTGCGCTCATGAATATATTGCGTCAACCACTAAAGAATTATGGCTTCTCGATCGATACAATGCTCAATGGCGCAGTTACGTATCTGCCACTTGTGGTGCTAGGCATTATGGCGATTGGTATTTTGATTGGTGTTGTATCGTCATACTTTGCAACACGTAAATATCTAAATAAAATTTAAGAGACACTGGCGTTTGACTCAACGAGAGCGCTTATGATAATATAGGAAAGATGAAACACAGGTCCACCACACCCGCTGCAAAATCATTAACTGCTAAGGCAAGCCTTATTGCTGCAGCAGTATTAATGGCTGGCTCAACGCCACTTGCGTTGAGTTCAACTGCAGTAGCTCGAGATTATGATGCCGAAATCCGAGCTCGTGAAGAAGAGGCGTCAAAATATTCAGGCGAGGCGACAAAGCTAGGTGATGTAGCTAGTTCGCTTGAGAATGCTTTGAAAGAGTTGCGCGCACAAGCAGATGCACTTCAGCAGTTAATTAATCAAAGCGAGCAGAAGTTAGCGAAACTAAAGGAAGAGATCGCTGCAAATGAAAAGAAGATTGCTGAAAACCGCGAAGCACTAGGCCAGTTGCTTGCTGACATGTATGTTGATGATCAAATCACACCACTAGAGATGTTGGCTAGCAGCAAGAACTTAGGTGACTACATCGATAAACAAGAGCATCGTGGTTCGATTCAGTCTGCATTGTCGCAAAAGATCGACGAGATTAACAAGCTGCAACGCAAGTTAGAAGAGCAGAAGAAGCAAGTAGAGGTTGTACTAAAAGAACAGCAGGCACAGCGTGAATCTTTGAATGCAAAGCAGCAAGAACAGGCTAAACTGATCGCCGAGACACGTAATGATGAAGAGAATTATCGCAAGTTAGCAGAACAGCGCAACGCAGAGATTAGTAACCTGCGTGAACAACAGCGAGCTGCCAACTTGGCTGCACTGCGTGCCAATAATTCACGCGGCGGCGACCCTGCGGCTACTAGCGCTGGATCAGCAGTAGGCGGTGGTTATCCTGCAAAGTGGGCAAACGCTCCACAGGATAGTATTGTCGACTCATGGGGTATGTATAACCGTGAATGTGTAAGCTACGTGGCCTTTCGTATCTCAAACAGTGGACGCCGCATGCCATATTGGGGTGGTCGTGGACACGCTTACCAGTGGCCAAGTAGTGCCCAGCAAGAAGGTATTCCAACTGGCTCTACGCCAAAGGCAGGCGCTGCAGCAGTATTGTATGGGGGCCCATACGGACACATTATGTATGTTGAGGCGGTTAATGGTGACGGCACGATTAATGTAAGTGACTACAACCTAAACGGAGATGGTACTTACCACCGTTACAATCGTTCAGCATCTGGATTGACATACATCTACTTCTAGTCCAATCAAGATATAGGTAAAACTATAAAACACCGCACTATTTTAGTGTGGTGTTTGCTATAATAAACATAAGCATAGTTAACTAAAGGATAAGACAGACATGAGCGAAACGACGGAGCAGGTGCAGCCAAAAAGATCAAAGCGCAGTAATATACCAGTAATAATCGGGGTTTTGCTATTAGGCATTTTTATCGGTACACGCAGTGGCGATGTTGCTGCCTGGCTAGGCGGCCAGGATGGCACACTTAATACTAAAGGCGTTGATGCGATATATCGTGATTTACAGAAGAGATATGATGGCACTATTGACAAAACAAAGCTTGAAGATGGCATGAAAAAAGGCCTAGTGGCTGGACTGGGCGATGAGTACACTGAGTACATGACAGCAGAAGAGGCGCAAGAGTTCGATGATCAGCTAAATGGTTCGATTGGTGGCGGTATTGGTGCAGAGATTGGCCGTCGCAATAACCAGCCGACTATTGTGCGGGTGCTTGATAATTTGCCGGCCAAGCGAGCTGGTCTTTTGGCTGGAGACACTATTGTTGCGGTAAATAACGACAGCACCGTTGGTACGCAAGTCGACGAAGTAGTAAAGAAGATCCGTGGAGAAGCAGGTACCACGGTAGAGATCAAGGTTGTACGTGGTGAAAACCATGAAGAAAAAGTATTCCAGGTTACGCGTGAAGAAATTACATCACCGAGCGTAAGCTCCAAAGTGGAAAACGGCATTGGTATTATGACGATTTCACGGTTTGATGGTAAGACTGGCGGCCTAGCTCGTAAAGCGGCTCACGACTTTGCTGAGCAAGGTGTGCAAAAAGTAGTCGTCGACTTGCGTGGCAATGGTGGCGGTGAAGTGCAGGCCGCGCAGCAGGTGCTTGGTATATGGCTAGGAGCTGGCCAGACGGTGATCACGGAGCGCAAGGGAGACAAAGTGGTTGATACTATCAAATCAGAGGGAAGTGCGCTGCTTGGTGATAAGAAAACGGTTGTGCTTATGGACGATCGAAGTGCCAGTGCTAGCGAGATTGTTGCAGGGGCATTGAAAGATTATGATAAGGCGACGCTAGTTGGCACCAAAACATTTGGTAAAGGCAGCGTGCAGCAGCTATTCCCACTAGAGGGCGGCGCGCAGCTGAAAGTAACCATTGCTAAGTGGTATACGCCAAAAGGTAAAAATATCAACAAAGAAGGTATTAAGCCAGATAAAGAAGTGCAACTAACAGCGGACGATGCCAACGCAGGTCGTGATCCGCAACTCGATGCGGCGAAGGTTCAGTAGTCTATGGTATAGTGACAGTATGGAATATGTTCGACAACAGTGTGAATCTAAAGATTCTCTCTCCCAAGAGTGGATGCAGTTATATAATGACCGTGCGTATGAGCAGCACCAGGAAGCGCCACAGTATGACCCGGAGACGTTTGTAGTTGGTGAAAAACTACCGACTTTGGAGGGTGTTTCTTTGGCCCAGAGTATACCAGAATGGACGGACGACGAGGTATTGACTGATATGCTTACTAGTGCGGCAGAAAAGCTGTCAGCAGGGGGGGCGTTACAGCAGGATCGAGTGCTCTTGCAAGAGTGTGGCCAGTATTTTACGAATAAACTATATAACACTATTGACACTATGCCATGGCGGATACAGGAGGATCATACAAAGGACCCTGCTTGGTATAAGGACGCAGATGGGCGTGAGGCACCTCATTCAAGTCGGGAGGTGGCTGTATTGTACGCGCTCCGTGTGTTGAATGGCTCATTCGACGGCCGGCTTTCACGGGCGGATGACATTATCGTGCGCAAGAGCGATCGCATGGAAGAAGTGCTTGAAGGTATGCATAGGTATGCCGCACTACAATTACTTGGTATAGCGCAAAACTCACAGGCGCGTGAGGTATTTGGGGTGCATATTGCCGATGATTAGCCGCGTAGCATCCTCATGGTATGTTTGATATACTTAAAGAAGGCTAAAGAATTTCTTTTGTCTGGTGTGTTCTAGCTGTTTTATGCAGAGCCGCTTTGATGTGTTCTTTTGAAAGGAGTCATAATGACGGTCCATAAGTATCGGCATGCCGATTACGATTTTGAGGAGATCCAGGTTGCGTCAGATCATTGTCGGTATTATGAGGTGTATCGAGGAGACACGATAATTATGCGTATACTGATTGACGAAGATGATACTCCGGGCGGCGACGATACGGTGAGGGTTGTCTATATCAATCCAGGTGTGGAAGATTATGAAATAGAGATAGCCTATTGGCGTGTGCGCTCAATGCTATTTTTGGGTACGACACTCAATGAATGGTTTTATGTGATGAAATTCCTACATCAGCGTTATTATGAATCAAAAGAGAACCTCACCCCTACATGGTAGCGCTGGTTAAATACCCCTCCATGAAGGGGTATTTAATTTTTGGGAGATGACCTTTATACTAAAAAGATAGGGAATCATTCTCTAGCGCAGCATATTGTAAATGCTGCACGTACATTAGAAAGAGGTATGAGCGAGCAACTAGACATAACCGACGATAGTAATGGAAACTAACTAACAAAGGCTACCGATAGGGTGTGAATAGTATGAGTACGCAATATATTGTTGATGATAATACTAGCCAGGATGGCTGCGTCGATGTGTACCAGGTGCCGGGCACAACGCCTACGAGGGCTGCTCAGCAGCATCGAAAAATCTGCGAATATAATAGGCGCGTCGCGACGTATAGGTGTGGCTCTGTATATGCAGATGTACTTCACCTATATCACATTGATTCTGCAGATATTGACCAGGTGAAACGGGCGCTATCGTATCACTATAAAAACTCTGCAATAGTGCTTGCCCACTAAGGAATGATTCTATCCCCCGCACGGCAGTAGCGTGGCTATAAAAGCCCCTACGCGTGTGGGGGCTTTTTTGTGTGTTTTGGCTACAGTATTGTCAGTAGTGTATTCTTTACAATTATTCCGTTTGCTGCCATACTAAAATACAAGAACATCAAAGGACTTCTTTGGTTCTACTGCGCCAGTCTGCGCAGTCCGCACTTTGAGAAGGGAATAGAAAAAATGACCGCTACTCTTACCTCTTGCTCTTATGATATTGATTGGTTTGGAGAAGATGATAACGCACATTATTGCAAACTTAGTTGTTATATGCGAGAGGTTAGTCTTGAGTTTCCGCAGGTGTATTCACTTACTATCTCGGAAAAACAGTGGAGTAAAGACCCTGCGGCTACCGTGCACCTCATAAAAATAAACAAGCCCTATTTTCCGCCACGTGACCGGTTTGAGGTTTACGTGTCAAATGGGGAATCTGGCGACAGATATAGCCGGAGCGATAAACCGCTCTTTGAGTACAGTGCTGCACAGCACAAGGCTGATATTAGTGACACGCTATATACTTCCCCAGAGCGAGTCAAAGTGGCAGCTGGTATTGCGCTGTATCATTTCTTACGCTCACAGACCCAGGCTGATATTGGTCGGTTTGAGGACTGGATGGAGATGTGGGGTCGTGTGACCAGTTCAGAGCAGACCGCAGTAAAGCTTGAAGAGCATGACAGTATTGCCCGCTGGTGGGCTATGGCCAGCCGCTAGTTTTTCTTTCCCTCCATAACCCCCCGCCAAACGCGCGCGGCTTCCACGGAACAGAAAAACTGTCCAAAAGCCCCCGTTATGGCGGGGGCTTTTTCTTTACTGGTAAGACCTTGGGACTTGCAATATATGTATATATATCGTAGAATAAAACTACCAAGAAAGGGACCTCCTTTCTGGCGTAATCACGTGCACACCGCACACGGTTACACGCACATTGAGAGATAGGAATACATGATGAGTAATCGTAGTTATGATTTACCGCACGACCCTTTATCGGATGAGTTTTATGACGACGAGCCGGATGAGTTTTACGATGACGAGGATGGTTGCACTAAGCACGACCCTTCACCAGATGAGTTTTATGGCAATGAGGAGGGTCACACCAAGCGCGATATACCAAAGGATAGCCACTGCGTCCTCTTTGACCCAAAAGCTCAGGGAAAGAAAGATTCAGGCACTGTTATCGATAAGATTGGTAAGTTTGGGTCTGGAGATATGGTAAACATTTTCTTAGGCAAGGCTTCTATTGGTGATATACGCAAAGGAGGCTCTGGTGATGTAATTAATATCATCCTAAGCGGTGAGCATACTATCAATAACATCTCCGAAAGTTACGATAGTACTGGTACGATTGAGGACATCTCGATTGATACGGCTACCCCTGAGCAATTACGGGTAGTAGTCAAAGAGTTGAGCGGAGTACTCCAGGCACTGGCGACAGGTAAAAGGGTTGAAATACCCACTATCTTATGGGAAGACAGTGGTGGACCCGATCCAGATGACTCTGGCGCTCGTAATGACTCAGCTGGAATCAGCCTGGATAAAGACGAGTTGTAGTACATCATGCATCCCCTTCACTAATGCAACGCCCCTTTTCTAAGTGGCCTCTCCAGATGTACTAGCATTCTGTCGAGAAAGGCCCCTTAAAAGGGGTTTTTCTTTTGAGATCGGTGCTTTCATATTATATATTTAGCTGCGTTGCAGGCCACGCTATTTGCAAATCATTTCTGCTTCTGCCATACTAAAGGCAGGAACAATAAAGGGTTCCTTCGATTTTGCTATGAACAAATCGTTTATAGCCTGTACTTTGAGAAGGGAACAGAAAAATGATGACCAAATCTGTCAATTGTATCGATGGCAGTGAAACCTACTCCCGTATCGTTTCTGGCTTTGGGAAGGACAAGAGGGATTATTCTTGTACAGTCTCAGCTAATTTTGAGCCCCAAGTTGGAGATGATGCTATATTCCTATACCCGTTTATCATTAAAGGTAAGCAGCCAGGTAGCGAGGATGTGGTTACTGAAGGCTGCGTAAAGATCATGAAAAAGCCGCCGCCACGTGCGAGCGATCAGTTCATGGTCTACGTTGGTTTTGATAAGGGCAATGGCTATAGCTATGGGGGGCCAGTTGTTGAGTACGAGTCTCTGCCAGGTCGTGCTTATGCGACCACCGCTCTTGTAGGCAGCACCGACCATATTAAGGCTGCAGTTGGCATTGCACTTTTGTATTTTGCCTTGTTGTATAACCCAGCTGACAGTATCTTTACTAGCTGGATGGGACGATGGAATGCTGTAGCCTGCTTGGGTAAAGACGTGTCAGAGGCTAAGAGCGGCATAAGATTTACTCTAAAGCGCTAACCTAGTTTTTCTTTCCCTTATAACCCCCGCCAAACGCGCGTGGCTTCCATGGAATAGAAAAACTATCTTCCAAAAAAGCCCCCGTTACAGCGGGGGCTTTTTCTTTTGGGGCGGAGTAAATAATCGGGGCAGCATAAAAGTCAAGCGGCCCTATTTGCTACTAAAAATCACCTCATATGAGGTGATTTTGTATTATTCTACGACAACTTGTGTGCGTGGGTTGCTGCGGCCGGTAAATGATACCTTCTTTACCTTACGGAAGCCAACAACACCGTCTTTAGCTGCGTGAATAGTGAAATTGCGGCTAATGTAGGTGCCAGGGCCAGCGATTTTCGTTGCACCAGTTTGGCGCACGAGTACTTCACCTGCTGATACCTTCTGGCCACCGAAACGCTTCACACCAAGACGTTGGCCGGCGTTATTGTGGATGTTCTTGCTTGAACCACCAGCTTTAACTTTTGACATGTATACTCCTTAAAGTTGCTCTAATAATCCTCTCCATTTTACCGGAGCGCCGCGCCCATGTCAACTATCTTTGCGGCCGCAGTAGGAGCAGCTGGCGCGCTACCACTTGGTTGTCACGGGCGTACATTAGGCGCGTTGTATCTGCGTGTTGCAATGCTAGTTGTTCGTAGCCAAGCTCCTGCAAGTGATGCACCAGTGGCAGCTGATAAAAATATGGTACATGGTCAGTGAAGCTTCGGCGCCAAGCGGGAATGGCAATGCACAGTGTTGTGCCAGGCTGCAGCTGTGGATGCAGATTTTTTAGGAAATTACTAATGATGGTGTTGCAGGTTTTTTGCACAGCTTTGCGTTTTTGCTCGCTAGGAATGGCACTGAACGGCTGGCCGAGGTAGGTTTCACAGGCGACAAGATCGATTGGCTGGTTCCAAGTAAACGTTGTAGCATCTCCTACAGCTAGCGCCACCTCGCGGGTGAGGCGTTTTTTAGCAAAGAGCCAGTCTAGGTTTTCTTGGCTGTAGGCTACCATGCGCGGTTCAATGTCGGTGCCTTGGATATTGTAGCCGAGCAGGGCAGCTTCCTGCAGCAACACACCGGTGCCGCAGAAAGGATCAAGCAGCCACGGGGCTGGCTCTGGCTGTGGCGCGCGCTGGCCGGCAGTAAGATTAATGATAATTTGCGCAAGCTTTGGTGGCAGCATGCCCACGCGGGCATCGCGTCGTGGCCGCTGTTGGTCGCGGGCGGCTAAATCGGTGATATTCTGCGCCCCGGTACTTTCGGCAATGATGGTCGTCGCTCCATGGCGCACGATAAGCAGCTCCACTTTATGTTCAGAGAGCCCGAGCTTATTGTGATGACTAACCGCCGAAGACAATGCGGCCTCTTTGTTGGGAATGAGGCGCAAACTTGTGCCGCGCTGGCGTAGCTTTTGCTTCAGCACCAGGCCAGTTTTTTGCAGTTGCGCTGCGGTAGCCACGTGGCCATAGCCGCTCAGCCCGAGTGTGATTTTGCCGGTGTGGCCACGCCATAGCTGTAAATAATAGCTCACCAGTTTGCGGCTAATATCTGGCCAGGTGCCAGTAAACTCACCAACAATGCGCCCCGCTTTCACGGTGCCGCCAAGTGTTTGAATATCTAGCTGATCGGTAGTGATGAGCGCAGCATGATTACCAAAGGGTTGTGTAGCCTCGCTGCCATAGAGCCGCTCCAGCTCTGCGAGGGAAAGGTTCGGCTGACGCCCAAGAATTGCAATATACATAGGGCTAGTATACAATAAAACTACCAAGAAAGGGACCTCCTTTCTGGCGTAATCATGTGCACGCTACACATGGTTACACGCACATTGAGAGATAGGAATACATGATGAGTGATATTGGAATGGCTACTACAAATGATGTCAGTGGGGCGAAAGCCTATGCTGATCGTATGGTCAATAATCTAAAGAATGAACATGACCCCCGGATTACCCAGCTGGAAACTGAAGTAGAGGACCTTCGGAAGGATAACGCCGAGTTCAAGAAGATTGTCGGCAAGCTCCAGAAGGATAACGCCGAGCTCCGGGAGGCCTTACAGGCAGCCGGTATATCTGTTGGCACCAAGGAAGAGTAGGATGTCAAGGGCATCGTGTAGTATATCTGTATAATGCAGGCCCCTTTGCACGTGGCCCTCCAGATGCAATCATGCTCTGTCGAGAAAGGCCCTATGCGCAAGCAGGGGCCTTTTTCTTTTGCCGCAGCACACGCTACGCTATATATCCAGGGCTTTTGTTGTTAGTTCTACTATTTACAAGTCGTCCCCCCCCCTGGCATACTAGAATTAAGAACAACGAAGGACCTCTTCTGTTCTGCTGTAAACAAAATGTTTATAGCCCGTACCTTGAGAAGGGAAAAGAAAAATGACTACTCAGACTCAGGTTAAAACTCAGGCCAAGAAGCCCGCTAATCGGACCAAGACCACCAAGTACGGTGACCTCCTCTTTGGAGAGAAGGCTTATCGTGGGTGTAAGGTAACTTCTAAGCATAAAGGGCAGTTGCCTGATGATGGCGACTCGTTCGAGTGCAAGGTTGTCTTTTCTGATAACATTCCTGCAGTATCCGTGCGGCTCAGTCGAACTCCTAATGAGTACGAAACAAGCGTGTTTGACGTGTTTTTCGGCTATGAACAGGAGGGCAGTGAGTCTTGCTACGGTTCAGCTCCTGCGCTTGGTTATAGCCATAAACTACATAAAGTTACGACTGCTGGGTTTGGTACGTATCTGCCTCATGTGCAGGCCGCAATTGGTGTTGCGCTGTACTATTTCCTTGAGCAGTATAGCTCTGATTTCAAGTCTTTCGAGGCTTGGATGGCGAAATGGGCTGAGATGACAGCAGGGTAACGGCCATATTGGTTAGTTAGTTTTTCTTTCCCCCGCAACCCCCGCCAAACGCGCGCGGCTTCCACGGAACAGAAAAACTGTCCAAAAGCCCCCGTTACAGCGGGGGCTTTTTCTTTATCGCTGCCTTGCGCAGGCTGGTGGCAGCCACCGCGATTATGTGCTATACTGTAATCTACCCATCGAGAGCTGCAGGCGCAGCTTTCTGGGCGAGAGTTAGGAATACTAACTTGTACCTACTACAAAAGGATGTGAACTAGTTATGACATCAGTTAGCGAAGCTGTTCGTAGCGAGAACCCGGTAAAGCCTGCCGCCACCGAGAGTGATGAGCAGCCGTTGAACATCTACGGGTTTGCAAGGCAGTATGAGGGAACCTATAGCATTCGTCCGGACGAGTGTAGCAGTGTAACATTCACTGCTGTGTCGACCGGCTCCCAAGATGGTCTGGGGCCAAACACTGCATATGTGATTAATGCAAGCATCACTCAATATGTTGATGAGAAATTGCATAACATGCCGCTGTCAGGTATTGCAAGGGCATATTTACATCAGTATGACACGTTGGTGCTGATGAACCAGGGTATGTCTGACAGCGATGGGCATCAGAAAAGCACACCAGAAGTAGCACCCTGTGACTTACAGGTTATTGGTGAGCTGTTAGAGACCTTTGGTCATGATTTTGCTAAACTGTTGGGTGCCCAAACTGGGTGTTATGTGGATTCTTGGCCGCTAGCTCCATCGTCGTCTCCTCTTCCTAAAGGAGGGCTTGAGTAATCAGTGCATAAGCATGGCATGCAGACAAGGCTACAATGGGTAGTTAAGTAATTGCTATCGGCTTGCATAGTGCAGAAGGCCCTCTACCATCAGGGAGAGGGTCTTTTTTGTAACACTAAATATATAGTATACACTTGAGCAGGTATATAAATAATGATATAATAAACACATCCCAGAAAGCATCCCGCTTTCTAGGCCAGAGTCGGACAGGCCGACTTGTTCTTTACGAAATGAGGAAGAGAGATGTCATCATTTGTCACTACAAACCCACAACTTGCATTTAGTGCGGTTGCGGTTGATACGCTGAAGGTGACGGAAGAAGAAATATCTAAGGACCCAACAAATCAGGACCCACTACGTGGCCAGTCAAGGGAAATTGGTTCAATACCGTTTCTACGCCGGCAGCGGATTCATCTGGCGTTAGCAGCCAGGTATACTATCAAAAATGGACAGCATAGCGACCATGAATGGTCGAAACCGTTTGAGGAGCATAGTTGTTGCGACATAGCTCTTTCACCTAAAGAGTGTATCAAGCGGTGTGAGTCTAATCTTGAGCAGTGTGTAGCCACGCTCGATAACTTTGATGATAAAGAGTCTGAGGGTAAACCTGCAGAAGCTACTCCGTTGGACGGTCGGTATAGTATCTATACGATTGTTATCCAGCGCAAGTTTTTGCTGGAAGAGCAGCTGTACTATATTGGTACGATATGCGTATATACTCCTCTTGATAAAGAGAAGCCAGAGCGTATGTCGCTGAATATCGGTTCACTGCATCGGCTATTCATAGACTGGGGTATCAACCGAAAGACTATGCGGTTGATGCGTGGCTATTGTGTCGATGAGCTGCATCGATTTGCAGAGCAGCTTGAGATTGATGAGGATCATCAGGCTGCATCCAATCTAAATTGGGAGCCTGATCCTGAGACAGAAGTACATCTCGTTGATCCACCCCGCTTGTAAGCTGATGGCTGTTCGCGATGTAATAATCGCGACAGGAAAACCTCGCTCTACTAGTGGGGTTTTTCTGTGAGCAGATTGAGCATTTACCTAATAATGATATAATAAACACATCCCAGAAAGCACCCGGCTTTCTAGGCCAGAGTCGGACAGGCCGACTTGTTCTTTACGAAATGAGGAAGAGAGATGTCATCAGCTATGACTACTGGCAACGCGCAAGAGTTGGCTCAGATTATTGTGGAATGCGCTAGCAGTGCTAAATATTCCGATGATTGCGGTGACAGGAGTAACACGAAAAGGGTAGTTAAGGAATCCTTGTTGCCATTTTATCCCACTGTGACGCTACTGCAGGCGCATATCTGTAGCTACTCTATTGATAGCAAAGGTCAGCGTGTCCCGCGCGGATGGGCAAGTAGTTTCGTGGAAAAAGCTACTGCTTTGCAATCTAGCGCGCTTCTAGGGCATTACAAAAAAGAGCATGAGCAGCGTCTAGCCACATTAAATATTGGAAGCAATTCCACGGAAGAGTCGTACAGGCAACTGCAGACTGTCAGGCCACTTCCTGGCCGGTATACTATGTATGCCATTGTTGTTGAATATGAGTATTGGTTTGCGCCAGCTAAGATGTATCACGTCGGTACGATTTGTGTATATAGTCCACCTGAGCGATATGGGGAAAAGCGCATATCGCTTGATATCAGCCCGCTTCAGGAAGTAATCTCAAGCCGCAATATGACTTTCAAACAGGCACGCTCGATAACTGAAGACTGTATCAGCCAGCTACACTGGTTTGCTGATTTGTTCGATATTGGTCGCACATATCGTGTAGTTGTTAATTCGAAACACGATCATGAATAGAATTAATAGTAATCATTGGCTGTGATGGCGCTCTATCTCGATAGATTTTACCCACTAGTAAGCTGATGGCTGCTCGCGATGTAATAATCGCGACAGGAAAACCTCGCTCTACTAGTGGGGTTTTTCTGTAATAAGACCATGATGGGTTATTTCAAGGCGGCAGTGACGATACACTAATAAGTGATCCTACATACAATAGTTATGATGTAGGGCAATAGTGTACATGACAACAAAGGAATGATGTGATGGTACAGGATAGCCCCCATACTCCTGAATGGATACATTGGTGTTTTGGTAACCCGCTACGGCTGTGGATGAGCAGCTTCGTGACAAGCAGTGAGTCGGTCAGCATGGCGTCAGAGCTTACTGCAGTGTATCAGCCTGGTGGAGGTAGTGTCATCATGCCTGCTCGCTGTGGTAATGATTTTATTATTACAGGTGGTGATACGTTGCAGCATTCGCGTAATTTTCTACAGGAACAGTTTAACCCGGATAGCGCGACTGTTGCGCTGAACACAGGAGCCCAACTGTTCGCTATTCGGCAAGTGCTTGAGTATGACCAATCGCCATCCACTCTGCACACGGCTTTTTCGGAGGGAAGGCGGCCATATATCGGACGGCAGCGTCATTTATTGTATGCACTGCTGTTTGGCGGTACGTTACGGCTGTCTGCCCCTGCAGGCAAACTAACTGATTACCTACAGGAGCGGATTCCAGATGGTAACTCTGGAGTTGTTGCTGCAGCGGTTGAGCATGTGGCATCTTGGACACAAGCTCTGCGTGTTTGCACTGGCCGTGGCATAGGCAGGTAACCATCGGTATGTTCCTAATGTATACCATGTGTGTTTACCCCGCGCCTGTTCTGGTGCCTCTGCTATATGTGCATAGAAGGCCCAGCGTGATTTGCGCGGGGCCTTCTATTTGCTAGGGTGTTATTTTACCTTGTATACCAAGCATGGTATACTATATGGTATATATGTCAACACGTAGCTGGATTACTCTTATCACATTAGCCCTGCTTGGGGCTGTTATATACTTTGGCCGCCACGAACTGCTGAAGGCTTGGCAGTTAATGGGGCAGGTAAATTTGTGGGTGCTTGCGGTTATGGTGCCAGTGCAGATTGCGAGTTATTATGCGGTCGGTGCGGTTAGTTTTTCATATTTGCGCAAAAAGGGCAACTTGGATCACATGTCGCAACTAGGTATGACACGATTGAGCTTGGAGCTAAATTTTGTGAATCATATTTTACCAAGTGGTGGGCTAGCCGGATTTTCGTATTGGGCATGGATTTTAAAGCATCACGGCGTGAGCGGCGCCCGAGCCACGATGAGCCAAGTGGTGCGGTTTTTACTAACCTTTGTTGGTTTTGCAGTAATGGCCATAGCGGCATTTGTTGTTTTACTACTCAATGGTTCTATGGATCGCATGATCGGCATTATTACAATTGGGCTGGTTATATTCCTGCTGGGCTTAATGTTTGGTGGGCAGTTTTTGATTAAAGATCGTCAGCGACTGGAGCGATTCTCGCAGTGGCTAGCAGCGGTGAGCAATGGATTTGTGCGCATTGTAACGTTTGGGCGTAAGCGCCAGTCGGTGCAGGCAGTTAATTTGCGCAACTTTTTTATGGAATTCCACGATGATTATGAAGAAATTATGCAAGATCGTAAGATTTTATGGGGGCCATTTTTATGGACCTTGCTAGCCAACGCTTGCGACGTTGCGCTGTTGTTTGTGGCGTTCTGGGCCCTTGGCATCGTGGTGGATCCGGCTATTTTGGTGGTCGCTTTTGGCGTCTCGAGTGTGGTTAGTATCGTGTCTGTTACTCCTGGTGGAACGGGTGTATACGAAGCAGCGATGGTGGCAGTATTGGCAGCCGGTGGTGTCGGTCAGTCGCAGGCGATTGCCGGCACACTGCTAGCGCGCGTCACGCTATTACTCGGCACTATTATCTTTGGCTATGTATTTTACCAAATGAGTATCGTTAAATATGGAAAATCAACCGGCCAACGCCCTACACGTTAGTGATTTTATCGCTATCATGAATGATACCCTAGCGGTGGGTGTCGGGCAGGTATACATTGAAGGGGAGATTGCGCACTACACAGTGCAGCGGGGTAAGTTTGTCTTTTTTGATCTGAAGGATGAGGGCGGTAGCCTGCAGTGTTTTATGATGCTTTTTTGGCAACATACACGGCTAGAGGATGGTATGAACGTGCGAGTGGCTGTTCGGCCACAGCTAACGGATAAAGGTAAATTCAGCCTCACAGTAGACGCAGTGCAGCCACTAGGGGTGGGTAGTGTGCAGCGGCAGTTTGAACTGCTCCGTACCGAGCTGCAGGCTGAGGGACTATTTGACCCAAGCCGTAAGCGTCCATTGCCAGTGTGGCCAAAGCGCATAGCGGTGATTACCAGCGCGCAAGCAGCTGGGTACCATGATTTTATGTCGATTATTCGCCAGCAAGGGGTCGCTGTGGCTATCACAGTGCACGATGTAGCAGTGCAGGGCGCTCACGCCGCAGAAGAGATGGTGCGTGCACTGCAGCAGGTAAACGCTGAGGCTAGCCCTGCAGAGGCTGTTATATTGCTGCGAGGGGGTGGCAGCCGTGATGATCTTGCTGCATTTGATGATGAGCAGCTGGTGCGTGCGATCGCTGCCAGCCGTGTGCCAATCGCTACTGCAATTGGCCACGAGGTAGATACGACTCTTGCCGATGAAGCTGCTGATCGGCGTTTTGCGACGCCAAGTCATGCTGCTGCGCATATTGTGCCGCAGCGGAGTGCGCTGCGGCAGCAGGTTACATGGATGCAGCGGTCGATTGCGAGCGATTATAGCGCGCTACTCAATGCTTCTTCACAGGCAGCTGAGCGGTTGCAGCAGGGTATTGCTGCTCAGCTACGCGGCAATATTGTGGTGGCTCAGCAGCGAACGACTGCGTTAGCCCAGGTGATTCGGTCGTATAGTCCAGCGACAGTTTTAGCGCGTGGGTATGCGATAGTGCACGGCACTATGGAGCCTGGTGGCAAGCTCGTGATCGAAACAGATACGGCACAAATAACAGCGAAGGTAGAGACATATGAGCAAAAATAAGCAAACGATAGACGATAAAATGCAGCGCTTGCAGGAGCTGGCGGATTGGTTTGAGGCTGCTTCGGCGCCACAGTTAGAGGAAGCGCAGCAGCGGTATGAAGAAGCGTCGTTGCTGGCGCAAGAGATTCAAGATGAACTTGCGGCGATGCAACAATGCGTAACTATACATACCGCTAAAGCACCCACAAGCGAGGCAGCCGTACCCACCGAGGAGGAAGAGAGCCAATAATGGAGCTAGTAATAGTAATCGTTGGCGTCGTGCTAGGTGTATTTTTGCTTAGTGCGCTTACCGGGGCGCCATATGTGCCAACCCTTCGTAAAGACAGCCAGCGTGTCTTTCGTGAGGTGCTACGCAGCGATGATGTGCTAGTAGACATCGGCAGTGGCGATGGTGCAGCAATGGTGGCGGCGCTGGAAGCTGGCGTGCAGCGCGCAGTAGGGTATGAGATTAACCCGATGCTGTGCGCTATCTCGCGGCTACGTTTGTGGCGATTGCGGCGTCGGCTACGGCCCGAGCAGCGTAGCAGCGTATATTGGCGCAACGCCTGGCAGGTGACCTTTCCACCAGATACAACGGTGTTTTATGCCTTCACCGTTGCGCGAGATGCCCAGCGGCTACATAGCCTGGTGCAGCAGTTTGCAACCCAGCACCGGCGCACAGTACGCCTTATTAGCTATGGGTTTGCCATGCCCGGCCGAGAAGGGAAATTGGTTGGTCCGATGTGGATATATGAAGTTACGCCGCAAGCTCAGTAGCCCTTATGGTAGTCTTTTAATGGTAGCAGCGGTACAATAGCAGTAACTATAGCGTAATAAAGAAAGGAGCACAGCAGCACATGGCAAAGCAGAAGAAACAAACGACTTCAGGTGGCCGAGCACCGCGACCGCTATTAATGGCCGCTATTGGCGTGCTAGCCGGTATTTTCTCTGGGATTGTTAAGTTTGGGTGGGAGGTGCCATTTCCCCCGCGCACGCCAGAGCGTAATATGACAAATCCGCCACAGGCGCTACTTGAACTGTTTGGTCTTCCGCCCGACGTAACGCATCAAACATACAGCTGGCTTGGTAATGATTTGCCGTGGATGAGCTTTATGATTCACTTTGCTTTTGCTATTTTCTTTGGCGTGCTGTACTGCATTATTGCGGAGTATTGGCCAAAAATTACACTATGGCAGGGAATGGCTTTTGGTATTGGTGTTGATATCGCTCTGCACGTCATCATTATGCCACTGATGGGCATTGTGCCTGCGCCGTGGCTGCAGCCTTCGGGCGAGCTTATTTCTGAGCTGTTTGGTCATATGATTTGGCTATGGTCTATTGAGCTGGTACGTCATGATCTACGTAGCCGCGCCTTGCCGCGTGCTAAGTCGTAAGTACGCGCTTGCTTTACAAGGTGCTTATGCATCCGTATAATAGGCGGTATGAAGCATAACATACACACACACGAATCTGGTGCGGTGAATGGCTGGGTGGTCACGGCAATTGCCTTTATTTTCTTGTTTCTTGCAGCTGCCGGCTTAGCAGTTTGGGCACTAATGGAATATGGAGGCCTAAAGAGCACGTTTGATAATCAGGTTAACCTCAAGTCAGCCGAGGCTGCCAAGAAACAATCTGATGAAGATGAAAAGAAATTTGCCGAGCGTGAAAAGCAGCCGTATACACAATTCGCCAGTCCTGATGAGTTCGGTCGGGTGACATTCCGTTATCCAAAGACCTGGAGTGTGTATGAGGATGACACTGGTAAAAATGGCCGTTCAGATTATAAGGCCTATCTCAACCCTGGTGTCGTGCCTCCGGTAAATGGAAATAATCGGTATGCTGTGCGTGTAGAGGTGCTTAACCAAAACATCGACCAAATTACCAAGCAGTACCAGGCATTGGTGGAGAAGGGCACACTAAAGGTTACGAATAAGGAAGTAAATGGTAATGCAGCTTTGCAGTATGAAGGTGCGTTCACTGATAAGTTGCGCGGTTTGGTGACCCTGATGAAGGTGCGAGATAAAACCATTCGTATTAGTACCGATGCTGAATCATTCAAGCCGGACTACGACGAGATCATTAAGACGGTTCAGTTCAACACTTAGAACAAGCCGCACTACTACAAAAAATCCTGTCGATTTGTTACACTAGGGGTAATGAATCGGGAGGATTTTTTACTTCAGCTGAATGAGGTGGCAGCTGATTTGCAGCAGCCATTAAGTATTATTCGGCAGCTATCGCTCGCTACCAAGCAGAACACTGACACTGCAACGCAAGAGCATCAGCAAAAAATTCAGCTTACTGCTGAATACGCAATGCGGCTGGCTGCTAATTTAGCGCTCATGCGGAGCAATATGGAGCAGCTATTTCCGCTAGAGACGGTCAATATTCAGCAAGTGTGCCAAGCTAGTGTAGAATTAGTGCACCCGTATGCCCGGCAACGGGGCGCCACGGTGCATATTCGGCGCAAGCGGCCTGTACCGCTGGTGGTGGCAAATCGTGATTTACTGCAGCGGCTAATGGCCTCGCTGATTGATACGCAAATTGCTGGCGGGGCACAGCAGGTTTTTTTGGAGCTACACCAGCGTGGCGGCCAAGGCGTGCAGGTGTCAGTGCGGAGTAATGTAATATACACAACGCTGTATGGTGGCGCTGGTAACCTAGTGGCTCGTGAGTTTTGTGGGGCGATGCAGCTTTCTTTGCGCCAAGTGCGGCATCGCACTGGCGAACGTAGCACACTGATTGAGGCGCCCGTGTCTCAGCAGCTACCTCTAGTAGGGTAGGGGGTACATGATGCGTTACGCGTTACTCATTGATGAAGATAATTGGCGAGCTGAAGCAATCGCTAGTGGATTAAAATCACACCTAGAGGCTGCAGAAATCATTGTCGTTAGCACACCAGTTCAGGCAATGACCTATGTCGATGACCACGAGCAATTGCCAAGTGTTATTGTGGCAAAAGCAACATTTAACCGAAGCACGACCATCATCAACTTACTGAATGAGCTGCAGTCGTATATCGATACTGCCGCAATACCGGTGGTGCTATATATGCAGCAGCCACAGCAACTGCCGACGGAGATTCGGCCGTTTTACCATATTACCGAGGTATTTGATGAGCAGACAATGACACCGCAGCAGCTCGCACGCGCTGCGACATTGGCTCAGCAGCAGGCCACGCAGTGGTTGGCGCAGTCGCCATACGGGCGAGTGGGTAACATTCAGGATAGCGGCAAAACACATGTGGAAGAAGCTGCAGGGGCCGACCATGAGTAGTTCTTCCAAGCAGCCGACGACTGAGCGCCTGCAGGCGATCGTGTTGAGGCGGACTAATTATGGCGAGGCAGACCGAATTCTACAGCTAATGACTAATCAAGGTGGCCGGGCGGTTATGGCGCGGGGCGTGCGCCGAGAGAAGTCGCGGCTTGCTGGCGGGGTGGAGCTACTAAGCGTTAGCGATGTTGTTTTACATAAGGGGCGCGGTAAATTAGCAGTGCTAACCAGCGCTCGTTTGCAGGTGTTTTTTGAACACATTTTGGCCGATTATGAGCGATTGCAGCTGGCCTATGACATGCTGGCTCGCATGGCCCGTGTGGCAGAATATGCGAGCAGTGGCGAGTGGTACACGGTGCTGCATCAGGCATTAGAGGAGCTTGATGACCCGGCCAATGATGCCCGGCTTGCGGAGGCTTGGTTTTTATTGCACCTGAGTGAGCTAGCTGGTCATCAAATAAATTTGACTACCGACGAGACCGGAAGTGTGTTGCGTCAAGATGCGCAGTATCGTTACGACCCCTACCAACAATCACTTGTGCTGCAGCCGCATGGTACAATCGGGGCAGATCATATTAAACTACTGCGCCTCATGCGTGATCAGCCGCTGCTGGTGCTCAAACAGGTTGGTGGCGTAGCTGCTTTGCTAGATGAATGTTTGGCCGTTGCGCGGCATCACATGGAGTCTTAAGACACCTTAGCGCATTGATTGCTGCAATAGATGGTATAATAGGGCGTAGTATAATGGATTAACGAATAAACTGCCGCGCTACCTACTAGCACGGAGAAAGGATGCCTGCACGCGTGAGTAAAGCAAACAGTAATGTAACTATGGAAGATATTATTAGTCTCTGTAAGCGTCGAGGCTTTATTTACCAGGGGTCGGACGTGTACGGCGGCCTGAGTGGCACGTGGGATTATGGCCCGCTGGGCGTGGCGCTTAAGCGCAATATTATGCAGCTGTGGTGGCAGCATTTTGTGGATGGGCGCGACGATATGTACGGCGTCGATGCGGCTATCATCATGAACCCGAAGGTGTGGCAGGCCAGTGGGCATGTCGATACCTTTGTGGATCCGCTGTGTGAGGATACGGTCAACCACCGCCGCTACCGCACCGACCACATCCTAAAGGATAACGGCGTCGACCCAGAGGGTATGACCATGCAGCAAATGGATGAAGCCATTAAAAAGCATGATGTCAAAAGCCCGGACGGTAACCCGCTCAGCAAATCCCGCACCTTTAATATGATGTTCAAAACCCACGTGGGCGCGACGGAGAGCGAGGATAGTATTAGCTACCTGCGCCCGGAAACCGCCCAGGGGATTTTTACCAATTACAAAAACGTGGTGGATGCTTTTTATCCTAATCTACCATTTGGTATTGCCCAAGCTGGTAAGGCCTTCCGCAACGAAATCGCGCCGCGCGACTTTGTGTTCCGGGCCCGCGAGTTCGAGCAGATGGAGATTGAATACTTTGTGCACCCAGATGAGTGGGAAGCAGCCTTTGATGAGCTGCTGGCCAGCACGCACGAGTTCCTGGCTAAGCTGGGCCTTGCCAAGGAGCACATCCACGAGCTCGATGTACCGGCCGAGGATCGAGCCCACTATAGCAAGAAGACGATCGATATTGAATACGACTTTGCAATTGGCCGCGAGGAGCTGATGGGCATTGCCTACCGCACCAACTTTGACCTGATGAATATCCAAAATGCCAGCGGCAAAAGCATGGAATACCGCATGAAGGGCACGAACGAAAAGGTTGTGCCTCATGTGATTGAACCAAGCTTTGGTGTGGAGCGCGCCCTAATGGCAGTGTTGACTGAAGCGTTGACGACCGATGAAGTCGGTGGTACAGAGCGCACCTATCTGAAGCTGCCGGTGCACCTGGCGCCGATTAAATTTGCCGTTTCGCCACTGCTCAAGAATAAGCCCCAGCTGGTAGAAAAGGCCCGCGAGGTCTACCGCCAGCTGAAGGCCAAATACGGTGCCGTGATGTGGGACGACAACGGCAACATCGGCAAACGCTACCGCCGCCAGGATGAAATCGGCACACCGTACTGCGTAGTTATCGACTTCCAAACGCTGGAGGACGGCACGGTGACTGTGCGTGACCGCGACAGCGCTGAGCAAAAGCGCGTACAGGTCGCTGACCTCGTGGGTTAGCTTTGGCTGCGGCACGTGAAGTGGGTGGGCGCTAGCTCGGTGCTCACCCCAGGCAGGCTATTGCAATTACTGCTCGTTTATGGTATATACTAGGTACTATGACGGACAACAAGGAGCAACATGCGGCTGATCGCATCGGTGATCAGCCTGCAGCAGTTTGGGGTATTATTGAGCAATATCAGTGCCAAGCCCCAGAAGAAGAACGTAAAGACTTTAGACAGCACGCTGAGCGGGTAGCACAGCTTGTTGATTCATTTGCTGGTGGTATGGTGCCAGAGCAGGCAATTATTGCAGCAGCGATGCACGATTTAGCGGACCGCGTGCACCCCTATGGGCGCAAATATGCCGCAGAAAATCGTATGGCACAAGTGGCGCTTATGGATATTTTGACTGGTCCAACGACAAATAGTACCGCTGATGTGTATTACACGACGACGCTACTGAGCGACATGGTAGCGCTGGAGTCTAAAATGGATGAAGTACGCGCGCGTATGTCGTGGAAACAAGTGCAGCAGGGTGATACTACACCAGGGCTGGTATCGGCTTTGATGTATGATCGACCAGGTGCGTTGCCCCCAGAAGTGTGGGAGCAGGTAGCGCCGGAGATTAATTTGCAAGATAAGTTAGAGTTTATAGAGCAGACCAATGTGGAAGCGGTGCTGATTAAATCTTGTGAGATGATTGATAATTTGCAGCATCCTGGCTGGCGTAGTGGTTCTAGCTTATTGCGCGATACTGTAGAGGTGGAGTCATACCTGGGGCCGCTCGTGGAGATTATGGGTTTTGAAGGCCTGGCTGCTGCGATGCGCAGTGAGGCGATCATTACGCGCTTTAAAGCTACCGGCAAAGAGCAGGTGATTGGAGCTGCCCGTGAGCAGATTGATCAGATCCGTGAGGCTGGCGTTGAGGCAGCAGTATCGAAGGTGCTAACTGTGGGACACCCTGAAGCGTTACGTGACCAAGTGGCAACACACCGCGTGGTTAAAGAAATTCCAGGCAAGCGCCCAGTGGTGATGGGCGAGTTTGCCGTGGAAGCTGATGATGGCGCACTGCTGGCTGGTAATTACCGCCTGAAGACGGTGGGCTCACTAGCAAAAAAGATTGACCGCGGGAATCTACACCAACCAATGGATATGCTTGGTATGATGGTAATTGCCGATGACCAGCAAGAGCTGATAGATCAGTATGTAGCGTTTGCCTCACGAATGATAGACGATGGCGACATCCAGCTAGAAGCTGCCGGCAGCCACAACCGTGCCTTATACGCGCAGGGCTCATCGGAGTTTACTGGGCAATTAGAGCAAAGGATGCGTGCCGCAGGATTACTGGAGCAGGTAGAAATTAAAACCGATGACCCGGCTAAGCGTGAGCAGCGAGGATATGGTATTTATGAAGTTGCTAAAATGACGTTTTATATGCAACATGGTGATATCTCGGTGCCAACCGAGCTACAATTTGTAACAAAACAAGAGCGTGATCGTGCTCGCCTGGGTGAGGTGTCACACATTGGCTATAAGGCTGGTGGTGGATTATCATCACAGGATGCAGCACGCATGCGTGAAATTTATCGCCGCAAAGAATATGCTGCTGGCGATGGCACCGAGATTAACCCTCGCACCAAGAGCCGCGGTGAAGCTATGGTGGACTATTTGGGTAAAGACTCACCGCAGCTGCAGCGAGCGCTTGAGGCCTATGATGATCCAGCTAAGCGGTAGTTATCGCCTTTAGCACGGCCCGCGTGCTACAATGATATGCATGAGAATTTTTTATACTGACGGAAGCGCGGTACCAAACCCGGGCAAGGGCGGTTTTGCTGTCATTGAAGATGGCCAGCCGGTTGCTCTTGGCAGTGAAGAGGGCCAAAGCACTAATATTCGGATGGAAGGCAAGGCTATTATTGCGGCGCTAGAGCTGGCAGCTGGAGAGCCTTGTGAAATTCACACCGATAGTGAATTTTGGATTAACGTGCTCACTAAATGGGCTCCTGGCTGGGAAGCTAAGGGCTGGCGCAAAAAAGGTGGCGACATTAAAAACCTTGATATTGTGCAGCAGGCCTACCCACTGTACAAGCAAAGTCAGGCGCAGCTAATATGGGTGCGCGGCCATGCTGGCATTGAAAGCAATGAGCTAGCCGACCAATGGGCCAATAAAGCACGGCTTGGCGCGCGCGTAGACGCATAACACGATATACATTACACAAAAAAGGAGACAGAAGACATGCAGGAGGCGATGGAGCAGCAAGTTCAGCCAGAGGAGCTGCCAGTGCAACAACCAGCAGATGAAGTGGTTCAACCAGCGGCTGAGACTACAAGCCAGGCAGCAGAACGCACTACAACTGATATTTTTCATTGGGCAAACACGATAGATGCAGTAAAAAATGAGCTGGAAGTCGAGTTTTTCTTGTTTAGTAAAAAATATACCCCATACAGTACTCGGCTGCAGCCTGAATTAGAGGCGCAGGTTAAGCCGCTATTTTTGCTTGATTATTTGGCGTTTGTGACGCGTGGGGCGGGCGTGGGCCTAACTGTGCACGACTACGACCACATCACAGATAGCGGTGACTCACTGCTGCGGGTGAATCTTGAACAGGTTGGCCGCGCAGAAACGCTGCTGTATCTAATTGAAAAAGAGCGCCACGATATTGTGGAGTTTTCTGAAGAAGAGCATGAATTCAAGCGTATGAAAGGTATTATTGCGCGCTTTTATTTGCCGGATCAGCCAGAGAAAACGTTTTATGTTATCAAGCAGCTGCAGCAAAATCAGGTATTACACGGCGCTACTGCGTGGGAATTTAAAGACGGTACTTTTGGGCAATTTACCGCCGATGTGGGCCTGAAAATTCCCGCTGATAACCAGGTGCTAGTTGTTGGGCAGGATATCTTTGCCTTTAATCAGAAAAAATTCGAATCGCTCTTTCAGTATGAGTATAAGAAATTGGCAATTGCCAGCGAAAAAACAAAGGCCATCGAGAGCACGTACCGGCTGGCGTTCCCAGAGGGAATTCGACTGGAAGAACTGGTGCGTGAAAAGAAAAAACTGGTCACTAAGCTGCAAACTATGGAGATTGGGGCTATTTCGCAGGCTGAGGCAATCGACTATGCAGACGAGATGCAGCTTGATTTGATGGTAGACGATGATGGCGCAATTATCATTATGGATAGCGGCGATTTGGATGTCTTTTTGAATGTAATTAATGAAGATTATGTTACTAGCCAGATTACTGGCCGCCGGTTTGAGATAAAAAGTAAGCGGCTGCTTGATGAGCCAGAGGGCGAAGCACCGCGCGGGCTAGCTGGAGACCGCTAACAGGCCATGAAACAGGCACTTGCGCTAGAGATTATGGGCAGTGGCGTTAGTGTATTTCTCACTGGCCCAGCTGGTTCGGGTAAGACATACGTATTGCAGCAGTATATTCGGCTTGCACGCCACCAGGGTAAAACAGTGGCTATCACAGCCCCCACTGGCTTAGCAGCTTCACACCTTGGGGGTAGCACCATTCATGCTTGGTCGGGTATTGGTATTAGCGATAGTATTGGGCCGCGGTTCGTTGAGCGTATGCCTCAAGGCCGCCGTGACACGATTGCCAAAACAGATGTGCTTATTATCGATGAAATATCAATGCTCCACCACTACCGTCTTGATATGGTGGATCAGATCTGTCGTCAGATACGCCAGAAGCCCGAGCTACCATTTGGTGGACTGCAGGTGATTTTTTCAGGTGATTTTTTTCAGCTTCCACCGGTTGAGCGGGGTAATCAGCGGGCTCAGTTTGCAGTGGAATCTCACGTTTGGCAGGAGCTTAATCCTGTAGTGTGCTACCTTGAAGAGCAACACCGCCAAAAAGATACCGACGCTCTACAGGATATTTTACAGGCGCTGCGCCAAGGTGATATTCGGCGCCATCATGCTGAGCAGCTGCTTGCACGGGTGGATGCTACACCTCAGCAGAGTCAGCCAGTCACTGAACTGCTAACCACCAATACTGATGTAGACCGTATAAATCAGCGGTACCTTGACCAGCTTTCCGGGGAAGAAGTTATGTTTACTGCCACTACCACCGGAGCCCAAAACTATGTTGAGACACTGGCGCGGTCGGTGCTTGCTCCGCGAGCATTAGCGCTGAAACAGGGCGCATTAGTGATGATGGTGCGGAACGATAGCGATAGGCGCTACGTTAATGGCAGCCTCGGGCGCGTGGTGGGGTTTGAGCCGGGCACGCGATACCCAGAGGTGGAACTACGCAGCGGTAAGCGCGTCATTGTAACACCCGACGCCTGGGAGCTACGCGATGGAGAGAAGCGGCGGGCTAGTTTTACGCAGTTACCAATGCGATTGGCTTGGGCCATTACTGTGCATAAATCACAGGGGATGACCTTGGATGCTGCGGTGATCGACCTGTCGAAGGCCTTCGTGCCGGGTATGGGGTACGTTGCGCTAAGCCGAGTCCGTACAATTGAGCAGCTGCAGCTTAGGGGTATCAACCGAATGGCGCTGCAAATGGACGAACGAGCCTTAGCGCTAGATCAGCAATTTGCGGCCAACTCGTATGACGCGCAGCAGCAATATCGGTATTTGCTAGAAACTGCTCCGATGGCTGCATTATTGCGACAGATTGAGCATACCAAGACACGTAAAGCCGCTACTAGTTGGAAAGAAAAAGTTGCCGCCATGCGCGAAGTGTATCCAAATGCTTATCGCCCGTGGACTAAGCAGCACGATGCACTGCTTCGAGAACTGTTTACTCATGGCAATACGGTGGCCGATATGTCTCAGGCTCTTGGCCGTCATCAAGGTTCTATAGAAGTTCGGTTAAAAAAGTTATTCGGTGAAGATGTGCAGCTGTAGTTGCAGCCTGCCTAAAAACGTGCTAGGGTAGCAATAAGCAACTCGAGCACCTAGGGGTAACGGGCCCGATGCTCGTTGCGTATCCTGTGCTCCTTATCAGTAGAGGTGATGTATATGTCTCGAGATCATGTGAAGCAGCACAAGCCACAGGCATTAAACAAAATTGAACGCTACGCGCTTGGCGTGGGTATGGTAATTGTTATCATACTATTTATCATGTGGCTGTCTCAGGTTCAATGGATGGTCAATGAATACAAGCAGTCGGCAATTCAGTCGATTGTATCGTTTATGGCTGATGGTCCGCCGCAGCAGTGCCGTGGCCCAATCGGTGAGGTGTCACCAGTTTGTGATCAGCCTAAAAACCGGTTGCCAATTTTTGCAATCTCGTGTTTATGGCTTGCACCAGTGGTATACAAAATAGGACGATGTATTTATGAGATAGCTCATCACCGGGCTGCCTCGTGGTGGCGTAATAGTGTCTTACCATACTGGGGCGCGCATGTCCTCTTTTGTGTGCTCTTGGTCTTGGCAGGCATTGGTCTCTGTGTAATGTAGCTGCAGCTGGTAGCATAGGATTAAGCGCCTTCTTTTTGCCATATAGGCAAAGAGAGGCGCTTTTTCTTTTGGTCAAAAACCATACTACATAACATTATAAAGATAATAGTTGACATTTTGTAAAGCTTATGCTAGTATAAAAATATGAAAAAAGAACAACACAAACAACCAACAACCAATACAAACGTAACTACCGACCAGGCATTCGACATTGATACGAGCTGGGGTGCAGTGCTAAACAACGAGGCTGCAATTGCGCAGACCACACGTGACACTATCAACGCAACGCTGATCGTGTCACTCGCGCTGAACGTTATGGCACTAACATACGCCCTTATGCTGATGAGCTAATTTATTGTTCAGGTTGCTACTGGGCAGGGAAACGCCCGGTGGCAGCAAACGCATATGTCTTGCATAGTTTCTCGCAATTATACATACAAATACACAAGTGAAGGTACGTTTCCACAACCTTCTTTGGCGCAGCCTCCAGGCAATAACAGGGGGCTGCGCATTTATTTTCCACAGAAATGTGGAAAAGAGCGGGGATGTGGTGGAAAGTGGTGGAAAGTTTTACTTGCACGCTTACGCTTAAAAATAGTATAGTAAAAGCAGTGGAACAGGCAGTAACCCGAGAAAGCCAACGCTGGGTACGCCCGCAAAACAAACACCACTAATGAACACAAAATTTATAGAAATCTACGATGGCAACCATTGCCAGTATTCCTGCTGCAAGGAGTACACCTGAACATTAATAACTACGAAACTCTCGAGGCCACCTATTTGGTAGTAATTGCACGTAGGCATACTGCCACTACGATAAAAAGGCATCGCACCTTCCTTATACACCTCCCAAAAAACTCCACCTCACACATATAAGTCTCTCAGAGAAAGCAATCTTTTTGTGCGGCGGCACGCGGCTGTCTGCATCAATGCTTTTTCTACTTATTACATACAACACAAACAAAACACAAACACAAACAGGCGGTTACTACCAAGTAGGTGATCTCGAGCTTCTTAGTAGATCATGACGGTGATATACTAAGAGAGATGAGTATTAAAGAACACCCACCACAGTCGCATAGTAGTCAACATACTATCGATAGTTCTCAAATACATGTGCCAGTGCTACTTGCTGACACACTTCGCTTATTGGCGCCAAAGCCCGGTGAATCATACATCGATTTCACGGCAGGGTACGGTGGTCATGCGGCGGAGGTGCTTGCAAGAACTGGCGAATACGCAAGTAGTGTGCTTGTCGACCGTGATAGCAATGCTATAAAGTTTTTGCAGCAGCGGTTTGCTGATGCAGCGGTATCGTTTTCGCATATGAGTTTTGCAGATGCTGCAGAACAGCTTGCGAGGCAAGGACGGACATTTGATATTATTTTGGCAGACTTAGGGGTGTCGTCACCACAGCTCGATCAGAGCGAACGGGGGTTTTCGTTTTTACATAATGGTCCACTCGACATGCGTATGGACGATCGTCAGCAGCATAGTGCAGCAGATGTTGTGAACACTTACAGTGAGCAGCAGCTGATCGATATCATCACGCAGTACGGTGAAGAGCCACATGCGCGTGCTCGCAGCATTGCCCACGCTATTGTGCAGCAGCGACCATTTTATGAAACCGAGCCACTAGCTGAGGCAATTGCCAAAGCACTGGGCGGACGACGCGGTAATAAGCGCCATCCAGCTACCCGTACTTTTCAGGCACTACGAATCGAAGTCAACCAAGAATTGCAGCAAGTTGATCGTTTATTGCGATGCTTGCCTATGCTCTTGCGCCCTGGCGGACGTGTGGGAATTATTAGCTTCCATAGCTTAGAAGACCGGCGCGTTAAGCAGTTTTTTGCCGAAGACGCAAAGAACGGGTTAGAGTCGCAGTTTACTGTGTTGACGAAAAAACCGATCGATGGTGCCACCTATGACGTTCACCAACCGCGATCACGAAGCGCGAAGCTCCGGGTCGCTGCCAAGCAATAAACAAAAAACAACAGAAAGGGCACAAAATTATGCCAATTCACATTAAAGTAGAATTCAACAGTAACGACGCTGTACAACCAATCGCAGTACGTCACTTCTAATAGTAACCAATGACTTGAACGAGTGCCCACAGTGGTATGTCGTTCACCAATGGCGCCACCACCTATACATATCATAGGTGGCGCGCCTTTTATTTATGGCAAAAATTGCAAAAAACTGAAATTATTTCATAACACAAAAAGGTACATATTCATTCATGGCATATAAACGAACTCCTGCATTTCAAAGCGCACGTACCGCTCGCGCATGGTCACGTAACCAAAACAACACCCGATTTATGTCAAACGTGGCATTAGGCCCAGTCGCACACACGATTCTCGTGGCACTGATGGTCGTGGTGATTGGGTTAATTTACCTTGGTCATGCGACGCAGGTGACTAATTATGACCACCAGGCAAACCGCCAGGAACAGAAGCTGGCTGAGCTTGATGCACGTCGCTCGGAACTAGAGGTGCAGAACGCAAGGCAAACAGCTTTGAAAAATGTGAAGTCGAGCAATGTTGCAAAAGCTATGACCTCACCATCTGAGGTATCATACGCTGAATAGTAGGCGGTAGCCGTGCTATACTAAAGGCAGCATGAAACATAAGCAATTTATCCAATCGCGTATTACGTGGCTCGGGCTTGTACTGGCAGGGCTGTTTGGCGTTATTATTATTCGCTTATTTTTCATGCAAATCGTGCAGTATGGGTATTACACTGATAAGGCCAAAGAAAGTCAGGAAAAGGAAATCACACTGCCGGCCCGTCGTGGGGAAATTTATTTGCAAGATGGCAGCGGTGCGCCGACTAAGGTGGCATTGAATGAGGCCATCTATACGGTATATGCTGACCCATCGATCATAGAAGATAACGATCGAGGCGTTATTATTCAGGCACTGAAAGAGATAGCTGGAGCTGAAATGGCCAAAAATGCTCCAGAGAGAATTGCTAAAAAAGAGTCTAAATACCAAGTGCTGGCGACAGGTATTTCACGTACCCAGGCAGAGAAAATAAAAAGCCGTAATTTTGTCGGTGTTGGATTTGTGCCGAGCCAACGCCGCGTGTACCCCGAAGGTGAACTTGGTGCGCAGCTGCTGGGCTTTGTTAATATGGAGGGCAAGGCGCAGTATGGCGTTGAGCAGGGGTTAAACGACCAGCTTGCGGGTAAAGACGGCGTATTGCGCACGGTGACCGATGTGCGACAAGTGCCGCTCTCGATTGGCAAAGATAATATGCGCCGCGAGCCAGTGAACGGTAAAAACATTGTGCTTACAGTGGATCGTAATATTCAGGCGTATGCCGAAGAGGCTCTGGAAAAAGGGCTGCGCAACGCGGGAGCAACGAACGGTAGCGTGCTAGTAATGGACCCAAAAACTAGTGAAGTTAAGGCCATGGCTAACTATCCAACCTATGACCCAAACCGTTACTACGCGGTGAAAGATGGAAGTGCCTTTAGCGATTACGCAGTCAGCACGCCGTACGAGCCAGCCTCGGTTATTAAGTCGTTTATTTTTGCGGCGGCTATTGACCAGGGCAAGATTACGCCACAAACGACATATCATAACGCCGGCTCAGTCCAGGTGGCTGACGCACTGATTAAGAATGCGTACCAGGGCGGTATTGGCACACGTACTATTCAAGAGGCGTTCAATTGGTCGTTAAATACCGGATCGGTGTTTGCGGCGCGGCAATTGGGCGGCGGCCAGCTTAATCGGCAGGCTCGCGATATAATGTATGATTATTATCACCAGCGATTTCATTTTGGTGAGCTAACTGGTATAGAGGTTGCAGGAGAGTCTAAGGGGCGCGTGGTGTCTCCATCGGAGGAACAAGGCAACGCCGTGCGGTATTCAAATATGACCTTTGGTCAAGGTATGAACGTGACGATGATTCAAGTGGCAACTGCCTATAATGCACTAATCAACGGCGGAAAATATAGAGCCCCAACAATCGTGGCTGGCGAGATGAACGACACCGAAGATTTTACGCCATCAGGGCGTGAACGCCCAACCGAGCAGGTTATATCGGAGCATACTTCCGAGGTTGCGCGGCAGATGGCAGTAACAGGGCGACAAAACTTGCCGGAAGGTTTAAAAAAAGATAAAAAGGGCTATACTATAGGTGGGAAGACCGGTACATCGCAAGTTGTCGAGGGCAATCATTATGTATTCTCGGAGACTGTTGGTACATATCTTGGTTTTGGCGGCGCTGAAACTCCTGAATATGTCATCATGGTCCGCGTGGCTGCACCAGGCAAAAAGATGGAAGGTGGGCTGCACGCATCGCCTATCTTTACCGACATATCTAACTGGCTCCTCGATTACAAAAAGATTTACCCAAAGAAGGATTAATAACCTATGAAAGATGTCATTCTTACGCTCAACGCTACAGGACAGATCAATCACATACTGTTTTTAAGTGTCGTCACATTTTTATTAGCCATGTTCCTTACTCCAACCTATACCTATTTTGCCTATCGGTATAAGTTCTGGAAAAAACAGCGCTCAGCCTCGACTACTGGTGAAAAACTAGAGGTGTTTACCAAGTTGCACGCTGCTAAGTTTCGCCGTAATATCCCAACCATGGCTGGTATTATTGGCGTGGTTGCCATTGCGGTAGTAACGGTTTGTTTCAACCTCGATCGCACCCAAACATGGTTGCCGTTTGCTGCGCTGGTAGGTGGTGCGGCGGTTGGGCTGCTTGATGATATTATTAATTTACGCAGCGGCGGCAAAGGCACAGCAGGATTGCGTAGTAGCGTGAAGTTTACGCTAATTATGCTGATTGGGGCCGTGCTAGGTTGGTTCTTCTGGGCTAAGTTAGGAATCCATTCGGTGCACGTGCCGTTTGTTGGAGATATCGAGCTTGGCGTGTGGGTCGTGCCGCTCTTTACCCTTGCGGTGGTGGCGACTGGTAATGCAGTAAATATTAGTGATGGTCTTGATGGCCTGGCCGGTGGTCTTTTGATGGCTAGCTTTGGTGCTTACGGTGTAATCGCGCTGCTTCAGGGGCAGTACGTACTGGCAGCCTTTTGTTTCAGCGTAGCTGGTGCACTGCTAGCGTACCTGTGGTTTAATATTCACCCGGCTCGTTTTTTCATGGGCGATGTGGGTAGTTTTGCCTATGGTGCAGCCCTTGGCGTCGTCGCTATGATGACCAACACCTTGTTCCTATTGCCAGTTATTGGGGTAGTGTTTGTAATAGAAGGTGGCTCAAGCACCTTGCAAATTCTTTCAAAGAAGATTCGTAAAAAGAAGATTTTCTTATCGGCACCAATTCACCATCACCTTGAAGCTGTGGGTTGGCCAGAAACTAAGGTAACAATGCGGTTTTGGGTAATCGGGGCTGTAGCAGCTGTTATCGGTATTTGGATGGCTATCGGCGGAGGTCATATTTAGCCAATGAAATTACTTGGTGGGCAGCATGAAAAGGCAGTAGCGCGAGGAGCTTTGCAGCGCTCGACCCGAAGTAGCGGGAGGCGTTCACCTCAGCACGCTGCTCCGGCCAAACATGAAAGTCCGGCCTATTTTGGGGCAGAAGTGAGTGGTGTGCGCCGCCATCGGCCAGATTATCTGCTCGTGTTATTTTCTGGGCTGCTGATTTTGATTAGCCTGATCGTCATGTATGCTATTGGTCCAAGCCGCGCTGATGTAATGAACGCTGCTTATGGCACAAATTACCCCGGAACATATTTTTTCACTCGCCAGCTGATTAATGTTGGCGTGGCGCTGGGTGCATTTATTATTATGGCTGTAGTGCCGCTTTCGTTTTTTTCACGGCATGCAAAGCGTATTTTACTGATTGGCCTCGGTCTTTGTTTTGGGCTGGTGCTGCTTGGCTATTTGCATGTTCCGTTTGCCAAACCAGTGCTTGGAGCTTATCGCTGGTTTACGTTTGGTTCAGTCACGTTTCAGCCTTCAGAGATGCTAAAATTTGGTGTCCTGTTTTTCCTCGGTGGTTTTTTGGGTGCGCGAGCTCGCCAGAGTAAAATAGATAGCCGCCAGGATACACTTGTGCCTGTTGGGGTGGTGGGCGGCCTATCGTTATTCGCTGTGATATTTTTACAAAAAGACCTTGGTACAGGTCTGGCGCTAGGTGCAATTATTCTGGCAATGTTATTTATTGCGGGCATTAGCCGCCGCACGATGTGGCTAGTGCTTGGTATTGCAGCAGCTGGCGTGCTTTTTTCAATTATTACTGCGCCGCATCGCATGGAGCGTATCGTGACCTATTTAGGTGGCATTATCTCTCATAATTCCGAACAATCCGTCAGCACAAGCGACGAGGACTATCATATTAACCAAGCTAAAATTGCTATCGGTACCGGTGGGCTTGCTGGCCGTGGGATTAATGGTAGTGTGCAGTCGACTGGGTATTTGCCGGAAGCTATTAACGACTCAATTTTTGCCGTAATGGGCGAAATGTTTGGGCTAGTTGGGCTTGCGGTGATATTAGGGCTATATTTTGGACTATGTAGCCGCATTTTGCGCACGGTGCGGCTGCTGACCGATATACGGCACAAGCTACTAGCAGCTGGTGTATTTGCCTGGGTATCGTCACATATTTTATTGAACGTCGCAGCTATGACTGGCCTCATGCCACTAACTGGTGTCCCGTTACCGCTGCTCAGCTACGGCGGTACTAGTATTATGTTTATTACAGCAGCGCTTGGCCTGGTCTTCCACTTATCTCGGTATACAGTGTATAATGAAGCATATATAACTCAGACAGGAGGCCAGCATGAAGGTAGTAGTAGTCGGCGGGGGGTCGGGCGGACACGTTACACCAGTCGTCGCAGTACTAAAAGAACTTAAACGTCAAACAGCATCACTAGAATGCCAGTTTTGGTGTGATCGTGCATTCGGTGCGCAGGCCAACAATATTGTTCAAGCCTATGATCCACAGATTCCTGTCGTGACTATTTCTTCTGGTAAATTACGACGTTACCATACATTGCCGCTATGGCGCCATATCGTTGATTTATCAATTTTTTTGCCTAATGTGCGAGATTTCTTCTTGGCGTTAGTCGGATTTGTGCAAAGCGTCATTCGGCTGCTGCGGTATCGTCCAGACGTAGTGTTTGCCAAAGGTGGGTATGTTTGTTTGCCAGTTGGATACGCTGCGGCGCTGCTTGGGATACCACTAGTTATTCATGATTCAGATGCTCACCCTGGCCTAACGAACAGGTTACTATCAAAAAAAGCTACGTTTATTGCCACTGGTTCACCGCTGGAGTATTATAGTTACCCAAAGCAAAAAAGTTTTTATGTTGGCATCCCAGTAGATGAACGGTTTTCTGCTGTTGAACCGGCAGATATACAGACTATTGAGCAAACGTATCATCTTGATGCGCATCGTCCGCTGGTTGTCGTGACCGGGGGAGGGCTTGGTGCACGTAATATTAACAACGCTGTGCTCGCGCAAGCACCAGAGCTGGTGAAGTACGCTCAGGTAATTTTGATTACTGGTGCTAATAATTATGCCGCAGTAAAAGAGCAGGCAGATCAGCAGGGAGTTACAAAGTTGCCAGGATTTCAGCTGGTTGATTTTGTTAGCCAGGGAATGGCTGCGCTACTAGCTCGCGCTGATATTGTGGTGGCCCGCGCTGGTGCAACGACGCTACTTGAACTAGCAGCACTAAAAAAGCCGTCGATTATTATTCCAAACGCAATGCTAACTGGTGGCCACCAGGTGAAAAATGCCAAGGTATACAGCGATGCCAATGCTGCCGCAGTTCTGAAGGAAGACACTATGCTGGAAAATAGCGCGCTGTTAACTAAAGCTATCGTCGCTATGCTTGGCATGTCACCCGCAAGCAAGCGGGCGCTGGGTGAGCGGTTTTACAAATTCGCTCGTCCGCACGCAGCTGCTGATGTAGCCAAACTGATTGTCGCTGCTGCGACGCATCAGCAGGTGAATTAGCCAGTAAAAAGCCCCTGGGACAGATTGTTATTTTGATAAAACTAACACATAAATCATAGGAACGTATGAACCAAAAAAAGAATCAGCCTCATCAGAAAAATCGCCGCCAAATCGCCGCGCAGCGCTACCAGAAACTACAGCGAGAGGGTCGCGCGTTTCGTAAAAATAGTGTTATAAGCGGGAGTCAATCGTCTGGAGTCACCTCTGCTGCTGAAGAGACAGGACAGCTGAAGTCGTCACGTGTCATGCTCCGCGAATATCGAGAGCATCGGCAAAAATTATATAGCGGTGTTGTTATTGTATCGGTGGCTCTTTTGGCGGTGCTATTTTTACTGTTCCAATTTTCTGGGTCTGTGTCGACGCGACTGCTAGTGGCAGATTCTGCAGAAAGCCAGCAGCTTAAGCCGCAGCTAGTGCAGCGCATCGAAGAGTATTTTACGGCAAAACCATATCAGCGATTTCGTTTTTTGCTTAATGAGCGAGCACTCACTGCGTTCTTGCAGGAGAAATACCCCGAAATCGAGAAGCTGCAGGCTGCCGATTTTGCTGGATTTGCTCATTCTCAGATTAGCCTAAAGGTGCGTGAGCCAGTCGCCTCGTGGACTATCGATAATGTACGATACATGGTTGATAAAAATGGTGCAACATTCACCCGCAATCTGTACCCACATACGACCATTGTTCCCGTCATTGACCAAAGTGGCCTGCCAGTGAGTGGTGATGGGCGCGTCGCTACCGATCACTTTATGCAGTACATTGGTCGGCTGGTCTCGCTTGATGATAAGTTTGGGCTTGATATTACAGATGTTATTGTACCTGAAGGCGTGGCGCATGAGGTTGACGTTCGTCTGCGCGACAAGAAATATATTGCCAAGTTTTTAATTGACCGATCTCCGGCCGAACAGCTACAAGATCTTGCTAAAGCGGTGCAGTTTATAGAGAAGAAGGGCGGGGGAGTGAAGTATATTGATGTGCGTACTCCAGAGCGGGTGTTTTACCAATAAAAATATAGTTATATAATTAAAAAATAAAAAAGTCAAATTGCAAATAATCTATCTGTAGCAGGCTGACGTGAATAAGAGGCTGAAGCCAGTGAATATGATATTGGGCCACTGAGCACGCATAAGCTCAGTGGCTTATTTTTTGTGGAAATCCAGGGTCCGGAAGAAAGGTGTAAAAAGCTGGTGGACCCGCGGTAAAGTTGAACATAAGTTAAGTGTGGCTATGGTCTGCGGCTGGACTGGACTGCCAAAGATATTTTTATCAAGGCGCGCGTGTGCAAAAATGACTAACGATATAATACAAAGAGATTGTTTAAAAAACACATCAACGAATAGTTAAATAGATGAGTATAAATTTTTACGGTGAGTAAAAAATACACTACGAAATATACAAGTGGCTCCCCTACTTAGTCTCATTGTGCCTATGGTTATTTTTAGGATGCTTTAAGATGATGTAGTCTGTTTTGTCGTAAAATGTATATTGTGCGACATTAAGACTATAGCTACTTTTTGAATACTCATACCTCCCCGCCAGATAGTTTTATGGGAAATTTTTTGTTTGCTATGTATAATTTTTTAATCTTGGTTTTATATTTAGTTTTTTGGCTAGGCATAGTAACTAGCTGAGTTTCTATGTAGCTTGGCTGTGCTGATTCTCTGCTCACGCTATATGATTACGGTTATGTATATTTATAGTGGCTACGGATTGGCTCTATGCGGTGATGACAATATTGGCTCACAGGCGTATACATCTCTGAGACTCTATGTCTTAGTAGACATTATATAAAATTAATATAAAAGTTGTTGGTATTTAAAACAAAAGTAAGATGATGTATTTAGCAGTAATTGGTAATCATGACGGTATAAGCAAATAGGATGCAGGGTAGGGATCCCCTGCTCTTTTTGCCGGGCAAAATGAACAATGTATGCGGCATGTAGCTCTATGGTGCGTATACATCTAGTGAGTACTTTTTGTGTTCACAGATACTGGTTGCAGTGGAGAGTAGGGGGGTATTTTATGTGTTCAGGAGTATATATTTTATGCACGCATGTGGTAGCAAAAACGCCCCAGGGATAACTCTTGGGGCGTTTGGGAAGAAGTATTATTGTTGGCCAGTGTTTTGGGTTGGGGCTGGCGTATTGCCCTGCTCCCCTGCTCCATTAGCGGATTTTTTGCGGCGACGGCGACGGCGGCGCTTCTTTGGTGCGGCGCCACTACCAATTGTCTCAAGTGCTTTTGTAATGGTCGTTCCAAGAGCCACAGACGTGCTTACGGCTGCGATAGCCTGTTTAGGGTCGATTTTAGCAGCTGGGGCTGGTGTAGCGGCTCCTGCGGGGCTATTAGGCTGTTTCTTCTGCTGGGCATTGCCTTTTTGGGGGGTAATAGTTGCTGCAATAATTTGTTCAACTTCTTCACGGGGGTGGCTATAGCGTTCCCTTGTCTGCTGAATGATCTGCAGTGTGTGGTCGTCTTGTGCTGGGGGCAGCTGCAGCGTCCTTGCACTAAAGGCTGGCGTTTTTTCACCGTTAATCACCATGTTGATGATGAAATTACGGTTGTGCATTTGCAGCAGGTCGCTTGAGTCAAAGTTTGGTTCAAATTGCTTTGCTAGTACATCAGCATCCTCTGCAGACACACGGAAAGAAATCATTGTACCGACGTTACCAAAGACCGCGTCACGCACCGTATCGGTCATCTGAGCAGTGTACTGGTTGGCTACGGTAAGGTTGAGACCATACTTACGAGCCTCTGACAGAATGGTAGCGAACGAGTCGGTTGCGAAGTTCTGGAACTCGTCTACATACAGGTAGAACGGACGACGATCTTTTTGGTCTGGGATGTCTGAGCGGCTCATAGCGGCAAGCTGAATTTTGGTTACGAGGAAAGAACCAAGAATGCTGGCGTTGTCTTCACCGATAAGACCTTTCGATAGGTTTACTACCAAGATCTTGCCTTCGTCCATAATCTGGCGAACATTAAATGATGACTTTGGCTGACCGATGATGTTACGAATGACGGGGTTGGCTGTAAAGGCACCAACCTTGTTAAGGACTGGAGCGATGGCCTCGGCGATAAACTTGTCATTCCAGCTGGCAAACTCTACCTTCCAGAAGTTAAGCACCACGCCGTCTTTACAATAGTTGATCGTTTCCTTGCGGAAGGCTTTATCGGTCAGCATGCGGGTGATATCCAGCATGGTAGCCTCTGGACGCTCTAGTAGCGCAAGAATGGTATAGCGCAGGATATATTCCAGGCGAGGTCCCCAGCTGTCACCAAACATACGTTTAAGCACACCGATCACCTCAGATGAAATATTACTTTTTTGGTCTGGGTTGGTGATTTCTAGTGGGTTGAAGCCGAGTGGGAATTTTGTATCGGCCGGGTTGAAATAGATAACGTCATCAAGGCGACTTTCAGGGATAAACTTCATGTTGTTAATGGCAAAGTCACCGTGTGGGTCGATGATGGCGTAGCCCTGATTGTGGAAGATGTCACTGAGCGCAAACAGCTCAAGCAGACCCGACTTACCAGCACCGGTTTGCCCAATGATATACACGTGACGTGAGCGGTCGTAGCGCAGCATACCAAATTGGTGCTGGATACCGCGGAAGTTAGTTAGGCCAAATGCAGAAATATTACTATCGATTTCGTCATCACCAGTGATGGTTGGTAGTTTTGCTGGTGGTTCGGCTGTTTTAGCACTAGCCCAGACGATATTTGGCGTTTCCACGTTAGTGTGTGGCAGGTGGTATAGTGACGCTAGCTCTTCAATATTTAAGATAAACCCCTTGCCAGCAAAATCACGATTGCTATAGCTACTGAGCGCCTCTTTTGAGTACGAAGATTTAGCTACCTTAAGCCCGTTTAGGCTGGTGCTATTAAACTGCTTGAAGGTTCCCACAAGCGCCTGCATGCGCAAGCGGGCGTTAGTCTCATTATCTCCCAGGTAAGCAAGGCGAATGGTCACCTCATAGCCTAGCTTTTGCATCTTTTTCTGTGCTTCAGCGATACGTAATTTATCGCGTTCTGAGATTTCCACACCAGCTGGTCGTGATGCTTCCGTCTGCTCTGGCGGCGTCCAGAGTGCAGAAAACAGGCTACCAATGCCACGCAAGAAACCGAGCTGCAGGAAGATATTATTTTTGCCACTAAGACGGTCTATGTATGCCTTGGCGCCCTTATGCCACGTGTCTGGAATCGGGCGAAGAATGATCTGTATCCACAGTTCTTCATCGCTATTTTCAATCTTAGCAAGCACTCCGGTGATACCTGCTAGCGGGTCTACCTGAAAGTCCTGGAAGGTGCGCAGTGGTAAGTATTGCTCTTCCGTGGTGGTGAGCTCGGTAGTGTAGCTTACGCGGTGTGTGCGCTCATGCAATGTGTAGTCCTCGTCAAGCCGTACAATTTGCACCGTTGGGTATTGTGAATAAATCTGTGATTCAATGTAGCTTTGCAGGTGCTTTGGTGTCCAAATATAAAAGCGAATCTGCCCATGCACCGAGGCGATCTCAAAGCTAAAATACTCCTGCAGCCCACCGACGCGGCGCAGCTCTTCCTTGTTGCGCAAGATGCCGTGCAAGCTGGCAAAGAGTTGTTCTGCTGATAGCTCGGATTTATCATTTGTTTTTGGAATCTCGAGCACCATAACCGAGCTTTCTACGTCGCGCATGCTTTGCCTGGTCGGTGCACGACTATTGAGCCACGCAAGCACCAGCAGTGTGACTACAATCGGTATCCACACATACCATTGGACGAGTGTTGATATAAATAGCTCTAGAAAATCCATATTATTGCTCTATTTCTGTTATTAGATAACCCACCACTTTTAGACCCTGCCCTACATGATAAATAGCCACTGAAGCAGGGCGCTCAATGGCTATACTATACCAAGCGTTGCGCCTGTCTGTCAATCTAGGCGGCCTCCACTGGTTCTAGCGCGTAGGTTGCTTTGGCAACGCGTTTGAACTGTGGCTTCGATTGCAGGTTTAGCAAGATGGTCGTTTCTTTTACTTGCCGTTTTTTTAGCACCTCGTTAACGATATCATCACGGTGAAGTGGCTTTTCAGCGGCCTTTAGTACGTCGGCGATAATATCAGCCACGGTTCCCTTCGAGAACCCCCATGAGTCAAGTGCATAAATACCACGCCCAATAAGCACAAAGCGCTTATCTTTGATGAGCTCATTGTGAATCGCCTGGGTGGTAACGTTATTGCGCTTGAAAGCACTTTCTTTGATTGCGTCAGCAATATCAGAAAAGTGAAGTGGCTTCCCTGCGTCTGCCAAAATAACGTAAATTTTGTCGCGAATATTTTTTGGATTCACCATTGGCCAGCGAGACAGACCCCATAGCCCACGCAAGTGAGCAAGTTTCTTGCTCATTGACGCAATAGCTGCTATCTGGCTTGGGTGCTCATACTGCACCATGTTGTCAAGCTCGTCGATGGTTACTGGCTTGCCATGCTTGCGAATGACCTTTACAAGCTCATCGATGCGAGCTCGGAGCTCCTTCTCGGTGCCATAGTCTGCGATAGCGATACTTTGGTAGTAGTTATCGTTTTCGTTCACGGTTGTGAGGTTTGTTGAAAGCTCGCCAATAAATGCGATATGAGCTTGCTGGCGCTCTGCTGGTTGATCTGAATTTTGTGCAAAATGATCTGCTAGATCAGTGATGCGGGCAGCTCGCCCACGCTCGGTTAGTGTACGAATAAACTGCTTTTCTGCTAGTTTAACCGCAGGAATATCCCCCTCTGCTGCGGCAGTCTTGAGGCGGGAAATGATCGCCTTCTCTAACTGACGAACACGCTCTCGCGTGATTCCGAGAAGTTCACCAATTTGCTCTAGCGTTTCTTTGCGGTCATATAGCCCAAAGCGGCGTGTGATAATTTCCTTCTCACGCTCTTGGTCGATAGTCGCAAGAATATCGCTGATAACTTCAGGGATGTCAAAAGATGGCGCTGTCGTAGCCTCATTATTCATTAAATAATTATGTGCCTTTCTGTCTTTGACTTATTTGTTCTTTATTCCATAGTTACTACCATTATAACATGAACT
>CAJPQG010000005.1 GCA_905372785.1 Candidatus Saccharimonadota bacterium
GCTCGTTTGGCTCATAACCAAAAGGTCGCAGGTTCAAATCCTGCCCCCGCAACCAAGAAAGGCGTTTCAGGTTCTGGAAGGTCTTTTTTGGTTTTTGGGAGAATATGCGCTGCGGCCTTTATTTAGCACCTCTGCGACTACATTTCCTGTTTGTTGGGGTTTCGAATCGGTACTTTCTGCGCCACTCCACGAACCAAGATCATCTCTCGTCATATCTTTGTAACCTTCCCTGCTGTATTTATGAAAAATCACCACCTCATTTTTAAGCTGAGCCATTTGTTTGTGCAGCTTTTTTCGCTAGAAAAACGTCTACTTAAAGCAATGATTGCCGCAGCGATAACTATAAAAATGATGAGTAACGTAACTATCCGGTGCCGATCAATAAACCTATCATACTGTTCAAGCTGTTTGCTAGTATCTCGATGCTCCTGCCGTATTTCTAACAGGACACTGGTATTACTACAGCAAAAACCTCCCAGAACTACACCTGAGAGGCTTCCTAGCACTACGTGCACGTTTAATTAAGATCTCTGCGATCTCTCCAGCTATCTTCAAACCGTGTAGGTGGGTGTGGCAGCGTATGCTTGCGATGGTCAGCATCACGCTCAGCAATAGCCTGCTCCACTGCTGAGAGTTGAGGTTCGTGTTCCACGCATGTGCGCTGCTCCTCCACAATATACTCCGGGTATTGCTCTGCTACTTGAGTCTCTATAAACTTCTGCACGTGCGCCGCTACAGACTGAGACTGCTCTGCACTGACGCCATACGGTATACCATTACGCTCCTCAATATACCTCGCTAGTTGACGAGAACGATGTGCAATATTACGATACTGTTTTTGCTGGTAATAGTCCTCTTTTCTCGGTGTCGTATTCTCACTACCAAGCAATGGCAGATCCTTTGGCCGAGGAGCAATAACGCCACGATAGCCCATATTTTTTTGCGACATATCACAGGCCAGCGCCGCCTGAATATGATACGTTACCTCATTCATACCAAGCATAATAATGTCATGGATCGCCTTGTCTGGCAGCTGCTGATCATAGAGCTCACCAGCCTGCCCTCGACCCCAACTTTGCGCTCGACCAAGTAACCTATAGTGTTTTTCAAGCGCCTGCTCTGCCCACTGCAGATCTTTTTCTGTATAACCATGGCTAACGTCAGTTTCTCCATGAATGAGTGCGTTATATTTCTCGGCGCGACCCACCAAACCGATCATCAGTCGGCCGCTATGACTACTATCATCATGAATTAACTGCCTACTGTATTGCTCCCGCTCTATCGCCTGCTCAGATTCCTGTGGTAACTCACCAGTCTCGGAAAAAAGCGCTAGCTGTTCTACTTCCGGCTGTACACGACCTGCCACAACAACCTCGCTGCTTAGCAAAGCTAGCTGGCCCATATGCGCGGCAGCTTTCTCGTGCAAGCTGCGTCGCTCCATAAGGTATACATCACCTGAATTCTCAGGATCTATACGATCTTCACCGCCACTGAGCACCCCTTCTTCAGGATAGTATGCTGCGGGATAGGTTTCCATTGCCTGTCTGCTCCTTATCGTCTTCATGTCAAACAAAAAACCGCAACCTGACCTAAGTCGGATTTTACACCTCAGCGTATCCTCCCCTCCGCCTTAGGTACGGGTAGCGGCTATGTTTAGCACCTGTTTGTTTGAATAATATTATATCACCCCGCCCGATTGCCTGACAAGCTGGGATTTGTAGCCTTTATTACCTCAAACTACCCTTGCGCACAACCTTTAGCGCCGCAAGTAGTTCGCCAACCTGGTCGTTTAACGCCTCTTTCTGCTCGAGTGGCAACACATAATCTCCGGTAATGAATGTTTCAGGCGGCAACGAAAGCCCAACCGATGGCACAATTTCTTTCAGCTTTAACACCTTCAGCAGCTGGCTTAATGCTTGGCGAGCATATTTTGTCGCGTTCCGCCCACCAACTCCAGACACCAGCACCGGCTTATGCGCCAAAAAAGCTGGCACACCCGGCAAACCAGGCTCTACCGACCGGCTAAGCCAATCAAAAACATTCTTCAGTCCACCAGGCAGCGCATGATTATACTCTGGGGTCACCACCCACAGCGCATCCGCACGCTGCACTTGTTGGCGCACCGCAGTCACCGCAGCTGGCGCCGGGAACTCAAAATCTTGGTTAAATATGGGCACCTGCTTGTAATCAAGCTCAAGTACCTCAACATGCGGCTCCAGCCGTTCAGTCAGATACGCTGCTACGTGACGATTAAATGAGTTCGCTCGCAATGATCCAACAATCATCACTACAGTTTTCTTTTTTGCCATACACGTTTGCTCCTTTGTTGCTTGTCTTCCGTTTCAGTATAGCACCACTGCGCAATTTACCTATAAATAACATATCACTAGCCGCTGCAGCTAGTGATACATTCATATGGTGCGCCTGGAGCGCTAGGCTTTCTTCTTCAAGTATAGGAAACCATTTCGTGGATTTTCGCGTACTTCACGGTCGTCTGGCAGGTCGCATGGAGTACCTTTTGCGTTGTTTGCAGTCTTAGCAAAAAAATAGATGGTTCGAGGTGCTGAACCACGGAATGTTACTTCTGATTGGTGTAAATAGTAGGTAACCCCTTTTGAATTCGTTTGCTGGTAAGCCATTATGGTTATTTCCTCCGTTAAATGGTTTATAATTTCTAGCGTAACCCGCTTATCCCTGTAGTGTCAAGCAATTGGCCCTATTTTTACCCCAAATAGCGCCCTATACGCCGTGTACTATCGGCTCATGTAACGTCCTATTATATCACCCGCTACCCCTGTTTATACCTGCGCTTTCTTATGACGACGGCGTAACATTAGTGACAAAATAAACAACATTATGCCACGTGCGACAATAATTGCTAATATTACGAGGCACACCAATAGTGAAAACCCAGCAAAATCTGGCGTCCATTTCGGTGACACATAGGTGTGTTCATAGAGGTGCAGGTTTGGTGGCGTAATCTTGTCTTGAAACTTCGCTTCAGGATATTTCGATAGTTCGGTATCAACGCACTGTGTGTATCGCGGATCTGGCCAGCGCCACCCATTGCGCTTCGCGATCGGGTCACATACTCCAGCGGCTTTAGCATACACATTACCATTGCTATTAGCACTAGTGCTGGCTTCGGCCCCTTTTTTGACTTTCTCACTATCGCGGGCGTATTGATGCTGCAACGCAATCTTACCCGGGTCAGCATTCATGTGCGCCGACACAAAACGCTGCAAATCATATAGCCGCTGCGTCAATGCTTCTTGATCACCAGATTCATCGGCGGCAAGCACAGCCTGCCTTCGCTCTACCATACCGATATTATTAAGCCGCGCAAAGGTAGCCGCCGCAAAACCAGTCACCAGCAGAATAAGTACTAGCTGCCATGTATGCACCCGCCGGATAAATCGTATATCTGCACGAATATCACCCTGTTTCACGTATTCCCACCTTTTGCTTATGTTTAGGTTTATTGTACCACATTCGCCGCCACAGACGCTATGCGTGCTGCGCATGCAGCGTCACGAGCATATTCTCCTTAGGCTACTACTGATGCGCCCTATGCTCTACCGCATAATCATGGTATAATTACCGCTATGAATATTTATTTCTCAGGTATTGGCGGCGTTGGTATCGGGCCGCTGGCAGAAATTGCGCACGATGCCGGCCACCACGTAACCGGTTCTGATCAAACCGAAAGCCTCCAAACTGCTGAATTAGCGCGGCGCGGCATCTCAGTCGCCTTTTCACAAGATGGTAACGCTCTTGCCGCAGCACACAAACAGCGCCCAATTGACGTACTTGTGCACACTGCTGCCCTTCCGCACGACCATCCAGAGCTGGTTTTTGCACGCCAACACGGTATTCCAACTCAAAAACGAGATTGGCTACTCGCACAAATCATTGCTCAGCACAAACTTAAACTTATCGCTATTGCCGGTACTCACGGCAAAACCTCTACTACCAGCATGATGATCTGGGCGCTACAGCAGCTAGGTATTGCTACTTCTTACTCTGTTGGTAGCCAAATTTCATTTGGTCCAAGTGGCTTTTTTGACCCACAGGCCACATACTTTGTATATGAGTGCGATGAATTTGACCGCAACTTTCTCCATTTTCACCCATATGCGAGCCTTATTACCACCATCGACTACGACCACCCAGACACTTATCCGCAGGAGGCAGATTATTTTGCAGCGTTTGCTCAATTCGTGCAGCAAACAACCCATAGCTACCTTTGGCAAGATGCCGCCAAGGCGCTTAGTAGTCATGTCGTGCACATTCCGGAAACTATCACAGAAGTAGCTGAGCCGCTTGACGTGGCTATCCCTGGGCTACACAACCGTCAAAATGCAGCATTAGTGGCCGCCTTTTTACAGCAAGAGTTCCAGCTTCCACTGGCAGATATTACGGCAGCTATTGCCTCGTTCCCTGGCGCTTTTCGTCGATTTGAACAACTTACGCCAGGCATTTACTCAGACTACGGCCATCATCCAGTAGAAATTGCCGCAACGCTGCAAATGGCCAAAGAATTAAATACCGACATCACTCTTGTATATCAGCCGCACCAAAACGTACGCCAACATGAAATACGAGAAGCCTACACTGATGCTATATTTGCTGATGCTCACGAACTCTACTGGCTACCAACCTATCTCTCACGCGAAAACCCACAGCAAGAGGTGCTGACGCCAGCTCAACTCACTGCCAAGCTCACCCACCCACGTGTGCACCTCGCAGAGATGAACGACGAGCTTTGGGATGCTATAGTAGCAGCACGCAAGCGAGGCTCACTAGTACTCTGCATGGGAGCTGGCACTATAGATGGCTGGGCACGCGACCACGCCGCAGCCCTGGAGTAACGCGGGTGGAGATCCTATTTTGCGATAGCGCAAAAGGTAGCGCCCCATACAACCAAGATATCTGCGGCAGCAGTGGCACCATATACTGGGTCATGGATGGTGCAACTGCGTTATATGACAGCCGCTTTACAAATGACGACGTACACTACGCGGTGACCATGCTTAACCAGGAGCTATGCGAAGTAGACACTACGCTACCTCTAAACGCAATTTTGCGATCAGCCATCCAAATGGCCAGCCAGCGCATCACCGCAGTGTATCCAGACTTTTTTACGGCCGACCCCTGGCAGTTGCCTACATTTGCACTGTGTCTTTGCAGCATTACCCCTACTTCAAATAATCAATCTCTTCTGCGGTATGCTATCTTGGGCGACTGTTTTATCGATATATACCCACCGGCTGGCGCCCCACAAACATATTCTGATGCACGATTTGCCCAAATCTCACAACGAAATAAAGAACGCATTGCAGCCTTAGATAAGAATAGTCCACATTACCAGTCTTCCGTGTTGGCTATCTATCAAGATGCACGTAAAACGCTTAACACACCTAGCGGCTATTGGATTGGTTCTTTTGATGAGCGGGGCCTCGATCACATGATCACCGGAGAAGTGCTATTGCACCCTGATACACATATCGCCCTGTATTCAGATGGTGTCATGAAAGATATTACTGGCGACAGCTTGTTTGATTGCTACGGGGGCCAAGTTGCCCCAGTGCTTGCCCATCTAACGAAGCGTATCACCCACGGTGGTAGTGGCGCTCAAGAAGTCCTTAAAAAACAAGATGATGCTAGTGCTATCGTCTTGCGCGTGGAGCCCAGTAGCCATAGCTAGCTGCGATCCTTCGGTGTACGCTATATCACTGCGGGCCATTCACCGCGTACACATGCAAAAGCAGCCCTCAACCTTTGCGCCGCCCCTACCAAAAGCTGCTCGTGACCAGCTCATTACAACCTATGCGAAGTTGCATGGCCGGTCGGTACACAACGGTGCTACACTTAATCTCACTGATGTACAATTGCAATCTGGCACACTGTCGTTAACTGTATCAGCGCTCGACTTCTTCGATTTTCTGATGTTTACTATATTTCGCGAGCCTCAGCAAGCTGTCGCCACGCAGCTTGTTCAGCACAGCTATTCAGATCTGGCCAAAACCTGCATGAGCCTACCCGCCCACTACCGCGCGCTAACCAGCTCTGTGGCATCCCTGCCACAACTTGTGCGTACGCCCGAACTGCCAACACCACTTGCAGTGAGCGTTGTTGTGCGCACCGCCGATAACTTCTACCTGCTTGTGCGTCGCCCTATGGCCACTGCTATTGGCGCAGGTTATATGAGCGTGTCTGTAACCGGAGGCCTAGAGCCAAAAGATTTGCGCAGCTCAAACCCTATCACCACCTGCGCCGCCCGTGAACTTCAGGAAGAACTGGGCATCACGGTGTCACCAGAGCAGCTGTCGTTACAGTTTCTAGCAGCTGGAGCAACAAAATTGCAACCAGCCATCTTACTGCAAGCCGCTGTGCCGCATTCTGCGCAAGCTATTATACGCACAGCCCAGCGAGCTATCGACTACAACCAGGAGGTAGCCGAACTCATCCCCGTGAATAAAACATTGCTACAACCAATGTTGCAGCAATATACTTTTACCGAACTGGGCAAATTCCACCTGGAAAATCTGCGTTAATATATAGCAAAACTACCTATCATCACCACTGCCACTAATGGCCGACCGGTCTTTGCGGCTCAGCACCTTAGTAAGGTTTTGCTGGGCTACCTCTTCTAAACTTGAACCCATTAGTTGTGCAACTGAATTAATGTACCACAAAATATCGCCAAGCTCCTTGATGATAGCCGCCTTGTCTTCTTCAGACAGCTCACCCCGATTATCCCGAATACATTTTTTGAACTTCTCGGCCACTTCGCCGCTTTCACCGACTAAGCCAAATACCTGTGACAACAACGTTGGCGTTAGCTCACTACCAAGGCCGTGATCACCAAGCAGCGTTGTAATTGCTTGCCTGCTATATGCATCTATCGTCAACTTGCTCATTATATCTCCTGTGGCGGTAATGCCCGTACAAATTTTGTATGCAGCCCTTCGTGCAGCCAGCGCTGCTCGTATGTTGTGAGTATTTTATACTCATCAGGCAGCTTAGAATCATGCAAATCAAAACTTAGTTCTTGCAGGCGCCACTTCTCGGCAACTAGTTGCTCAAGGCTCCACGCAAAAAATGGTAGATTATCATGCTTGATTAATAGCCCATCACCAGTCTCAGCGAGTAACGCTGCATACTGCCGCAAAAAATGTGGGTGCGTCATGCGGCGGCCCGCACTGCGGCGCTTTGGAAACGGATCGGCAAACGTGAGCCACAGTCGCTGCAAGCTACCAGCTGCAAACAGCTCATGTAGCTGATCAGCTCGTGCTCGAATGAACACAATATTTGTTAGCCCACGCGCCATTGCCTCATAAGCCCCCGTTTGCAAGCGATCACCCTTTACATCAACCGCCGCAAACTGCATCTCAGGCCGGCGAGCTGCCATTTCCACCAAAAATAGTGCCGTACCAGCGCCCAATTCTACCACAGCCACCGGTGGTTTTTCAGCTAGCTGCTGCCATTCGTCTTTCTCATAGCAAAGCGGCGAATTATAAAACTTCGCAAACTTATATCGCTTGCGTTTACGAGTAATAATAAACTGATTGGGGTCCACGTTGCCACTAGTCATTACATGCTATAATAGCAAAATGGCACAACAAATAAAAGATTTGACCGGCCCTCTACAGGGCTTCTTAGAGCACTATCACCTGCAGCACATTTTTAACGATACTGTGCTTACTGTGCTGGGCATTAGCATTACCGCTGTTATTTTGTATATACTTGGGCGCTGGCTATTGCGTCAGCTAGTAAACCACGCTATCTACAGCACTGCCAAGTACCACGATTGGCGCAAATCCGACATCAAAAAGCGCGAAACAACGCTCAAGGCCTTATTTATGAATATTTGGCGCATTTGTGTGCTGGCATATTTTATTGGAGCCATGCTATCGCAAGTATTTCATATCGACCTAGCACCACTGTTTGCAAGCGCTAGTGTACTTGGTGTAGCAATTGGGTTCGGTACCCAGTCGCTGATTAAAGATTTTCTCTCAGGTGTATTTATTGTGGCTGAAAATCAGTACCGCGTTGGCGATATTATCGAGCTTAATAACGCTACCGGAACAGTAGAGCGTATTGGTATTCGATCAACAATTATCCGCGATAACACCGGTGCAGTACACTACTTTCCAAACGGCACCGTCGCGCACGTGGTAAATAAAACTATGGGCTACGGTATGGCACGCTTTAGCCTAAAACTAGCAGCAGAAAGCGATATGAATGCAGCAATTGCTATTATCAACCAGCTGGGTGAGGCCCTTGCTAAAGAGCCAGACTGGCACAATAAAATCATCACGCCGCCAGCGTTTGCCTATATCGACAATATCGACAGTGATAGCGTTGAAATCGTTATTACGGGCAAAACCCAAGCTGCAGACCAGTGGGCGGTTGCAGCTGAAATGCGCCGCAGAATCCTCAAAGCGTTCCAAGAAGAAAAGATTACCCTAGCTTCATAAGTTCAGATTCGTCTCAACTAAAGCCCAGCTAGCAACACACAAAACCCCGCATTATTGCTGCGGGGTTATTTCTAATTCACTATCTGCTAGTGGGTCACCGTTGAAGGCGTCGTATCCTTTTAGCTTATCGCTCTCTTTGTCGTATTTGCGCAAAAACTCTTCAATTGCCGGTTTGGTTAGTTTACCCTGTGAGGTAAACAGTTCACCCTTCCGATCACGCTCAATCGATGAACGCAACGAGCGATACTGCGGGTGACTTAAATCTAGCTGGGCAACGCCATTAACGTAATACATGTGCATCGCCAGCGATACCAATAGCGCCGCAATCAGTAGAACACCAACAATAAGCGCTGCATAACGGTGCCGCTGCATATAATGCTGGCTTTTGCTCGCCCACCTCATTACTGAGCCTCCTTTTTAGGAGCCGACTGCGCAGCATCATCGGCCGCTTGTAGTGGCTTCTCTAGCGTGGCAGCCGCTGCGTTGCGGTAGGTGATTGTCACGTCGTTTAGCATGTGTGTTAGGTCTTGTACATCACGGCGTAGTTCGCGAACAACCGTTAACTTTTGATAAAATTGAGCCGGTTCAGCTTCACAGTCGATCCGCTGCAACTCTTTCATATTTTCTTCATAGCGGCGAAACGTATCGACAAATGCCCGACGAGCCCGCTCATATTTATTCATACTCGTTGCAAGGTCCACTGTATCGAGTTGCGTCAGTGTTGCTCGGCTAGTAAACGGCGTCATTAGCCGTGATGAAATTAAATCATACCCCTGGCCTACATTAACGCGCGTCACGGCATCGCTATTATGCAGCTGCGTTAGTCGAGCTTGAATACTCGTACAGCGTTGTCGCACAGCCTGCACTTTTTCTTCAGGAATATCGCTCACTTCAAGCCCGTGAACATGGGGGGAGAATACCAGCAGACTCGCGCCGCAAATAATTGCGCCACAACCCACCAGCAAAGATGCTACTGCTGTTTTTGTCATCTTTTCATTATGGCAGCCGGGGAGGCTTTACGCAAGTATCAGGCCACATAGAAAAACACCCGAGATTTCCTTCGGGTGTTTCATCGTATCATCACTAGGGGGATCTACTTAATGCTACTCTTCAGCAAGGTGCTTCTTCGCAATGCTCTCAACTTCCTTAGCGGCTTTCTTGCTCTTCTTCACAGTGCGATCAGCCCGCTTTTTTGCGTCACCAGCCAATGCCTTAGCAGCCTTTCCTGCTTTTTCAGAAAATTCCTTTACTTCTTCACCAGCATCACGAGCGCCATGCTTGATAACCTCAAAGCCTTCTTTCGCTGCAACGCCCACCTGATCTGCCTTTTTCTTGGTAGCGTTTTTAGCATCCTTTGCCTTGTTTGCAATATCTTGCCTAGTTTCTTTACCGCTCTTTGGAGCTAATAACACACCAGCTGTGAAACCCGCTGCTACTGCTGCTAATACACCAATTACTTTTTTCATTATAGTTCCCTTTCTTGTTTACCTATTTCCTGCTGCGCTTATCTTTGTGGCGCCGAACACCGCTAAAGAGCTGCGTAATTTCTGTGAATAATTTTGCCGGAGCAAGCCAGGTTGTCGCCTGCGCAAGATTTGCAGCTACTAAGTTGATTGACGCCGCAATCGTGTATATTTTTTTCAGTACAATGATGAGCGCCGTAAGCAGTACAATAATGACCGCAGACAACAGACCAACTAGCACCGTAAGGACGACGAGAATTGGTTGTAGATCACCCATAATATATCCTTTACTTCTTATGTTGTTTATGTTCGTGTTGAACTATCTATAACTTTACCATAAGCTTGCTAAAACGTCAATATATTTTATGATTAAATGTTGTATTTACTGTAAAGACGAGGTTAAGCGCGCAATATTATCGAGCAATTGCTTACTTGGGCGGCGGCGTAACCACTGGGGCAAAGCAAGTTGATTTGCCTCTGCAATGTAGCGATCCGCAAGTGCCAATAGGCCGGCAGCTATCTGGGTATTATATGCCAGCACCGTTGTTTCATGGTTAAGCTGGAAAGAACGCATATCCATATTGCTTGAACCGATCATAGCCATATCATCATCGATAACCATGGCCTTGGTATGCACTAGTACTGGAGCCTTGTGCAAGTAGATATCAACACCTGCCCTCAGTAGCTCTTCATAATACGACCGCTGCGCATGGGCAGCCATCCATTGATCCATCACTGCCGAGTTAATAATCCTAACCCGCACGCCACGGTTGCTGGCAGAAATAATAGCTTGCATGAGCGACTCATCAGGCACAAAATATGGATTAATAATGGTCACCGACTGCGACGCTGCATATATAGCCGCACAAAATAATTTAATATTATTGTCGTACTCAAACTCTGGGCCACTCGGCAGCAGCTGCACCTTGGCGCCGCCAACGCCATCATCTTCACTAGGGTGAGGATGGGCAGCATCACCCACCAACTGACGTGTCTCGGCGTACCAATCCTCTAGAAAAATAGCCTCAAACTGGCTCACAATAGAACCTGTCATTCGGATCATCAGCTCACTGTACACAATACTATCCCAGCGATGGTAATTGCGAGCAATAATATTTTGTGAGCCAGCGTATACTACTTCACCATCAATAACTACAAGTTTGCGGTGATTACGTAAATCAACCCGCGTGTAACCTCGGCCCGGCAGACGCAATGGCAATGCGGCCTGCATATGCGCACCAGCCTGATGTAGCCGCTTGCGAGTGTGCAAAAATGCCCGGCCATAGCGGTAGCTACCAAATGCGTCATATAGCACCCGTACGGTCACCCCACGCCGAGCAGCCTGCTCTAGTGACCTAATCAGCTCCTCTGTTTCCCTATCAGCTACAAAGGTGTAAAACTCCATATGCACGTAGCAGTGCGCCTGAGCAACATCTACTGCCATAGCCTGCAAGCTTTCGGCATAACGCGTTAGCAATTGCCAATCTTCTGCCGTGCGCACGCCCATGCCAGTCAACGCCTCGGTTAACTTGGCTAGGTGACGATATTTTTCAGGAACAACCTCTGGAGCAGTATTATCACGTTCAATATGACGTAGCAACAAAAGAAGCTGCGCCTTTGCCAAGCGGCGGCGGCGCGGCAGCTTTGTGCTACCAATCAAAATATAGAGTGGCCACCCAAGCAGCGGCACCAGAAAAATCACCATAAGCCACGTTAAACTTGCCGTAGGATGACGATTTCGCGGTACCACAAACAGCGCTAATAAGCGCAGCAGCCACTCAAATGCTAGCCACAATGTTGAAAACGACAGCAGCCAGCTTACATCCATCTACTCTTCCGTTGATGCGTTAATTGTAACACCAAGCTCTTTGAGCTGTGCTGGATCGGGGGTCGCCGGTGAGGCCATCATAACATCGACACCTGAACCATTCTTTGGAAAGGCGACAACTTCACGAATATTATGTTCACCGGTAAGCACCATAAAAATACGGTCCAAACCAAACGCACAGCCCGCATGTGGTGGTGCACCATAGGTGAATGCTTGCAGCATCGCGCCAAATTTTTCAGCAACATAGGTGCTGTCATAACCAAGTGCACCAAATGCCGCCTCCATCACTTCAGGGCTGTGGTTGCGGACAGCCCCTGAACAAATCTCGTAACCATTCATCACCATATCGTACTGGTCGGCAACGATGGCTAGCTTGGCCTCATCGCTGGTAGCCTGAGTAATTGCCTCCACTCCACCGCGCGGCATACTAAATGGATTATGGCCAAAGTCAATCTTCTGCTGCGATTCATCCCATTCATAAAATGGAAAATCAACAATCCAGGCCAGCGCCACAACTGAATCATCAGCCAGCCCAAAATGCTGCGCAAAAGCAACGCGCAATGCGCCAAGCACGGCGTTTGCCTTCTTGCGCGTATCAGCAGCAAAGAAAACACCGTCGCCAGGCTGTACCTGCAGTCGTTCGCGTAACTGCGTCAGCTCTAGCTCACTCATAAACTTTGCGATTGGCGATTTAACATCACCCTCATCATCAAACAGAAGATATGCCAGCCCTGCTGCACCTTCTTTTTTGGCTAATTCAGTAAAGGTGTCGATTTGTTTACGCGTTAGTCCATGCGCTCCCGCTACACGAATCGCCTTCACCACGCCACCTTGCTGCGCGCTCTTAGCAAACACACCAAAAGCTGAATCTGTAAACACATCAGTCACATCAATCAGTCGCATATCGTAGCGTAAATCTGGCTTATCGGTACCATACATATCCATCGCCTCCTGGTATGAAATACGAGGGATATCTTCAGTCATAAGCTGCTTGCCGTGGTCAGCCACCAGCTGCTTCATCAGGGGCTCCATTGTTTGGCGCACCTGCTCGCCGTCTTCCACAAAAGCCATTTCAACATCAAGCTGGTAGAAATCTCCGTACAGCCGATCGGCGCGTGGGTCCTCATCTCGGAAACAGGTCGCAATCTGATAATAGCGGTCCACGCCACCTACCATCAGAAGCTGCTTAAACTGCTGCGGTGCCTGCGGCAAGGCGTACACCGTGCCAGGATGCACCCGTGATGGAACCAAAAAATCACGCGCCCCTTCCGGGCTTGAGTTGGCCAAAATCGGTGTTGCTACCTCTGTAAACTGATGTGCTTCCATATAACTACGGATTGCTGCATAATACGCCGCGCGTGCACGAAGCATGTGCTGCATCTTCGGGCGCCGCAAATCAAGATAGCGATATTTTAGGCGCAATTCTTCCCCGGCTTGATTGTCGGAAAATGGCTGAATTGGCAGGGCTGCACTACGGTTCAAAATCCGAATCGTCTGCGCTACCAGTTCTATGCCACCAGTCGGCAGTTTGTCGTTCACAAGGGCTGGATCGCGCTGCGTAAGTTCACCCGTAATCTCAACCACAAATTCATCTCGCAGCTGCTCTGCAAGTGCAAATGCCTCTGGCTGATCAGGATGCACCACCACCTGCAATAGTCCGCTGGCATCGCGGATGTCACAAAAAATAAGACCACCGTGGTCACGCCGCGCGTGTACCCAACCGGCTATCGTTACCGTCTGACCCACCATAGTTGGGGTCTGTTCATTATACGTTCGTTGCTTTGTCATATGCGCCTTATTATAGCATAGCTATACCAGGGGTACAGTAGTCTACCGGTTTGACCGAGCAATCATGTCACTCAGTAAAATAAACTGTAGTTCACCGCTCTCACCCGATTCCACCCGAAGAATAGTGCTGTCTGTCTTACTCATCTGCTGTAACGCCTCTAGTAAAGAGCTGTGTGGTGTAATCGTCGCAATGTCTTCATCCATCACCTGCTGCACTACTGGCGAGCGAGACTGCAATGCAACCCGGCGTGCCATGTGCAGCGATAAAAATCCCACCAGAGTTTGTGCCTTATCGCCAGCTAGCACCGGAAAAATAACCTGCCCACTCTCGTGCAGAGCATCCACCAGCAGTGGTGAAAGCAGTTCTCCAGCTAGCACTGTTCGCAGTTCGCTCGCCGAGCGGGCCCGCTGCCGAACAGTCGAGCGTGACAGCGATAGCCAGCGCCCCATGTCTGCTCGTTGCACGTCGCTCATATCGGTGAGTGATGGATGCCTGAGCAGCGTATTCACCTCTTTGGCGGTTAACGGCCGCTTTGCTTGATATAGGTAATCAGCGGTATAAAGCCGTTTCCACAGCGGCCTGAACGGCGTGATAATTGCTGCTAATTTTGACTCATACGCTAGCAAAAGTCGCTGCGCACATCGATTGCTTACCTTCCACCGTGCAGCCATCGGCACCCCGATCAAAAGCACGCCCAGGCTTAGCAGTTGCTGCCACCACGATAGCCCCATTGTGCCAATAAATCCATACGCCAGCACTAACGCCCAGCTAAGCATGCGCCGTAACACCTGCAAATCCGCCCACAACCTACGTCGTTCAAGATCGCGTGCCGCCTGTCGATCCCCCTGGCGAGCCGCTAGCTTTATGAGTAATTTAGGGCGCGACGATGGCGCCAACGAAGCCGCCTGAAGCAGCACCAAAAGAAGTATAATACTACCTTGCAATAATAATACGCCTAGCATATGCTTCTATTCTACGCTAACATCCGCTATAATACCAAGATAAGTATAGTCTATAAGGAGATGTGATAATGAACGCAAAGGGTTGGATTATTTTTTCCATCATTATTGTGGCGCTACTCGGTGGTCTGATCTGGCTGCAAAACAGCAAAAAAGAAGCTGTCACGACAACAATCGGTGAGCACACAGCCGGCAACCAATCTGCCAAAGTAACGTTAGAAGAGTATGGTGACTACCAGTGTCCAGGCTGTGGTCAGGTTGAGCCAACAATTGCCAAACTGCGCAAAGATTTTGGCGATAAGGTACAGTTTATTTTCCGCAACTTCCCACTTGCCAGCTACCACCCAAATGCACGTGCAGCGGCCGCAGCAGCTGAGGCAGCAGGATTGCAAGGTAAATTCTGGGAGATGCACGACGCACTCTATGGCAACCAAAGTGCCTGGCAGGATCTACGCGGCACAAAACGTGACAGCTACTTTGAAAACCAAGCACAAGCCCTCGGCCTCAATCTTGACCAGTTCAAGAGCGACATTAAAAGTGACAACGTGATTGGCAAGATTAACAGCGACGTAAAGAAAGGTAAGGACCAGGGCGTTGACGCAACACCAAACTTCTACCTAAACGGCCGTAAGCTCAGCAACGACGACTGGAACAACGAAGCTAATTTGCGCTCAGCCATTCAAAAAGCAGTAGACGAAGCTAGTAAATAGCCTTCTCACTAGCTATCCACGCATAACAAAAGACCCATCAAATGACGGGTCTTTTTTGGAATGGTCCGGCAGGCTGCATACCTGGGACACTTCTTCATATGCCCTAGGTATAAAAAAGCCACTCCATGGCACTGGTGTGGCTTTCTATTTGTACAATTCTCGTAGTCCCTAATGATTATGAACCTAGTCGGATGCAGAGGGATTCTAGTGCGTCAAGTAGGTTCGCCAATCGGCGGGTACCACGTCAACGGCAATCGCTTGAGGCCGAGCCGGCACCAAATTGATAGCTATTGGCATGTTAGATTGTACTCCCGTTTATATACAGCCTAAACGCTCGTACGACCTTTCACTGCCCTACTACATAGGGCCTGTCGTTCAGGCGCATCTTTCATAGTATCACGCTCATACTTATTTAGCAATTGCTTTTATGCTTTTTACTGCGCGGTTGCCATAGTCGCCAAGCGGCACGTGCATCAAACCAAGCAATCAACACCGCACTACCCCATGCAGCTGTAGTCAGCCAACCAGCAATAATATCACTTGGGTAATGCACACCAAAGTACGGCCGTGAAACACCGACTAATACCACTACACTAGCCGCCATGATTAGCATCAGCCAGCGAAGTTTTGTTTGCCAAAGTAGCACCACCAAGGCAAACAGTAGTGCCAGCGATGCCATGGCGTGGCCACTAGGGAATGAACTACCCGTTTCAGTAATGAGCCACGGCGTTATATGTGGGCGCTGACGAGAAAATAACACCTTCATACTGAGGTTCAGCACCCCTGAGCCACCAATCACCAGCGCGACAAACAGTGCACTGCCATAGCGGCGCAGCGAAATCAGCACCGCAAGCACACCCACCCCTATAGCCGCATAGGCTAGCGGATTAAACGCCGCCGAAAACCCTGCCAAAAAATACGAAAGCGAAACGTGGCGGTGCTGGGCAAGCCATAGTAGTACCGACTGATCGAAAGCTGCAAATAGCTTATAGTGAACCCCGAGTGCAACTCCGGCAAACAGCCACATAGCAGCCGCAAACCCACACAAAAGCGTGATAATGCGGCGCACACTCTGCGGTGGCAAAACAATACGGTGCAGCTTATGTGCTGCCGTATATACCTGACTGTGTATGCTTTGTTTCGCGCTCATCATGCCATTATAAATATTTCATTTTATTTTCGCTAGTGCTCTGGTATAATCATCCTGTAAAAAATTATAGCTATGACAAAAAAACAGCGTTCTCCACAAAAAATTATTGACTGGCTCCCGAGAATTCGGCGCGTTATTGCGCAGCAGTCGCTAACGCACACCAAATTCGAGGAAACAACCCTAACGCCAAACCTGCGCGCGTTGCGGCTTTCTGCTGATGTCGCAGAAGTGCTACTTACCATGGGGGTTTCATCTAACTCAGTGGTCTCTACTACCTTGCATATCACCGAAACCTACTGCTCACGGCCAGCCCATATTGATATTATCTCTAACCTGGTAATGATCTCGCAGCTACGCGGCGTTAATCACGAGCCGCTAACGCTCATCCGCACCGTTACACCTAAAGACAGCAACAATAATACTATTCAGGAAGTGCAGCGCCTGGTGGTAGATATCCGCCAAAACGGCTTACCTTTGCTTGATGCTGAAACTCGGTTTGCAGCCATCATGAAACACCAAATCACCTACCCCTGGTGGCTCCGTATGATCGGTACCGGACTTGTACCAGCAGGGTCGGCGCTCATGTTCACCAGCGACTGGCGCACTGTGCTACTTACCTTCATTATTAGCCTGGGGCTAGAGCGCCTGCTGCACGTGCTCTCGAAAAATGCAGTACCAACGTTTTTTCAGCAAGCCATTGCAGCTAGTGCCGTGACTATCATCGCTGCCGGCATCGCTGTGTTGTCTGAACGAGGGGTCCCCGGTATGCAAGGGCTTAGCCCAAGCCTGATTGTAGCTGGTAGTATCACCTTACTGCTTGCCGGTATGGCAATCTTTAACGCCATCAAAAACGCAATCGATGAATATTACGTCACCGCACTTGCACACGTGCTAAAAGTGTTTATGCTAACCAGCGGCATCGCTATCGGGGTGGTCATCAGTCTCTATGCTTCACGCAAACTTGGGTACCAGGTGTCAGTATCCACGCAGGGTATTACCTTTGGTGACCTTCACGCACAAATCGTTGGTGGCATGGTACTATCTGCCGGATACGCAATCACGACACACACGCCGCTACGGGCTATCATTGGCGCCTCACTCATCAGCATGGGCGGCGTAACAATTTCCTTTATGCTACGCGCTAGCGACATGTCGCCAATCGCGGCCAGTGGGGTTGCAGCTATCTTTATCGGCTATATGGCAGCAACTTTAGCGCGAGCACTGCGTACGCCAAGCACTGGTATCGCAGCTATTGGTATCATCCCGCTAGTGCCCGGCCTCACACTCTATAATGGGCTAATTGAACTCATGAACTACTCATCAACAAATGGCAATGTCCTCAGTAGCGTTGGCACCCTATTCACCGCTCTGTCTATTGCCTTCACCTTGGCAGCGGGGGCTTCATTTGGTTCAATGCTCGGGCAACCGTTCAAACACAAAATAACGCTGCAGCGCAATTCACGCCACCTGCCAGAAAACCAACCTAGCACTCCTATAGACCGCACCTACACTGAAGCGTAGCCTACTTCTTATATTCTTGAGCTTTCTCTATCAGCTTATGCCCGCCACGCTCAAACCAGCGTGAGAACGTCGGGCTACTGCCGTTGCCACGCTCGCGCCATAGGTTCATTGCATCACGGCTATAGCTAAGCGTCTCAATCGCCTCCAGCCCACGGCCATGGTATAAATTCCCTGCTGCGCCAATCCCGCCGTTGTAACCCGCAGCAATGAGTTCAACACATTCATTTTCAGATAAATTACCCAGGGGCACGCATAGCTGGTCACGCAAATGTGCCAAATACGCCGCCCCAAAGGCGATGCTCGTTTCAGGATCAAATAAATCATAGTTGGTGCGCGCTGGCTTCACGAATTTAGCGGCAATTTCCTTGCCCGTGCTATCCGTCACCTGCATCAAGCCGCTCGCCACCCCGCTGTGCGCTTTGGGGTACCCGCCGGATTCCAGCGTCATGATAATCGCCACCAGCTGCGGCGAAATATTGTACTGCCGGGCCTGCCTAGTAATCTCACCCTGCCAGCGCTTCACCGTATCTGGCATCCAGGCTGGCAGCTCACCATTCTGCCCTGCTAGTGGCGTCTCTGCCAGACCAATACTACCCGGATGTGTTTGTGGCAACCACTCACGATGATACAGCGCCACATACACACCCCCACCAATCACCGCTGCCGCCACGCACAGCAGCAGCCACACGCGATTCTTCTTCAGCCAACGCCGTAATTTTTTATGAGTTTTCCTGCGTTTCGTCATCTTCTTAGTGTAGCAGATCTTGCGCAGTCATTCTTGCCAATATGCTGCACCTCGTACTGCACTTGGTTGACGCAGCAACATACCGTACCTGGACGCCAGGCAGCATAACGGCGCTTATCACGCTCATCGGCAACGGCATTTGCATCGGCTATAGCTTTGCGGCCGCACCACACATCATAGTGCCTTCACTTGTGCTCACTCCAGTTATCGGCATCATTATTATCATCAACCTGCGCGTTATGCTCAGCAAGTCACAAGCCATCGAACAGTGGCGAACAAAACATATCTAGCGCCACTGCCTGCCTTTACAAATCATCCTACTGCTGGCATACTAAAGATAAGAACATCGAAGAAGCTCTTCTGTTCTGCTGCAAATACAGTGTTTGCGGCTTCGCTATAGACAAATCGTTTATAGTTTGTACCTTGAGAAGGGAAAGAAAAATGGGTAAGCACAAGAAAGCTTCCAAGAAGAAGACCGGCAAGAAGCAGGCGCCTAAGTATAAGGCAAAATCATTGTTCGACAATGTTGTGCGCAAGCTGAAAGAGGAAAATGCGGAAGTGGCTGACAAGACGTACGCCATTGATCCGCACCCTCAGGAGTGTGAGAGGACTTCCGTAACCTTTCGGCTTAATGGAAAAGACCGCACGTACTACGTTGAGAGTGTCCAACCAGAAGAAGTAGGAGTCAAATTCGATCGTGAAGCACTCATCTATCGTTTTTCGAATGAGGATGGTGATGCCGTGCGCCATATTGCACTCGAGAATGACTTTGCGAAGAATCCACTTAGCTTCAAAGTGTGCACTCGTGAGTATCATGAATGGGAATCGATCTGGAGTAGTGGCTATTACTATCGGTATGATCGTTGCTGCTGGTACAGCATTGAGGATCATTCAGTTCCGCGGAATCGAATCAGGTTCAACGACAGCCTTGATCGTATTTTCATTGGTATTGCCGTGTATTATGCGTTCTATGCTAAAAGTGGTATCTCGATTAATACCTGGCTGGAGTACTGGAAGTTTCAGCTTCCGTCCTGGGAGTATCGCCCGCGGCTTACAAACCCCAAGGTTTGTAAAGAACTGCCCGAAGAAGGCCTTGTGATGAGGAAGCTTCCTGGTGAAGGTTTGACCCAGCTCGTATATTCTACAAGCTGGGATCGTGGGCATATGGATCGTGAACCTTATAAAAGGTCCTACAATGTTAAAGGCATTAATCCTACAGATCTGAAGTTTAAGTGCGATTTTGCGGTTCGTGCTGGTCATACTTTTGCATTCAAGAAGGTGCCAAAATCTCGGTTTGGCACTGGCTACGAGTTTGAAATGTATGACCTCTATAAGGGTGAACATGTACTTACCTATGACGCCCGTAATCGCTGTCTTGTCGATGACTATGATTACAACAGGTTTCTAGGGAGTGAAGAAATAATTCAAACTGGCCTTGCCATATATACGATCTTTATTAGGCCTAGCCTATCTCTTACTAAGCCTGGTGACGGAGCCCCGAGTTGTAAAGAATGGATATTAGAATGGGAGAAGATTACCGGTGCTCCTACTGGTGAGGAGATCGAGGATCTTACCGTAATTTGGTCTCATATCTGGTATTAGTTTTTCTTTCCCGCTAACCCTCGCCTAACGCGCGTGGCTTTTATAGGACAGAAGAACTGCCTCCAAAAAGCCCCCGTTACCGGCGGGGGCTTTTTCTTTTAGGCTGCACTTACTCTGCGGTTAGTGCAAAAGCATTGCAAAATATAGAAGATATAGTATACAATAAAAATTACCAAGCATGGGACTTCCTGCTGTGGTGTACATTGAGAGATAGGAATACATGATGTGTAGTTTCGACTCACCAGGAGAGCCCTGGACTGAAGAAGACCACCAGAACCGCTATAATCAGATGAACCCCGAGGATGCTGAAGATTATCAGCGTGGTGATGCTCTTCTTTCTCTTAGCGGAACTATTTCTGCATTAGAGCAGAAGGCTGAGGAGCTAGCCGCGGTCAGCAGGCAGGGTCAGCAGCGTGATGATGTTGTTAGCTCTCTTAGCGATGCCGCCTCTACACTAAAGGAGGTCGCCGAAGAGCTAAAGCAAACGCGAGACACTATCAGGAACAACCGAAATTAATACACTACATCATGAATCTTCCTTTCATTAATATAGCGCCTCTTTTTTGAGAGGGCCTTTCAGATGTAGTGTATACGCTGCCCAGAAAAAGCCCCCGTAAAAAGGGGCTTTTTTCTTCTGTCGCGGTGGCTCACTCACCACCAAAACCTCTTGACGCTACCGGCGGTAGCTACTAAAATATCTATAGATAAAACGTCGCGATAGGTACCAAAGCAGATCATCCGGTGTGGGTGTACGACTGGAGAAGCCGCTCGGGCGGGCTTCAGGACTAATGGCTATTGCCAGTTCTGGGGCATCTTTTTTATTTGCTTGATGGTATACTATCTTTAGTGCTCCGTTCATGTAAGCGTCGAGCGCTCGTGCACAGCTAGATCCGATGCTACACGCACGCACCACACCGTAGAGCACTGCTCTACCCGGCTCTGGAAAGAGTTGATATACATGGGCACAAACCCACAAACCGACCCCGACTTTGGTAATGGTAAGGTTGGTGGCGACAGCACTTGGAAGCCACCGATTCACACGACAACCCGGGGAGGGCGCGAGATAACGGTTTCATACGGCAGAAAAGACAGCAAACATTTTGGTGAAGTCCTCGTGTGCGATGGCCACGTTAGTGGCGAAGAATTCTACAACAAGTCGAGCACATACCACGACCACTATAGGCCAGATGGACGCGCCTTCGCCGACCGTGGTGCCTATAATGGCACAGAGCTACCCGAGATACTCGCCGCTGCCCGAAATATTCGCCAGTGAAATCTCAAAATAGCTAATACCCCGTCCCGAGCAAGACGACAAACTGCTCATTTTTTATATCATCATTTTTAAAAACTATTTGACAAACATCCAAATTATTGCTACTATTAGTAATAGCTTCTGCGCAACCCCGCGCGGAACCCGAGTGGAAGGATGAATATCCGTGAATGTAGGTCCGGATAAGATTAACCCAAAATCAGGCGGCACGCTCGTACGCGAGACTTATGAAGAAGCTAATATTGCCGCAGGAGAATACGGCGAAGAGTATGGTCTATCTGTAGTCCAGGTCGCTTATGAACCTTCTGGCAGCAAGGCAACTCCTGATAAATGGATTTTTCTGATGCGACAACTTCCGAATCAGTCGCAGCCTGCTGGCTAACCCGCCCGCACATCTCTAACAATCACCACCGGAAACCCCCACAACAACGCCACATGCGGTTGTGGGGGTCTTTCTTTTGCCTGCTATTTTGTTTTTATTTTAGCGATATATTACGCAAGCTCGAATATGGCTGATTGCCCTGGCGCAACCGGTTCCCTACGCGCACCAGCCCCATAATAGCAAACCGGCTCCATACGTCTGGGTACGCAACTTGCGGGCCCACCTGCAACATATCGTGCAAAGCAGCCTTGCCAAGCCCCATCACCAGCTTAGCACTAGGCTGAATTTGTATTTTTTCCTGCCGCACATCTTGGCGCATATCAAGTAGTGAGTCCACCATATTTGCCGTTCGCCCCATACCGCGCATTAGCGGCATAAACTTCGTATAAAACCCTGGCTGAGTAGTGGTATCACCGCTGGCGCAATCTGCCAGTAGCTCGGCGGTGTGTTCCACCTCTTCTATTCGCAAGGCAATAAAATCTTCTGGGTCCTGCACCGTGCTATATTCCCGGCCAATTCGCAAAATCTCCGCCACGCGCCGCACCATACGCTGGCAGGTCTCTTCACCAAGTAAATCTGGCGATAAATACGGGTAGCGACCAGCAAAATCATCAAAATTCGCTAATCGCTGCAGTGCCTCCTCGTGCGTTATATCGGTATCATCCACCAATGTGTCAAATTCACGCAGCAGCCCCAGCAAATCACTCCAACGCTGGGCGGTGTCTTCATCCACGTGCACCCCTTGGTGCTCTGCCAAATTCACCATCATCTCGCTAATGTAGCGAAAACTTTCGCTGCGATCATCACGGGGGAGCTGCTCATACGTATGCATACACCTAGTGTACCATGTACCCCACCACGCCTGCACGGCCCCACATAAAGCAAAAACCCACACCTGGACAGTGGTGTCTTCGATGCAGCAAAGCTGCGCCAAAAACTACCACCATCAACAGATGTGGGCTATGCCCGTTTAACCAAGAGTAAACGAGAAGATATGACTACGCTGCCGCAGCCGAAGGGACTACTTTCCTATGCGGTGTATGTGGCTCGGGGCGGTAATTACCACCCGTACGAGGATCTGTCTTGTACACACGAAGAGCTGCTGTCGATGCGTTAGTAATCGCTATACCATCAGCAATCCAGCCGCACTTCTTAAGGGAATCAATGTGTTCCTTCTTATCCTCATCACTAAGGTCAGATTTCTCAATAATGAGCCTTGCAAACAGGCCACGACTATTTAACGGATCTAGCAGGTCCCGAATCACGAGCAGTGGTGCAATTGTATGCGGCTTAGGATCTGGAATATTATTACGCTTACGCCCTTCTTTATCAAAATAGTAGGGGTATACCTGAAACAACTCCTCGCGATGCCACACAAAGTTCTGCTGCATATCCTCTGCGAGGCACAGATAGTCATGCCAGTTAGTACGCAATAACTTCTCGGCTAACTCGAGAATACGCTTCATAGTCTCATTAAAATCTGCCTTGAGACCCTGATTAAACCGCCGGGTATTCATAGCCAACTGGACCCCTGCATGACTCTTCGGATGCAAGTTATTAGGACTAATCCGAGCGGCCTCATGTGCTACATGATATAGCGTCGAGGTATACTGATTGATATCAAAAACCGTCTCCTCAGCTTCGTCACTTTCAGTGCATTTGGCTTTAGTACTGTATAACTTTTCGGCCACTTCCCACAAGCGACCGCGCACCTTATGGTACACGATACTCGCCACAGCTAACATGCCACACAAGAGTTCACTCTTGGGCTCAACAAGAACTTGTTCTTCATTCGTTTCAACAGACATTTCTGTCATCACTTCCTTTCATAGTTGGGCGGGCGCTCTGTGGCAGATCTGTCACAGAGCGCCCGTGGAATATAGAATGTGAGCTAATTAGCTCTAGTCAGAAACAGGCTGTAAAGGTACCAGATACTGGCCTTCAAACCTATCACGTAGTTGCTTTGATGCATCATGTGCAATATCCACCTGCAAACCACGCAGCGCCTTACTTACAAGATCAGCAAGGTCAAGCGACCACGTTACAAGCATCCAAGACACTGGCAGCAACTGAACAACGTGCTTCTGAAGGTCCTCCGGCACGCGGCCAAAGGCAGACTCCAGATTATGTTCAATCGTCTGGCGGGCTTCCATAGAGTCACCATAACGATGACACTGCTGTGCAAAAAACAACCACAACGCATACACCGATGGAACCACAGCTTCACTGATTTTAGTCGGACATTCTGCTAGTGGCAATACACCACCAAGACACGTCCGACTGTGGTTCTCGATGAAAGCTACTCGCGATGAAGAATACTCCAGTGTTTTAACCAGAAAAGATTGCACGGTTTCTTCAGACAAGCTGCCTGCAAATAAGCTACCATCTGACGTTACATCTGGCATAGGAATGTGAGTACCAGGTAATTGGTCCTCTACAATCTGCTGGATACACTGCAGCTCCTCTGTTACAGGCTGCTCGTTTATGTCATTGCATGACATAAGCCGCGCTGCCAAACAAAGAAAACTCAGCCGCACCTGCATATTGCACTGCAACAGTGCCCGAGACACAACTTTCTGGGTATCAACCTGAACGGTAGACATTACTTTCCTTCCTTTACGAATTGCTCTACAAGAGCGGGTTCGGTAATAGCAAAAAACTCGGCAAACTCAATATATGGAGTGGCTACTTCACCGCTAGCCTCGTCAATAAGAATCTGGCGAGCACCCGCCTGCTGCTTATCGGTGTACGGCGTAAGTGAAACGACCGTGCCAGCAGCTTCCTCCAGGCCAGGATATACCAATGGCATACCCGGAGAGGAGGTATCGCGAAGCTGCCCCATACTAACTAAATCATCCATAGTACCATTAAAATGATACCAGGCATGAGCTAGTGGCCTTACTTTTTTATATAGCCCCTTGAGCAGATCAGGGGTAGCCTTATCCGTCGTATGACTCCCCAGAAACTCTGTAACAGCTTGATACTTCTGCACGATGTCGCTTGCATCGCCCACATCCTGCTCTGCACCAAAGACTTGTGCGTCCAGGCTGCGGGCAAACCGAATCATCTGATGTAGTACATACACCCGAACACGAAGTTCATTCGTAAACTTGATGCCATTATACTCTGCATTTTCAAGCCAAGCCTGTACGTCATCCCGAGAAGAATTCATATTTGACTGACTTGATACGCCTAGTGCTTCTTGTGAAGTTCCTAACTGACCCATCTTTTTCTCATTTCTCTCGATTGTCAAGGTGCGGGTTCGCACCATTTACATGGGCATCCGCCAGGGTGGCGGTATGCCCGGTATTTTACCGTATTTATTATGAAATGTCAATGTCTACTAGTGTATTTTCAAGAAAAAGACCCACTTCTGTGCGAAGTGGGTCCCCCCTGATCATATATGCAGTTGTGCTATGCCTGCTCAGCGTACTGATCAAACAGTTGCGGAGGCGCAGTATTATGCTGCTTTAGCCCCTGCTCCACTTTAGGCTTAGCATTCTGCAGTAGTGTTTCTACTGCCTCCGCCTGCTGCACAGCAGACTGCTGAAGCATAATCGACGCCTCTTGGCTTTGACAGAGCGATACTAAGTGCTGGTTGAGACCCTCCAGGAACTCAAGCACACCTTTATCACCACTCACTCGGTGAGTCGCCCGTTCAATACGAGCCAGCAGTTTAGCCATCTTACGTTCTACAGCACGCAACTTACGCGCATTACGAGCACGGAGCACCTTAAACCGCCAGTTGCTAATAGCTTGCGCATTATGTAGCAATAGCAGTTCGTGACCTTGCACCTCAAGGCGCTCACGAGTTAACCATAACTCTTCAAGCTGGGATGGGTAGGCTTGCAACATCTTATCAAGCTTAGCCTGATCTTTGCTGCATCCTTTGCTAGTATACTTGTAACGCTGATCAACAAGCGCCTGTGCATACTGCAATGCATTACGCCGGGCCTGCGGCTGTAGCCGCTGCGCGTCACGCGCAGCCTGCTTACGCATTACGTCGGCGTGTCGCTTCTGTGCCTCGGCTTCTTTGTATCTTTCTTCGCCTTGATTCATAAACTCCTCTAGCTGCTCAACGCCGCCTTTGGGTTCTGATGGCGAATTACCTTCAGTAGGCTCAGTAGCCTGTTTTTTCTGCGTATTGTTAACGTCGGTAGTCATTTCTGACCAACCCCTTTCATACGATCGAGAGAGGAGGAAACCATAGCGCCCAGCGGAGGGCGCATACTGCCTGGTGGCAGCGGCCTCATCCGGGAAACGGGAGGTTTCTTGCCGCCTATTTTAGCACGGTTGTTATATTTTATACAATAGAAATATACACCCTAACGACCATGCGGCGTTGCGGCGCTGGTAAGCTTGTCTTCCTCTGCTTTTTTGATAAAGAAAATAGCACAAATAACCGCTGTAACCAGCATAATACCAGCAGAAATTAACGCCGCATGGCCAAAGCCGTCCATCCAGGCATTCTTGGCTGCCATTAGTAGCTGCTCGGCTGCTGGACTCGGCAAAGCCCCTGTTTTAGCAAGCTGATCTATCACCTGCTGGGCAGCTGGCAATGATTTTTCAATCGCCTGACCGGCCTGTGTCAACTGTGGTGGCAGCTGGGCTGTAGCCGCGTGAATATTGGTGTTGTATATCGTGTTAATCGATGAACCGATCAATGCTACACCAAGTGCACTACCCAGTTCGCGCGTGGTGTCTTCCATCGCCGACCCCATACCAGAGCGGTTTTTAGGAACCACTAGCATTAGTAAATTGGTACTCGGGATCATCGCAAAGGTAATACCAACCACCATCATGACCATGCAGCCGAATATATGCCAGTAGGTTACGCTGCCATCTAATTGGCTAATTAGCAAGAAAGCGACTGCAGTAATCACTAGCCCTGCTGATATAACCCAGCGCGAGCTAAACCGTGCCGCTAATTTTGGAACCAGTGGCGAAAGGATCATCATTGGTATCATCACTGGAATCATGTAGAGCGCAGCCTCGAGTGGCGAAAAGCCAATGATCGACTGCTCCAAAATACTCATGCCGTACATAGTGCCAGACAGCGCCAGGAACGTAAGTACCAAGATCAACGAAGAAATGCCAAATCCACTTGAGCGGAATAATTTCATATCAAGCATTGGGTGTTTACTGCGCCACTCCCACCAAACAAATACCACTAATGAAATAATAGCCGCCACTAGTGCACTCCATACAAGCATTGGATTTGTAGCAGTCTCGACGCCGCGCAGACTATCCGGCAGTTCGGTAATACCATACACCAAACCAAACACACCCAGAAACGCAAATAAGCCACCTAGCCAATCAACTGGTGTTTTATGTTCATCCACCGACTCTGGCACCAATAGGCAGTTTGCCACAAAGGCAATCACAGTTAATGTTGCCGTAAAAATAAAGATTGCGTGCCAATGGAATATATTTATCAGTAGCCCTGATACAACCGAACCAAGCATCATACCGGCGCCAGCTACAGTTCCCCAAACAGCCATCGCCTGCGGACGTTCTCTCCGTGGGAAGATATTATTCACAATCGACAATGTAGCTGGCATGATCATCGCCCCACCAATACCCATCAATACACGCATAATGATAAGCTCCAGCGCACTACCCGCAAAAAATCCTGCGTAAATTGAACTAGCGCTAAATAGCACCAACCCTATTTGCATGATTCTCTTGCGACCGTATCGATCTCCAACAGCACCAGCCACGAAAAGTAGGCTCGCAAATAGCAAGGTATAGGTGTTCACAATCCAGGTTAAATCTAGCTGCGAAAGGTTCATATCTCGCGCCATATCTGGCAAAGCCATGTTCAAGCTTCCGTTGGCGACCATCTCCACAAATAGCGCCAAACAAAGCGAGCCTAAAATCCACCAGCGACGCTTGTATATCTGCGGCTTAATACCCTCTTTGGCAAGCTCTGCCTCAGTCATGGGCGGCTGAACAACTTTTTTACTCTTATGTTTACGCTTCATCTATCTCCTCCAGTGCAGCAAATCGAGCCTGCATACCAGGGTTGCCGCGGGTTAATTTCTTTATTGATAGGTCTTGTAGTTTATTATTTGCAAGCCGTAGATTATTATCACTACTAAGCAGTGCTTTTTTGGTCTTCTCTAATTGCGCTATGGTCTTATCGATACCCTTAATCGCTTCGTCAAAGCGGCGCCCAGCCAGCTCGTAGTTGCGTGCAAACCCTTTTTGAGCTGCCGCCAAATTCTCTTCAAACTGGGTAATGTCACTGTGCTCTTCTCGAGCTATCGCGAGCTCCTTTTTAGCAGCCAGCGCGTTCATGGCACTGCCACGCAAAATAGTAATCAGCGGAATAAAAAATTGTGGCCGCACAACATACATTTTCTCGTAGCGATGTGATTTATCGACAATACCGGTGTTATATAGCTCGCTGTCTGCCTCTAATAGCGATACCAGCACCGCATACTCACAGTTTTTCTCGCGCCGGTCTTTATCGAGCTCTTTCAAAAAGTCTTCGTTGCGCTTTTTAGTGGCAGTCTGGTCTTGCTCATTCTTCATCTCGAACATAATCGACAAGATCTCAACACCAGATTCATCTACTTCGCGGTAAATATAATCACCCTTGCTGCCGCTGCTGGCATCATTATCTTTCTCGAAATAAACGCCACGAAATCCAGTCGCACGTAGCTTATTAAACTCATTTTCACAGTGTTGCTCCAAGCTTTCACCCACCATCTTGGTTGATAGTCGCGCTTTCATGTCTTTGCGCAAAGCAATCTCTTCGTCCTTCATGGCAATTATCTGATCGCGGGTTTTTATTTGAGCATCAAACTCACGCTGCAGCGCCACTTTATCAAGCTCAGCCTGAGCCTGCTGCTGCGTTAACTGATTCTCTGCCGCCAGCAATTTTTGTTGCACCGCAGTAGTAGCTTCTGTCACACGTAATTCAGTCTGGCTCGCTGCCTGAGCGAGTTGTGCCGTCAGCTGTGCAATTTCCTGGTCTTTTTGCCGAGACAGGTCGTGCAACGCCTGCTGGTTCTGCTGCTCTAGTTTAAGCGCTGCCTGCTTATTTTCGGCCGCCTGCTCAGCTAATCGCTGCTTGGCATGATCGGCGTATCGCGCCAGCTCTGCTTGCTTGTCTTGTTCAAAATGAGCCTTGGCTTGCTGCAAATCTTTTGCATAGCGCGCCTCCAGCCGAGCCGTCTCTTTTTCAAATTCCTGGCTCCGAACCTGTTGAGCAATTGCTGCATACCCAGCTTCATCCATTGGTATAACTGTGCCACAATGCGGACACCGAATTTCGTGTGTTTCTGACATCTGCTCCCTATTAGCTATTTAATCACTAGCTCTTTTAGCATAGCACCCCTGAAGGTTTCGGTGCAATAAAACTACGTTTGAGCACAAATGTACGCAGCTAGCTTAACGGCGCCGCAAAAAATAAAAACCAACCACCATTGCAATAATGACACTACCAATAGTAATCTTCCAAAACATCATGCCGTCTTCCGCGCCTGGCACCGGCACGTTCATACCAAACAGCCCTGCAACCATCGTTGGCACCGTCAATGCAACTGTCATCACCGTCAGCAAGCGAATTGTTTCATTCAGTTTAGTATCCATCACCGCCCGGTAACTATCGCGCACATTAGTAATCGTACGCAGCAAACTTTTACAGCGTGAGATCACCTGCTCTAAGTCTATCGAAATATCTTCCACATCATCTTTATCGTCTTCTTTCAGACGCAGGCTGCGGTTAGCAACCAGCTGTTCAATCGCCCAGTTCATCGGAATAAGAGCATCAAGGTAGTCGTTTAACCTCCGCTCATACTCTGTTAGCACCACAATATCCCGCGCTCGCAAGGTATGGATATCATCAATTGCTGCTCGCATTTGGCGGTTAATAGTCGCTACTCGGCGCTGATATTGCATCGCCACAGCTTCTGTCATCGCCACGATTAACGCCACACGGCGGCGCGTTGAAATCCGTGTTTTATCAATAAATGGTTGCCACAGCTGCGAAAGACTATCGCGCGAGAGCGTGACCACATAATCTTTATGCATACCAAACAACACTGGCGTCGTAAAATCGTTAAATGCATCATCCGTGCTTGGAATACGCACAATCAGATAGGTCCAGTCGTCCTCGAAATCAATACGTGGCACCTCATGTGGGTCGAGTGCATCACTCAGCGCGTCGCCGTCCATACCAAGAGTCAGTAGCTCGGCGAGCTCCTGCTCGCTTGGCTGTTCACAGCGCAGCCAAGCACCCGTTTGCAACGTTTTATGCGAACGAATAATCTGGTCTTGGTCCGACTGCAAGTATTGAATCATGGGTATGATTATACCATACAAACTGCAAAAAGCAATAGAAACTTAGTGGCTACACTTACCCTAATCCATAAGCCATTATTTAAGCGTGCGGCGCAAAACACCAACCAGCACAAGGCAGAGGCCAATCACAACGATACCACCACCAACGAGATCTTGCACTGCTATGTGCGTATGCTCACTTAAGGCGCCGGCATAGTCGTTTAGTATTTGCTGCGCCTGCTGCGGATAGTATCGATGCACCCAATGCAGCGTCAAACGTCCTACCAATATGTGCAGCCCGCCCACTATCATGAGCGAAACACCACTAAGCGTCCATAGCGACACACGACGACGTAACCACACCAATAAAAGCACCGCCGCTATAACAGTAAGCAGCAAAGGAATATATATCGACTGTACCCAACCAAAGGTATCTGTTAGGCGTTGAATAAGAAATGTGTACGCTGTAGAAAGCACACTAAATGCAAAACCAGCCAACCACAGCTTCTTGCGAAGCTTTGGCAGCATCATCAGTGCATAGGGCACCCACACTGTCCCTACACCACCGGCCACATATGGCCACCACACCTGCTGGTGCGCAGTCTTCTGTACGACAATTATGTTCACAATAAAGGTGGCTACCACTGCCAAAACACCACCGACTGAACTAATAATAAATACGGCTTTTTTGATTGCACCCACACCAAATTTACCTGCACCAACGACGCCGCTGACTATGCCATGGCCAATAGCCGCAGATTGAGAAGCAGCTGCCGATGTGATCTCTTGGGCAGGCTGCGGAGACTGCCAGGCTGATGCCGACGCACCGCTTAGCAATTCATCTACACTAATGCCCAGCTCCCTAGCTAGTTGTGGCAATAGCCCAGCATCAGGATACGAGAGATCTCGCTCCCATTTTGACACCGCCTTGTCACTTACTCCAAGCCGGTCTGCAAGTGCTTGCTGTGTCAATCCCTGTTCATGGCGATATCGAGCGATCTGTCTACCAATTGCCTGTCTTGTCATCACATATATCCTTTCTTCAATATGCTCTCACTATGTCACACTTCTATTCTTGCCGCAACATACCACTGGTTTACTCTGCAATGCCACTGTGTTCTCGACTAGCAGTTTAGAAAAATAGCCCTGACTTTTGCGTCAAGGCTATATATTCACTTACTAAGCACCTCGCTATGATGCCACAATGCGTGTACCAGCTTGGCCGGCTAATGCCGCCTCAGCCTTATCAAGTGAAGTCACAATTGCCTGCTTGCCAGGGTTATGCTGAGCAAATGCGGCGGCTGCCTGCACTTTCGGTAGCATTGAACCTGGTGCAAAATGTCCAGCGTCCGCATATCCCAGCAGCTCTTCTGGCGTCACCTGCGTGAGGCTTTTTGCTTGCGGCGTATTGTAGTTTATTTCAATACTGTCTACTGCTGTTAGAATTAGTAGTGTATCGGCATGCAGTACCCGCGCCAGCTCAGCCGCAGCAAAGTCTTTATCAATCACTGCTTCTACGCCAACAATAGCGCCGTCCCGCTCAATCACAGGCACACCGCCGCCGCCAGTAGAAATAGTGACGACACCAGCATCTACCAGCCCTTTTATTACATCGGCTTCCAAGATACGCTGCGGCAGTGGCGATGGCACAACCCGCCGCCAGCCACGACCAGCATCTTCCTTCACCGTAAAGCCACGCTCGGCAGCCACCCGCTGAGCTTCATCGGCGGTGTAAAATGGGCCAATTGGCTTCGTTGGGTTTGCAAAGGCTGCATCTGCCTCATCAACCAGTGTTCGCGTTACAATTGTCGCTGCCTGCTGCGCCATTCCCTGAGCAGAAAAGGCATTCATAAATGACTGCTGTAGCCAGAACCCAATCAGTCCTTGACTCATCGCCACACCGTCATCGAGTGGCAAACTCGGCACATCATCGGTATTAATCGCCTCTTCGTGCAGAATAATATTTCCGACTTGTGGACCATTACCATGCACAATAGCAAGCCGATGCCCTTCTTTTACTAATGGTACAAGTTGCTTCACGGTGGCAGCTGCTACTCGCTGTTGCGCCTGAGAACTAGCTTCACCCTGGCGCTGCAACGCATTTCCACCCAGTGCTACTACAATCGTCGCCATTATCGTGCCCCCATAAGGCCAAAGATGGCAATAATAACAACGCTAATAACCGCAAACACAATCATAATTGGCAATGTTCGCTTCAGGTAACGGCGATATGATACGCCAGCCAGCGCTAAACCACCCATCAGCGAGGCCACTGTTGGTGCCACCATGTTTAAGAGCCCTGATGATGTTGCGAACGCTGCAATAATCACCTCTTTACCAACACCAACCAAATCTGCAATCGGTGCCAAAATTGGCATTGTAGCGGTCGCCAAACCTGATGACGATGGAATAAGCACGCTCATTGGAATATAGAAGATATATGCGAGCACGCCAACCAAACCACCACTTACTGACTTCAGCAGCGCTTCACCACCATGGATTACGGTGTCCTGAATCGCCCCGTTATTCATGATAACCGCCACACCTGCAGCAACGGCAATCACCAGTGCTACCGACAGCATATCCTTAACACCGTTCACAAAGGTATCCATAACAGGGATTTCCTGACGACGGAATTCTCGGTAATAAATTGCAACAATCACCGCAGTCGAAATCAAGAACAGCGTTGAAATTTCATTGAAGTACCACTCGCCAAATGGCACAACATGGCTCAGTCCGAAGAGCGCACCAATCACTGGCAAGTTGGCTAGCCAGCGGTGAAGATCTTCAAACGCCGTAATATTAAAGGTGCTGTCGCTCCACGGAATAAGCGATAAAATAAGCAGCACAAAAGTCAGCCCAAATACCGCCATCACTGCCTTACGGCGACCGGTAAAGTCAAGCACGTTGCTCATATCAAGCGTAGTGGCTACCGTTGGCTTATCCCGGCTGTCCTCAACATATTGGCCAGCCTTTACTTTTGCGGCATAGCGCATTGTAAATATAATGGCCGCAACTAAACTAACAATCAAGATGATCGCCTGCACGCCCATCACGCTCGATAGCGGTTGACCTGCAGCACTTGCGGCTACCCCGGTAGAAAATGGGTTAATTGTTGAGCCCATCACACCGACGCCGCCACCCAAAACGATCACCAGCACCGCTGTCATAGCATTGTAGCCAGCTGCCATCATCACCGGAATAACCAGTGCATAAAAGGCCACTGCCTCTTCCTGCATACCGTACGTGGTACCACCGATCGCAAAGAAGATCATAAGAATCGGTATTAGCCATTTTTCCTTGCCCTTCATTTTTTTCAAAATTGAGCCCAGCATGGCGTCAAGCGCACCGGTCTTCATCACGATACCCAGGAATCCACCAAGCACCATCACAAAGAAAATAACCGGCAACTTTTCGCTCATACCACTTACCGAGGCTACAAAAATATCCCAGGCACCTTGGCGTACATCAGTTTTCTTTTCTTTATCTGTTTTTTCGTCTTTTTCGGTTCGCACCTTATCAATGCGGTGATAGGTACCCGGCACACGCACTGTTTTTTCAGCATTATTTGGGTCAGGCTGGGTATTATACATACCCGATGGCACAATCCAGGTTAGAGCGGCCATCACGACCATCACCACAAACAGCCCGGTAAAGGCCGATGGTGAGCGAAAGACTTTTTTCTTTTTTGTCTCAGGTGCTGCTTTTGTCGCAGCACCTTGGTGAGCTGTAGCTTTTTTTGTAGCTACTGGCTCTTGTTTTCGTTTTATCATAGTTCTTCTCGTTAGGTTGCTTATAGTGTCAACGCAATCACTGCCTTAATGGTATGCATACGGTTTTCAGCCTGATCAAACACAATCGAAGCAGATGAACGGAACACTTCATCAGTTACTTCCATAGCGTCGAGGCCATACTCTTGCTGAATCTGCTTACCGGTGATTGTCAGTGCGTCATGGAAGGCTGGCAAACAGTGCATAAACTTCACTGCTGGATTGCCAGTGCGCTTCAAGAGTTCGGCATTTACCTGGTATGGCTTCAGTAGTGCAATACGCTCTGCGAACTTGTCTTCTTCGCCCATCGATACCCACACGTCAGTGTATACAATGTCGGCATCAGCTAGCGCTTCATCGAAATCGCTGGTAATTGTAATCTTTGCTCGGCTATCTGCTGCAAACGACTGTGCAAGTGCTACCAGCTTTGGATCTGGGTGCAGCGATTCTGGTGCTAGAATGCGGAAATCAAGCCCCATTTTAGCAGCACCAATCATCAGACTATTTGCCATGTTGTTGCGGCCATCACCCACAAACACAAACTTCTTACCACGTAGCGGGCCGACGTGCTCTTCCACTGTGAGGAAGTCTGCCAAAATCTGTGTTGGGTGGAATGTATCAGTCAACCCATTCCACACTGGCACGCCAGCGTGTTGCGCTAGCTCTTGCACTGTTTGGTGTGAAAAGCCACGAAACTCAATCCCATCAAACATGCGACCAAGCACCTTGGCAGTGTCTTCAACTGTTTCTTTCTTGCCTAGCTGGATGTCGTCCTTACCCAAATATTCAGGAGCAATACCTAGTTCATTAGCCGCCACAGTAAATGCAGTACGGGTACGCGTACTAGTTTTTTCGAACAATAGCGCAATATTTTTCCCTTCATGAATGCGGTGTGGAATACCAGCGTATTTAAGGCGTTTATACTCTCGTGCCGTATCAAGCAGCAGTCGAATTTCCTCTGGAGTGTAGTCCGCTAATGTTAGTAATGATCGGCCTTTTAGGCTTTGTGCCATAGTTAAATCTCCTCTCGTACCAGTGGCATGCTCATACATCGTGGACCGCCTCGCCCACGACCTAGTTCAGCTCCTGATACTTCAATTACGGTAATACCTGCTTCACGCAGCTTCTGGTTGGTAACATAATTACGGTCATAGGTGACAACGACACCTGGTGCGATAGCTAGCGTGTTGCTGCCATCATTCCACTGTTCACGAGCCGCGGCAATACTGTCACCGCCACCACACTCGATTAAGCGCACTGCTGGCAGCTCTAGCGCATCTGCCAACACTTGTTCTAAGTCGGTTTGTTTGGTGATTTGTGGGTACTTTTTACCCTCTACTTTATCGAGGATAAAGCAGTTGATCTTACCACCATGGTCACGAATCTCTGGGTGGATCGTAAAGGTGTCATGGTCGATCATTGTAAAGACAGTGTCGAGGTGCATAAATGCGTGGCTCTTTGGAATCTGAATAGCGATCACCTTAGTAAAATCTGAACCAGCAAATAAATTAGTTGCCAGCGTTTCAATAGCTTCAGCGGTAGTACGCTCGCTAATACCAATCGCTAACGTGTGTTTATTCAGCACTAGCTCATCGCCACCCTCCATTGAGAACTTGCGATCACGGTTGTACCACACTGGCACCTGTTTACCTGCAAAGCGTGGATGATGGTCAATAATATAGCGCATGAATAGCGATTCACGGCGACGTGCTGGCCAGTGCATCTTATTAACAGTCAGCCCATTACCGATCGACGCTGCTGGATCGCGCGTAAAATATAGGTTTGGCATTGGGCTTAAATAAAATGGATACTGGTGCGAACGATCGCAAATCATATCATGCAGCTGATCTTGATGCTCTGGCGGCAAAATAACCTCGTCCTTACGCACGCCAGCCATGATCTTGCGCACCATTTCTAGACTTGGCATTGCTAGCAGATAGTGACGCAACGCTTCAAATGCACGATGTGACCCCAGCTTTGAAGCTTTCAGCATATCGTCAACAAACTGCTCACGCAGCTCATCCGACCACAGTGACTCCGCAGCCAGCTGGTCAAGATATAGCACTTCGACGCCATTATCGCGCAGCACTTGTGCAAACGCATCATGTTCAGCCTGCGCCTGCTCTAAATATGGAATATCGTCAAACAATAGATCCGTTAAATATTCAGGTGTTAGATTTTCGAGTTCCTCGCCTGGACGATGTAATAACACCGTACGCAGCCGACCAATCTCAGAATTAACACGAATTGGTTGGTCCATCATTCCCCCTCATTTTGTTAATGCTATTTCACTTTGTAGTGTAGCATAAGCGTAACAAAAAGCAATCTGCCTAGTGTCATATTTGCGCAGTATGCCACTATGGCGGTGCGGCTGAATTACCCCTGCTGCGCCTCGGCCGCTCTTATTGAGCCTTGCGGTAAACCTTGCCTGGTTCTCCCTGACCTAATAGTTGTTCAATTGTCACCATTGCAAACCCACGAGCACGCAGCCCTTCCACAATACATGGCACGGCATTAACGCTTGTAAGGTGTATATCGTGCAACAAAATAATTGACCCTGGCGTTGCGCCATTAACTGCCCGGTGACATACAAGATCGCTGTTATGATCTGCCCAGTCACGTGTATCAACATTCCACAGCACGGCGCTCATCTGGCGTGCAGCTAGTAGCTTCAGTACCCGGTCATCATAATCGCCATAAGGTGGTCGTAAATATCGAGCTGGGCGGTTGATAGCCCGCTGCATGGCATCATTTGTGCTATCAATTTGCTGCTGTATTTGGCTATCAGCCAGCGTGCTTAATTGGGGGTGATTCCAGGTGTGGCTTGCCACCGTATGACCAGCCTGTAGTTCACGCTGCACTAATTGTGGGTAGCGATCAATCTGAGTACCCACTGCGAAAAAGGTAGCTCGCACCTGCAGTCGATCAAGCATATCTAATAGTCTGGCAGTATACTGCCCTGGGCCATCATCAAACGTAATCGCAACGCAATTACCACACCCTTTTGCCACTGCCGAAGTAGCCGCTGGCTTTAGCTGAGCTGGCTCTGGTGGAGCCGGCCGAGGCACATCAAGTAGTAGCCGAGCGGTATCGTTTTGCAGCATATCCATAACATCTGCAACAGCTATTTCTATAATTTGCGAGCGCTCTTCTTGCCACCCCAGTGGTCGATAATTAACAATTACTCCAAACGAGTGAGCCGATAGCCGAACAATACCAATATTTTGATCAGCACCCAGTAATTGCCCCGATTGAGCTTCAAGTAGCGGAGCTTTTGCTTCAGTCGTTTGTTGCGCAGCTTTTTCACGCACAATCGCACTGAGTTTTTCATACGCGCCTGCCTTGCCTGCTACCAAATCACGCAGCTCTATAACTCGGCCAGGCTGGCCATCTTTAGTGTCAGCTCCATTAAACGTCCACACAAACTGCCGCTGAGAGGTCACTTTGCCATCAATAATCCGCTCTACAGAAACCCGCAAAGAAATAATATCACCAGCCTGATAATGTACGGCAAAGGTAGCTCGCTGCTGCCCTGGCCGACTACCACCTCTCTGCTCAGACACAAAATTGTGGTATTCCGCCTCTAGCTTGGCTGCAACCATATTATTGAGCCGCTCCCACTTTGTCACAGGGTAGTCAAACTCTGCCTGCACTTCATGATTACGCATGATAACGTGCCGCACCCGTACATTAGGGTAGCTAGAGTCACTCATCTGTTCTTGGTATGAAGCATCTGTCTTGGTGGCTACCGGTTGATTATTATAGGCCTGCGTTCGCAGTGTCATGTAAATAATACCTCCAATAAGCAATCCAATCGCTAGAAATAGAACAGCTACTTCAAACCAATACCAACGGCTTTGGCGATGTATTGCTGTAGCGGAAGGTCGAATATTTACAGATCTCATGGAGGTAGTATAACATGATTACCAAAAAATCAAGTCTGGCCCACACCCCTTATGTAGTGCGAAGCTACTAGGCAGCCTGCTCCCCCTGGTGGCGTTTCAGCTCAAGCTCCCTAATAAAGAATGTCAGCACAAACGCAACCGTCAACATCCCTGCTGACACCAAGAATACCGTATGCAACGACTGTGCAAATGCATTTACCACAGTGTCATGGAATTCACGCTGCTGCTCATCAAATTGTCGTAGCGCCTGCTCTTTCTTCTTTGTAGCAACGGCTTTTGGTACATTCGCTGGCACTGGCGCCTGCTGGATACCCTGGTGTGCCCGCTGAGTAATCACCTCCTGCATCTGATTTATATTTAATGCAGTATTAGCATCAAGCTGCTTATCACCAAGAAGCTGCTGCGCCTCTGGGGAACGCTTAACAGCTTGCATATAGGCGTGGTCGGTAAGCGGCGCTATCTGCGTTGTAATACCCGCAGTGAGCAACCCGCTCATCACCGCTACCCCGATAGTCGACCCCAGCCCTCGGAATAACTGCGTTGATGCAGTCACTGCGCCAAGGTCCTTTTGGCTGAACTCATTCTGCACGGCCAGTGAGGTAATTGGCATCACCACACCAAACCCAAGCCCAACCACAGCGATACACAGCGCCTCTTGCCAATATGGCGAGCTGGCAGTTAATGACATCATAGCGAGCATGCCAAGCGAACCTACAACAATACCTGACCCCAGTATCCACTTGTAGCGGCCTAATTTGCTAACTAGCCACCCACCACCAATTGATGTTGTTGTAATACCAGCAATCATCGGTAGTAGCATCAATCCAGCCTGGGTAGCATCCGCCCCAAACACCTGCTGGTTAAACTGAATAATATACATAGCTGTGCCTAAGAACGCACCACCAAACAGGAGCAAAATCGTCATAATAACGACAAAATTACGGCTCTTAAAATACGCTAGAGATAACACCGGTTCTTTTGCCTTGCGTTCTACACAAATAAACATACCAACCATCACTGCTGCGATGCCATACAGTGCGCCCTGAATAACTGGCAAGTTCCAGCCCCGATCAATTAACCCCTTAAACACTGTGTCGGTGTTATCCACCGCCAGCACCAATGCCGCCAATGCTGTAGCTAGCGCTGTCGCTCCTGCGTAGTCAATACGTGGACGATCTTCCCTGCGAATCGCTGGGCAGCGCAGCGCGATAAGCAGCGCAGCAACGATGCCAACCGGCACATTAATCCAGAATGTCCAACGCCAATTCGTCTCCATACCAAAAATCATATGGCTATCTGTTAAAAAGCCACCTAAAATCGGCCCCACAGCAGAAGCAATCGCAAACACCGACCCAATAATGCCCTGCCAACGGCCACGATCTCGTGGTGCGAACAAGTCACCAACGATAGTAAAAGCATTAGCTGTAATAATACCGCCGCCCAATCCTTGCACGGCCCGCCACAGCACAAGCATCTCAATACTCTGCGCACTACCACTCAATAGCGACCCCAACGTAAAAATGCTCACACCTGCTAATATAATTGGCCGACGACCAAACATATCCGATAACTTACCAGCAATCGGCACGGTTACTGTTGAAAATAGTAAATACGACGTAACGATAAGACCGATACTACCGTAACTGTGAAATTCACCAACGATTGTCCCGAGCGCAGTCGAAACAATCATCTGATCAAGCGCCACTAAAAATAATGCTGCCATCACTGCAGCCATCACTACGGCTTTGCGGCGAAATGGAATATCATACAAGTCCATATGCAGTTAATCTTCTCCAAACTTTTATGTCTATAATGTTAGAAATATCGTAAAAAGTATATGATATATCTATTTTCTCTATTGTAACACCTATTGTTATATAACAATAATAAATTTATACCATAAATGATATATTTACTCTGTTACTTATGTATATAGCGGCCATGTCACTCTGGCTTGTAAAAGATTGCTAAGCTCTGCTCGCTCCGCACCTGTAGTGCATACCGCCGTGCCCATTCATGCACTGCCTGGGCTGCACCAGGTAAGGCCTCATTTGTATAATCATCCACTATAATGCACGCGCCTGGCTGCAATCTTGACCAAATCAGCTCAAGTGGATCTAAAATAGACAGGTAGTAGTCACCATCTAAAAAAGCAAAGGCAATCTGCTGCGGTAGCTTATGCGCTGGAATCTCATTAAACCAACCTTTATGAATACGTAGTGGCACTTTTCCGCGCCAGGGCCGAATATTACGTTCCAGCTCTTGACGCGATGCGTGCAACTCTCCAGCGACAAACTGCTCTCCTGCTGGGCTAATATCTTCACGGGTCTTCTCTGGTAAACCAGAAAACGAATCGTATAAATATAATGTCCGCACTGGCTGCTGGCCCGCTAGCTCTTCAGCTAGTATAACGCTCGTAGTCCCAACGTAGCAGCCAAATTCAGTAATATCACCTGCTACTCCACGCTGCAACGTAGCCCTCAGCTCACGTTGAATAACCTTCAGCTCCCCTTCTGTCATTTGGTCAGATAGTATCTTCATGGCCACACTATACCATACTCCACCACAGGCCTTGCTCTAGTAGTACACTATTTTGTTGTTTATTTTACATATCTTATTCTGTACCAAATGACTACTGTAACGATGTATATTGCACAATAATATTCCTTACCACTACCGGTCCTCTCTACCTCATATTGCTTGCGTTTTAGAAGTACTTATTTTACTATATCTCCAGAACCACATTTGATCGATATACAAACTTGTTATAGACGACGGACGACGGGAGGATTCATGAAGAAAACGGTGGTTATCTCGGCGACAGCTATCACACTAGGTGCTGTTTCGATTCCGCTACTGCAAAGTACGAGAGTTGAAGCAATGGCACATACTCAGCAAGTGATTTTGCCGGCATATAAATACCCTGAACAGCACAATAATAATGACCCCTACTGGAAGGCGGTGAGCAACAAAGCAAAACCAGATGCCGGACAGTCAACTCCAATGGCCATTATGAACGTTAACAGCGGACCTGGAGAAAAGGTCGACCCAAACTACAGCAAGCAGCTTACTAAAAATGATCAAGACGGTATTAGGAACCTTGGCTACGTACGCACCGGCTACATGACCAAGCCTATGGACCAAACCAAACAAGAGGTAGAAAAATGGGTCCAACTATACGGCGATAAGGTGCGCGGTATCATGCTTGATGAAATCACTTTCGACACCACTCAGCAAAAGCAATATTTAAAAGAGATTTATCAATATATCAAGGCAAAGCACCCGAACTTTTTAGTTATTGCAAACCCAGGCCGTCACATTACAGACGACATCGCAGCCTATAGTGATATATTTATTACAGCAGAAATGACTGCAGATAAATATATGTCGGCCAACTATCCACCAGCAACTTCAAAATTTGAAACTGACGAAGCAAACGCAAAGCGCAACTACCACATTGTGTACAATGCAAAAACATCAGATTACGAGAAGATTACGAAAGTATCAAAAGAACGTAATGCTGGTTATATATTTATCACAAACGATGAGTTCCCTGATCCATTCAATGCGCTCCCTGGTGACTACAACCACATGGTAGACTTAGCTACAAACGGTACAAATAAGAAACCACAAGCTGAAGCTGAACCAAAGCCGGCTACACCAGAGAAAAAGCCCGTCGAGGACAAGAGCCCGGCAGCAGAACAGGCACCAGCCAAGAAGGATACTAAACAAAAAGACCAGTCTACTCCTTCAAGCACCCCCGCAGAAGAGCCAAAGCCAGCTCAGCAAGATTCACTCGCCGACACTGGTATTAACTCATTCTTGATCGCTGGTGGCGTAGTAGTGCTGCTTGGTCTTGGCACCAGCCTCATTATCTTTAATAAAAAGCGTATTGCTCGCAAAAAATAATAGATAGGGTGCTCCGGTATTCACTCCGGGCACTACCTATCACAAATTAGCACCTAACAAACCTCCCCCTTTGCTTGGCGTTGACCCGGTGTATCTTATGTAGCGCTATTACTTTTTGCCTTTCAGTTCCCCCCTGAAGGTAAAGCTCACGGGTAATAGCCAAAGATACCTGACCGATTTATTGTTTACTACTGAAATCCCCCTTTCGTACAAACACGGTCAACGCCAAGCATGAATTTATTTACCCATTACACAAACGATCCTCTTCGTGACTTGCATTATCGATAACTGATACGTATTATACGGTTATACGTTATTGCAAATAACACGAGGGGGATTTTTTATGAAAAAACGTGTATTTTTTGCTGCGGTGGTGGGCGCAGCTATTATGCTATCTTTGCTGCACACAAACTCAGCGGGGGCTATCGCACATTCTCAAAGAGTTATCGTGCCAGCCTATACTCATCCAAAGCCGGCTGGTGAGCCTGATCCGTATTGGTCTACGCTAAACACATTATTTAAAAAAGACCAAGGCAAAACCGTGCCAATGGCGATCATTAATGTCAATGATGGCCCTGGCGACAAAGCTGACCCAAACTATGCCCGGCAACTAGCAGATAACACCAATAATGGTATTCGAAATATTGCCTATATTCGCACTGGCAACCACACAAAACCGCTCACTGAAGTAAAAGCCGAGATCACTCGCTGGCTAAGCTTTTACCGTAATACCATCAGCGGCATCATGCTCGATGAGGCAGTGGCAACGCAACCAGACCAAATCGCCTACCTAAAAGACATTCACGACTACATCCGCAAAACCTATCCATATTTTGTTATTATCGCCAACCCAGGCGGCCATATTTCAGATGCTGCAGCACCGTATGCTGATATTTTCGTCACTAGCTCTACTAGTGCCATCCGCTACCTAGGTGCTGACTATACACCAGCTACCTCGGTTTTTGAGACAAGTGATGACACAATCGAGCGCAATTTCCACATTATCTACGACGCAACACCATCGCAGTATCCAGCGATTATTAAAAAGTCACGTGAACGTAACGCCGGCTACGTGTTTATCACTAATGCAGCTATGCCTGCACCATTCACTACCCTGCCAAAGGAGTTCGATCGCGCTATCACTCTCGCCACTGCTGGGTCACCAAACCCTAAAGCTTACGTTTTACCAGGTTCACTAGAAACAAGTCCAAAACCAGCGCCAGCGCAGCCACAGCAAGATACAAAACCGCAGCAGCACAATCCACAAACTAGTCCAGCATCGCAAAACCAAACTGCAACAGCAACCTCAATATCAAACCAAAAGCCACGCGCGCAGGAACTAAATCACGACCAGCACAAGCCAAATAGTGACCTAGCCGAAACCGGCAGCAATGCAATCATTTTAGCTGGCGCCATCATAACAATGATTGGAATCGGCCTACTTCTCACTGCTTGCAATGCCTATCGTCAACGCAGCCGACGCTAACCACAGCTAGCTACTCCACCCCACTACGTGCACTCCCGCAGCCTGGTGGGGCTACTCTTTATGGACACTACCTGTGTGGTATAATAGCAACATGAAAATGCTGATTACAGGTGGTGCGGGATTCATTGGGTCGAATTTCGTTCACTACACCGTTACACACAAGCCCACTTACGATATTACGGTAATCGACAAGCTCACCTACGCCGGTGACACTGCAAATTTAGCTGGCTTGCCAGAGGACAAGGTACATTTTGTACACGGCGATATTTGTGATGCAGAATTGATGGATAAACTTATCGCTGATACTGATATTGTGGTTCATTTTGCAGCAGAAAGCCACAATGATAATTCCCTGCGTAACCCATGGCCATTCGTCGAAACAAATGTCATCGGCACCTACACCATCCTAGAGGCAGTGCGTCGCCATGGCAAGCGGCTACACCACATTTCAACCGACGAAGTCTTTGGCGACCTCGAGCTAGATGACCCAAACCGCTTCACCGAAACAACACCATACAACCCATCAAGCCCATACAGCTCTACTAAAGCGAGTAGCGATATGCTGGTGCGCGCCTGGATACGCAGCTTTGGCATTAAGGCTACTATTTCAAACTGTTCAAACAACTACGGCCCACGCCAACATATTGAAAAGTTTATTCCTCGCCAAATTACTAACATCCTTAGCGACATCAAACCAAAACTATATGGCACTGGTGAGCAAGTCCGCGACTGGATTCACGTAGACGACCACAATGCTGCTGTGCACCTCATCATTGAAAAAGGTACCCTGGGCGAAACCTACATTATTGGTGCTGACAATGACCATGTTAACAACAAGGCCGTGATTGAACTAATTTGTGAACTGATGGGCAAAGGCAAAGACTGGTACGACCACGTTAATGATCGCCCTGGCCACGACATGCGCTACGCTATGGATAGCAGCAAACTGCGCAATGAACTTGGCTGGCAACCACAATACACCGACAACCAAACCGGCATGCGCGACGGCCTTTTGCAAACTATCGAGTGGTACAAGGCTAACACCGACTGGTGGAAAACTCAAAAAGAAGCAGTCGAAGCAGCCTACGCCAAACAAGGACAATAACTCAGCAAGCGAAAGGAGTCATTATGTTTGACCCAGCAAATTACAACGAGCTTACCGTTACAGAATCGCCAATCCCTGGTCTATTCGTCATCACCCTACCCGTGCACGGCGATAATCGTGGCTGGTTTAAAGAAAACTACCAAAAAGAAAAAATGGAAGCACTCGGCCTACCATCGTTTAACATTGTGCAAAATAACATTAGTTTTAATGATAAAGCTGGTGCAACCCGGGGCTTGCACGCCGAACCATGGAATAAGTTTATTTCGACCGCTAATGGCCGCGTCTTTGGTGCTTGGTGCGACCTACGTAAAGGCCCTACTTTCGGCCAAACGTTCACTCACGAAATCAACCCAGGCACTGCTATTTACGTGCCAAAAGGCGTTGCAAATGGCTACCAGGCTCTCGATGACAACATCGCCTACACCTACCTTGTCGACGCCCACTGGTCGCCAGATGCGCAGTATACGTTTGTGAACCTTTTTGACCCTGAGCTTGCAATCGACTGGCCAATCGCCAAAGAGCAAGCAATTCTCTCACAAAAGGATATCGAGCACCCACCACTCGCTAATGTCACCCCAATGGAGGTATAGTAATGGACGATAGCACATTCTTTATTATTGGTGCCAACGGCCAATTAGGTACTGCACTGCGCCAGCAATACCCACGGGCACGTTTTGCTGACCGCATAGAACTTGATATTGCCGACCCAACTTCAGTGCAAAACTTCGACTGGTCTGGTATCACCACAATCTTAAATGCTGCTGCCTACACCAATGTAGACGGTGCTGAAACTGCAGACGGGCGCGTTGCAAGCTGGCAAATTAATGCTGAGGCAGTTGCTAACCTAGCAGCCATCTGCCGCCAAAAAGACATAACACTAGTTCATATTTCGAGCGACTATGTGTTTGACGGTACAATCGAAGGCCCGCACACTGAAGATGAACCATTTAGCCCATTAAGCGTTTATGGCCAAAGCAAGGCCGCTGGAGACCTGCTAGCAGCCACCGTACCAAAACATTACATCTTGCGCACTACCTGGGTTATTGGCGAAGGTAAAAACTTTGTTGGCATCATGCTTGGTTTAGCTGAAAAACACATCGAGCCAACTGTTGTTGCAGACCAGATCGGCCGCCTCACCTTCACAAGTGAACTGGTGCGTGCCATCGATCACCTGCTTCGTAGCAACGCTGCTTATGGCACCTATAATGTCACCAACGATGGCCCGTTGGTAAGTTGGGCTGACATTGCTCGACGCGTCTTCTCGGTAGCCGGTTACACAAATCTCACCGTTACCGACACCACAACAGCAGAATACTTTGCTGGCAAAGAAGGTATTGCACCACGCCCGCTAAACTCAAATATGAGCCTTGCTAAGCTGCACGCAACTGGCTTCCAAAGCCGAGATTGGCAGGACGACCTAGAACGCTACATCGCGCATTATACGGCTAATTAATTGTTTAAAGTTAAAGCAAAACCCCACATATACTCTATGTGGGGTTTATTTTTTCTGCTTACTTACGCTTCTTCGCCGCTGGCTTGGTTAATACGAGTCGATGAGTCTGCCTTTTCGCTACCACCAACACCATACTTCATGGTGATATTGTGCCGCTCACACACTTCACGCTCTGGCACAACTTCTGGTGCGCTACGGTCGCCACCGTTCGCAAAAATTAGCTCATCACCAGGGTACTGCCCCGCAATCATATCAAGCGTCTTAATAACGGTTGGGTCTTCATCGATCGCCAATACCGTTTGGTCCACCTGCTTCAATGAACGAAGTAGACGCAATCGATTTGCCTCATCTAGGATAATTTTACCCTTCTTCAGCATTTGCTGCACATCGTTGTTAACGATAACAATAACCTTATCGCCCAACTCTGCCGCTGCTTCAATCATATCTAAATGACCACCATGAAGCGGGTTAAAATAACCACTCACAATTACTATTTTCATATAAACCTCCTCATTATTGGGATGTAATTAGCTCTAGTATACCACGAGTCACTGTAATGTAAGCCATCTTATAAAAAGCCTTGCGTGCACGCTCGTTACGTGGAAAACCCCTTGTCACACGCCGTGCAACAAGGGGGCTCCTCTCGGTTTATGCAGAAACAGTGGGAATACCCTGAGTCGGGTTCTTATCCACAGATTCAGACCGATCTTGCGTGCGCTCGACGGGTGGTTCAGACACGGTACAAGCATTCGACGAAGAATGCCCTCCTGTGGCAGTAGCTGCCGCAGAATCAGAATCAACCGGAGCCGTCACAGTGTCACACTGATCGATAACCGACGGTGACATGGTATGATCACTACCATTAGTGATATTCCATTCAGACCATACAGAGTACAATTTCTCCATTTCAGCAATAAGGCTATACCACATCTTGCAAAGCTCCTGCCGCCGAAGTAACTCATCACTCCAGCCAGCACACGCTTCTACAGCTTGCTGCTGTAAACTTTGCGCCGTACAAAGGTTTTCGCGTGCAGCCGGCAAACGAAGCTCAGCCTCTTTAGCATTATTCTTGCTATTCTTTGCGGTCTTGACCGCTTTCTTGTACAGACGGCGCGGCCTCTTTAGAGGATTATACTCCTCCCTACGAAGCTGCTTCGTATGTTCAATCTGCTCTTCGTAGTATTCTGCATTTGCTTTATCGCTCTGGGCACGCTTGTTTAACAAGTTCATGGTAGCAATGTATTTATCCTCGCCCCTGTCAAACACCTCAACAGTCGACCTTACGGCATCCCGTTTCTTGCGAAGCGCTTCTTCTTGGCGCAAGTGCTCTTCATGAAGACTCAAGTTGTTCTCATAGTTAGAAACGGCCTTTTCGGCCTCCCGAACGTTCTTTTCAGCAATTTGCACTAGCTCGTTAGCCTCAGTACAAGATGATTCAGCAGCCTGGCTAGCAGCCACCGCTTTTTCATGCTGCACTTTTAGTTCGGTGAGTAGCTCTTGCCACTCCTCCTTACTCTGGGGAAACAACAAATTTTTGACGATATCCCGGGAATGAATATCCCTAAAACCTCGCACTAAATGCACAAACTTTAGCACATTAGAAGCATTCGCTAAAATAAGCGCTACACTCGAGAAAACACCCATTGATTGGGCCAACTGGAGTAGCTGATACTGAACCTTGACGCTAGTATCTTTTCCTGTTGGCATGCTCATACCATCACCTATCTTTCATTTGTCAAAGGAGCTGCCACACGTGACTCGTGTAGCTATCTTTTATTATACCCTTTGCATAACCTATCAAACAATAAACCAGCCTATTTTACAGCGCCCTGTTAGTCCTATGTATTGCACCATTCTCCGGGGTAATTGCACCTCATACGTACAATGGGTAATCTATTATAATTTTTACATCAACCATAGGTTTAACAGCTTATTTTTGCTATAGCTGTTCATATATTTTATACAACATTACCTAAATTTACCCTGCCATAGAAAGGCAAAAACCCTTACTGTACACTACAGTAAGGGCCATTGCTCCGGAAGATTTAGGTAAAGAGAGACTCGCGTATATGTCATGATTTACCATTCTCTACTATGTAGGGCGCAGCTGTCTACGCCGCTACTTTTTCTCGATGTCGAGGTTCTAATGCTACAGACTGTTGCTCGATAGACTGAGAAGCCTGCTGATTTTTGCTGCGAATAGCCTGCTGAACAAGCCATTGAGACGGCAGATCAGTAAAGTTCTGCGGACCATGAGCTTCGCCAGGCTTGCGATCATATAGTACTTTACCGCTTGCTGGACTAATAATTTGGTGCCCGTGGCCTTCTGGAGACCAGTCTATATCTGCTGAACCATCTCCGCCTACAAATATATGCATAAGATGCATATTACGGTCGTACCTGAACTCTGCACTTAAGCCATTTGAAAAATTAGCCTTTTCCAAAAGATCCCCGCGCACATCAGAATACTTTTGCATCACTGTCGTAAAGCCATTACCGTACTTATCAAGCATCTCTTGATCTGCATGTGTAATAAGAAAGCAGAGATCCTCATATAGCTGTTCTTGGTATCGCTTATGATATGGCTCTACCTTGTACTTGTTACGCTTACGTTTTTTGTGTGCTTTTGGCACATTACGCAGCGAAACACGCAAAGGTTTAGACCCTGGCGGCCTCTTGCTATTGCGATAATTAGCCCGGTTCACCTTGATCTGTTGGCGTTTCTCTTCTTCATCAACACAGTTTTCACTGCGCTGAAGCTCCATTAAGGAACACTCTTTAAGGTGTGTGCAATACCGCTGAAAGTACCGTCGAATATCGACGACAAACATATCGGTAAGCTCAGGTATACTATCGCTGTAGCCAGTAATGAGCCAATACAAGAAATCAGCCATAGTAGGAAGCTTCGGCGAAGCTTCCGGGTCATGGCTTACTGCTGTCATCATCTTCACCTAACTCTCTATTTCTCAAGGAACAATGTCATATATCTGCGACCGAGCAATAGTGCTGATCATGCAGTATATATGACGTCATTATACCACTAGGCGGTATTGTCATATAGCATCTATACCATTTTTTTGCGTATTTAGCGATAACATTACCGGTAATAACCACTGATAATAGCGATCATAACTAGGCTAGTTACCATTGTGCTAATAACAATAAATGCCTTGACTTGGGTGTGTCGTGAAGATGATATACTTCGCACTAGCAGCAGTACACCTGCGGCTGCATACAATAGTACCGGAATAAAGTAACGCCCTTGCACACCCTGGATATTACCGCTACCAATTGGGTTAAAGATAAGATACATCAACACGTAGGTGCCGACGCACGTAGCAATGGCTAGGCCCCACAGGAAAGCAGCGAGCACCTTGCGGCGACGGCGAGATAGCGGCACGGCAGCGTCATCTGGCTGACGCACAAAGGCTGCCAGGCCTAGCGATACATAAGCAAGCGCAACCGCCCAGGGTGGGAACGTCACTTGCCAGTCGGTATAACCTAATCGCCCAATCATACCACGCTGCACATCGCGGTCGTTGTATAGCAATGTATTAGCCAGAAAATCACGCGTAAAGGCTGGTAAATGGCCCGCAATGTACTGCAGCTGCCTCTTTGATGAAATCGTCTTCTGCGTTGCTTCATCAAAAAACAGTGCCTGACTATGCTCAATGGCATCATGATTCACACGTGACCAAGCCATGTATGACCCACCCGCAACAAGTCCCGCAACTAAAATAGGAATCAACGCCAAGGCAGTACGCCCCCGAATCCGACGACTTTTAACGCTCTTTACAAACCATAGTGCGCCAAAGGCTCCCAGAATAAGCGGCAAATACACAACCTTACCCAGCGCAATAACGGTGCTGGCTATAATGAGTAGCGTAATCTCCCCTGCCGACCACTGCATGGTACGACGCACCAGTATATTCATAAACAATGTAAACGCCACGATGGTGGCTAGCAGCGTTGGCGTATCGGCTGATAGCGACATAGCCTGAAACAGAACCATCGGCAGCAATAGCACAACAAAAACAATGTAAGCACCTCGTTTGATGGTTTTCAGAGCCCAGTAGCCCACAACAATAAACAGCAGGTAGTTCATGATGCGGCCAAGCAAAATGAGCCACACCATTGGTAGCTGCAGCAGCAGCGCCAGTTTTATACCCAAAGCCTGTGGCAAATACACAACAGGCGAATATACAGCGGCACCATTATATAGTACCTGTACTTTTTGGCGTTCGTCTGGGCGCTGACCCGCTAGTGGGCCGCCAAATAGCTGGTATTCATTGCCCTGGCGCGCCGTCGGGTCTTGAAAGGCATTTTGCTTATTGCCATACACATACTCCGCCAGGTTTTTAGGAATAATTGCACCATATTTTTTATCAGCCTGACGATCTGTCTTCCAGTTCCCCTGTGCAACTTCATACGCTCGGAAAAAATGGCTCTCTTCATCTACTACTGTCATCGGTGGGTTTAGCACCGCCAAAGCCGCACCAATTACAAGTGCTAGTACTATAAATAACCGTGAAAGCGGCACCTGCGTGAGCCGCTGCAAAACTCCCTTCATCATGTCTTTAGTATACACCTTCTGGGTGGGATTAGTAAGCGACAAGGCCTTACCGTGCTCTACAGGGTGCCAACGACCACCCTCTTTTATTTATTCTCTGGCGACTCTTTCATTATTCTTCCGCTGTAATATATCTATTGCCGCTAAAATTCCTTCCCACAGGCGACTATTAGTGGGGGTCGCCTTCAACCGAATGGCGTATTGGTAGACAATGTTAGCAACAGGGATATACTCAGCGTCTCTTCCTGGACTATAGCCGTCAAATGGAGCGATCAATAGATCAGCCACTGCATTTGCAATTCGTGGGTGCGCCATAATAGTATATATCCCAAGCAGCTTGATTGTTTTTGCACACTGGTTAAGGTAGTTATTCAGTCCTTCTTCACCATCTTTTGCAACCTTCTGGCCATATTTTACACTATCCTGCATAGTATATGAGAACTCAAGGAGTTCTATGTCCGGATCAAAATCTTCTTCATTCTCTGGTGCATAACATGCCTCATAGCGAAGCTCTTTAATGAGCTTAAGGATCACATACCAATCCGCCTTCTTAGTAGCATAACCCATTATAATACCTTCTAGATGCTGTAATATTGCATAAGGCAATGGAAATTCGCATGGCTGGAAAAACGTCACATCCCTGTGTATCTCCTCAATAAGACGAACCGCGACCTTACTACTATACTCATCGTCTTTTATTAGCACATTAATGTTCTGTCGTACTTCATCAGCCCAATTATCTAACTTCTCGAGTATATTATATCCACCGTAGTTATCCCGTAAAAACCTATATTCGTTATGCATTTCTCCTCCTTTACTTGCGTCCACTGTATTCTATCTATTTACCCTTATCGTACTAGAAAAATCCCCTGCTAGATAGGTTATCTATCCTAGCAGGGGTCTTTATCACTCCTTTACATTACTATTTTCCGTACTTGCCCTCGTCATTAAAATCATCCTGACGCGCATCGCTTGGAGGCGTGTGCTGGCTTGTGCGATCCATTCCTTCTTTTCGATCGCCTTGAGATGACCAATGACGCCCAGATGTAGTTCCGTCTGAGTTAGCATCCCAAGATACTCGCATATTATCTGGGTAGGTTTGTGCAGTATATCACTGCCCTCTGCCAATATTTATTTCAAATATACTTAATTCCCAATTTTAT
>CAJPQG010000006.1 GCA_905372785.1 Candidatus Saccharimonadota bacterium
GCCGCTTGCATGAAATTGGCATCTTGCTATCCATCGGCACGTCGAAGCGGCAGATTATCGGGCAGTTCTTGGCGGAGCTCGCCATCATCGCCGCAGTCAGTTCGGTGCTCGCGCTCGCCATCGGCTCGGTCGCCTCGTCGCAAATTTCTACTGCCCTGACAGCACAAACTGACCAAAACCAGCGCATAGAAAAAACCGTGGTGCAAGCCGCGCCAGTAGCGACCTACCTGCAGGCTCTCGCCTTCGGCTACGCAGTCGTTCTACTATCAGCCATCGCTGCCACCGCGCCGATTATGCGCCAATCACCAAAGCAAATTTTAGCAACATTAAGTTAGGAGTTATCATGGCATTACTTACGTTACGCGATATCATTTATTCATACCCAGGCGGCACCGGCAACGTGCTGAATGGGATCAATTATCACTTTGAAAAAGGCACATTCTACGCCATCGTCGGTAGTTCTGGTGCTGGTAAATCAACCCTGCTGGGCCTATTAGCGGGATTGGATACGCCAACTGGCGGGCAGATTTTGTTCGACGATCAAGACATTGCCGAGCAGGGTTACTCGCATCATCGCAAGCACAATGTCTCGCTGGTGTTTCAGAATTATAACCTGATCGATTATCTGACGCCGCTGGAAAACTTGAAATTGGTTAATTCCAAGGCCACCAATGAAACGTTGCATGCCATGGGACTGGACGACGATCACATTCACCGCAACGTCATGAAACTATCTGGCGGGCAGCAACAACGTGTGGCGATCGGCCGAGCTCTCGTCTCGCATGCACCGATCATCTTGGCAGATGAGCCGACCGGCAACCTGGACGAAACTACCGCCGCCGACATCATCGACATCCTGCGCCGCGCCGCCCACCAAAACGACAAATGCGTCATCGTCGTCACCCACAGTAAACAGCTCGCTAAAGAGGCGGATGTGGTGCTACAATTGAAGGACAAAACGCTCCAGCAAGAGCGCCACAAACGGTGACAGCCTGCTTTGGCCAGGCGCCAGGGGATCTTGTATACTAGTAATATGAGTACTCCACACCACACCACAGCAAAACCAATGCGCTACGCGCTGCTGCTCCGCGGTATTAATGTTGGTGGCAAGCATAAGGTAAGTATGGATCGCCTCAAGGCGGACTTGATGGAGCTGGGCTTTCGCAATGTCGTCTCGTATATCAATAGTGGCAATCTGTTTTTTGATAGCAGCGAGCCGGAGGAGGTGATTCAGCGCACATTGGCGCGCTATTTTGACGCGACCTATGACTTCCCAGTGCCATTTATCATCATCAGTGCTGCCACACTCCAGCAAGAGGTGGCTCACCTACCCAGCTGGTGGCAGGACGACGCGGCCTACCGGCGGGATGCGTTGTTCTATTTACCAGAGGCGGACACGGCAGCTATCGAGGCAGAAACGGCTACCTGGGCGAACGATCGCGAGCAGCTCCATTTTGGGCGTACGGCGTTCTTTTATTGCAACCACGATCAAGCCGATTATCTTACATCAAACTACCATAGAAAGCTGCTCAAAGCCCGGTTTTACAAACAACTAACAATCCGTAATGGCAAAACCTTCCAGAAGATAATCGAGCTAACATTGGAGGACTAGCGGATAGTGACATTTGCGACAATTGAGCCAGCTACACAACTTCGCCATACTAAAAGATATGACAAATGCGCAAGCACAGCCACTCCTCTACGAGCACATTTGTGCCGACCCAATGAATGCGGATTTTGTGGCACAGGGCTGGCCGCCGGTGTACAGTGCCTCGGCAAGCTCGCGCATCATCATTGTTGGCCAAGTACAGGCTAGTATTTTAGAGGTCATTGGAAAGAACGAGAAGCGGCTACTAGAAGAAATTAAAAAATAGGGCTTACGTAGTTACGGGGATGTATTCCTGGGTGAATATATAAATGGCAAGCTGATACTAACAGCCTACCGCTAAATTATCCATAGATTTACTATCTTGCAGACAGGCGGAGGTGTGCTATTGCGCCGCAGCAATAGTGACTTCTGCCTGAGTTAGTATTGCTTGTAAATTGGCTACAGCTATTGCATTAGCTAGGTCGTCTTTTGTGTATGGCGTCATAGTCTTTTGGTAAAAGTAGACTGGTGCGGCAGTATAGTATGGATCAGATATAAAGGCTTCGGCCAGATGGGCTAGGCTACTGGCGTGTGGCGCAGCATTGAATGAGCGTAAGTAGCTTTGGGCTGCTTTGTCTATGGTTTTCCAGCTAAAAGACTTCTTGATAGTGTAGGTTTGGCTTGTAGCATTACCATCCTGATAGGCGGTGAATTCGCCATGGCTAGAGGGGTAAACTGGTGCTTGGTCGAAACAGGCGCCGCGCACGAGATCGAGCAGCAAGGGATACATGCAGAAAAAGGCAGCAGTAGTTTGGTCGCTCGCATCTGGCACTTCGATGGTGAGTACTATGTCTATAAAATCTTCTGGTTGGTAGTTAATTTCGAGTGGTTGGTTTTTGATTGGCTCGGTATTTCTTTTGAGCTTGGTGGAGCGATGGTTAGCAACCGCTTTTTGGCAGGCTGCTAGCTGTTTGCGCAGCTTCGGTTCGTTCCAGATGGTAATGCTAGATTTCATCTCGGCTTCAATATGGGCGATTGATTCATGAATCATAGCTCCGTCAAACGGCGTTAGGTCAGCAATAATTTTTGCAAACAAGCTGGTATATTTGTAATCAAAGAAGGCTGAAGCAAAAAATACACTCGATCCGGCTGTTGTGCCATCCAAGCTACCGATGAAGGCACGCTCACCACCAGATTTCTTTAGCGACTGCAAGAAACGCCGAATAATCAAATGCTCAAACAGATGGCAGACATCGTGATCGGCTGGTAAATTGTAGGCAGGGTGTAGGCCGTGGGTCATATGGCTAGTATAGCAGGGAAACTAAGTGATGGTTATCTCGGCGTCTTCATAAGCTATAGTAATGCGGGTCGCCTTCAGGATCTGCGACAGATTTTCTAATGTCGCTAGCCTTCTCCAGCCTTGAGCTCCGACGATTATGCCAAATTCTTGAGCGATGCGGGAGCTATCTGGTGCTGCAAGTGGGTTATTTGCGTAAGATAGCGAGGATAGGTACTGCGAAAATCGGTGAAGAACCTCTGGCTGTGTGATTGTAGTAAAGGTGTGTTTAACGGTAGTAACGATATCTTCCAGCTTAATTTTTGGTTGAAGGTATGAACTTGTAAGAAAGATACTTGTGGCCACTGTAGTGTTTAAGGTATTTTTGGCAGACTCTTGCAAAAAATAAGCTCCAAAACGTTGGCAAATAGCCTGTCCAATCGATAAACTGAGGTATTTGGCAAATTCACGCCACAGCATACGCAATTCTATCGGCTGCTCAGTGATGCTAAGGCTGAGTTCTATGTTTGGTGCTTTTTTGGTGGACTGATTAGTTTCGTAGATTAAGTCGGTAGAATTGTTCACTGTAGCCGCAGGCTTGGGCAGCAAGTCTATAGTATCTAGGGGTTTCCAAGGCATGCTATTAAGTAAGGCTAATTCTGAAATAATTTTATCTGGATCGCCAATGTAGAGGTCATTTGCTGATTCAGCAAGTAGCTGCGACATAGCTTTTGCCACTGGTAAATTACCGGAACTACCACTATTAAGGTCGGCTGGCATGGTTGCTATGTTTTCTAGTAAAGTACTAACTTCGGTGTTATAGCACTCTCCTTGGATCAATAATACGCCAGATGTGTGTGTTTCGCCGTTGAGTGCGTAGTCCAGCAGCTTATATTGACCATGATGATAAAGATATTCGGTAACTGTATTTACAAATAAATGCTCGTACAGGTGAGCCAGCTGTACGCAGGGGTGATATTTAACGAGCGAAAAATGATTCATAACAGGAATTGTAACAAGGAAGTGAGCTAGTTTATAGACGTAGCTCAGGCTTGTTGTGTATGGGGGGCTGTAAGAATATTATTTAGGGTCATGTAACGAGAGAAATTTTGCAACCGAGGCATGAACCTCTGGGTTTCCGGCCCAGTAGGCATGCCTGGCACCTGGAATCATACATACTTCTGCACGTGGGATTCGATTTCCGAGAATTGCTGCATTGCCAGGATCGGAGATAGGGTCATCCGTGCCGTGGAGGATCAAAGTGGGGACTGTAATATTTTCTGGAATTGGTCCGTCGGGGCGATCTGAGGCTTTGCCGTGGATACTCATTACTTCTGGTGAATGAGGCGAAGGAAAGACACTGGCAGCTTGCTGCGGGTTTGCTGCGATCCAATCATCTGGATAGAAGAGCGAAGCCAATGCGCTCGGGTCCCCAGATGCGAGCGCTGCTACTCCAGCGGCGGGACGGGGTAGGCCAGTTCCATCGCCAACACTGGTACCTCCAATCGCGAGTGCAATAATACGGTCTGCATGCTCTACTGCGAGCCACTGAGCAATTCTTCCTCCCATCGAGTGTCCGTAAACGTGCACTTTATCGATGCCTGCGTGATCAAGAATAGTTATTATATCGTTTGCAAAATCCCGCGTTGACCATTCAGAGCTTAGTGGTGCTGTGGTCTGGCCGGTGCCTCTGTGGTCGATGAGCACGATGGTTCGATCGGTAAATTCATTTAGGACGGAATCCCATCCATGGTGGTCTAGCCCTCTTCCTTGGATAAGTACTAGCGGAGCTTTGGACGATGGCACATTTTTTATGAAATACCAGAGTTTGTCATTGCTGGGTAATGTTACAAAAGTCATAGTTACATTATACCATGGCAATGGGTGCTTTACGGCCGGGATGTGGCATCGGTGCAGCGTACGGCCGCAAGGTAAAATTGGTAGTAGCTTTCTGGATCGGGTACAGAAAAATCAGTGTTCATGTCGCTGCCACTGTGAACACTGAGGCGTTGGTTATTAGTGTGCGGCGTAATTAAGTGAGTGAATGTAAACGCATAGTTACCAGAGATTTGCTTTAGTTCTTCGCTCTGATCGAGAGGGTCGGGGTAGTCGGTCATTACTAACGCGAAAAATCCTCCGTCTTTGCCTGCGAATAGGTAAAATATTGTGTCGGGGTAAAGCGGAGTGAGCGCTGCCAACTGGCGAATATAAGATGCGCTATTGAGAATTGGAAATGCTTCGGTAACTGTATTTGGCAGCAGAGCGAGAGGGTAGCTATTCATATAAGAATAAGTATAGCAGGGAATGTATAAGATGACGTAAGGCTCTGGGGCGCCAGTAGCGACTTGTGCTACTGCGGGACTATGTAATGCTAACTGTGACATCATCAAACAGGCTGCAGATTGTCTCTTTGGTTGCAAGTTGCCGCCAGGTAGACTCGCCGATTATGGTACCAAGTTCTAAAATGTGAGCATCAACATCAGGTGCATCCATGCAGCCGTTACTATACGAAAAAGACGTGAGCCGACGGATAATGCGCGAGAGGATTGGCTCTTCCAATATAGATACTAGAGTATTATGGTACATTTGTCGCACAGCAGCGTCATTGGCGTGGTGGCTAAGCACTGTAAATGTAGTGGTTGATGATAGGTGAGAGTGAGTCTTTGTGAATCGGTCGCCCAAGTGGTAGTAGCCAAGCTGATAGCTAGCAAGATCAGCTACCGTGCTATGCACTGCGGAAGCGAGATAATGAAATAGTGGGAGCAGGGCTGGATTATTTGGTAGTGGCTTTTTAAGCGTGTAAGAAACCTGGCTAATTGATAGATCAGAGCGGGCTACCTCGCACAGGTAGCTGCGTTCGGCAGGGTAGGCAATAGTGATCGGTCGGCTAATTTTTTCAATTTGTTGCCATGTGGTGCTGTCTGCAATGGTTATATCTTTCTTAAGTTGGGCTGAGTTATTACATGAAATAACTTGCCCGGTCTCTGCGGCAATCTGTTGCATAGCTAACTGCAGCGCAGCATCAGAGACCTGCACATGAAGCCACCCCAATGTACTTATTAATGATATAGCCTCTGTGGTATAGAGGTCTAGGTCGATCGTGATGAATCCTGCACCTGAATAGTGTGTGCCAAGAGCAAAATAATCTATCTGCCGCAGTAAATTGGCCTGACAGGCTTGTCTTTTGAGCTGGTTCATCACCATATGTTCATAAAGGTGAGCCACAAGGGGAGAAGGAGTATTTTTACAAAGAAGAATGCGCTGCATAAGTTCTAAATAGTAGTATAGCAAAGAAAGCGGACAGTTTTGTGACGTGTCCAGGTCGTTGGCCAGCTAATTAGTGGCTACTACCACCTTTTGCCGCCACCGTTACGGCCGTGATTATTTCGGCCTTTGGTGTCGTGCTCCTTCCGACTGGTATTCTTGCGATCTCGTCGTAAATTACCGCCACGCATAGCGGCATTGATGCGACGACTGCTGCATTTAAAGCATGGGCAAGACTTCTTCAGAAGTCCGTAGGATGGGCAGTTGCTACTGCGTACCATAGCACGCTCCTCTTCGGAGTCGAGTGAGGGTGTTATCCTCACAAACGGCATGCGTGTCTGTGTGTACAGACTTAAGCATGGACCTCGTGCGGAATTGCACAAAAGGCTAATATATATATCAATAATAGGCCGTTAAGTCAAGTCGTGGGCTGAGCACTGGGTGTTCTACGAAGTCATATTTTTAGTGCCTTAGGGAGTATGTACTTACTAAAAATAATAAATAACTAGCATACAGATCTTGTCTTGCGCAATAAATTACATGCATCATAATTGAGCCAATTACACAACTTCGCTATACTAAAGATATGACAAATGCGCAGTCACAGCCACTCCTCTACCAGCACATTTGTGCCGACCCAATGAATGCAGATTTTGCGGCACGGGGTTGGCCGCCGGTGTACAGCGCCTCGGCTAGCTCGCGCATTATCATTGTTGGCCAGGCGCCGGGCCGCATTGCTCAGGAGACAGGAGTGCCGTGGAATGATGCCAGTGGCCGCCTCTTGCGGCAGTGGCTTGGCGTGAGCGATGAGCAGTTTTACAACCCCGATCTCTTTGCGCTTATTCCAATAGATTTTTACTATCCTGGCAAGGGTGCGCATGGCGACTTGCCACCACGCAAGGAATTTGCTGAGAAGTGGCATCCAAAGCTGCTGGCTCGCATGCCGGAAGTGCGCTTGACGATTCTGGTTGGTGCCTATGCGCAGAAATACTACCTTGCTGGCCAGGCAGAGAAAAACTTAACAGAAACGGTGGCGCATTTTGCACAGTACTTGCCAGAGTATTTTCCACTGGTGCACCCCTCGCCGCTGACTGCTCGCTGGCGAGCGCATAACCCATGGTTTGAGGCGGAGGTTGTACCGGTGCTGCGGCAGAGGGTAGCTGGTATTATAACGTAGCAGGCAGCCAAGGAGCTGAGGGAATATGACAGTAACAATGCACAATACAACGATATATATTGCTAATACGCAGCCGTACACAGGTTCGCACTACACTGCGTTTGTTTTGTATTGCGATCAGCAGGGTGTGGTATATAAAACAGCTTTTAGCCGCGGGCAGCATGCTGATTATACGATGCAAGCTGCGGGAAGCGTCGTGGCGGATCAGCAGCACCCCTACGCGGCCGCTGTACGGGCCTACTGTGCTGGCGATCGTGCCGCACTGAGTACGATTCCTCACCAGCCCCGCACTGCTATGACGCCGTTCCAACGGGCTGTCTATCAGGCTATGAGTCGTATTCCATACGGCCAGGTACGTTCCTATAAAGAGCTAGCGGCAGCGGCTGGCTACCCTGGTGCGGCCCGCGCTGTTGGCACCGCCTGCAAAAATAACCCACTGCCACTGCTGGTGCCTTGCCACCGGGTGGTGCCAGCCACGGGCGGCATTGGTAATTATCTTTATGGCACCGCTGCGAAAGAGGCACTATTGCGGCTAGAAGGAGCCCTGTAGCATCAGGGCAGGGCGGGCTGTATAGCGTTGTGCACCGGTATATGGCATAATAATACTTATGCAGGAGCATAGCCCGAGTATATACCAGAAGTTGGCTGAAACTGACTTTCACCAGAAACTGCACGATGTAAATCCTGAGACGGACAGTATGATTATTGGTGATATCGGTGTTGATATATTTAACCATGCAGCCGATATAGACTGGCAGCGAGGGCAGGTTACGCTTGCACATGAGCATGAGTCTACGGTGAGTCATGAAGGCGAGCCCTGGCAAATGGATATTATGGCTACATCGCCAGATGCTGCCACATTAGCCGAGTATAAAGAAACTGCCAAGGAGCTGCTGGGCGATGATGTGTCTGTGTCGGTGGTTGGTTTACATCGCTATGCACAAACGTGGCATGATTTGCTCGGACTTACGGGCGGTTACTACCAAGACGGTAAAGGTGGCGTGCAGTATAGAACGGGTATGATCAAGACGCCTATGCCAGAAGAGAGTTTGCACTCGTGGCAGGTGCAAGATAGCAGGGGCGCCATTTTAGGAAAGGTGCTGAACTTGCCTTCGCAGCTATCACTGCTGCAACACCGGTTTGTGTCTGGTGTGCGGTCGCGTGATGCGGTGCAGTATGCGCAGCTACATAACTTGCTCAAGAGCGAAGAGCAGAAAGGTGTAGTCCCAGATTCATATCAGGCTGTGGTGGAATCGTTTGCTGAGCATCAAAGCAAATTAGATCGTGCACGAAAGCGGCTGGGCATGGTCGCGATTAAATCAGCCCTGCTTGGCGTGTTTGAGCACCACGAAAGTATTAGCTCACTTGTTCAGGGCGACTGGAAACGGGCGGTGAGTGCCATGCGCCAGTATCGCCACCAGCTGCACGAGAAGTATACAGATAATAAAGACGACCATAAGGAGAAATAATACATGGATGAAATTTTCACTGGCATTGCAGTAGGTATTGGAGAATATTTTATTGAGCGGGATGCGCGGCGTAATGAGCAGCTGGTAAAAAATAATTGGAGAGATAAGAAGGGAAAACTGCGTGGACCGTATAATTCATATGGTCGTTTGCTGCTGAGCATTAATATAGGCATGTTGCCGCTCGCTGCGTTTACGCTATTTGGTGGTGTGCTACTCTTGTTTGCAAAGCCAGTTGATCTTGGGGCGAGCTTGATGTTGCTTGGTGTAGGGCTGCTATTAGTGCTTATTGCATGGTTTGGCATTCATAGGGCTAAGGTATATCGCACTAGGGTATTGCAATCATTGCAAGGCAAAGCAGAAAATAACCAGTAATCTGCAGTAAACTAAATGCGTAAAGATCAGCTAAACGGCTGGTCTTGTTTTTTATGTTGTAGCATAGTATTATACTTTTAAGAATACAAAAGTATAGAATGTAGGAGGTTTATATGGGAACGGCTCCAGATCAGGTTAAATGTTTCCAAGAGTGTGCTGGTGGTGTTGATCCAGAGCAATACAGCTTGGACGCGCTGAAAGCGTGTATACCAATTTTTGAGACGCTTAAAGATGAGCAACGAGTAAAGATACTCGTGAAGCTTATTAAACATGGCAGCATGTCGGTTGGCCAGCTAGTGGATGAGTCTGAGCTTTCACCACCAGCGATATCGCACCACTTGAAGATTTTGTTACAAGCAGAGTTGGTGTCGTATAAAAAAGAAGGCACCAGGCGTATCTATAAGCCAAAACTATCTGCTGCGCTGCAGGCACTGCAACACCTTACAAAAGTGATAGAAGAGGGCCAGGCGTATCTAGAAGGAGAGCAAGATGGGTAAAGGATTGCATCGAATAGGATCGTATATTTTTGCCCATCCATGGCGATTCGTGCTGCTTTGGCTGGCAATTGTCGGCGTAAGCGTTGGCGTGGGTATGAACATAGGCCGCCCGATGAGCGAGTCAATTACCATTCCTGGCACACAGGGTCAGGTGGCCCTTGACCGCCTTAAGGAGCTATTCCCAAATGCTGGTGCAGGTACCGGCCGGGTTGTGTTCGAGACTAGTGATGGCACTGCGGTTGAGAAGCATAAAGCTGCGATTACTGCTGCACTCGATACTGTTAAAAAGGTAGATGGTGTATCACAAGTAGTGAGCCCATTTGAATATCAAGATGCTATTACAAAGGATGGTACGATTGCCTATGCTCAGGTGCAGCTTAAGCAGCAAGCGGGGCAAATCGATAAGAAGACACTTGAAGATATCACCCATGCTGTAGAATCATCTCAAAAAGATGGGCTAAGCGCACACATGGCTGGTGATCTTATTAATAATACACCGGGTGAAATTCTTGGTGTAGGTGAGGCTGTTGGTGTGCTGATTGCGCTCATGGTGTTGATTATTACCTTTGGCTCTTTGGTGGCGGCTGGTTTGCCAATTGTAGTGGCACTGATAGCAGTAGCTGCGAGTATGGGTGCGCTGCTGGCAGTTGGTCATTGGCTTGAGATTAGCTCGACATCGCCAGTGATGGCAGTGATGCTCGGCCTGGCTGTTGGTATTGATTATTCGCTCTTTATTGTTAGTAAGTATCGTAGTTTACGAATAAGCGGCGTGCCTGCGCGAGAAGCGATTGGTCGCGCTAATGGTACGGCTGGTAATGCGGTCGTGTTCGCAGCTGCAACGGTAGTGATTGCATTATCTGCACTCAGCGTTGTGGGTATTCCATTTATGACAATTATGGGACTAGCGGGCGCCGGTACAGTGGCAGTTGCAGCGATTGTAGCGATTACGCTATTGCCTGCACTGCTTGGTATTGTCGGAGACAAAGTATTTAGCAGGAAGATGCGCCATAGTATAGTAGCAGCTAAATCTGCCAGCGCGCGTACCACGAAACGCTCAGTTACTAACGCTAAACTTGTGAAGACCCGCCGTAAATTCGGTGAGCGCTGGGTAAATCTCGTTGTGACACATCCGTGGCTGACGATTGTCGGTAGCGTTGCTATCGTAGCGGCAATCGCCTGGCCGGTGGCACAGATTAAACTTGGCATTCCAACGGATCAGTATGCTGCTCCAACTTCAAGTGAGCGCAAGGCCTATGATGCGATTAGCCGTGGGTTTGGTGAAGGGTATAACGCACCGCTTGCTGTAGTCGTGGAACACCTGCCAAAGGTAAATGATGAGACAAAGCAGGAAGTGCGTCAGCAGTTGCGACCACAATTTGATGCACGAGTAAAGGCCGAGCAGCAAGCAGCAGAGAAGGCGTTTGCAGAAAAAGCAGCAGCTGCCTCAACGCCAGAAGAAATGGTAGCCTTGCAGCAGCAAATGCAGCAAGCACAAGAGCAGGCCCCAAAGCGACTTGCCGAAGCTGAGGCTCAGTTTAATCAAGCAGTAGAGCGATACGCTAAATTATATCGCCTTAACCAAATTGGTGAACGCTTACAGCAGCAATATGGTTCTATTGCAAAAGTAGTGCCTGCTGTTGTGAATGATGATGCTACAGCTGGTGTATTGCAGGTCATCCCGAATTCATCACCAACTAGCCAGGAGACTAAAGACCTCATCCACTGGCTGCGTAGCAATGATGCTGTCACTGCTGCAAAGCAAGACGGTATCAGCCTGGCTGTAACGGGTTCAACGGCAATGGAGGCAGATATCAACCAGAAGCTAGCAGAAGCTTTGCCGGTGTATTTGGTGGTAGTTGTGGGATTGTCACTCGTTATTCTCATGGTTGCGTTCCGCTCGATTCTGGTGCCGCTAAAGGCAACACTTGGTTTCCTATTATCTGTTGGTGCCATGTTTGGAGCTATCGTCATGGCTTTCCAATGGGGATGGTTTGGTATCACCGACGCTCCAGCGCCAATTGTGAGCTTTATCCCTATTATCGGCATTGGTATATTATTCGGTTTGGCGATGGATTATGAATTTTTCCTCGTTTCGAATATGCACGAAGCGTATACGCATAGTAAAAAACCAAACCCTAAAGAGGCAGTTCGCCATGGATTTGTTGCTGGAGCTAAGGTAGTGACGGCAGCAGCGGTGATTATGGTGGCGGTGTTCGCAGGATTTGTTACTAACCATAATACTACTATTCAGGCAATTGGCTTTGGCCTTGCCGTGGGTATTTTAGTGGACGCCTTTGTTGTGCGCATGACATTAGTGCCTGCAATTATGGCGGTCCTTGGCAAGAGTGCCTGGTGGCTACCAAAGTGGCTTGATAAGCTGTTGCCACGTGTCTCAATTGAAGGCGAAGAGGAGTAACCACAGAAAAGATAGTAGTAAAACGAGCTACCCATATCCGGGTGGCTCGTTTTTGGGGTAATAAAAAGCCCTCGGTTATCCATACGGATATCTGAGGGTGCACTCTACAAACAGTACCGAGGGCTAATTGTGTTATTACTCAGAGCTTTGGCATAAAGTAGCCAAACATTTTACTGTGCTCATGTGACATGAGTGTAACCTGAGTAATATATCAGGCTCATTATACTTTATGCTGCTAGTGTGTAACCTTGTGCAAAGCTACATAGGAAGCTAGGTGCATAATGAGAACGTTATAGTATAGCGTGTGGTGCAGTGGCCAATGTGCTACACTATAGCACTGCATGGTTACTCCAAGTGGCTACCAGATTGTAGCTAACCAGGCATCAACCTGGGGCAATATCACCTCGACCGGTCTTGAGGCTATACAGCTGCTGCCATTACCACGAGGAGCTATTGCAATTATAGCAAATTCGTGGCTCGGTACGCTATAGGTATGTGGCTAATTATTCGTGATACACTAAAGATACAGGAGGAAGTAAATATGAACAAGATTAGTACACACGGCGCAAGCGGCGCTGCAGACCAGATAGCAGCTATAATTGTGCAGCATTTGTCTAAAGGAGAGCGAGTGCTATGGTTGGTGCCGGGCGGTTCAGCCATGAGTGTGGCAGCTACTGCACTTGATCAGATAAAGGAGGCCGGGGTAGACCTCGAGCGACTATATGTTACCTTAACTGATGAGCGCTATGGGGAGCCAGACCATCCTGATGAGAATTGGCAGCAGCTTCAGCAACAGGGCTTTGTGCTGCCACAGTCGGTGCAGCAATACCGCGTGATTAGGGGAAAAGATGTTGCAGCAACAGCGGCAGCGTATGCTGCGCAGATCACCCAGTGGCTACAAGAATGTGATTATGCGATTGGTTTATTTGGCATGGGCGCCGACGGGCATACTGCTGGTGTACTGCCGGGCTCTCCTGCAGCGAGTAGCGATAAGCCAGTCGACTTTTATCAGGCCAATGAATATATGCGGGTCACAATTACACCACAGACGATTGGTAAGCTGGATGAGATTGTGTTATATGCTTGTGGCAGCGAAAAACATCCACAACTTGCCCGGCTACTGCGAGAGGATGTTCCCGTGGAAGAGCAGCCAGTGCAAGCCATCAAGCAGGCTAGTAAGGCTACTATCTTTTCAGACTGGGATGGGTCTGGCCTTGCCTAGGCAAGCGTAGCGAGGCCACTGCCGGTTATTTATCTTTGTGCTGTTGCTTTTGACCAGCTTGTCGTCGCCAAAGTGCTGCATAGCGTCCATTTTTGTCGAGCAGTTCTTGGTGGGTGCCATCTTCTACAATTTTGCCGTGATCCAGTACAATGATGCGGTCTAGCCCAGCAATAGTACTCAAGCGATGTGCCACGACAATAGAGGTTCTGTGCTGCATAAGGTCATCCAGCGATTGTTGAATAAGCGCCTCTGATTTTGAGTCTAGTGCACTCGTCGCCTCATCTAGTACTAAAATTGGCGCGTTTTTCAGAATCGCACGTGCAATGGCAATTCGCTGTCGTTGTCCACCACTTAGTTTAACTCCGCGTTCACCGACAACTGTATCTAAGCCTTCAGGCAATTCCTGAATAAAGTCCCAGGCGTTAGCTTTTTTGGTTGCATCAATGATTTCCTCTGTGGTGGCCTCTGGGTTGGCATAGGCGATATTATCACGGACGCTGCGGTGGAAGAGTAGCGGCTCTTGTGGCACGTATGATATTTGTGAGCGCAAGCTAGTTTGGCTAACTTCTTGAATATTTTGTCCGTCTATAGCAATAGCACCGCGTGATACATCATAGAAGCGAAGTAGTAGCTGAGTGATGGTAGTTTTGCCACTACCGCTGTAACCAACCAACCCGACTTTTTGTCCTGGCTGCACAGTGAAGGTGATATCTGTTAATACATCGCTAGCACCATCTTGGTAGCGATAGGCAACATCACTAAACTGGATCGCACCATCTGTGACCGTAAGTTGCTTAGCGCTTGGCTTATCGGTTACATCATTTGAAGACATGAGCATTTCGGTCATTGGTTGAGCATCGAGGAACGACTGTTCGTAGCCTTTGACAATTTCACTAATCATATAGAGGTGTGACGAAATACGCTGCAAGTAGGCTAATACGAAGATTGCGCCCGCAACCGACAATCCTCCACTAACAGTAATACCGCCAATGATAGCGATAGCAATGATTTGCACAAGTGCCATTGCCCCCATGCGGATATTTGCCTCGATAACGCTGATGCCTGTTTCGTGGTTCCAGATCTTGCCAAATCGGTTCGTTAGTTTTTGTAGTTGCTGAGATTCATATTTCTCACCGGTGAATGTACGAACAACGAGGTTGTTTGTCATTGCGTCAGTGACGCGCCCATAAATGGCACTGGTGACACGATTACGTTCCTGTTTGAGATTATTGGTGTAGCGCACACGCCAGCGCACCTGGAAGAACATTGCAGTAATATAAACTGCCACGAGCAGTGCGACCCAAGGTGAATAGAACAGCAGAACCGTTACGCCGCTCAAGACACTTAAGAGGTTGCCTAGCGTTCGACTTACTAAAAGGCTCTGTAGAGTGGCTTCGCTTCGTATGAAGTCAGCGTATCGGCTTGTGATGGTGCCAATTTTTCGGTTAGCAAAAAAGCTGTGGTCTTTGTCGATTAGTTTTTCGAATGTTGACTGGAAAAGTTTTGGTCGAACGCACGCTTCATGCCACACAATCGTGCGGTAACCAATGAAGTTTAGTAGATTGCCAAGTAGCCCAACGCCTGCTGCGATCCAAAGCATTTGGTGTAGCCCTGCAAGGTCACTATGCGCGAGGCGGGCAATAGCTTGTGATAGAGTATAGGGCAAGAAGGTATCGGTCACCATGATGCCAAGAGGAATGGCTGTAAAGGCCACAAAAAAAGAAGGTTTATGTTTCGAAACCACCTCCCAGTAGAGGCGCAGAGTCTGACGGGTAGTACCCATAATATATCTCCTGATTTTAAGAATAGTATAAATAGTGTAGAAGACCGAGCGCGCAAAACGCGTAAAAGGCCTCATGTATTAGTTGCTTCATAATAACATAATGAGTACGTATTCGTCAAATAATAAAGAAAGCCACGTAGTATTACTGACGTGGCGTAGAGTATTTTGTGGTGTAGTCGCGTAGGGCGCAAGCTACAACTGGGGATGTATTACGAGGTAGCTGCGCAACCGGGTACCACCGGGCCTCGATAATTTCATGGCTCAGTCGTATTGGGCAACTAGATTGCGAGAAAATGAAAGCAAAACAGATTTTATCAAATCGGGTGTGGATGGCTGGTTTTGTGTAGTGCCCTAGCTCAAGGAGGCTATCTGCCGGAATAGCAATGGATAATTCTTCGCGTACTTCTCGCAGGGCGGCTTGCGCAAATGATTCATGCATCTTTGCGCCTCCTCCGGGTAGTGTCCATTTACCAGTGCTACCAAGGTTGCGGACAAGTAGGATGTGATTTTTGTAGAGGACAAGGACGCGGCTGCGAGGTTGAGGGTTTCTCCATAATAGAGGAGCAACTAGTCGTAATAGGCTGCAAAGCGGTGAGTTAGCATGTTCAAGCACTAGCCGCGCAAAAGGGGCGTGCTGGCGGATTTCTGGTAATTGTTGACTAGTAGACATAACTTATTTAGTATAGCACGCCAGGCGCTAGCAGGTAGCTGACGTCTGTGGTATTATGTAGGTGCGTAAAGGTTTTACAGCAGTTTTTACAAGATTTTATAAAGCAAGCTCATCAAGAAGGGGGAAATTCTGCAATGGGGAAGCAAAGACAGTACGTCGCAGTAGCAGGTATGATGATTTTGGTGGTATGTATTATTATGGCCGTCAGTGTATTTGCGGTGCGCGCAGCGCTATATAATCCAGTCCAACTAAAGATGTAATGAGTAGATAGTCTAGGCCCGGCAGATAATGCTGGGCTTTTTGATTAGTGTTCAAACAAAACATTTTGCTATAGGTAGTTATAGTAGTAATTGAGGTATGATATAAAACTATACACTCAGTTAATAGACTATTGAATAAACTATTCACCAAGTGTATAGTAGAAATATGAATGCACAATATATATTACTTGGGTTTTTAGCGCAGCATTCAGATTACGGCTATGAACTCAAGAAAAAATATGACAGTTATTTCGGGAAAGACAAGGCGATTCTACCTGGGCAGGTGTATGCTACATTGGCTCGACTTAAGCGAGACAATAAAGTAATAGCAGTGGAACAGCCGGAAGAGTCTGGTGGACCGCAACGAACTCGATATGAGATCACGGATGTTGGTCGGCAGGAGTTGCGGGAGTGGCTTGAGTCTCCAGAGGCGCCTTCACCGCAACTGCAGGCTACGATGTATGTTAAAACAGTGTTAGCTTTGCTGGAGCAGGGTGATGCTGCACCGTATTTAGATAATCAACGGATGGCACACATCGAGCGAATGCGTACATTAACGCGACAGCGACAAGATAGTAACTTGTCTGATATGTTGCTTATAGACCATGCATTGTTTCATTTAGAGGCTGACTTAAGGTGGATTGAATTGACCATTTCCCGATTAACAAAATTAAAAGAGGAGTTATCTCATGAATAATCCAATTATTAGCGCCAGGAATGTTGTAAAACAATTTGGACAAACCAAGGCACTGCGTGGGGCATCACTCGATGTTGCTCCTGGGGAGATAGTAGCAATTATGGGGCCTAGTGGCTCAGGTAAATCTACGCTGCTGCATAGCCTTGCTGCCATTATTGGTATTGATAGTGGTGAAATTACATTAGCCGGGAAGAGAATTGATACGCTAAAAGACGATGCACGCAGCAAGCTGCGCCGTACACATTTTGGTTTTGTATTTCAGTTTGGACAACTGGTGCCAGAATTGACGGTGCTTGATAATGTTGCCTTGCCGCTACTTCTGAACGGAGAAAAACGAACTGCGGCGTATGAGCGAGCTAAGCGGTGGATTAATAAAGTGGAATTAGGTGACAAGGCTGACAATATAGTTGGTGAATTATCTGGTGGGCAGATGCAGCGTATTGCGATTGCGCGTGCAATGGTAATTCAGCCAAAGATTCTTTTTGCTGATGAACCGACAGGTTCGCTTGATACGTTGAACTCGCAAAAGATTATGGAGCTGTTTATTGCTATGGCAAGAGAGCACGGTACGACCGTTATTATGGTGACGCATGAACCATCGATTGCAGCCTACGCAGATAGGGAAGTGATCGTGCGTGATGGTGTGGTAGCTGCCGCAGCTCAGCATGCTCCAGGGAGGATGTAGCGATGGGTGTTAGTTTTCTATTATTACGAAAGTCAGGGCGTGAATCTTTTGTGCGCCTCGGCTTGATTACCGGAGCGGTAGCGCTTGGGGTACTTTTAATTTGCTATTTTATGGCAGGTGTTAATGGATTAGTAGGTAGGCAGTCGAGGCTTGTTATCAATAACACTAGTTTCCAGGCGATGATGCAATCTGGTCAAAATAACTCGGCACAAGAAGGGGCAACGCCGTTGTTGGTTGCAGTTGGCCAGGACAACCCTAACCGATATCGTGAAGATAATATTACCGTACATTCATTACATGCAGAGCCAGGTTCTCCAGAGTTTAAAAAGCTGGCTACACCGAAGCCTGGTGAGTACTATCTTTCGAAGCGACTAGCCGATATCAACCGGCAACATCCTGAGGAGCATATTGGACAACGGTATGGTACAAAATATTTAGGTGAGCTGCCGGATGAGTACACGGGTGCCCCTGATATGCTAATGGTAGTTCGTGGTGCTAGTCAGCAGGAAGTAGAACAAGCACAACAAATGGGGAGGCCGTTTGCGCCAATCTACAAGACCGATTCGAGCGGACGGGTTGGTATTGCGATAGACCCAATTACTATGTTTCTCACTGCAGTGGGATCTACGATACTACTTGTTCCAATCGTGAACTTTGTGGCAGTGGCCTCTCAGCTTGGTAGTGTACAGCGTGAAAAACGATATGCAGCATTGCGGCTTATTGGAGCCACTAAGGCGCAGGTAAATAAGATATTGCTAGTGGAATCTCTCGTAGCGGCGGCAGCTGGTATTGTAGTGGGAGTTATTATATTTAACCTTGCACAATTCCCACTAATTAACTTCACGTATGGTGGTCTTCATTTTTGGCCAGCAGACTTTGCGCTGTCTTGGGTGCAGTATACACTTATCATTGTACTTACACTTGGGCTTATCTCTTGGGTAAGTTGGCGCCGTATGCGTCGAGCTCAAGTCTCACCACTAGGTGTTGCAAATACACAGGCTAAAGCAAAACCGTTACGTGCATGGCGAGTAGCGCCGCTGCTGGTTGGTGTTGGTGCTGTAGCGTGGGTGTCATCGCCAATCGGTCGTGAGGCATTCAAATCAAGTGCCGGTAACGTCAATCAGCAAATAATGGTATCGCTAATTCTAATGGCTGCTGTTCTTGCTATCATGTTTGGCCTTATGTTAGCAGGCGGTTGGTTAACGAATAAGATAGCTAGCTTGGCCGCATCGAGGGCACGCCGTCCCGCAACCCTGATTGCTGGTAAACGAGTGTCAATGCATTCTCGAGCAGTGTTCCGCAGTGTCGGTGGTGTTGTGCTGGCGCTGTTCGCAGGTAGCTTCTATCTATCATCAGTGAGTGGTATTGAAGAACTTACAAAACAATCCATGCAGGACAATGGGTATGCCAAACTCGAAGGGAAGACGGCTATTGTCATTGGTGGAAAGCATCGATTGCCAGATGAGCTAAGGAAGGCTATTAAGCAGCAGTCATATGTAGTAAGCAGTACCCCGATTACTGCATTAGCTAAAGGTGGACACATGATGGACTGTACTGCGCTGGAAGTTTACACAGAGCACCGCTGTCCGGATGGGACTAACGGGGCACATCAGGTAGTTGTTGACTTTGACAAGTCTGCCAACGAGCCGGTACGACTAGCTGATATATCGGAAATTGATGTAGGTGCAACTACAGACTATCTTGTATCATTGCGACAAGTTGAAGATATTGATAAGCTACGTAGCCTCGTCTTCCAGCATGTGGGTGCAATTAGGCCGTTTTGGGTAGTTAGCGGTCAATATACAAAATCTCCGCACATTAATCCGCTAATTATCAATTTTGCTCAACTTGCATATGTTGCCATGATAGTAACATTACTTGTTGCGGTGGCTAGCCTGGTGGTTGCTACTATAGGTGGACTACTTGAACGACGTCGATCGCTATTTACACTGCGATTAAGCGGTATGTCTGTCGGAAGTTTGCAGCGTTTAGTATTGATTGAGTCGTTAGTGCCGCTGTTCGTCGTTTCGATTATTGCGTGTTGCATGGGAGTTTGGTCTGGGTCAGTGTTTGTATCATTGCTTAGTAGTTCGCTACATCCAACCATCACCATTACGTATATAGCGATTGTGACGGGTGGCCTTGTGGCAGCTGTCATTGGGGTATGCTTTGTACTGCCAATGTTGAAAAAACTTACATCACCAGAAGCTAATCAGACTGAGTAAGCGTGGTATAATAAAAGTAATTACAAAAATAGCCCCATTCTTGGGGCTATTTAGTTTGTCGCTAGTGTGGCTTATGTATAAAGAGTGGTTCTAGAGTAGAGTGCTTTACACATCAATGGATTGAGATGCATTAAGGCGCTGGTAGGTGCAGCCTACTTCTTGGGCAACAGCTCCGTGCAGCCTGTCTACGAGGTCTTGCCCAGTTTTGTTTGCAATGGCATCATGAATTGGAAAGGCTAGCTTTGGCTTTATGGCACGCAAAAAGTCTAATGATTCGGCAACTTTCATCCACGGAGCGGTAACGGGCAGTGCTAGGGCTACAACTGGCTTACTTGGCACAGCGAAAGAATCTCCTGGGTGGTAGAAGTACTCATTTATAAGCACACCTAGGTTCTGTGGCGCAGGCACACTTTTATCGATGTGTGCGTGCTCGCCGCCAAAGAACTCTAGCGTAAATGGGCCAACCTGTGCGGTGTCTCCCGCAGCGACAGGAATGAGTGTATCGTTTGCCACGTCGCTTGGGCCATAGAGCACTGCTTCCGGAAAAGCTTGTTGCAACTGCTGTAGCAGCTCGGGGCTGTTATGGTCTGGATGGTTATGGGTGATGATGATTGCAACAACGTCTTTTGGTAGCACAAAATCATCAGTCCACACGCCTGGGTCAATCACGAGACTCTGGTTATTTACGGTTAATACGGTACATGCGTGCTGGTATTTTGTAAGTATCATAATTGTTATTATAGCATAAAATGCATATATTTAGAATAGCTACGCAGCACGGCTTACTTCTTGCTCGTGTGCTTCTTTCCATGCTTCGTGAGCCTGCCAACTGGGGCCTTCGATAATCTGTTCCCGATTTTGTATGACACCCCACGGAGCATTTTCATCTTCGCTCAGGATGTGAATTACCCAGTCCTTACCATGAATATCGCGAACGGTAATTTACCCAGACAGCACCCAAAGTACTTTTTGGTATATTTTTGCCAGCTCTTGTTCGTCGCTTGGTGTGGGGCCACTATGGGCGATGCTGTCAAATAGTGCCTCTAGCTCGTCCCAGCTAATGTGTCGATGGCTAATGTGCGCTTCTTCACTCAGGCGCGCCATTGCAAAACAGATCGAATCGAGCGACTCGGCAGTACTTTGTTTATCGACCGCTTCGTTGTATAGCTCGATTACTTCGCGGGCGATGATGGCTTGGTGGGAGAGCAGAGAATTTATGAGTCAAAACATTATAGCATCGGATTTAGTTAATATAATACATTAATAGACAGAAAAAGTCAAATCGCTGGTTTGGGGTGGATGGTGTAATAAATAATAAAGGTGATAGATGCTATACTTTAGAGATATGACCCATCAGGAGTTTCAAGATTACGTGCGCAGCCGGGGCAGGCGATTATATCGGCCTATGCCATGGCGTAAGCAGCCTACGTTTTATAACGTGCTGGTGAGTGAGCTGATGCTGCAGCAGACGCAGGTTACGCGGGTACACGTAAAGTTTGCTGAATTTATGGAGCGGTTTCCTAATGTGGAGACACTTGCGGCGGCTGATTTACCAGGAGTACTGCAGGCTTGGCAGGGGCTGGGCTATAATCGCCGAGCGCACTATTTGCACCAGGCTGCGCAACAAATAGCAAAGGGAGCTAAGATGAAGACTGAGGCTGATTTGCTAGCATTGCCTGGAGTCGGGCCGGGTACGGCAGGCGCTATCATGAACTATGTGTATCAGGTGCCGACGCCGTTTATTGAGACTAATATTCGTACGGTATATTTTAACCACTTTTTTGCGGGACGCAGTGGCGTGACGGACCGAGAGCTATTGCCAGTGGTTGCTGAAACAATGGATAAAGGTGATCCGCGAGGTTGGTTTTGGGCACTAATGGACTACGGTACGGAGCTGAAGGCGCAAGGCAAAGGTAAGCTACAGACAAGCCGGCACTATGCAAAGCAGTCGCGATTTTCTGGCAGTCTTCGCCAGATGCGCGGAGAGATTGTTCGCCGGGTGGCCGCCGGTCAGGCTTGGGGTGAGATTGTATGTGATTTGCAGGCAGACGAACGATTTATAGCTGCACGAGATGGACTATTGGAGGATGGATTGCTGCCACATGGTATACTAGAAAGATAGACAGTAACAGAAAGGTATCAGCATGAGTTTATTTGTATGGCTAATTATCGGTGGTTTGGCAGGATGGCTGGCATCGAAAGTAATTAAACGCAAGGGTTCTGGCGTTGTAACTAATATTGTAGTGGGCGTTATCGGTGCTTTCCTTGGCGGCTGGGTTGTAAGCCTAATGGGCGGCAACGCTAATGTTCTCACTGGCTTTAATGTCTCTAGCTTCTTAACTGCCTTCTTTGGTGCAGTGTTACTACTGCTTTTACTAAAGGCTATTCGAAAATAACAAGTACCTAAAGGTACAAACAAAAGCTACCCGGTTATCTGTTAGCCGGGTAGCTTTATTAGGGCTTGAAAGCCTCTTTGTTATTGTTTTGTGAATACAGCGGTACCGTCTTTGGCAGTGACATCGACAGTGTCGCCCTCGTGCACGCGACCATCGATGAGCTCGAGTGCTAGCGGATCAAGGATACGTTTTTGTATCAGTCGCTTAAGTGGTCGAGCACCAAAGGCTGGGTCATAGCCATCTTCGGCAAGCATATCGCGGGCGCTCTTGTCAAACCGCAGCGTGATATCACGGCTGTCTTTGATTTGACGAGCTACTCGTGATAGCTGTACATCCACGATAGTGTGCAATGTTTCTTTATGGATACGATCAAAAATCACAATGTCATCGATGCGGTTCAGGAATTCTGGGCGGAAGTGCTGGCGCAACACCTCGAGCATCTCAACTTCTAGCTTGGCGAAGCTCTGCTTGCTGCTTAGGTCGTAGTCCATGATTTTTTGCGAGCCAACGTTGCTTGTCATGATGATGATGGTGTTGCTAAAATCGATCGTCCGGCCTTGGCCATCAGTCAGGCGGCCGTCGTCCAACACCTGGAGGAGCACGTTAAAGACGTCGGGGTGGGCCTTCTCGATTTCGTCAAACAGTACCACGCTGTAGGGGCGGCGGCGCACTGCTTCGGTCAGTTGCCCGCCTTGGTCGTAACCAACGTAGCCTGGTGGCGAGCCAATCAGGCGGGCGACGGCGTGGCGCTCCATGTATTCGCTCATATCGATGCGAATCATAGCGTGTTCATCGTCGAATAATTCGCGGCACAGGCTACGGGCTACCTCTGTTTTGCCAACCCCAGTTGGGCCAAGGAAGAGGAAGGAACCAATTGGCCGATTAGTATCACTGAGCCCAGCGCGCGAACGACGAATGGCGCTTGCCACGGCAGCCACGGCGCGGTCTTGGCCAATAACCTGGCGGCCGATTGAGTCTTCAAGTTTGGTTAATTTACTCGATTCGCTTTCCATCAGCCGCTCTACGGGAATACCCGTCCAGCGCGCCACCACACTAGCTATATCGTCGGGCGTGACTTCTTCGCGCAGTAAGCGGTCGGCCGGTGGAATAGCCGCCAGTTCCTGGCGGGCGGCACTCAGCTTTTTCTCCAGCTCTGGCATATCGCCGTATTTGATACGGCTTGCAGTAGCCAGATCGGCATCGCGCTCGGCGATTTCAAGACGAGAGCGCAGACTGTCCATTTTTTCAGTAGCAGTGTTGACGGTCTGCAGAATGTCCTTTTCGTGCTGCCATTTGGTGTCGATGACATCAGCTTTGGCCCGGAGGTCAGCGATCTGCTGCTTAATTTCCGCTTTGCGCGCCTTGGCGTGGTCGGATTTATCTTTTTTGAGCGCGGCTTCTTCAATCTCCAGCTGCAAGCGGCGGTTATTGAGCCGATCGAGGCTAATCGGCACGCTCTCTAGCTGCATTTTGAGCGCGCTAGTTGCTTCATCCAGCAGGTCAACCGCCTTATCGGGCAGAAAGCGGTCGGGTAAGTAGCGGGTAGACAGCCGCGCCGCCGCTACAATCGCATCATCAGCAATCTTGACACCGTGGTGGACTTCGTACTTTTCCTTGAGGCCACGCAAGATCGCGATGGTGTCGTCAAAACTTGGTTCACCAACATAGACTGGCTGAAAGCGCCGCTCCAGGGCTGCGTCCTTCTCGACATACTGGCGGTACTCGGCCAGCGTGGTGGCACCAATCATATGGAGTTTGCCGCGGGCCAGGGCAGGCTTGAGCATATTGCCGGCGTCCATACTGCCTTCGCCTTTGCCAGCGCCGACCATGGTGTGAATTTCATCGACGAAGAGAATGATCTCGCCGGCCGCTTCTTCTACCTCTTTGAGTACACCCTTGAGGCGCTCTTCAAACTGGCCGCGGAAGCTCGCGCCGGCTAGCAAGCTTGAAATCTCCAGACTAATCAGTCGCTTATCCTTCAGCGACGCCGGTACGTTGCCCTTAACGATGCGCTGCGCGAGAGCCTCGACGATGGCTGTTTTGCCAACGCCCGGCTCGCCGATCAGCACGGGGTTATTCTTGGTACGCCGGCTGAGGATCTGCATGGTGCGGCGGATTTCTTCATCCCGGCCAATCACTGGGTCGAGCTTGCCCTCACGCGCCAGAGCGGTGAGGTCGGTGCCAAACTGCTCTAGTGGTTTTTTAGTATCTTGTTGGTTCATATTTGGTTGCATATGTCGTCATCTCCTTTCTCTCAACACGTACATAGTGCAAGTAATTAAACATTCAATAATCAATAGCTACAAAATAATTTTTTAAAAGTAGTCTACTACTAGTATAGTAAATTGGCACTCTCATGGCAAGAGTGCTAATTTTTAGCAGCCAGTGAAGGCCCCGCAGGAATAGTTGCGCAGCAGGGCTAGGGGCAGTATACTGGAAGCATTATGATAAGGGGGATAACACAACAATGGCGACGCCACTGGTCTTGGTGGCTAGGGCTTGCAGTATTTACTGGAATTATTGGCTGGATGCTACATGACATATTGCAGCGTGATACCGCGCTTGTGCGCCGTGAAGAAGTTCTTGTAATGGGGACCAATGCCGGGTTTAGGCCGTTTGAGTATAGAAGTGGCGACGAAGTAGTAGGATTTGACGTTGATCTTGCAAAAGAAATTGCTGCATCGCTGGGCAAGAAGCTAAAAATTGAAGATATGTCTTTTGATGGTCTACTGCCAGCGTTGGAGTCTGGACAAATAGATATGGCCGTTGCAGGTATGAGTGCAACGCCAGAACGGGCTAAAAATGCATTGTTTTCAGAGGCGTATTATACGGCTGCACAGCGTGTCATTGTGAAAAAGAGTGGCCCAATACATAATCGGTTCCAGCTAGAGGGTCGCAAGCTTGGCGTTCAACTGGGGACTACGGGTGATACGCTGGCTACAAAAATAGCAGGTGCTAAGGTGTCACAATTTCCAACTGCGCCAAGCGTGTTAACAGAGCTGTCGTCTGGTGGCGTTGACGCTGTTATTTTGGATGATGCGCCAGCAAAGCAGTATATTCGTAGCTTTCCTGAGCTTGTGATGCTGCCGGGAGATTTAAGTAAAGAGGCCTATGCTATCGCAGTAAAGCGAGGCAACCAGCCGCTGGTTGATAGTATCAATGCAACGATAAAAGCGATGAAGCAGGACGGACGCTACCAGAAGCTGATAGACAAGCACTTTCAGTAGAACGTAACAGATGAGCAAGTAGATAAGGGGGAGTATGAATTTTTGGGAGGTAATTTTTGGAGACGGGCGCTGGCGGTTTTTATGGCACGGGCTTGAAGTTACGCTGGTATTAACGACATTATCATTGATTCTTGGCGTGATGATTGGACTGATTGTCGCTAGTATGCGCACGTCGACGATGATGCCGCTGCGGCGAGTGAGCTGGCTGCCGGCGCGGCTTAGGAATGGTAATCCAGCCAGGCTTCTAGGGCAGCTATACGTGGATATTATTAGGGGCACGCCTTTGCTTGTGCAGCTGCTCATTATGTACTACGTTGTATTTGGCTCGTATACGTTTATGCCGAAGCTATTTGTTGCGGCAATTGCCTTTGGTATTAATAGCGGTGCCTATATTGCTGAGATTATTCGTAGTGGTATTGAAGGGGTCGATCGTGGACAAATGGAGGCAGCTCGATCGTTAGGGTTTAGCAGGTTCCAGGCGATGCGGCTAGTAATTATGCCGCAGGCATTGCGGATGTCACTGCCCTCGCTAATTAATGAATTTATCGCCCTGCTTAAAGAAACGTCTGTCGTGGGATGGATTGGGCTTAATGATATTATGCGCGGCGCAGATAATATTCGGTTTCAAACGGCGACCGCGTTTCAGTCATTAGTTGCAGCGGCAGTATTATATTTAGCATTGACGACGCTATTCACCGGTGTGGCATCGCGCGTTGAAAGGAGGCTTGATCGTGATTGAGATAACAGGGTTAACCAAAACATTTGCCGACCATCAGGTGCTGAAAGGCATCACCTTATCGGTGAGGCGGGGCGAAGTGGTGGCGGTAGTTGGGTCGAGTGGTTCGGGCAAGTCAACATTGCTGCGCTGCTTAACGTTGTTAGAACAGCCCACTAGCGGACGAATTGTGCTTGACGGTATAGAAGTGACAAATTCTAATGCTACCTTAAATCGGCTGCGTCAGCGAGTGGGTATGGTATTTCAGTCGTTTAATTTGTTTCCGCATATGAGCGTGCTCGATAATATTGTGCTGGCGCCGAAAAAACTACGTCACTTGCCAGATGCCGAGGCGCGGCAGCAAGGCCTGCTGCTGCTGGAGCAGGTGGGGCTGCGAGATAAGGCTGATGCACGGCCAAGCCAGCTTTCTGGAGGGCAGAAGCAGCGCGTAGCCATCGCGCGAGCGCTTGCTATGGAGCCCACGATTATGCTATTTGATGAGCCAACCTCTGCACTTGATCCAGAGATGATTGGCGAGGTGCTTGATGTGATTCGCAGTGTGGCGGCGCAGGGTATGACGATGATGATCGTTACGCATGAGATGAAATTTGCCCGAGATGTAGCTAGTCGGATGATTTTTTTGGATCAAGGGGTAATTATCGAGGACGGCACACCAGAGCAAGTGATGGACCATCCCAGTACAGAGCGGGCGCGGAGATTTTTTAAAGCCTAGGCTAGGGTGTAAGGTAGGGTGGCCTGCTGGTTCTATAAAACACGTAAGGTGCGATATACTATGAGTATGAATGCCAGGCTCGCCCAAAAACTTCATGACTTACCGCGTTCACCAGGTGTGTATCTGCATAAAGATGCGAGTGGTGAGGTTATTTATGTTGGCAAGGCTGCAGTTCTGAGAAACCGGGTGCGTCAATATTTCCAGGTGTCACGGCTGCGTGATGCTAAAACAGATGCATTGGTGGCGGATATTACTGACACCGATTGGATCGAGACGGAAAGCGAAGTAGATGCTCTATTTTTAGAGAGCGAGTTGATTAAGCGATACAAGCCGCGCTGGAATATTTTACTGCGTGACGATACAGCTTCAAGTTATGTGCGAATTGATATGAAAAATGAGTGGCCAACGGTGACGTATACGCGTACGCCGGCAGATGATGGCGCTGAATATATTGGTCCATTTTATAGCACAAGCGCTTTGCGAAAAGCGCTGCGCGTGCTGCGGCGAGTATATCCATATTTAACGAAGCAGCGTCGCCCAGGAGACTCTCGACTAGAGGAAGACTTAGGGCTTTCACCGAAGCGTAGTTTAGGGTCGGCAGCGTATAAGCGCGATTTACGAAATCTGATGCGCTATATCCGAGGGCAGAGGCCACGACTTGTGCAAGAAATGACCCGAGAAATGAAACAGCTTGCCGCTGATCAGCAGTTTGAGCAGGCTGCGGTTGTGCGTAATAAGCTACGGGCGCTTGATGAGCTGCAGCGCCGGGTCATGTTTGGTGATAAAGAGTTTTTAGCTATTAGCAGCGACCAAGCTTTGATGGATCTCGCTGAGCTGCTTGGGCTTCCTGGGCCGCCCAGGCGTATTGAGGGGTATGATATATCGCACATGAGCGGCACAAATGTGGTTGCTAGTATGGTGGTGTTTACTAATGGCGTTAGTAATCGCAGCGAGTATCGCAAGTTCAAGACTAAAAAAGAGCATAATAACGATTTTTTTAATATGCACGAGACAATTTCGCGGCGCTTAACACAAAAAAATACTAACGCCTGGGGCATCCCTGATTTAATGCTGATAGATGGCGGTAAGGGGCAGTTAGATGCCGCTCTGCGAGCGCGAGACGAGCAGGCGGCTACGCAGCAGCGGAGTTACCAGGGCATTCCGTTTATTGGAATTGCAAAGAAGGAAGAGCAAATTGTGATTGCCCATGACCGCTCTCAGGTGCAATTAAATAAACAGAAACTCCAGCACATGGGCGGCTATGAGGTGGTTACCCATGATTTTACGCTCGTTAATTTGCCGCACACGACGCATCTTATTAAGCTATTGCAGCGTATACGTGATGAATCACATCGGTTTGCGGTTAGTTATCACACGGTGCTTAAGCGCCAGCGAGCCACACAGGGCGCGCTGGAAGAGATTCCGGGCATTGGCCCAAAGAGCCGCCAAGAGCTGCTCCGTAGATTTGGCTCGGTGCGCGGCGTTCGGCGGGCAAGCCTGGAAGACTTAATAGCAGTAGTTGGAGCAAAGCGGGCAGCGCTCGTGCGGCAACATCTACCACCGCTATAATGTTTATAGAGAAGCTGATCTAAAGAAAAGGATACATTAATTTTATGGACAATATAACCAAAACACCAGCCTACACGACAGCCGCAGCAGACATGCATCGTGAGCAGCAGCAGCGCTTGTGCGAAGCGATTTCGAGCGATGGTCTCATTGTGCTACCAGGCTATCAGAAAATGCAGTTGCAGCACGATATGGCAGCACCATTTTGGCAGGAGGCTAATTTCTTATGGCTAACGGGGGTCGCTTACCCTGGCTGGGCGGTGCTTATTGATGTTGCTACTGCTACCACCGTGCTTGTGCGGCCTGATCTAACAGAAGTGGAGCAGCTATTTGAAGGCTCACTGAGCGACGGGGAAGCAATGCATAGCAGTGGGGCTACAGAGGTAATCTCAAGAGTTGAACTGCGGACGCGGGTTAATGCTGCGCGGGCGAAAGGCCAGACACTTTATGCGCTCAAGCCAGAGACCGCTCATGAGCTTGGTATGCAGCCTAATCCGGCTCATCGCCAGTTACTTGATGGGTTGCAACTTAGTGATGGCGACTACCACGATATAACACCAGTCTTGGCGAAAGTACGAGCCTGTAAAACGCAGGCTGAGCTAGAGCGCATTACGCGTGCTATTGCAGTGAGCTGTGATAGCTTTAATGTAATCAGTGGCGCTATTGCTCGGTATACGAGTGAGGCAGAAATTGCCGCCGATATGACACGTGATTTTATCCGCGCAGGCGGGCGTCATGCATATGATCCAATCGTTGCTGGCGGCGTCCATGCTACCGTGTTGCACTACGATAGGCCAACGACGGAGACTCTACGTAAAGATCAGGCGGTGCTTATTGACGTTGGTGCTCATATAGATGGGTACAATGCAGATATAACACGAACGTTCTATGATGACGCTACAGTAGACAGCAATGTCCGTGCTGCGATTCAGCGCGTTACTGAAGCACAGCGCCACATGATCAGTTTTATTCAACCCGGTGGGTCTATTCGAGAATTTTTCCAGCGAGTGGACGATAGTATGATGCAGGTACTAGTAGACCTTGGTTGGCTTCGCTCGAGCCAGAAAGACCAGCTATCTCGTTATTTTCCGCACGCGATTGGTCACGGGTTGGGAGCGGATGTGCACGAGTGGTTTGGCGGCTATGACACCTTCCAGCCAGGTATGGTGCTCACTGTAGAGCCGGGCATATACGATGCGGTCCGTGAGATTGGCGTCAGGATCGAGGATGATATTTTGGTGACAGATCGGGGCACAGAGAACCTGTCGATAGCGGCCGAGCTCGGCCGCTAGCAGGACTTACTTTTACCAGCCATGCCACTTAGCGGCAAAATATGATATACTAGACATATATGGCTGATGGAATTTTGGCATTTATTTTACGTTGGTTGCTTAATTCATTTGGAATTTGGCTTTCGGTGAAATTATTTGGAACTGGACTATCTCAGGAGCCGCTGTCTACGATGAGCGCATTTATTGTAGCAGGGCTCGTGTTCTCGATTGTTAACGCTATGGTGCGCCCAATCGTCCTAATCTTGTCACTGCCAGCTTTACTGATAACGATGGGCTTATTTATCATAGTTATCAATGGATTTATGGTGTGGCTAGCACTAGCAATTACTCCTGGTATCGGTATGACGTTTTCGCACGCAATATTAACCGGAATCGTGCTAAGTGTGGTAAACTGGGTAGTATCAGGTATGCTGCAAGTAGATTATCTACGGCGTAAGGCATAAAAAAGGAGATAGAGTAATAGTTATGTTAGCGACAATTTTACCTTATATTACAATTGGCTCAGCTGTTTTGATGATTGCAGCGGTTCTTTTGCAGCAGCGTGGTGCTGGTCTGGGCGCTGGTTTTGGTAGCACAGGTGAGTTTTATACGACTCGCCGTGGGTTTGACAAGAACCTATTTGACTCAACAATTGTGCTTGCTGTCATTTTTGTAGCCTCTATTATTGTCACGTTGTTCTTATAAAGTAGCGAGTAAGGAGTCATACTTCATGCCCAAAAAGGCAGTTATAAAGCCGAGAAAAGTCAAACCACCCCGGAAGAGTCGTAGCAAGTCGGTTGGTCAGCAGCTACAGACTGTTGAACAGGCAACGGTTTCTCATGCTCGGCGTTTTTTGGTTGGGCGTATTGGGCGTGTTCGTTTTGCGCGGCGCCCTATTCTTTTGTGGATCACCGGGGTCCTTGTAATTATTGGCTTGGTTATAGGTCAGCAGGTTGTTAGTGGTAGCGCGTATAAGACAACAGTATCAGCTGCTGGCGGTGTATTTGCCGAAGGCGCCCTCGGGCCGATCGAGACATTAAACCCGCTCTATGCTCGTAGCAGTGCAGAAGAATCTGCTGCTCGATTGCTCTTTTCTCGGTTGTTCACTTATGACGAATCTGGCATGCTAAAGGGTGATCTGGCTGTAAAGCAAGAACGCCTTGATGATGAAAAGCGGTATCGAATTACGCTGCGTGATGATGTATTTTGGAGCGATGGCCACAAACTCACGGTCGATGATGTACTATTTACTATCTCGCTCATGAAAAATCCAGCGACGCGCATTCCTGAGGGTGGATGGAGCGACGTAACTGTGACAAAGGTAGATGATAAAACGATTGATTTTACCTTGCCTCAGCCATATGCGCCATTCCAGCATGCATTAACATTCCCTGTGGTGCCAGAACATGTGCTGAAAGATATACCTGCATCGCGACTACGTGAGGCCGATTTTTCGGCTAACCCAGTAACTTCTGGCCCGTTTAATCTACGTTTTTTGCAGGTTACGAGTGCTAGCGATGGACGTGCCAGCGTCTTTATGAATGCCAATAAGAATTATTACGGCGGTACACCACTGCTCAAGCAGTTTAGGCTTAGTAGCTATCGCACGCGTGCAGAGATTGCTCAGGCTATGAAAAAGCAGGAGATTAATGCTAGCGGAGACCTATCTCCAAATGAGATTGATCAGCTGAAAAAGACCGGGCAGTTTGATGCGCAGAGCTACACGATCCAAAATGGTGTGTATGCACTATTTAACACTGAAAGCTCGGTACTAAAGGAGACAAAAGTACGCCAGGCGCTACAGGCGGGTACTAATATGAAAGACATTTTAAAAGTGGCTGGTGAGTCGCATAAGTCGTTGCATTTACCGTTTATTCCGCGTGAATATGCCGACCAATACCCAGAAGCTCCAAAGCTAGATATTGAGAAGGCAGATAAGCTATTAACTGAAGCTGGCTGGAGGCGTGATGGCGATGGAGTTCGCAGCAAGGACGGCGAGCCGCTTGAGCTGAAGATGGTTGTGCGAAAAGGCAGTGGGCTTGAGTCTACTGCTGGGGAGTTGCAACGGCAGTGGCAGCAGCTAGGGCTGAAGGTTGATATTAACGTCGTGGGAGAAGACGGTGCTGCTGATGCCTTCCAGACAGTATTACAGCCACGTAATTTTGACGTGCTGGTGTATGAATTAGCCTTTAACGGTGATATGGATCCGTATGCGTATTGGCACTCATCACAAGTTGGAACAAGTGGGCTTAATTTCTCGAATTACAAAAATAGTTTGGTTGATGCGGCTCTATCAAGTGCCCGCGGAAAATACGATACGCGTGGTCGCGTTTCAAAATATGTAACGCTAGCACGTAAATGGCTTGATGATGCACCTGCACTCGGGCTGTATCAGTCGGAGTATAATTATACTACCGCTAAAGGTAACCACGCGCTCAGTAAGGATGTTCAGCTTGTGCAGCCAACGAGCCGATACGCCAACATATTATACTGGGCAGTGCGAGAGCGCGAGGTTTACAAGACACCGTAACTTGTGCTATAGTACTCGCATGCACCGGTGGCGGAATTGGTAGACGCGCTAGCTTGAGGGGCTAGTGACCGCTTTAGGTCGTGGAAGTTCGAGTCTTCTTCGGTGCACCACAATCCCTTAGTAGAGTAATACACACCACTTGCGGCAGCTTGCCTAGAGTGGTGTATTTGATGTAGAGATAAGAAAGACTATGAATAATGACCAGCCAAGGAGACAGAGACAGGGCATGACGAGGAATCAGAAGCAGCAGGTATCATTCAGGCTAAGCGATAGGTATGGGATTGGTAATCTTGAAACGCCGAATTGGCCTCGCGCTACAGAATTTATTCATAATCTTGGTGACTACTATGTGTTAGCAACGCAAGATACTATTGGCACCTGCATGGACGGGCGGCCAGGTAGCAGTTTGGCGGCAGTTCCAAATGGTGCCGGTGGCGCGCTACTGTATGCGATAGCTGATTATTTGGCAAGTGATGACGAGCGGACTGCTCACGAAACAATTGCGCGGAGTATATCATCTGCTTATCGGTCGGGTGGTTCACTACGTGTTCATCGAGATACACACGCACAGGGCCGGGAGGCCGGTTGTGCTGCAGCAGATAAAATCGGGTTAGTGTTTGATATTATTGCTAAACGCAGTAAAGATGTACAAGATCTTATAGGTAAGCTAGGGCTAGATGGCTACGTGATAGACGAGCAGACTCACCAGCAGATCGTTGCGCGGGCTCAATCTGGCGGTGGCCTATTGCAGGCGAGTGGCGACCAGTTGGTGACATATGCTGATGATTGCTTAGCATCCTTTGGCTCTTCTGGTAGTTATACTGATATATTGCAGGGCAGCCACTGTGAAGCCGCTGCTATAATGAACCGGCGCCGCGGTACAACACTAAACCGCAATGCTTTGGCGCAAGATTTTGACGTAGTAGGCAAGCAATACCAGGCATTCAATATAGACGTCTGGTCGTTTAGGCCTTCGGCCCAAGCACTTTATCCGGAAGATGTGAGTATGCAGCAGCGCGCTGCAATGGCGATGCTATACTATAATGTTGCTGCTATTATGGCGCTATGTGGCGCAGACATGACGGCTGTGGTAGTTGAATAAAAAGGGCAAAAAATAACATACGGCGCTATAGATGAGCGCCGTATATTCATAGGGATAATGGTTTCCTAATCAAACTTAAATGACTGTATAAACTTATCAAAGTCTGCTTGCTCAACATTGCTGGCGTGCAGCGCGTATACACTGGTGCCTTTAACAATAGCTGTGATGCGCATATCGCCATCGTTACCACCAACAGCAGTTGCTGTTGCTGATGGGTAGCCAAGCAGCGTACCATTTGTCATTGTAGTGACCTTGCCTCCAGTTGCCTCGGCAGCAGCTTTGATACCGGCGTCAAGGAAGGCACGTTCTTTGTTCTTGGCCTGCTCTTCGGGGATCTTAAAAGTACTAACCATAATGTGATAGCTACTGCCGCTTGGTTGACTGTCTTCGTAGGTGACTGTTGGTATTTCTAAACCTTGGCCTTTGACGGTATCATGAGTAACTTTTGGTTCTGATGTAAAGTTTACTGTAAAGCCATTCTCAGCAGAGTGATATGCGGTGGGTTCTTTCTTTTGTTGTTGCTGCTGGTTTATAACTTTCTTGTTTCGGTTGCTTTGAGCGTTTTGTAGTATATGCCAGGCGGCAAAACCCCCGCCACCAAGGACGAGTAGCGCAAGCACAACGATAATAATAGTGCGTACTGGGCGGCGCTTCTTGGCCGGTTGCTGTAATCTCATAACTTCTCCTTACTAAATCCGTCTCTCTGATATGTCAGTATTGTTGGTAGGTGATACTGCTCTTTACAGTATAGCATACATGGTTTCTAATCTTCTGGTGGCGCGGTTTAATGAAATAACCACTCGTACAAAGAGTGGTCTGTATACAGCTATTTGGTACAGATGAGAGGACTCGAACCTCCACGTGCATAAGCACACTAGCACCTGAAGCTAGCGCGTCTACCAATTCCGCCACATCTGCGTGTACTTATAAATTGTACGGTGCAGCGCGGCAAAATGCAAGGGCTAGCCTTTGTAAAATTGCCAGGTCACCAGGCCTAATGGTATAATCTTTGGCAAGAGGAGCCCGCAGTAACCAGGTGGGCAGGGACAAATACGATGAATGATACGACAAAATTGCGTAATATAGCAATTATTGCCCATGTTGACCACGGTAAGACGACAATGGTTGATGGGCTGCTAAAACAGAGCAATACCTTCCGTGATAACCAAGCGGAGATGGATCAGCAGCTCATCATGGACAGCGGCGATCAAGAGCACGAGCGGGGTATTACCATTACTGCGAAGCAAACCGCAATTTTTTATAATGATTACAAAATTAACATTATTGATACACCTGGACACGCTGATTTTTCTGGGGAAGTAGAGCGAACACTAAATATGGCAGACGGTGTTCTGCTGATTGTAGATGCACAGGAAGGGCCAATGCCGCAGACAAAATTTGTGCTCAGTAAGGCGTTGTCGCTCGGGCTAAAGCCAGTGGTGGTGATTAACAAAATTGATAAGCCCGCGCATCGCATCAATGAGGTACTTGATGAGGTGGCTGATCTTTTCTTGGAGCTAGCGATCGATGAGGACCAGCTGCACTACCCAGTATATTATGCGATTGGTCGAGACGGTAAGGCATGGCGAGAAATGCCAGCAGATCCGAGCGCGCCGGCTGATTTGACGCCAATTTTTGAGGCGATCATTGCAGATATTCCGGCGCCACAGGCAGCAGATGGTCCATTCCAACTAATGGTGACTAGCTTGCAGTATGATTCATTCCTCGGCAAATACGCGATTGGCCGGATTGCACGTGGCCGTGCTACAAAATCATTGCCAGTAGTGTTGATCAAACGTGATGGTAGCCACGTGTCTGGCCGGATTGATAAGATATTTGGTTATCGTGGACTAGTGAAAGAAGAGCTTGCCGAAGCACTGCCAGGTGATATTGTATCACTCACTGGTATTGCAGAGGCTGAGATTGGTGAAACTATCGCCGACAAAGAACAGCCAGAGGCGCTACCCGGTATCACAATTGAGCAGCCAACGCTGCGTATGTACCTTGGTCCGAACACTAGTCCGATGAAGGGTCGTGAAGGGGAGTTTACGACGAGCCGCCAGATTGGTGATCGTTTGCAAAAAGAGCTTGAAACTAATGTGAGTTTGCAGGTGGAAGATAATGGTATTGGCTTTACTGTGGCCGGCAGGGGTGAGTTACACCTGAGCGTTTTGATTGAGACGATGCGCCGTGAGGGGTATGAATTTGAGGTTGGCCGCCCTCAGGTGGTAACTATCACGGAAGATGGTGTCACAAAAGAGCCAGTAGAAGAGGTGCTGATTGAAGTTGGCCCGGAATTTGTGGGTGCGATTAGCCAAGAGCTTGGTAGCCGACGCGCAGAACTAATAAAACAAGAAACCACAAGCAGTGGAGCGATGCGCATTAGCTACCGTATGCCAACGCGGGCGTTGATCGGTCTTCGTAATATTTTGCTAACAGCGACTAAAGGTACCGTTATCATGAACAGTTTACCTGCTGGATATGAACCAATTACTGCGCAGCTGCCAAAAACACGCAATGGTGTGCTGATTGCCTTTGAAGCTGGTACGGCAACGCCGTATGCATTGCAGGCGGCCGAGGCTCGCGGTGAACTGCTTATTGGCCCAGGCACGGAAGTGTATGCGGGCATGATTGTTGGACAATACAACAGGCAGGATGATCTTGAAATTAACGTGTGTAAGGCCAAGCACCTGACAAATATGCGTAGTAAGTCGAGTGATGGTACGGTGCAGCTAACGCCACACACGCAGTTTAGCCTTGAGCAGTGTATCGACTTTATCGAAGACGATGAGCTACTGGAAGTGACGCCGAAAAACTTGCGTCTGCGTAAGCGCTACCTCGATGCTACCGAGCGTAAGCGTGCTAATAAAAAATAGCAGCCCTCTTGTCCGCACTAGCGTATAGATATAGTGCACTCAGGGCCACTGTGTAAGACCTGCCTTCACTAAGTTAGTGTAAGGCAGGTCTTTATGATGATGAATGATTTGAGTTTGAATTGGCCTCTTCGGCAATTGCTGCTGCAACTTCTGCTGGCAAGAAGCCGTCTGGATGCACAAAGCCAGCTTGCCAGCGATAGCCATCGCCGTAGCCAAACTGTTGCAAGAGCGTTGTCTCAGCGTTACGTAAATGCAGTGGCACGCTCGCGTTAGGAAATTGTTGAGCTCGTGCCTCAGCGGTATGCATGAGGTCGGTGGTTTGGCGTGATTTTTTACTTTTTGCAAGGGCGGTCGCGACATGAAAAAGAACGTAGCGCCCTTCTGGTAGCCCAATTGCCTGAACTGCCTGAAATCCACTGACGGCCAGCCCAAGCGCGCCGTTACCGGCTAGGCCAATATCTTCACTGGCGAAAATCACCATACGCCGCGCAATAAAAAGCGGGTCTTCTCCGGCCTGTAGCATACGGGCCAGGTAATATAGCGCTGCATCAACGTCGCTACCACGCATGCTTTTGATGAAAGCAGAGATAATGGCATAGTGAGCTTCACCCTTTTTATCATATGCAGGTGTTGTGGTGGCTGCAGCTTGGGCGACGAGCTCGGGAGTAATAGCGGCGCGGCCATTGCGTGATAGTTTCAGGGTTAGCTCAAGCACGCCAAGCGCAATGCGAGCATCTCCGGCGGCAACATCGGCTATTGCCTCAATAGCTTCTGGCTGAGCTGAAGTAATGTGTTTATGCTGCAGGGCGCGCGTAATAATAGCTATAAGCTCATCTCGGCTAAGCGGCTGCAAGGTTAACACGCGACTGCGTGACAATAGGGCAGTAATGATTTCAAAACTAGGGTTTTCGGTGGTTGCACCAATTAGCGTGATCAGTCCAGATTCAATATGTGGTAGAAATGCATCTTGCTGAGCTTTATTAAACCGATGAATTTCATCAACGAATAGTAGTGTGCGCTTGCCGAGTCGCCGGTTAAACTCAGCCTGCTCAACGGTCGCAATAATATCTTTTTTACCACTGGTGACCGCAGATAATTCTATAAAATCTGCTTGCATTTCCGAAGCCATGATGCGAGCGAGTGTTGTCTTGCCGGTGCCGGGAGGCCCCCAAAAGATAAGGCTCTCAGGTGCGCCACTTTCGATAATCTGCCGCAAAACACCATGAGCACCAAGAAGGTGTGGCTGTCCAACGACCTCGTCTAATTGTTTTGGTCGCAACTGCTCGGCAAGTGGCATATAATGGTGATTCTCCATACCCTATTAGTATAGCATTTTGCTTAGTAGCGTGCCCGCGCCACTTTATAAGGCTAGTAGGTTATGGTAAAATAATCATAAATCACTACTTAGTATTAGAGGAGAGAGACAGAGGAGTATGATTTACTTAATTGTTATTGGTGCTATTGTGTTAGTATCTTTGCTCGCGCAAACAGTTAAAGTTGTTAATCAATATGAACGTGGTGTGGTGCTAACGCTTGGTCGATACACGGGCACAAAGCAGCCGGGTATTCGTATATTGGTGCCAATTGTTCAGCGTATGATTAAGGTAGACGTGCGATCAACACCAATTGATGTGGCAAAGCAGGAGGTGATTACAAAAGACAACGTGACAGCAGCGATTGACGCGGTAGTGTATATTCGTGTACTCGATGCGCAGCGTGCTGTGCTTGAAACGACAAACTACGTTGTGGCAACGAGCCAATTTGCACAGGCAGCGTTACGTGATGTAACGGGTAACGCTAAGCTGGACGAGATTCTTTCACGGCGTGAAGAGATTTCACAGCAGATTAAGAAGATTGTAGACGAGCAGACGTCTGCATGGGGCGTTGACGTGGAAATTGTTCGCATTCAGAATATTGAGCTGCCAAAGGAGCTAAAGCGTGCAATGGCAAAGCAGGCTGAAGCAGAGCGCGACCGTCGAGCAACAATTATTAGTGCAGATGGTGAAAAGATTGCTGCCCAGAACTTGGCAGACGCGGCTAAGGTTTTCAGCGGTGTTCCTGGTGCACTAAACTTGCGTACACTGGCCACACTAGAGCGAATTGCAACTGAGCCAAGCCAGAAGACGATGATGCTGTTCCCAGTAGAGCTTGTCGATGCACTGCGTGGTATGTCGGCAATTAAGCCTGGCGCTCAAGAGCAAGAACCAGTTGTTACTCAAAAATCAACGAGCCGCAGCAAGAAATAGTAAATTGCCTCTTGCCAGAGCCTTGGGGATACGATAGAATAAGTCTGTATCAACGGCTCTTTAGCTCAGTTGGTAGAGCAGAGGCCTGAAGAGCCTTTTGTCCCCAGTTCGAGTCTGGGAGGAGCCACCAATTTGATATAGCGAAGATACCAGTCTCTATGTGGGGCTGGTATTTTTTGTGGGGCACTGTATAAAATAATGTATTTTTCACTATTTTATGCTTGCAAAAATGTACGGAGCTGCCTATAATAAAAAGCAGTTAACAAGTTATGCGGGTTTAGCTCAGTTGTTAGAGCGCTTCCTTGCCATGGAAGAGGCCAGGAGTTAGAGTCTCCTAACCCGCACCATTTCGAAACTAAAACGGTCGCCCGAATGGGCGGCTTTTTTTAGACTTTGGCGGAGTCAAAGCCAGATTCTCATCGGTTCAATTTACGCCAAAACGCTAAATAAAGATTGCTCGATTTTGCTTTTGCAGTTGCTTCTTTTCGCTCAGTACAAAGAGGCCAGAACTATTAATACCAGGGGTTACTGCTATATTTACAAAAGAACTTGGTAAATGTGGCCTCTCGCTTACTATTTCTAAGCTGCAAGGCTAATCGTCGTTCAGTAAGCCCGCGGCCTTTTGTAGTTTTTCTTTACTCTCATTGTGCGTGAGACGCCCTAAAGCGTCATCAAATGATAGCCACAGACTCTCTATACCTTCATCATTTTCATGATCTTCACGCTTAGGTTTTGGCTGTTCGTTTTCATCAACAAGCTCAAAGAGATAGTAGTGAACAGTTTTTTTGTATCGTTTTCCATCGTCCTCGTCAAACTCGTAAGATACTTCACCAAGAGGAGCTTTAATCCTTACACGATACTCAGTTTCTTCTGATATTTCCCGAACTGCTGCCTGTTCTGGGGTTTCATCTAACTCGATCGTTCCTTTCGGAAACACAACTTCTCCGTATCTCGTTACATGTAATGTGAGAAACTTTCCACTCGAGTGGATTATGCCACCGGCCGATTTTTTGTGAATAACATTATCTGCCACCATAACACTTATTATGCAGCATTTTTATTATTTACGACACCTGTTTGGTATATAATGCGGTAGCCTGCGGTCATCAACCCGGCAAGCTCAAAACTAAGATGGTATGTTACGCACCTACGATATGTAGGTGTTTTTAGCTGGGGGATTTTGTTAGTTATATGTACAGATGTATAAACCCTGGCAATGCAATGTAGCACCATATATGTTATACTAATGTCATCAGCTAGCACTAAGTAGACTGGAGGCTATATGGCAATAGATGAATTAATGAGCCGAGTGGATGGTAAGGTGTCGCCCGAGGCGGCAGTCAATATTAAGGCGTGGTTGACTGAGCCGAAGTATGCCATGTATGCAGATGCAGTGCAGCAAATGATTCTTGATGAGCAGTGGAAAGAACTGGAAGATGCTTTCTTTAAAGTGGTGGAATTCGGCACCGGTGGTAGACGTGGTACAACCGGAGTTGGCTCAAACCGTATCAATAAAGTGACTATTGGTGAGAGTGCGCAGGCGCTTTGCCGGTATGTTGCGGGAGTTAACGATCAGGCTGCCGATCAGGGCATTGTTATTGCGTATGACACTCGACTGAGCTCAGAAGAGCTTAGCCAGTATACAGCTACCGTATGTGCTGCAAATGGGTTTAAGGTCTATTTGTTTGAAGGGTTTCGGGCGACGCCTGAGCTGAGTTTTGCTGTACGACACTTGGGCGCAGCGGCCGGTATTGTGATTAGCGCTAGCCATAATCCACCAGCAGATAACGGCTTTAAAGCATATTGGAGCGATGGAGGCCAGCTGGTAGCACCACATGACCGGGGTGTGCTGGATGAGGCTGCTAATATAACAACTATCGCCACGATGGACTACCAGGAAGCGCTGAGGTTAGGGCGTATTCAGTTGATTGGTGAAGCAGTCGATGCTGCATATTATCGAGCAGTTACTACGGAAGCGCTTGGCCAAGATCGTGATTTAAAGATCATCTATTCCCCATTGCACGGAGCGGGGCAGACGAGCGTATTGCCGGCATTGCGGCATGCTGGGTTTATTAATATTTCAACGGTTACTCCACAGATGGTGCCGGATGGTCATTTCCCAACTGTTCCTGGTGGTAAGGCCAACCCAGAAGAATCTGGTGCAAACCAGATGGCCGTAGAGCAGATGCTAGCCGAAGGAGCAGATATTACCATTACTAACGACCCAGATGCTGATCGCATTGGAGCAATGGTAAACCAGCGCGGCAAAGCGATTCAGCTGAATGGTAACCAGTCTGCAGCGCTTGCGGCTGACTTCGCATTGCAGCGGCTACAGTCGGCTGGAGAGTTATCGTCGAAGCACTACCTCGCCAAGACGATTGTTACAACTGAGTTGCTCGCTGCGGTGGCTCAGGCGTACGGCGCAACTTTGTACACTAATATGCTGGTTGGATTTAAGTTTATTAGCGACTTAATTCGCCGCAAAGAGGGAACGGATGAGGTTTTTGTGCTTGGCGGTGAAGAGAGTTACGGCCTACTGAAAGGCACGTATGCTCGAGATAAAGACGGCGCTGCTGGTGCACTAATGTTGGCAGAATATGCTGCGCAGCTAAAGTCTGAAGGTAAAACACTATACGACAGGCTACTTGAGCTATTTGATGAACACGGCATATATTATGAAACGCTTGCAAACGTGCAGTTGCCGGGTGCGGATGGCTTCAAGCGAATGCAAACCATTATGGCAAGGCTGCGGAATAATCCACCAACATCGCTAGCTGGTTACGATGTAAGCGCAGTCAGCGACTACACAACACTTACTCGTCGTGATATCACCACTGGTGGGGAGGTCGAGATTGACTGCTTGGCCGGCAACGTACTCGTATTTGAACTTGGTGATTCTCGCCGCCGGGTCACTGTGCGTCCAAGCGGTACAGAGCCAAAGCTAAAACTGTATGTACAGTGGTTCGCTGAGCGTGACAAAGAACTCGGCACAGTAGATGAGCAATATATTACCGTAATTGATGATGTAACCGCGCTAACAAAGCGTATAGAGCAGGAGATTTTAGATGAGTAAGAAGTGGATCCGAGACAATCTTGACGTAGTTATATGGATGGTTACCTCAGTGAGCATTTCATTAGCGACTGCGATTGGTAGATGGGACTCATCGTACTATATGCTAGCGGTGTTCGCGTTTATTATGGCGATTCTTGCTATTAATAAAAAAAGTAAGAGATAGCGTAACGGCTGGATGAGCAAAACGCGCTAGGCAAAACAAGTAAAACCATGTACACTAAAGGTGACGGCGCGTTGGCGGAGCGGTTACGCAGAGGTCTGCAAAACCTTTTAGACGAGT
>CAJPQG010000007.1 GCA_905372785.1 Candidatus Saccharimonadota bacterium
CTGGGTCTTCTTCGACGCGGTATTCAATGTCGCGGCCGTGGTCTTTTTTAGGGAGCACGCCAAAATCATAGCGCCACTTCCCTTCTGCTGTTGCCTTTAGGCGCTTTATCTCACTACCATTGGCAAACAGCTTCAATGTTACCTCTTTCGGCCTCACTCCATCGGCATCATTACCATCATCCCACTCTTTAGTACCACTAAAATCTACTGCCTCAGCGAGCTGATGAACGACATCATTCGAGCCACCAAAACTCTTGCCGTTGTTGTAGCTCACAAAGAATACGTTATGTGTTGTTGCTCCGGATAGTCCCCTATCAAGCTGCGGTGCAGCCATAGGCAAATCAATATTAACGACCTTATAGCTTGCAACCTGCTTACCTGCCTTTGGCATTACCTTAACAGCAGTGACATTACCGTCGCTCGGGTAGGTAAGTGTCCATCTTGAGTCATCTTTCTCTTTAACAGGGTCATCGCTTGGGTACATATCGGTGCGATAATACACATCGTAGTCTGCAGATACGTCTTTACCCGAAATACTAATTTTTGCTGGACCAGTCATTTTGGCGCTAAACTGAGAACCTTTTGCATCACCCTTGTATGGCAACACATCATACAGTATAAGCCCGGTCAGCCCAGTAGTCGTAAAGTTACTTACCTTTAAGCGGTATTCGAATGTACCCTCTCCCTTCACGGCAAAGTTAGTACTTGCCCTATCAGACCACACGTTCTGTTGGCTGTTAGCTCCACTACTTTGCTCCGTTGAACGAATCTGTTTTTGGCTGCGAACCTCTTGCGGTAGCACCGCCGCTATTTTAGCTGAAGAACGTAGTACTATATCATCTGTCCGACCGTTGTCATTGACGTCCAAGGTGTCCTCAACCTTCTGATCAGAGAGAAGATCTTCTGGAAATCCAGATGGATCATCATTTTCATAGGTAAAGTAGGCGGTGTTGTCATTGTTGTCATCAAAATCCTGTGCTTGCGTTGGAATAGAGCGCCGAGTAATACCAAACGCACCTACTGCAACAAGCTGAAGTTCACTAGGCAGTCGACCAGAAGGAAACTCCCATATCATAGCCGTCCTACCAGTACCCTTGTAGTTTTTAACAATCTCCTTTTTAACTGGCACTAAGCCGTTTCTCGTCCAACCCATGCTTCGTTCTACTGAAGGCTCAATCGGGGTTCCCTTATGATCAACAACGGCCACAGTATTAGGCAAGATATCCACTATCTTCGGCTTCTTGTACACCCGGGCTCGTGACGCTTCACCTAAGCGAAGCGTAATCGAGCAATCAAATCGCGTCCCTACTGTCGCATTAGCACCACCAGCACACTGTTTTACAAAAGTCGCTTTTTCACTACGCTTCACAAATGTGCCCTGATCGCGTAGGTTATCACTAGTAATATTTTGTGTCGGCTCACTCATAATAGTGGCCGATGCCCTTGCCTGGTTTGTCACCGGCTTATTCACTTCATACGGAACTGTAAATGGATTCCTAAAGCGTGTTCCAATATTAAAGTCTAGTGTGTTACCAACGGGCAGCTCATACCCGTCTGGTAAATGAATCTCCACTTTTGTGTATTTTGGAACTACATCAGGCGCATCTTTCTGCTTTAAAGCACCATCCATAATACGCTTATCGATATCTGCAAGAGCGGCGGTAGCTTCAGCATTAACTTGAATTCTGTTACCTACTTTACCGTCTTGAGGCCCCTTAATGTCGTCATAACTACCGTCGGACTTATAGGCTCGCAGCCATATACCTTCAACGACGCGCAGTCCAGTAGGGTATCGCTCAAAAAAGGTATAGCTAACTGATGAAAGGAAAAGCCGTGGATCCATATTATCAACATGTTCTGTAAATACGATGTTTCGCATTGGGTACGGTGTGTTATTCTGCGCCCGCAATACCCACGAATACTCATTAAGTGCCATCGCACTATTATCGTGTACGAGACCGCCTCGTATATTATCTGATGTATCCTTGGCAAAAAGATCACCATACCCTGCTTGAGATTTTATACGATATTTAACTGTGCTTTCATATACCGATACGGGCTCATTTGCGCCCCTGTTGATTGGCGTTAGCTCAATTTTAGCACTATTAGTATACTCCTTCTGGCGACCATTCTCGTGGGTCTGTATGCCTGGGAAAGATAATTTTAAAACAACATTACGGTTAACAGCCGCTAGTGTCTTGTCTCTTTCACCTCGACTGTCATATGAAAAATTATTTACATTCTCTTCATGCTCATAGCTCACCGTACCGTCATGATTATCTACCCAGCCTGGATTTTGAGCAGGATCAAATACTGCACGCACCGTCTGGCCTTTACTATTAGTATACGTTGGTAGCGTGTCGGTTATTTTAGCCTTTTGCATCAACCGCAGCTTAATGTCCGACGGTTCTATTATGTAATAAAATGGTATGACCTCTTTTGTATCATCCGCAACCCTGCCATTAGTTACCGTACCGGCATACATTTCACGATTCTGAGGTCTCTCACTGCGTATAGTGCGCTTCTCAAACCTGTACTCACCATAGGTAGCACGATAAGCTTTATCACGCGCCTCGGCCAAAAGTTCACCACCCGCCGTATATAGTCGGTATACCGGCTGCAAGGTTGCACCTTTTGGCGTAACACGATCTGCAAATGAGAACACATATGGGAAACTTGCTCGAACAGTAGCGTCAATACGCTTAAAATTAATCCTGATGTATGTTTTACCGTTCTCTTGTCTCGATGAACGACTAACAATATTACCACCAATTGGTGCAGAAAACCCACCATCACCACTGTCAATAAGATGATCTTGACCAAGTGTCACAGGCCATACATTACGTGCTCCCGGGCTAACAGTGTTAGTGAACTCGCCATAGCGCATAGTGGGCATTTCCACTTCAAGATAGGCGCCATCATAGCCCACTCCTCTCGGCATTGATCCAGCATTAAGAGACACGCCAGTCGTAATATTTTCAGCTGGGTTATATTCATCACGCTGCGATGAATTGGCAGTCATCACGATATTAGCGTCAAGCGCCATTGCACGCGCAGACGGTAAAAACGCCTGCAAAAATCCCACTAAACCAACAAATAGTATCGTCCACACACTAACGCGGACAGCTATACGTACCCCCTGCATCATATCCCCCATATGCTTATTAACTAAATAACGCTACTAGCTCCCCCTAGAAAAGGTTATGTATAATTCTTTCCTACATTATAACCTAGATATTTCCTGTGCGCAACCTACCCAGCACTCTCGTCTGGCGCCTCAAGCGTATACTGCTGCACTCCGGGTGAATCGGCAGGATCGCCAGTGATACGTACCACGTCTTTATCAATTCGGGCTAGCGCCTTGTGTGCATCATTGTAGCGAGCCACGCTAGTGCCAAGAGAACGGCCCAGCTTCTGCATTGCCTGTTCGTGCTGATTAATGTGTCGCCCTAGCTCCACAACTCGTTTCTGAATTTCCTTAGCCTGCTCTTCAATTTGTAAGCTACGCAGCCCCTGTAATACTGTTTGTAAATAGGCCATAAAGCTCGTTGGACTCACCACAATAACCTTGCGGTCACGAAAGGCATACTCAACCAGATCGCGCGCATCTGCCTGGCTACCAACGCTTCCGACAAGCAAATCATAATAGAGTGATTCGCTAGGAATAAACATAAAAGCAAACTCCATCGTTCCCTCTTCTGGACGGATATATTTGCTCGTTTCATCAATACGCCGCTTTAAATCGCTTCGCACTAATCGCCGGAATTTACGGCGCTGTTCTTCATCTTCCGCAGCCACTAAGCGATTATAGTTTTCCAAACTAAACTTACTATCCACTGGCAGTACCTTGCCCTTATCTAGAAAAAGTGCAGCATCGACTATCGTGCCGTCGCTAAACGCATACTGCATCTGGTAATGATGTGGTGGCAATATATTATCAAGCACACTTTGCAGATAGTACTCGCCGAATACGCCACGCTGTTTTGGGTTCTGTAGCGCCGTTTGCAGCGTTTTCAGTTCTTCCGCAACATCTACCACGCGGCGATTGGTCTCATCCAGTCGCGATAGGCGCTCTGTGATATCACGCACAAGCTCATTGCTCTGCCCCAGCTGCTTTTGCAAACCCTGCTGCACAACCTGCTGGCTACCATCCAGCCGCTGCGATAATACCTGTTCAAACTCTTGCACTGCACGTGTTAGCTGCGCAATATCACTCTTTACGTAGTCAGTGGCCTGTTGCCGTGCATTATCACGCTGCCGACCTTCATTACGTAGCTGCATATAGACCATCACCACAGCGGCCAGCGCCGCTGCACTACAAAAAATAGCGACATATTCCATGTCGCTATTATAACACGGCCAGCTATGTCTATAGCGTGGCAATCTTCGTAATAACAACAAAGGCCAAAGCCAGCACGAGCGCCAGCCAAGCCTTGTTTGGTCGTGTTAGCCAAAATAGTGCCGCGTACACAACTGGGTACAAAAGCACAACTACAAGCGCCTTGGCAAGATCCGATGGGAATCCCCATAGTTGTAGCCCCCAAAGCACCAAACCAGCCGCAATACTCACGAGTAATGGCCGCACAATATCTGAACGAATTAAAATAATGCTTCCTAGCACAATAGCAAAAATAGTTGCGGTATGCGTACCAGCAAACTCAGTCGTGGCGCATAATGCGATGCTATCGGTTGCCTGACAGAAAAGCGGTGTAAACACCCATAATGTAAGTAATATACCCCCTAGCCAAGCCATAATACCAGCAGCCAAACCTGCTGCAATCACGTACATCCACTGGCGTCGAGTTGTCGGAACAAAAAAACGAGCTGTCCCTGTCTGCGTATTCTGCGTTGTCATGACTATTATTATACCACAGTTCTACCGCCTGCCTGCACTGCTGCGCCGAACCGTGTGTGCGTACCATAGTCCAGCCACTAGCCAGGTAGCTGATATACCCGCACATAGCGCCGTAAACATCGGCAGTCCGAGCAACACAATTGCTGGCATCGATAGCGCCGTCACTAGGCCGCCACCCATAAATGGCTCAAACATCAGCTGCTTATACCCAAATCCTTCCACAGCACCACTGCGGTTTTTTGGGTCAGTCATCTGAGCGAATAATAGCCCCGTCGCCGTCATCCCCATACCCTGGCCAAAACTAATAATGGCATTAATAAACCAATGATCTGGGAATATATGCCGAGCAACCAGCAGTAACATTAGTAGTAGCCACGTTGTGCCAGCCAAATAGAACACCACAAATGCAGCAGCACTCGTGTGCAAAAACTCTAGCGACATAGTGCCAATAGCCGTTGCGATGAGCACCATCAGCGCAAGCGAACTATATAGCGCCACAATTTCCCGAGAGATAACTAGCCCCAGGCGCCTCCACGCATACTGCATAATCATCCCACCAAACATACAGAGCGGAAAAATTGGTAGATAACCAATAATTGTGACACCGCCCTGACCCCACGTCGCCCGCTCAATTGACAATAGCCACTCGTGGAGCAGCCAGCCGAGAAAAACACTGGCCACGATCAACATACCATGGTGAGCCAAACGCCACGGAGTGATATGCTGCCGCACACGAACCCCTTGTTGCCTAATCTCATGCAAAATGTGTGCAGTATATGCTTTTTGTCGCACCAACTGCGCAGCATCTTCATGAGCAAACCACCCACGGCGCCGACCAATATTAATCACCACAACTCCAATGGCCAGTGCCGAGATTAAACTTGCTGTGGCCAACCCTACAGCAATATCTTTGCCTTGCTCAAACCCAAACTCCTGGAATACACGAGACAGCCCAGCCACAGTGCCGTGCCCACCTTCAAAACTAATCTCCAGCAGCGAAGCACTCACCGGAGGCAATCCAAATACCGGCACGGCAATAGCTAAAGTTACGATGCCGCCAATCATATATTGCCCCCAAGCGATCGTCTGTCCAAATGCTACCTGCGGAGCAGCCAGTTTGCCCATTTCTGTAAATTTTAGCAGTGGCTTACCTAAAAATAACGTTGCAAACACAACATTAATCAATAGCGGTGGCATGCGAGACCACACTGTATACACCTCGGGCGGCAGTGATAGCATAGGTATATATTTACCGGCTATCTCCGGACCAAGCAATAATAGCAGTAGCCCAGATGCTACCGCAGTTGGTAGGAATAGTTTTCGAAGTAACGGCAACCGCACCACCATGAAGCCGACCAAAAGTGCCACGACGAGTAACGCTACCCCCATTGCGAATACGTGTATCATAGGCCCAGTATAGCACAGCACGCAGCCAAGATAACAAAAACTTCCCTAATAAAAAATCCCTCCATAGCTTGGAGGGATACTAATCTACTTGGCTCACTTTACAAAAGAAACAGTCTTGACTCTTGTGCACCTCTCTAATCCTCAACTTTGATCAAAAATATTTTGTCATTGAATCCACCACGCTTCTCTGCTTTTTCTGCACGAATATCTTCAAGCTGCTCGGGTGTACAGCCATGGATATCGGCTAGAGCATAGATTACTTCCATAATATCAGCCAGCTCGTCGGTGTTTTTATCGGTCTTATATTCCTCAACTTCTTCGCTAAGTTTATTAATAAGCTCTTTTGCATATTCTTCATTGCTTAGTATTTTGTGAGTAGACTTCTGTCCATTGTTTTTGATGATCTCAAGAATCTTATCTCGTACTAGTTTGTTGTAAACTGGCATATTACCTCCCTATAATTAATTACTTTTGACTATTTCCTTTATAGCCTTGATGAGCTTTTTACACTCTTCTTTTAGTATTATTGAACCCCAGGCTTACTCTTATTGTGCCATTTGGCGATGTTCCGAGAGCCTTGTGAGCAAGTGGAGCACACTGAATACCTGGTCTTGTCATGCAAATTTCTAAAAAAGATATATCTCGTGGAGTCGACCAGCAAGACTGATGAATGGACTATAGTTTATAATGAGCTTAGGTGTCTGAGACACGTGGTGCATACCGTCACCTTGAGCCCTGATGAAAACTACATCTCGTCCCCGTTGTTACGCATATCACGACGGGGACTCTTCAATTTATAGGATAAAGTCCTTGTAACTTGCCAAAGTCACCTGTGCAATAGTCTGACTAGTTTGATGTAGGTGCTGCTTCACAAAGTAATACCCAAGTTTATACCCCGCCCAGCGTGGCAAAGCATCATCGCCGGTGAAAAATATTTTGGTATAATCGTAAACCTTGTCTTCAAAATTGCCTTGTAGTGCGGCAATTATCTTATCAATTTCAGCTTGAGAAGTTTTCTGCATTTCTCTCAAGAAAAATTGTTGGTTTCGCCGTCCGAGTTTAATCATCGCTTCCTCTTCTAACGCAACCGCCAAGCCCTCCAAAATCATCCCATCAAACATAGTTTCGGCATATTCAGGCAGTTTTTCCCAACGCAGCGAATGTGACATTTCGTGGCAAATCGTTTCGAAAATAAAATCCTCGCTAACCCTGTGCTGGCTTTTATCAACAGAAATCATAATCAAGCGCGAATGAAGCGTTTTGCCAGCGATTCCGTCCTCGGCGATAGTTGGCAGCATAAACGAAGGTGCAGTGATAATTACATCAACTTCGTAGTCAAACTGCGCGAACTCGCTCGAAACAAAAGCCTCGGCTTGTTGCGCTGTATTTTTGAATATGGCAATTTCGGCATCGGTGAAAGTTTGGTTGGCATTAGCGATGTGTAGGTAGAGTTTGCTCATGGTTTTATTATACTGCAATAACATAAGTATTACTCTATAGGGGCAACGCTATTTTATTAAGTGCAATATTTAAATGGTAATCACTAAAATATCAACCAAAAAATCGCCCATTCGGGCGACAATTTGGATTTAATCTCTAAAATGGCTGGGCTGGAGGGATTCGAACCCCCGAATGCCAGGACCAAAACCTGGTGCCTTACCACTTGGCGACAGCCCACTACTAACGCCTAGTATACTACATCTGCCCGGCAGGTACAACTATTTACTGCTAGCAAATAGCCGTTGCAGCTAATTATACAAAAAGCTCTTGCTTTTACAGCCCTCCCTGCGCTACTCTAAGGTCAGGTGATGTCAAAACAAACAAATCATATCATCTAATATTTGCGTTTCCTTCTGTCGCTTATTGCTCTTGTAACCGCCACAACTACCAAAAATACACAGCACACTGCATTGGCGCTGTGTATTTTTATTTTGCTACCGGCAATACATCACTCAACCGTGCAGGTAATCCTACTAAGCAAATACCGAATTGCTTCCGGCTTTGCAATAGCGCGCCAGCCATTAGCGCCCACTACTGTATTTGCCAAAGAAAACATATCATCATACGTCAGCCACATACTACGTTCATTCTGATAATCTTGCTGCAACACCACCAAAATACGCTCACGAAACTCTACCGAATCACGTAAATTCTTTATTAGCCATTCCAGCTGATGCGTCAAACGTTCGCTATTCGGGCAAGAATCGCGCGAAAATCGCAGCGACACACTATACGAAACGTTGTGCGCACTGCTATGTCGCCGGTTACCAGATAGATCGTAACTTATATAATTGCGTCGCACCGCCTGCAAACAAGCTAGTCCAACAAGCTCTACTAACAGTAATGCAAGCACCCTCTGCCGAACCTGACCACCCATAAGCGGACATGATATTGTAAACCGCTTGGTCGTATAAGCATCAGATCTCTGCTGCCGGTAGCTAATACCTGGCCGCTGAAGTATTGCATCAGCAGCACTATACTCTTGCCACTCCTCAATACCAAGCAAATGCAGCGGCCGCATTGGTGCAGCATGGACTGCATAGACTGCTTGGAAAAACTCCATGCCAATATACTCTATATTCTGCAATAGCTCCACGCCGCACTCTTCAGCTGCAGCTTGCACAACTCGCCGATCAATCGGGTCACGTTGCAGCCAATCTAAATCAACTATCCGACGTTGCGCTGCATTTGATAGCAAAAATAGCTCCACCATACACACCCGGCCATACGTTCGGCCCCTGTAGTCATAGTCAAGCCCATACCAAAGATCGCGACTCGCCAGCCCTATCAGCATACGCCGAATAAGTGCGTGCTCATACACATGCGCCACAATGCCATCTGTGGCGACCTTAAAAAAAGCTAATTTATGCATTGTGAGGCTGCCAGATTAATCTTCCGCCTCAATCGAGTGCTCATCTCGCCACTGCGCAATAGCAGCATGATTACCACTTAGGAGTACCTCTGGAACACGTAGCCCACGATACTCAGCCGGTCGCGTATATTGCGGAAACTCCAATGTCTTCCCCTGGCTAAAACTCTCTATTTCTGCCGAAGACTCACCACCCAGTACACCAGGCAATAGCCGCACGACGCTATCAATAATCGTCATGGCCGGCAGCTCACCACCAGTAAGCACATAATCCCCCACGCGCACCTGTCGATCAACCAGGGTTAGAACCCGCTCATCATAGCCTTCATAGCGCCCACACACAAAAATATAGCCACACGTCTCATCGTGAGCCCACTGCTGCGCAAGAGGCTGTTTCCAACGAACGCCACGAGGGGTCATTAATACTACCTGTGCAGAAGGGTCTCGCTGCTTGGCGTGTTCTATTGCTGCAAACAGCGGCTCGGGTTTCAATAGCATACCATCGCCACCGCCATAGGGGGTATCATCAACTTGTCGCCGCGGCCCTAGTCCAAATTGCCGCAAATCTACTGTCTCTAGTGCCACCGCGCCGTCTTTTTGCGCCTTCCAAAGCATTGAGCTTTCGAATACGCCAGTCATCATCTCAGGAAATAAGGTAATTACTTGGAACCGTCTCATGCACCTTATTATAGCACTCAATCTGTGCTTGCCCACCAAAAAACCACCCTTAATTTTGAGGGTGGCTTTTTAGCACAAATAAGGCTCTCAGCAACATATTGTTACTGCTCGCATAGAGCTTTTGTTCTCGCATAGTTTTGTGCTTGAACTAATTATTATTATATATCAAGATCGTCGAACTCTTCAAGCTCTTTTCGTGACTTTGCAACGTAATCTCGTGCATTTTCCACAGTTTCAGGAGCCGAATTTTGCACAGGTTTACCACCGTGCTGAATGCCCTCTTCACCACCTTCATTATTTGCAATCTTTAGGTTGTAGCGCGCATCATACTTTGCGCCCAATGCACGTAGCATTGTACGCAAACTTTGTGCAGTAGCGCCGCGCTTTCCAATAACGCGACCAAGATCTTCTGGATGTACCGTCAGTAGTAATAACACACCTTTTTCATCGATGCTGCGATCAATCTGAACATCTTCAGGGTAGTTTACCAGTGATTTAACTACATATTCGACGAATTTCTGATCAATTGTTGCCATGTTCCCCCTAGCTATCTAATTTTTTACAGTTTCATTATACTCGCCTGCTCGTATAAAAGCTACTACTTTATGCACCAGGCTATTTTCATTAGTGACAGAAAAAACCACCCCGCTATGAGGGTGGAGATAAGCTAGGCCTCAGCCCCCTCATCTTTTGGTTGGTTCTTGCGTAGCTTTTCTGGAGATTTAATGCTGCGCTTTTTCTCAGCTGGTTGTTTTACCCACTTTGGAAGAACAACGTCGCTACCCTGCAAAAGCTTAACCACACGTGGGCTTGGCTGCGCACCATTGTCGAGGTACTTCTGCATTACTTCTGTTTGGATAGTTACTTCTTTAGTGTGTGGGTTGTAGCTGCCGGCGTAAGCGACTACGCGGCCACTGCTTGGGTGGCGCTGTGCTTCCTGAACAGCGATTCGATAAACTGGGTATCCCTTGCGGCCCAGACGTTGCAAACGAATTGCGAGCATATCAGTTCTTAATTCCTTTTCCTAATACATTAATAATTATTATGTAGATACTACTAGCTAGTATACCTATTTTACCGGAAGCGGTCAATTATTTTGCGGTGTCCGCTTTACTCTCACGCTGCTGATAGCGAGCGATGGCGGCTCGGGCGGCTGACTGCTGCGCATGTTGCTTGCTTGGGCCAATGCCCTTGCCCATCTGGCGATCACCCACAAAAACACCCAGTGTAAACACTTTGTCGTGGTCTGGACCAGACTCACCTAACACGCGATATACCGGAGTAAACCCATCCACCCGCTGAGATATCTCTTGAAGATGAGACTTTGGATCACGCCATGAGCCAGTTCGTAAAATATCATCTAACTTGCTAATAATGTGCCGATGAATAAATGCTTTAGCATCGTCATAGCCTCGCTCTAAGTAGATTGCACCGATGACAGCCTCAAACGCATTCGCTAAAATCTGCTGGCGCGCTCGTTCCCCACCATTCTTTTCGCCACGACTCATGCGGACAAGTGGCGCATACCCCACCTTATCTCCAGCCTCACCGATGCTCTCAGTGCGAACAAGGGCTGCTCGCCAGCTTGTCAAAATACCCTCTGGCTCATCATATTTCGCAAAAAGATATTCGGTCACAACCAGCTCGAGTACCGCATCGCCAAGAAACTCCAAACGCTCATTGTGCTCACTCACACTCTTGCGATGCTCATTGACATAGCTGCGGTGCGTTAACGCCGTTACCAGCAGTTCAATCCGAGTAAACTCATAGCCTAGTACCTGCCGTGCCCACTCCTGGTATGGTTCTGTTTGCATGCCTGTCATCGTGCTAATTATAACTCCTCTCGTCGAATGCGCTTCATTGCAATCAGCATTAATTTACCAATGTCTTCATATTCTATCTTATCTAATGCATCAGCGAATGAAAACCAGCGGATATCACTCATCCAGTCTTCTTTTTCAATAGCCTCCGTCTGAGCATAGGCCCGTACCAAATAAATCTGGGTGGTCATTAACACAAGCCTGTCGATGCGGCGGTAGCGAAAGTGGATTTTGCCAAGCCACCCTAGCGATTCCGTCGCATGCAGTCCAGCCTCTTCGCCAATCTCCCGCAGTGCAGTCTGCTGCGCAGTTTCACCATCTTCAATATGCCCTTTGGGAATAGTCCACCTTTTCTTGGCATCCTGAATCAGTAAAATCTCTACTGTTCCCGCCGCGTTGCGACGAAAAACAATTCCGCCCGCAGTGGGCTCTCGCACCACTTCACGGATTGAAGGTTTTCGCTTAAAATATTTTTTTATCTTATCAAAATTAGACGGCGTCGCCATGGTTCGTGTCTCCCACAAGCGTGCGATATGCAGTGCCAAGCACTCCATTCACAAATTTGCTTGAGTTATCAGAACCAAACGACTTTGCAAGTTCAACTGCCTCGTTTATCACCACTTTTGGCGGTACTGAGTCGCTGCAATACAGCAATTCATATAACGCAAGGCGTAAGATCGCATGATCTACGCGAGCAATTTGCTGAATTGGCCATTCTGGTGCAAGCGGCTGTAGTTTAGTATCAATCTCCGCTACATGTTGCTGCGTACCGTATACGAGGCCCTCAACAAATGAGCTGTCTTTTATTTCTGCTGCATACTGCTGCAAGTTGCGCTGCAAAATTTCTTCAAGTTGCACAGAAGGGTCTTCCACTTGGGTGCGGAAATCAAATTCATACAAGCTTTGCAGTGCAATGATTCGTCCTAAATGACGATTTGATGCCATATCGTTTAATTCTCTCTTGCTATTTTTACATATGGTTAAAAACTACCCCTATAGAACAGGGGTAGCTATAGCGCAGTTACTTATCAGCTGCAGCTGCTTTATTTGCAGCAATTTCAGCTACAAGCTTTTTTCCAGATTCACGCTTGGTGGTGTATACCTTCACTGGTGATGTTTTGTTAACCTTGCGTGCCAACTCTAGTACAAGATGGCTACGGCGAAGACCAGTTTTACGTGGGCTGGTCTGCTTTTTTGGTTGCCCCATACAAGACTCCTCTTATCTATCTACTATTATTACTTTTACACTTGGTGCTATTTTACCGCACTTTTTTGCAAACCTCAAGACACTTATTGTGCAACAAAATTCACAATACGGCCAGGAACATAAATCTCCTTGCGGATACCGCCGGCGATAAACTGCTGCACATGTTCATCGGATTTAGCTGCTGCCAGCACCTCCTCGGCAGTCGCATCTACCGGTAGCGACAGCTTAGCGCGCAACTTACCGTTCACCTGCACGATGATCGTCATCGTCTGGGTAGCGAGTACACGCTCATCCCAGGTTGGCCACGGAGCTGTATCAATAGGGCCACTACCGCCAAGTTGTTCCCACAGTTCAGCACTCATGTGCGGCGCAAACGGCTGCAATAGCTGTACAATCGAGGTTAATGATTGCTGCCACGCTCGAGAAAAACCTTGTGTTTTTAGCTTATATGCAGCATTAGTCCACTCCATTAGTGCAGCAATCGCCGTGTTAAACGACAGGCTATCGATGCTACCGGTCACTTTTTTAATCGTCTGCTGCGTTTGCCGGGTAAGCTCAGTATCAGTCGTGAGCTCCTCTGCCTTGGTGGCAGCCATATATTCCTGAGCCAACGTCCACACACGACCAAGGAAGCGATACACACCAGCGATACCATTTGGGTCCCATGCCGAATCGTCATCAATTGGACCCATAAAGAGCAGGTACGTTTTTAGTGCATCAGCACCATATCCCTGGTCAATAACCTCTAGTGGATCAATAACATTACCCTTACTTTTACTCATCTTGGTGCCATCTGCCGCATTAACATAGCCGTGATAGGCCAGTTTTTGTACCGGTTCATCGAAAGAAACAAGGCCCATATCATAAAAAACCTTCGTCCAAAATCGGAGATACAATAGGTGCGCCACTGCGTGATCTCCACCCACGTAGAGATCAAGCGGCATCCAGGCGTCTGCCTTATCTTTAGCAAATGGCTGCTCGGCATTATGCGGATCAGTGTAGCGGAACAAATACCAACTACTGCACGCAAACCCGTCCATCGTATCGGTCTCGCGGCGAGCTGGACAACCACACGTTGGACACGATGTAGCTACCCACGATTCCTCACTTGCAAGCACCGACCGGCCATCACCTTTTGGCTTATACTCATCGACAACCGGCAATACCACTGGCAATTGGTCAGCAGGTACCGCCACTGCACCGTGCTCTGGACAGTGCACAATTGGAATCGGAGCGCCCCAATAGCGCTGACGCGAAATTAACCAATCCCGCATCTTATACATTGTGCGTGGCTGAGCCACCTGTTTTTCTTCAAGCCAGTCAACGATAGCCTGCTGCGCCTCTTTTGAATCAATTCCGCTAAAGTGGCCGCTGTTCTTTAATGTGCCCATACCGCTATAGGCTCCTGTGGCTTCTTCTTTTGGAGTGCCCTCTATCACTTCAATAATTGGCAGCGTGTGTGCCTGGGCAAATGCATAATCACGCTCATCATGAGCTGGGACCGCCATTACTGCACCGGTGCCATACCCACCGAGTACATAATCTGCCACCCAAATTGGCACCAGCCCGCCAGTAGCTGGATTGTGTGCGTACGCTCCAGTGAAAACGCCGCTCTTGCCCTTTGTATCGGCCATGCGCTCAACATCAGACTTACGCAGTGCCGCCGCAATATACTCTTCTACTAATTCCTTCTGATCACTTGAAGCAATCGTAGTCGCCAATTCATGCTCTGGTGCCAGCACTAAGAATGTTGCACCAAAAATTGTATCTGGACGAGTTGAGAAGACTGTAATAGCCGCAGACTGTTCACTCGATAGCCGCTGCTGCGCTGCATCGTCTAGATGAAATGTAATCTCAGCGCCCAACGAGCGGCCAATCCAATTGCGCTGCGCTGTTTTAATATGTTGCGGCCAATCAATCCGATCAAGCCCTTCCAGCAGTCGGTCGGCATACTCTGTGATACGGAAAAACCACTGCTTCATACGTCGCTTTTCAACCAAACTACCACAGCGCCAACAGTGGCCACCCTCTACTTGCTCATTTGCAAGCACCGTCTTGTCAACTGGGCACCACCACTGGCTACTCTCTTTCTGGTATGCCAATCCTCTCTCGAAAAACTGAGTAAAAATCCACTGGGTCCACTTATAATATTCCGGGTCTGATGTGGTAATCTCACGAGACCAATCAATACTCGACCCCATACGCTGCATCTGATGCTTGAAATTAGCAATATTTTGGCGAGTGGTTTCCTGTGGTGCCTGCCCTGTTTTAATAGCAAAATTCTCTGCTGGCAGCCCAAAGGCATCCCAACCGAGCGGGTTAAGTACCGCCCTACCCTGTGCGCGCTGATAGCGAGCAGCGGCATCAACAATCGCATGCTCAAAAGCATGACCTGTGTGCATCCCGACGCCACTTGGGTATGGAAACATCGGTGAAATATAATATTTTGGCTGCGTAGGTAGTGCAGCTACCGTGTATCGCTGAGATTCAGCCCAGCGCTGCTGCCATTTTGGTTCTATATCTGATGGATTATAACGCTTCATAACTACCCTTTAGTATATCATGTCTCGGTGCAGCGTGGCAGGCGTTAGGTAACTACTATTTTACCGAAAGAGAACTGAAGTATTCATCTTTATGGTGCAGGTCGCTGCTTGACTGACGGATTAAACGCCGCGCATCGGCGAGTGAATGCAAAGTGATTTTTAGCGCCTCTTCAACATAGCTAGCATCTGCAACGGCATTGTATAGTACCACTGTATCTTTTTCGAGTAATGAGTGCACAAAAGCTCCTGCATCAATTGGCGATTCAAACGAACGCACCTGGTTGCCTCGCGACCGTGCAATTGGTGCTATATACTGGCTCGGTAGCTTTCCAATCGTTACCACCCACGCAAGCTCCACTGGATGGCACATTTCGGCGACAGCCTTGTATAGCTGCTCACGCTCGTCAATGCTCGATACGATATTTCCAAGTACCACAATTTTCTTAGGAGACTCGGTAGAATACAGCGCACGCAAACTCGTCGCCGTACTTTCATAGGTAGCACCCTCGGTATTATCAATAATCCACGACTGGCGCTGACCTCTCAGCATATTGCCATGACCAGGCAGTGGCATAACATGCTGAATATCTTCCTGCATATCACTAAGTGACACCCCTGCAGCTAGCCCAACAGACAATGCCGCAACAAACGGGTGCAATGCTGTCTCACCAACAACGGGCAACACCATTTGCTGAGGAGCATGATCGCCTGGTGATACAAAATATCCCTCTGTACCCTGGCCAAGCTGAACTGTCTGCGGTATAAAGCTATAATCGGCACCCCGCTTGGTCCCATAGGTTGCGAAGCGACGATGCGTTAGCGCCTCCGCATATCGTGAGTCGATGTCATCATAATTTAGCAGCCCATACTTGCTAGCATTAACAAGATTAATAAGTTCAGCAGCAAATGCATCATCACCAGAAAACTGCTTTTTTTGATATCCAGCTACAGTCGTCACGATACAGAAATCTACCCGAACGACACTAGACAGCCACTCCGCAAAACCTGGTTCATCGGGCATACATTCTTGAATAATTAGCTGCGCGCTGCTGCGACGAGCTCTTAGCCGAGCCGCACGCACCTTACCAAGCAGTCGCCAAAACCGACGCTCGGAAGTGGCAAGCCCATCTTGAACGCCCATAATCTGAAGCAATAGTCCGATTCGATCACGAGGTGCAGCACCAGGTATCATAGCTGTACTGTACCGCTGCGCTAACACTGTCTCCACGGCGTACTTTACACCGTGGCGCCCACGACCACCGGCGACAAGCACAACACGCACCTTCTGGTGCTCGGCCATAAACCGGCGCACAATTTTTTCTAATCGACGAAGAAACATTTTCTGAAACATTATATCTAGCATAACCGACTCTATACCGTCTTGCAAGCAAAAACACCCAGCCAGGCCAGGTGTTTCTTATGTTTGTAAGCTGCTACGCGCCCACCCTGGGGCACGAGTTTTTATGACGTGTTTGTTTTTATACGCATGGAACGGGCACCCCGCTTTGCGTACCAGCTTATGGTTTTAGTATACTGCTTATGATTACCATCGTCAATGCATTAACCGCGCATAAACGGTGACGTCAGCCAATCCTGGCCCAGCCCGAGCCAGCTATTGATAAACCCATACCCGTTCATGAGCCAAATAGTCACCACAACGATAATACACACTAGTAAAAAGACAACTCCACGGATAATCCAATGCTGCAAAGTCAGCCATTTTTCCCAGGCAGCGTAACCTCTTTTAGCAATTGCCAGTAACTTCTCAGCCCAAACGAACTCGTTCGCCAAAATAGCCAGACCAATAAATACTACTGCCCAGCCAGGACCGGGGTACGGTATCATAATAATGCCCGCTATGAGCACAATGAACCCTACCACGATAAGGCTAATGCGCTTGGTGCTATGCCACATTCGTGCAAATCGGCCAAGTTCCGCGCCAGCGCTCGACAGGTGGCTAACCTCCCAAATCAGGTCGCCGCGATGAGACAGTCTACCAGATGAATAACGCTTGTGTTGTGGTAGTTTACTCAGTTGCCGTTTATGTATTACTTTAGCCACCTAGCAAATAGCTCCTCTTCCGTTATAATCTGCACGCCGTACGCTTCAGCTTTAGCTCTCTTGCTGGCACCCACACGCTCTCCTACCACCAAAAAATCCGTTGTTTTTGTAATGGTCTTCTGAAATTCACCACCAGCTTTACTAATTAGCTCTGCTACTTCGTCGCGGCTACCGTGCTGCAAGGTTCCTGTGATAACAAACTTTCTACCTGCTAACAGCCCTTGGCTTGACTCTTGCTGCATTTGTTGCGGTCGAACGCCAAATGCTTCGAACTTATCCAGCAGCCGCTGCGAGTTAGGGTCTGCGAACCAGCCATAAATACTGCGAGCAACCACCTCGCCAACACCCGATATTTCAAGCAGCTCTTCCTCACTCGCTTGTCGCAACGCCGCAAAGTCACCAAAGTGCCGCATAATATCACGAGCAGTAATATTTCCAACGTGGCGAATACCGAGCCCAAACAAAAACCGTTCAACTCGCGGTTGGCGCACCGTATCAATCGCCTGAATCAGATTACGCGCAGACTGCTCACCGTAGCGCTCTAGTTTAGCCACATCATCAACCTGCAAAGTAAAGATATCCGCCGCGTCCTGTAAAAGACCAGCCTCCACGAGAGCTGCTACTGCACGTGGCCCCATGCCTTCTATATCAAGCGCAGCTTTTGACGCAAAGTGCTCAATCGCACGCTGCACCAGTGTACTCGATGGCGTAATTGCCCGATACACTGCTTCACCAGGTAGCCGCCGGAAGGTAATATCTGGATGTTGCCGCGCAAGTTCCGCTTCATAATCAAACGGCACTGCACCCTCTGGCCGCAAAGAAAGGATCACCTCTTTCACCTGTGGAATAATATCTCCAGCTTTATATACCACCACTGTATCACCAATTCGAACATCCTTACGAGCAATCTCATCTGCATTGTGCAAACTTGCGTTCTGTACCGTTGTACCTGCCAATTGCACTGCATCAAACACCGCCACGGGTGTTGCCGCCCCTGTGCGACCCAACGACAAAATAATATCCCGCACCACTGCAGTTGTTTGCTCAGCTTGGTATTTATAGGCGATTGCCGCACGTGGCTGCTTACCAACAACGCCCAGCATTTCATAAACCTGCCGCTGGTTTACTTTAATAACCAACCCGTCTGTGTTAAACGGCAGTCGGCTACGCTCATCTGACCAATGTTCAATATAACTTAGAATTTCGTCAGCAGCCTGATGCACTGCTGCTTGCCGATTACAGCTGAACCCTAATAGCCGAAGTAGATGGTACGCCTGCGCAAATGTATCTGGGGCTGAAGCATCGCTGCGCAGTAAATCATAGGCTCGAAATTTTAATGGCCGAGCAGCGGCTACTTTTGGATTTAACTGGCGCACAGTTCCTGCAGCCAAATTACGCGGATTAGCAAATAGTGACTCCCCTTGCTGCTGTCGCTGCCGATTTAACGTAGTAAAGTCGGCTGTATCAATAATAATCTCACCCCGCACTTCAGTGCGACCCTTGCAAAACGGCTTCGTATCTTCCAGCTCGTGCAATGTTAGTGGCACATTACGAATTGTTCGCACGTTATGAGTAACGTCTTCACCCTGATAGCTATCACCACGCGTCACTGCGTAAGCAAGCTCACCGTCTTCATAAACCAGCGAACAGGCTAGCCCATCCATTTTAATATCAGTGAAAAAATCTACCGGCCGAGGTGCCGCCAGCTCGCGCATTTTTTGCACCCAAGCTACAACTTCTTGTACATTAAACACATCGTTAAGGCTCAGCATACGGCTACTATGCTGACGCTTGCGAAATCCACCCTTTAATTCATTCCCAACACGCTGCGTCGGGCTGCTGCTAACAATAATTTCTGGAACATCAGCCTCCAGCTGTTTAAGCTCTGCGAAAAGACCGTCATACACCGCATCATCAACAGTTGGCGCATCTAGTGTGTGATACTCATAACTATACTGCGCTAACGTGCGCCGCAGCTGCTGGGCACGCCGTCGCGCCCGAGAAACCAGATCATTCCTACGCTGGCGGGTCATTATCACTCACGATCTTACGGTATAGCAAATAGGTGTACACCACCACAAAGGTTAGCGCGGCGCCAGATAGAAACGTAGCATACATAGACACGAACGGCACATACTGCAAAAAATCAAACATACTACGCAACCAGTTAAACAGCAGAATGACTGGGTACAACGCGACCACCCAAGCAAGGACCACCATGATCATAGACCATAACATACGTAGCGCAATTCGCAGCCGACGCGATGTCACCAGGTCGCCCGCAAGACGCATAGCTCGCAGCGGATAAATATCAGGCAGTGTGATGATTACGCAGGCCATAACTGTTTGAGTTATCCAGTATAGCGATAATATTACAAGCAGCCCAGCCGCAATACAGAAGAAAGCTGGAATAATTACATTATCAAAACCTCCACCGGTCATGATAATAATTGCCGCAGTCACACCAAGCGCACCAGGTATCAATTGCACCAAAGCAATGAGCTGTAAAATCATTAGTGCCACCACCGGACCGCCAGATCGGAAAACAGCATCACGCACTCGCACGATTCGGTGCGCCAATGAATGCCGAATAAACCACAGCACACTAAGCCACAAGAATAGCATCGAGCCCACGCCAAGCAGAGCGGACACCTCGCTTTGGCGAAAAGCCGAACCCGTAAAGTTCGAGGTAAACAGTGCTAGGAAGCTATAGCCAGCAGCTAAAAATTGCCCATTACCAGTATTTTGTGCGGCGTCCTCGGCAGCCTTACGAATATTTTCATAGCTGGCGATCTGATATGCACCCGTCGCGAGTGTTGATAACGTCGCAAACAGTAGCGTTAAAAGTAGTAGCGGGCGGCGATACTGCCACAGCAGCTGCACGACTTCCCAGGTAAAATCAATATACCCAGGCAGTTCCATTGACCGCTTGTAGTCGTATTTAGACGTTGGCTTAAACGAGCGGTGCGGACGGCGACTCAAAAAATCACGTGCGCGCTGATGCCAAACAGCAAGAAAACGCCCCATTACAGCCCGAGGGGTTTTCTTATGGTTAAGCTTGGTCTTCTGAGTCATATCTATACTACCTTATGCCATTAAAACTTGTCGGCGTTACTTCGTAGCCGCTTAATGCGATCACCAAGCGGTGGATGAGTGCTAAACATTCGAGCAAACAATCCGTCTTCCTTGAACGGATTAGCCAAAAACATACTACTAGTAACAGTACTCTGCTGCTCCATCGGACGGCTAAACTGCTGGATTTTCTCTAGTGCACTAGCCATACCCTCTGAATCACGCGTTAATAACGCACCGCTGGCGTCAGCTAAATATTCACGCTGTCGACCAATCGCCAGCTGTATCAACGCAGCAGCGAGTGGCGCAAGCATCACAAGCACCACGCCAATGACATATGCCCAAATTGGCGTATCATTATCACGGTCACGCAGCATAAAGTTTAGCGCCAAGTCAGAAATCACTCCCACAACACTTACCAAACCAACCGAAATCATCGTAACCCGAATATCATAATTTCGTACGTGGCTCATTTCGTGTGCCATCACAGCGGTCAGCTCCCGTTTATCAAGCACTTCAAGTAGACCAGTTGTGATACCTACAACCGCATGCTTTGGGTCGCGGCCCGTTGCAAATGCATTTGGCGCAGGATCATCAATAATCGTCACTTTTGGCATTGGCATACCAGCGGTAATTGCAAGATTTTCAACGACTCGATAGTATTCTGGAGCTTGGTCTTTCGTAATTTCTTGCGCGCCCATAAGGCTCAATGCAACCCGAGAAGCAATAAAATACTGAACAAGCGCGTACAAAAGTGCAGCAACTGTTACCCCTAGGGTAATTTTTATATTACTCTTAAAAAATAAGGTACTCACCAGCCAAGCAAGGCCAGCAATAAAACCAACAAATACCGCCATAATAATGACGGTATTACGCTTATTCGCGTCGACAGCGCTATACACTAGAACTGTACCTCAACTGGTTGCTCAATACTAGCGCGGTCTTCAACTTCAAAGAACTCTCGCTTAGTAAACTTGAACATACCCGCAAAAATATTGTTTGGGAACTGATCGATCTTTGTGTTGTAGTCACGAACGCCACCATTATAAAAACGGCGTGAACCTTGAATCTTGTCTTCAGTGTCAACCAGCTCGCGCTGCAGCTCAGCGAAGTTCTGCGATGCCTTCAAATCTGGGTAGTTTTCAGCAACGGCAAACAAGCTCTTTAGTGTGTCCTGCAACTGGTTTTCAGCCTTAGCAGTGTCAGCTACACCCTGTGCGTTTAGCATCATCTCACGCGCTTTTACCACATTCTCAAACACACCCGACTCATGTGCTGCATATCCCTTAACAGTATTAACAAGGTTTGGGATAAGGTCTGCACGACGCTTCAACTGTACGGTAATGTCGCTCCAAGCCTCATCAACGCGATTGCGCATCGTTACAAGGCCATTGTACGTAGCCACCAGATAGATAACTAGAATAATCGCAATGGCCAATATAATCCAAAGTATCATATATCTTCTCCTATTTATTACAAAAGTTACCCCTTTACTATACCATATCCACCTACAGCAAACTAGTGCAGCACCAGTAATAGGTACTGCACTAGAATATGATACATTAGTTTAGCGATACCGCTTATGCACGCTGTCGAAGAAGCGCGATACCAATACCACCAACCACAAGTGCCGCAAAGCTACCAACAGCCACAAGTGGCAATGGGTCACCAGTGTCGGCTAGCGCTGCAGCTGGCTTTTGCTGCTCTTGATTTGCGGCTGCAATAGCCTGCTGGCCTAGCTTAGTTGCAGCTTCTGCTGCTTTAGTTCGCTCTTTGGCGTCATCTTTTTTGTCGGTTTCGGTGTTATTTTTAGGATCAGCTGCCTGGTTTTGGTTCTGATCAGCATTGTTTTGGTCTTTTCCAGTTTGATCGTTTTTGTCAGTTTTATCAGCTGGGTTATCCTGCTGCTTATCGTCCTTAGGCGCTTCGTTCGTCATAGTAACCTCGGTAGTTATATTGCCTTCTGGGTCAACAAAGTACTTATCAGGGTCAAGCGTGGTAACGAGAAAAGCAATCTTCTGCTCACCAGTGCCCAGTTTGTCCTGCTCGGTTGCCGTGTGCACTAATGTGTACGTACGCGTTTCACCTTTCTTTATTGGAGTCGCTTTTTTGCTGTATAAGAAGGTTGCGCCGTTATCGCTATCGAGGCAGACATATGACTGCGCCTGACCCTTACAGCTAAATTTAATGTCTTCACCCTTACCTTCGTAGCCAGCAAATACATTAAGCTGGTTCTCTGGTAGTTCTACATCACCATTGTTAGTAACGTTAATAGTGTAGGTATATGTTTCACCAATCTTGTAGTTACTCTTGTCAACAGATGAAGTCACCCCTAGCTTTACTATCTTCTTTGCTGCTGGCGTACCCTGACCCGCCTCCTGGGCGTGCGCAGTTGCACTGGCGCCAAGTACCAAGGCCACAACCGTAGCCAGCGCACCAAAAGCTGTCGCTGCTTTATACATTATGTAATTTCCCCCTTTTGTTTTTGTGTATATCAGTTAGTTATTTACGAGCTTGTGCGCGCTTATGTAGCAGCAAAAAGATACCAACAGAAGCACCAACAACTGCAACGATACCACCAGCAATGAGCAAAATGTTCATACCAGTATCAGCTAGCGTTTGTGCTGGTTGTGCAGCTTGGTTGTTAGCCTTGTTAGCTGGTTGCTTATCAGCCTGTGGGTTATTTACAGCCTCAACGGCTACCTTTTCAGGCTCTGCGGCGTTCTTATTGTCAGCCTTGTCAGCTTCTTTTTCATCTTTTTTGTCTTTGTCTGCTGGCTGTGCTGGCTGCGGTGCAGCTGGGTTGTTATTATCTGCTGGCTTATTGTCTTTATCATCAGCTGCAGCTGCTACCTGCAAGGTAAGCTCTGCCTCATCATTGTCTTCATTCACCTGCTCGTACTTATCAGATGCACCTGGTGCACGAACACCATTCTCTGTCGCAAGAGCAATATCAAAAATAACTTTTTGTTCAGCTCCTGCTGGTAGATTTTTTACCGTACCCTCAATGCTAAACTCGCGTGACTCGTTAGGCTTTACCATCTTGCTGCCATCGGCACTATACGCGAAGAAGACGCCATCTCCATCCGTTTTGTCATTGCAGTAGTATTCCTTAAATTGAGCGTCACAAGCTACCGATCCAGTATCGTCGTCTGCTAGGAATGCGATCTGGTTCTCCGGCACATCCACTTTGCCAACGTTGGTTACTTTTACCTTGTAGCTTAGTTTATCCCCAACTTTAGTGATTTTAGTTTTATCAACACTAGCCTCAATCTTCAGGTCGATTTCCTGCTTACCTTGCTGCTCTGCATGAGCTAGTCCACCAACTAATAGCGGCGAACTAAGCGCCAAAACAGCGCCTGCTACTGTTGCTCTGTGTTTCATGTAATTCCCCCTTAATTTTGTTGTTGCCGTTACTATACCACATACAAAGGTTATGCTGCAAGCGCCTGGTTGCACTCTTAGCCACTGCCTATTTATGGCGGCCCAAGCTATGCATAATCCACTGCTTCACCCGGGCAAGTCGCGCCCTATCAGCGTCATCGAGTTCACCATCTTCAAGCAAATCAGCACTAGAACGATGCGAACGACGAGCCAATAGTAACGCACCAAAGCCAACCACAACGTAGCAAATCAGCACCCATAGGTGGCGCATAATATCGACTCCTCCAAAGTAAATCGCCTGGCGCATCGCACTAAATCCAGCCCCTGTTGGCAATAGCGGAGCCAAAGATCGCCACAAACCTTGGCCGGTGAGCTCTATTGGCATCACGCCGCCAGAAGCCGGTGTGCCTAAAATCACGAAGAGCACGATCACTAGTGCCGTTCCAAAAATACCCATGAGCGACACCAGTGCACTAGCGAATAACGAGACGCCCAAATATGTCAGTGCAGTAATACCCGCAATTGGCCAAAAATGGTCTGGCGCAAATGCCCCTGTAAGATAGGTTGCGATTCCAGCGGTAGTCAAACTCGTTAATACTGCAGATAACGCCAGCCCAAGCGACCGAAGCAGCGTTAATTGTGAACGAAACTCCATCTTAGAACGCACTAAATTCAAAGCCACCGCTGCCAAATAGCCGCCAAATACCGCAGAGAATGCGACATAAAACAATCCTATTCCGCCCTGATCTCCCTCTGAAAGTGGTGCGATGTCTTGAACAGAAGGCGCCTCTATATAAGCATTAGCTTGAGCCACTAGTCGATAGTCGCTACTACCCGCCAGTTCAACCCGTACTTTTTTCTGATATGACTCATCGAACTTAGCCAGCGATGGCTCTACCTGAGATCGCACCGCTCGACCGCTAGCAGTCGCTACGGTAATGCTACTACGTGGAAAGGCTGGTGTATAAATAGCAAAAGCCTCTTGCCGACGTAATTTATCCTGCGCCACATCATTATCAGACTCTACGCTCACCGCATATGCCCCACCACTATTTTTCTCGAGTGTTTGCGCAATACTGCCAACGGCATCTGGATTGCCCTGCACAATAATTGGCAGCTTGTCGGCCTTTGGCGCATGAAAAGCAAGTAAATACACCATAAGCAGCAATAGCTGCAATGTAATCGCCCCTAATAATGTCAATGCGCTAATTATCACAATTCGCTTTTTCATTTACTCTTCTCTCCTGTTGTGGCCTGCTACATGCGTAGTGCCACCCCCTTATTCATACCTACATGGCTTTAATACCTTACCATGAATAGTACACTACTTACGCTTCACCACAAAATTTTTGCCGCACTAACTCTACCATGCGCTGGCTAATCTGATTCTGCCACCCCCATGTTTGCAGCATGTCGCCGAGTAGCATCGTGTGCGTACGTGTAATTGTATTATCATAATCAATCGTGTGTGGTTTTATATCAGCCAGTTCTGCGTATACCCTCAGCTGATAGTGTATCCGGCCATCCTGCTTGATCCGCACCTGGTAGCCAATCGGCTCCCAAAATAGCACGCGACCACCGGTTTCCTCTGCAATTTCTCGATGCAGGGCCTGGGCCACCGTCTCACCAGCCTCAACATGGCCACCCGGCAAATTAATCTTCCCATTTTCTAACTCTACTAGCACCGCCTTGCCACGATAATTTGCTATTGCATGCACTTGGTGCCATGGATGCTGCGGTAGCTGGCCCTGTTGCAATGTGTGCCACAGATAGCGGCGCACTTGTCCATCAGGCCGTCGTTCATAGTACGTAATCTCTGGTCGAATATTCATAGTCATCCTTTCCGGTCTCTCTTGGTATCAATCACTTCTTCGCAAACTACCTTCATTGTACCAAACCCTCTGCCAGCCGTAATGCAAACTCTATGCAGGCTAAGAAGAGTCTTGGCTTGTAAAACCAAAAATCGCCCCAAAAGGCGATAGTTTGGAATTTTCTCTAAATGGTGCGCAAGGCGGGAATCGAACCCGCACGCCGGTTTATGGGCAAGGGATTTTAAGTCCCTCGTGTCTACCAATTCCACCACTCGCGCAGCTGTGGAGGCACGTACGAGAGTCGAACTCGTCTAAAAGGTTTTGCAGACCTCTGCGT
>CAJPQG010000008.1 GCA_905372785.1 Candidatus Saccharimonadota bacterium
TGCATGTGTTAGGCACGCCGCCAGCATTCATCCTGAGCCAGGATCAAACTCTCCATAAAAAAATACACGTTTATCTAATACATAAGCGTGCTTGACTCAATTCATATAACTGACGATGATAATTGCACAACTAAATTGTTAATGTTCCAAAAGTAATTTTGGGTAGCCTTTCTTGGTTTCATCAGCTGGGTTTCTGTCTTGCTGTCCGTTAGGCTAATACGTACTATACCGAACCTGAATGGAAGCGTCAACACTTTTTTTATATTATTTTAGTGTAAAAAACACAACTGAAGCAATTGTAGCGCCAACAAGTGCTCCAACTACTACTTCTACAGGGGTGTGCCCCTTTGCAATATGCAGTTGAGGAAGCTCTGGCTGGACAGCTTTACTGAGTCTATTAAGCCTAAGACCCTGCTCACCAGATGAGCGGCGCACCATTACAGCGTCATACATAACAATCATCGCCAAAACACCGGCTATAGCAAACAGCGCAGAATCTAGCCCTTCTTCCAGTCCTATATATACAGCGAGGCTGACCACTGTTGCGCTATGTGCACTTGGCATACCGCCAGAAACATAGAGCTTATTAAACACCTTGATACTGCGCGTCTTAATGGCAGCATATACATATTTTCCCCCCTGTGCCACTACCCAGGCGAGTAGTGGCACAATAAGATAGAGGTTCATTATTTTTTAGTCTCCTCTTCTGTGTCATGCGATAGCAGTCCCACAGAAGCAACACGATCATCATCGGCAACCCGCATGATGCGTACACCTTGTGTGGTACGGCCAAGTGTTGGTACATCCTGAACCGCCACACGAATTGTCTGACCGTTTAGCGAGATTAGAAGTACTTCGTCTACACTCGCGTCCACCGTCTGCACTGAGACGATCGAGCCCGTCTTTCCTGTAACGGCCGCTGCCTTAATACCAACTCCACCACGCTTATGTGCCGGGAAGTTCGATATTTTAGTCATTTTTCCGTAGCCCTGTTCGCTAACAACTAATACCTTTTGGGTGTCATCAACAACATCCATACCGACAACAACATCATTCGGCCTCAAACGAACACCGCGCACACCTCGAGCAGAACGCCCCATAGATCGCACTTCAGATTCTGGGAATCGAATTGCCTGCCCTGCAGAAGTTGAAATTAGAATATCATTATTTCCAGAGGTCTGCTTAATCCACCGCAGTTCATCGCCATCCTCAAGTTTAATCGCAATCAGTCCATTTGTCCTGATATTTGCGTAGTCGCTCAGCGGAGTCTTCTTAATAGTTCCCTTGCAGGTTGTCATAAAGAGATATCCTTCAACGGTATCGGCTGGTCGACCTTGATTGATAATTGAGGTAATCTTCTCTTCTGGCTGCAACTGCAGGAGGTTCACTGCTGCAACGCCCTTTGCAGACAAGCTTGCTGCCGGTACCTCAAAGGCACGCAAACGGAACACTCGACCTCGATTAGTAAAGAAGAATAGGTTGTCGTGCGTTGATGCTGGAACCAGTTGCGCAATAACATCCTCTTCCTTCGTAGCCATGCCTCGCTTACCTTTTCCGCCACGATTTTGCTTGCGATATTCTTTCAATGATGTGCGTTTTATATAATTTTCTGTTGTGAGTAATATAACACTATCTTCTTCCGGAATTAGCTCTTCATCGCTAAATTTCCCCATTTCATGGTTGATAATTTTACTACAACGATCATCACCATACTTCTCTTTCATATCAAGAAGTTCATTCTTAATGATGTCAAAAATCTTACGTTCGTCTGCTAAGATTCCTTCTAATTTTTCAATTAGTGCCAATAGTTCACGCAGTTCATTCTCTACTGCTTCGCGTTCCAAGCCAGTCAGTCGACGGAGTTGCATCGCAAGAATAGCCTTGGCCTGAATCTCAGATAGCCCGAACTTCTGCATCAAAGCCGCTTCAGCTTCTGGCTGAGTTTTACTAGCACGAATCGTTTTAATCACTTCATCGATGTGGTCAAGCGCGATCTTGTATCCTTCCAAAATATGCGCCCGAGCTTTGGCTTTCTTTAATTCAAACTCGGTTCGACGACGTACTACTTTCTGGCGATGCTTCACAAACTCCTGTAGCATGTCCTTTAACCCCAGGATGCGAGGCTGGATTCCATCAACAAGCGACAGCATGTTGTAATTAAAGTTCGTTTGCATTGCAGTCAATTTATACAGCTGGTTGAGCACCTTCTTTGGGTAGGCATCTTTCTTCAGACGGATAACAATACGAACATTACCACGAGAGCTCTCGTCGTTAAGGTCGGCAATCGCAGTCAGCTTCTTTTCTTTAACAAGTTCTGCAATCTTCTCAATAAGTGTAGCCTTATTTACAGCATATGGAATCTCCGTAACGACGATCTGATGACGGCCTTTTTTACCCTCTTCAATCGTAGCAACTGCACGAACAACAACGCTACCACGTCCCGTTGCATAAGCTTGACGCATTGGTGCACCGCCATAGACGGTAGCTCCGGTCGGGAAATCTGGCCCCTTCACGTGTTGAAGTAGGTCATCCACAGTAGCATCTGGATTATCGATGAGTTCGATTGTTGCATCAGCCACTTCAGATAAATTATGCGATGGAATATTTGTTGCCATTCCTACAGCAATACCGATCTGTCCATTTAGTAGCAGCTGCGGTACCTTAGCCGGCAACACCACCGGCTCTTCACGAGAGCCGTCATAGTTTGGCTTGAACTCAACTGTGTCCTTTTCAATATCTGCTAACATCTCATCTGAGATCTTTTGCATGCGTGCCTCGGTGTAGCGCATGGCTGCAGCTGGATCGCCGTCCATCGAACCAAAGTTACCCTGTCCGTCAACCATTGGATAGCGCAATGACCATCCCTGGGCCAAGCGCACCATTGAATCGTAGATTGCGCTATCGCCGTGCGGGTGGTATTTACCCATCACGTCACCAACAATCAGCGCACTTTTTACAAACTTGCTGCCAGACCGATTGCCGTTTTGGTTCATCGAATACAAAATGCGGCGGTGCACTGGCTTTAGTCCATCGCGTACATCTGGTAGGGCGCGATCAATGATCACACTCATTGAATACCGGAAAAAGTTGTCTTTCATGACACTTTCCAGCTTGCGCTGCTCTAGCCCGACCGATGCTCCCGGCAACTCATTTGAGCCTGTATTGGCTACTGCTTCTCCTGTTCGTTTCAATTCATCATCCATATTAAATATCTAGCTCCTCTAGGTTCGCATCTTTGGCACGTCCTTGAATAAAACTCTTACGCAGTGTCACGTCATCACCCATCAGTCGTGAGAAAACCGCATCTGCCTCTTCGGCATCTTCAACGCGTACCTGTATTAGCACACGATTATCAGGATTCATGGTTGTCTCCCACAGCTGATCAGCGTCCATCTCACCAAGACCCTTAAAGCGAGAAAGCGTTACACCGGCCTGCTTAACCTTATCGTCGGCGGGATCAATCTCCACCTTGCGCTCACGGCGCTCTGCAATAAGTTTATCTAATGTTTTAGCCAGCTCGTCTTCATTGTAGACATATATCTTTTTCTGGCCTTTATTAATTGAATATAGCGGTGGTTTTGCGAGATACACGTAGCCACCTTCAACCACTTCCTTCATATAACGGAACAGGAATGTCAGCAGCAACGTAGCAATATGGCTTCCATCCACATCAGCATCAGTCATGATAATAATTTTATGATATCGCAAGCCGCTGATATCAAATGAATCACCGATACCGACACCAAAGGCTTGGATCATAGCTACAATTTCTTTATTAGCGAACATCTTGTCCAAACGAGCTCGTTCGGTGTTGAGAACTTTACCACGGAGAGGTAGGATAGCTTGCGTCTTGCTGTCACGCCCTTCCTTGGCTGAACCAGCGGCCGAGTTACCCTCAACGATGTAAATTTCACTATCACTTGGGCTCCTACTCGAGCAATCCCATAGTTTGCCTGGCAGCCCCATGCCATCGAGCGCACCCTTACGGATAACGTTATCGCGCGCCGCTCGGGCAGCCTTACGAGCTCGGGCAGCAATAACCGCCTTGCTAATAATCTTCTTTGCAACGGCTGGGTTCTCTTCAAGATAGTACGCAAAATACTCAGTCATAACTTTATCTACATAACTGCGCACTTCCGGGTTGCCCAGCTTATTCTTAGTTTGCCCTTCAAACTGAGGATCTGGGATTTTTACCAAAATAACTGCAGTGAGGCCTTCTCGAATATCATCACCGGTCAGGTTATCCTCTTTCTCTTTTAGGAGGCTATTTTTGCGAGCGTAATCGTTAACCACTCGCGTAAGTGCCGTTCTAAATCCGACAACATGTGTTCCTCCATCAGGGGTTAGCACGTTATTGGCAAACGGCTTAACTGTCTCAATGTAGGTATCGTTATATTGCAAAGCAATTTCTACAACAGCATCTTCTATCTGCCGCTCAATATAAAATGGCGTGTCCGCAAGCACCTCTTTACCAATATTAAGATGCTTTACATAACTTTGGATTCCTCCTTCAAAGTAAAACGCCTGACTTTCGTCGCTGCGCTCGTCACGCACCCGTGTGAATACACCCTTTGTTAGATATGATTGATGTCGTAAATACGACACTACCCATTTGTAATCAAATGTAACGGTTTCCTTAAAAATTGTTGGATCAGGGTAAAATGTAATAATTGTACCTGTTTTTGTAGTTTTTCCAACAACTTTTAGTGCAGCCTTTGGTACACCTTTTTCAAACTCAATTCGGTGGATTTTGCCATTCTTATGCACCTCCGCTATCATGTGCGTTGATAGTGCATTAACCACACTTGACCCCACACCATGAAGACCTGACGACACCTTGTACCCTCCGCCGCCGAACTTACCACCAGCGTGAAGCACCGTTAATACAGTCTCTAATGTGCTCTTGCCTGTTTTAGGGTGCTTATCGACTGGGATGCCTCGCCCGTCATCCTCGACACGCACTCCACCATCACGCAGCAGCGTAACCTCAACGCGACTCGCAAAACCGGCAATCGCCTCGTCAATAGAGTTATCAGCAATCTCTTTTATCAAATGATGCACACCATCATAGCCGGTGCTACCGATATACATGCCGGGTCGCTTACGAACCGGCTCAAGGCCTTCCAGGACCTGAATTTGCGAGCCATCATACGATGACTGCCTCTGATTTTTTTCCGTCATTATATCCTCGTTTATGTTTGTTATTGAGCTCTGATATCTTTCTTATTATACCAGATTACAGGGGTAGAAATCAAGATATATCAGGGGTGGGGCGCTATACTAACCGGGTGCAACCCATAAAAATAAGGCCAGCTTTTACTGACCTTATGTGGAATAATAGATGAGATTAACGCAGTCGTAGCACTGTTGGATCGTTAGTGCTATCATCATCGCGCGATTGAGTATTTGAGTCTTTTTTATCGCGCTGAGAACCTGGGTGCAACGACGGAGTAACGACCTCTCGCTTCTTCTGCGTAGCGGTATCCTGGCGTGGAGCAATATCTAGCTGCGGCTGAACGACAACTGGCTTCTCGACAGGTGGAGCTTGCACGGTCGACTCAGCAGAGTTATTAGCTGGTGACACTGGCCCCGAATCCACTTTTTGTAGCTCAGCCCGCCGCTTCATCCAGGCGTCGAGGAAGCTACCATCAGCGCTGCCCTGACCACCCTGAGAACGATTAGCCTGAGTGCCTCCAGGACGAGGTGGCTGACCGCTCGGCGTGGCTCGATCACCTGCCGCAAACGCACCACCCGAAGTAGGTGCCGTATACTTTGGTGCTGCGGCCGGTCCTAATGCTGGAGCTGGAGATTGGGCGGTTGCCGTGCCAGCCAAACGCTGAAAAATTTCCTGCTCCACTTGAGCGCGTGGCCGACCATATTTCGCAGATGACAGCTCTTTCAGTGCATTACGTAATCGCTCGTTTGATTCACCCATCGGCGGTATTAAGGCCATGCTAAACGGTGCAGACGGCACATTTTGAATCATTACCGAAGTAATTGCCTGGTGGTTTGGCAAACTCTTCAAATCGTCCACATCAAATGTTGGCGCAAATTTCTTAATCAACAACTCTGCATCGGTAATACCAATACGCCCACTAATCACTGTACCGACGTTACCAATAATTGCCTCACGAATCTTATCAGTCAATTGCGACATAAACTGGTTACCAAGGATAAGATTTAGGCGATACTTACGAGCCTCCGAGAGAATAGACTCAAAGCTCTCGGTGGCGAAATTCTGGAACTCATCAACAAACAATGAGAAGTCTTTACGCTCATGCTCTGGGATATCAGCACGGCTCATCGCTGCAGCCTGGAATTTCATAATAAAGATAATACCAAGCAACTTCGAGTTAAGTTCGCCCATCTTACCCTTCGATAGGTTAACAAGCAAGATTTTATTATTATCCATCACTTCACGAATGTTAAATCCACTCTTGGTTTGGCCAATGATGTTACGCATCGCATCGTTCGACAGGAACGGACCAAACTTTGAGATAACCCAACTAGTCACCTCTCCGGCCTCGCTTGACTGCTGCGCGCGCGGGAACTCCTTCGTCCAGAAGTCAATCACGGTCTGGTCGGTAACATATTTCAGTTTCTGGCGCACAAACTCAGGGTCGGTGAGACATTTTGGAATATCGATGAATGTTCCACCATTTGGATCCGCCATCAGCAGCAAAGCACAGTTACGGAAAATATGCTCAAGCCGTGGCCCAACAATACCAGTATGCCCTGGATCATACAGACCATACAGCATATTAATAGCCTCCTGCACCAAAAAGTCTTTCTGGTCTGGATGGTCATACTCAAACATGTTAAGCCCAATCGGGTTAGTCATGTCACCAGGGTTGAAGTAAATAACATCCTCAACCCGCTCTCGCGGTACCTTACCCAGTAGTTCCTCCACCGAGTCGCCATGCGGATCAACAAACGCAAAGCCACGCCCCTCCAGCATATCCTGGTAGGCAAGATTCTCCAGCAGCACCGACTTACCGGTACCAGTTTGACCAATGATGTAAGTGTGACGACGGCGGTCGTTCGTACTTACGCGAATCGGCTTACGCACGCCACGAAATTCATTATATCCAAGCAGAAGACCTTCGTTCATCACCTGGGTTGGCCCATCTACTTGCTTTGAGTGCTGGCGCTCCACCTGAGAAGTCGGAATACTCGTTTGGTCTGGCAAATGAAATAATGTCGCTAACTCAATACTATTCAGTACCATACCTGTCGCTGACTGCGGGAAGAATCGAAAAATATACTCTGTCACCAAATCATCGATATTATTATTCAATATGAACTTGAAGCCATTATTCTGTGGTGAATTAAACAATGAAAATGCAGCAACAATATTATTTAAAATTCCCTGCGAACGTGCCGCTGTATTAGAAGAAACAACGACACGAATCATCGTCTCATACCCTGGATAGCGACCTTTATTTTCTATACCATCGATAATTGCCTTGTCGGTTGATGATAAGTTAGCATCTGCTGCTAGTGTGTCGTCTTCCTTGCCATAGTCACTCGCCTCCGGCGGCTTCCAAAGAGCTGACAGTAGCCCACGCGTATTACTATTCTTTTGTTTTTTCTTCTTGCCATTACTCTTCTCGCGAATAGTATCTATCACCGCCTCCCCGGCCTGCTCCCATCCTTCTGTGGCAGGACGAATCAAGAACTGCACCGCAGCACCATCTTCACGACCAGCAGCAGACAGTGCATTCAAAATTGCACGAGAAGCATCTCGATGCGTTTCTTCAAATGTAGCAATCGGATAGGCATATGGCCGTTTTAACGTTAGTTCACCGCCAATCGTGCCACTCATGCGGCCAATCTTGCTAAAGATGTTGTGGTCTTTCATTTCCTCAAGGCGCGCCGATGGATATGCTGCAGCCACCGCCTGCCGAATAAGGCTCACAAGCTGATGTGGCGCTACCACATAATATCGTACGACACCGCCGCTCGCGACAATTTCAAATGATACATGGCGCTGGCCGTAAAATTTACTACGGAATCCTTTACGCGCTGTGCTCGAGATAATGTTATACATCACCTGAGCCTGCGAAATAATCTCATCTGTAATATCACGCTGGTCACGAGTACCACCCTCTAGGTCTTCACTGATTGGTGGCAAGTGAATAAGCATCGACACCATCTTTAGCCCACGCTCGTAGTTCTTTGCTTCACGATTAACGCGGCGATACTGGAAAAAGCCAATAATAATAGCCACTACTACGGCCGCTACAATCAGAAACATGATCATCAAAAAACCAAGTATCTGCATTATTTTGCCTCCTGCTCCGAAGCACCATACCGAGCTTGCCGATATTGTCGCCCAAGCATAATAATCCGGTCTTGACGAGCACCCGGATTATCGGTCGTCTCACGAATAATGCGCTTTACGCTTTTTAGCCACTCTTTATCTTTTGAGATATCAATATCGTCGTCATTTTGGCTTGAAATGGTCGTTGCCGTTTGTGTTGTATAGCTAGCCGGCTGGGTCGCAATGTACGCCGGTTCAGCCAATTGCTCAGCCGCAGCCGCAGCTGATCGACGCTCCTGGTTTTGTTCGTACTGCTCGGCACGATTGGGAGCTTTCTCTGGAGAAGCTGGCTGCTGCGTTTCTGGAGAAACCGAGACGCGTGGCGCTCGCTCTGAACTCCCTGGATAATTTCGTGATGTTTCTGGATTCATATGGCTTTTATTATATCATAAGCACTTTATTTTCGTTTATAGACGTAGAGTAGCCCAAGCGCCACAAATAACGCCGTTAGCAGTAAACTCCACCAGCTAAGTACCCCCACCGACTGCATCCCCAGCAGTAGCACAGGCACGGCGGCCAACACACTCGCATAATAATAAACACTCTCCGTCTGTTGTGACAGAACTCTCCCCGGAGCGAGCGGCTTCCTGCGCTGCAAGACTGCACGCACAAGCCGCAATATGCCGCCAATAATATATATCATTACAATATAGATGCACAAAAATAGCATCAACACACCAAACGGACCCACTTGCGATGGCGTTGTATATTGTACGATTACGACAATGGCAATAAATGCTGCCACGGCAAGCAGCTGAAGCCCTATTCGTACAATCTGCTGTTTCGTCATCTATAAATATAATGCCGCCGACGACCACCGAACTCTTCTATCGCCGCAAGCACACCCGAGCACCATTTAGGTGCCCCGTTAATTAAAATTTTAAATTAATGTTATGTGTTAAACCGTGTATATTACTTCACTTCTATGTTGCACGCTAGAAAGCACAGACTATGCATCCGCTACACACGAGATCCATTAACTAAGCGCGCATACTCTGCGCTTCTAGCAGCTGACAGCCTCCTAAAAAGGAGACAAAACAAATACACGCAGCAAGCGTTGGGCATTATGATCACTAACCTTTGCACGCAGCGGGGCCAAGAACACATATCTCTTCGGCGCCAAACAAACTGCTGAGCTCGTATAGAGTCATCCAGCCCTGCGTTGCTTTGTGTATATGTTTTTGTAAAATTGATGTTTATGTTTATCAATTACTGTTTCAGTATAACACACAAAACTCCATACATCAATCCACCAGGATGGTATGAATGTTGTAATAAAATCTAACATAGGCATAGCTACTGCTTATAGTTACTTGTCTGGTTTTTATTATTTTTTACAACGTTAGTGTGTCAGCCTAGCGGAAGCCCATTTCACTACTTTATCAATCTATACGGTAGAGATGTATATAATACACCATATTTACCCTGACATCTTACCTGTACCCCCTCTGCTACGCATACCTTAATAGCTACTTTTTACCCCTGCTCTAGTGTCCTTTCTTGCAACTATACACTACGATTATGTGGCTTTTTTTACAATCTTTTCGTGTTGACACCCCCCAATAAACACTCTATTATAAGGGTAGCTTCTGAACAAAAAACTTATACAGAAGCCAAACATAAACAGAATTTTCAAAACTCCACTTCTTAGAAACAACCACTACTCGCAGGTGGTTGTTTTTCTTTTTATCTGACCTGCTCAGAGCTAGCAGCCAACATACTGTCATCAAAAAATCATACGACAAAAGGCGCCAGCTCGTAGCTGCACGCCTCTAGTAGTTCACTCATGGTGGAGCTGCCGGGTACCGCCCCCGGGTCCAAAAGGTAATCGTTCGCCCGTCTACAAGTTTAGACTATCTTGCTGTTTTATGCGTCTATGCTCTCAAAAACAGTCACAAATAAGCATAGCCGCAGGTATCTACTATCCAGCCAAAGTCGATACAAGCTTTGGCATTGTCCTACAAAATCTCTGACACATTCTTGCGCTCAGTAGAAATCAGCGCAGAATATGGCTACCTACTATTTAGGCAACTGTCGCAAAAGCGGCCTGCTTTGGCATCAAAGATGCAGCAAACGCCTTTGCTTTTTCTGCAAAGTTTGCATTTATTGATACTGATTACGTCAGTGGTCGACTTGCTTGGCGAACTATTAAAATCCTTCTGTCAAAAGCTATATCAGCCCCAGATAGCACTATTATAGCAGAACCTGCCAGAATATGGTTAAATAGAACTGCAAGTAACCATTGGAGGTAACAACATGGCGACCGGCAAAACATACTCAGTAGCAAGCCTTGGCTACAATGGACAACTGATAGAAATTGAGGGTGATTCTTCAAAAGGGCTGCCTTCCTTGCAGATTGTGGGGCTTGGCAATAAGGCTATTGATGAGTCAAAAGAGCGCGTTCGTAGTGCTATTAACAACTCATCGTTAACTTTCCCTGCTCAAAAAATCACCATAAATCTTGCCCCAGCCGAGATACCAAAAGATGGCTCACAATTTGACCTCCCGATAGCACTAACGATTCTCGTGATATCCGGCCAGCTTCTTGAGCAGAATATACCAACCGCCTATTTCGCTGGTGAATTAGCGCTTGATGGCAGTGTGCGACCTATCAAAAATGCAACTATTATTGCAGAATTAGCCGCAAAAAATGGTATTCCCGAAATCTACGTGCCACAAGAAAACTGCAAGGAAGCGGCACTTTTTACCGACATAACGATTTACGGCGTTAATAATCTTCAGCAACTCTTCCTTCACCTAAAGGGTATTGATCGCATGCAACCTTTCTCGAGGCAAAACATAGAACAGATATCACACAGTCAGCTTACTCCGCCGCTGTTAGATGACGTACACGGGCAAGAACAGGCCAAGCGAGCACTTATTATCGCAGCTGCCGGCGGTCACAATCTGCTGCTGTCTGGTTCGCCAGGTGCAGGAAAAACTATGCTTGCCAAAATATTGCCGAAGCTCCTTCCTCCGCCATCAACTGAAGATATTATTTCCATTATGAAACTCCACAATCTCGTCCCCGCCACGCAGCAATTAGAGCTTGGCGAACGACCCTTCAGAAGTCCTCACCACACAGCTAGTCGTACGGCCCTTATCGGCGGCGGTCCACAAGCTACTCCCGGTGAAGTCAGTCTTGCACATAATGGCGTGCTCTTCCTGGATGAGCTACCAGAATATCCACGCGCAACGTTAGAGTCTCTCCGTCAGCCGCTCGAAGATCACGTTGTATCAATCTCACGGGCTCGCGCAAGATATACCTATCCAGCAAACTTTATCATGATCGCCACCATGAACCCATGCCCATGCGGGTACTATGGAGACCAGGTAAAAGAATGTACCTGTTCGTTATCACAAATCTTAGCCTATCGTAAAAAAATATCTGGGCCACTTCTCGATCGTATCGACCTGACAATCACCGCACAGCGTGTTCCACACAATGAGTTACTAAAAAATTCATCGTCTAAAAAACAACATATTAATGCCCAAAAATTAATAGAAAAGGCAAGAAAACATCAATTTAACAGATATAACAGTAGTGTTTATAACAACGGTAATATTTCTTCATCAGACATAATAAAATATTTGTTACTAGATGATGATGTAAAAAAGTTTATGGAATCAGCAGCCACTAATCTGGACCTATCTCCACGCAGCTACTACAAAGTGCTGCGTGTAGCTCGCACAATTGCAGACCTTGAAGACTCCCCAGCTGTACTTATCCCGCACATTGCCGAGGCGCTACAATATCGTACAGCACAACAGTAATACCACATGTGGCTTGAACTGCGCTAGCCAAATCTGCTATAATTCAGCTGAATAACGTTTTATATTTTTAATTAAGAATCGCTAACAGGAGAGTCTAGCAATTAATAAATCAGTACGAATTAACGGAGACATTCGCGCTTCGGAGCTGCGTGTCATCAGTGAACACGGCGAGCAGCTAGGTATCATGCCAAAACGAGAAGCTTTAGCACTGGCCGAAAAAGCCGGGCTTGATCTTGTAGAGATATCACCAGGCGCTACCCCTCCAGTAGCTAAAATCATCGACTGGGGTAAATACCAATACCAGAAGATGAAAGATCAGCAAAAAAATCGCAAGGCAGCTAAGGCAAATGAGCTCAAGCAAATGCGATTTGGTCTAAAAATTGGTAGTGGCGACCTTGAGATTAAACTGCGTAAGGTTCGTAAGTTTCTTGAGGCTGGTCATAAAGTCAGAATTCAAATCTTCCTTCGTGGACGAGAAATGGCTCATAAAGACCTTGCCTTCGAGATGGCACACAAAATCTTAGCCGAATTAGAGACCGAGGCGATCATAGAACAAAAGCCACAAATGGCTGGACGCAACCTGAATGTAACAATAAGGAGAAAGTAATGCCAAAGCTTAAAACCCATAAAGGTACGGCTAAGCGCATTAAGCTTACCAGTACTGGTAAGGTAAAGCGACGCCGCGCATTTGGTGGGCACATGCTTGCCAAGAAGAGCAAGAGCCGCAAGCGTAACATCAATACGCCTGCATTTGTCACTGGCTCAATGAAGAAAAACGTTAAACGAGCCTTGGGAGAATAATTTATGCGCGTTAAACGAGGTGTAACGGCACGAGCTAAGCACAAGAAGATTCTAAAAGCTGCCAAGGGCATGCAGCATAACCGCACACGATCATACCGCCTAGCAAAACAAGGTGTTATTCGATCACTGCAATATGCATACCGCGACCGACGCAACAAAAAGCGTGATCTACGCGGCCTATGGATTACCCGTATCAATGCTGCCGCACGCCTAAATGGTACAACATACGGCAAGCTAATTAACGGCCTCAAGACCGCAGGTATTGAGCTTGACCGCAAAGTACTTGCAGAGCTTGCAGTTAATGAGCCAGCGGCCTTCACTGCTATCGTAAAAGCTGCAAAATAGTTTTTGTGCAGCACTAAAAAATACCCCGTAGTTACCTATGGGGTATTTTGATTGCTGCATTGATAAGCCGGGTTCTGTCGAGGACGATCATCTATCTAGATAGTGTATTGCTACGCTATTCAAGCGGATTGCGCGAACATCTCAAGCGGATCACTTATCTGAGCTGTTCCCCTTGCAGCCGACAGGGTTTACCTCCCCACCTTGTCACCAAGGCAGACTGTGGGCTCTTACCCCACTCGTTTCACCTTTGCTCTAACTAGTAGAGTAGTTTCGTTTCTGTGGCACTTTCCCTAGGGTTACCCCCGGTCGCCGTTAGCGACTGTCGTATCCTATGCTGCCCGGACTTTCCTCTTGTTGACTGATAATCCAACAAGCGATCGTCTCAATGCGCCCTGCTAGTATAGCATAGTTTGCCTAGTCATCAAAAAACCTACCTCGAAAGCTTTGATATTCCCTGCTCGTTGCAAGGTGGGTGTTCTCATGATAACTCCACGGAGCTATCGGATATTGAACTCCCTATCGTATGATGTTAGGAAAATCATACACTTCCTCGGTAGGATGCCTTTAGTATAGCATATGCTAGCCAGCAGCACCAAACACTGCTAGAAAGGCTTGAAATATTGCTTTTGTAGCTGCCGACATAAGCCCGGTAATCTGCCCATTAAATAGCATCACAATACCAAATACAATAAGCAGGCTGTATTGCTCCATGGTCTCCATGGCCTGCTGAATAAACCTTGGTGCGAGCGGGTATAGCACTCTCGAACCATCAAGTGGTGGTATTGGCAACATATTAAACACAAAAAAACCTAGGTTGATAGCAACCACTTGCATTAGTATTTGGCCCATCAGCGTGCTCTCAGAGGCCCCTGAGAGCACATATACGCCCACACCAATAAAAGCTAACACTAGATTAACTAGCGGCCCTGCAAGCGCTACCAGCGCAGCTCCCCAATCGCCCACACGGCCCTGGTTAAACGGTACCGGTTTGGCACCGCCAAACACTGGAGCGCCGAGTAGCATCAACACAAGCGGCAGCGCAATCGTCATGATGGGATCTATGTGCTTAAACGGGTTCAGTGTTAGTCGGCCATCAAGCTTGGCCGTATCGTCACCCAATTTATAAGCCACTAGTCCATGCATCACCTCATGCAAGGTCATTGAAATAAATACAACAGACAGTAGAATAACAATATTTAACAGTATCATGCTTTCATTATACACTACTCTGCCTCGCAATATTGACAAAACCCTTGCTTCCAGCTAGAATGGTATACGATTATCTATTAATTTAACAACGTAGGAACTGTATATCATGGCAACACGATGTGAGCTCACCGGTAAGGGTAAGCAGTTCGGCCACAATGTTAGCTTCTCTTTGCGCCGCACAAAGCGCGTTTTCAAGCCAAACCTTCAAAAGAAGACATTTGTGGTTGATGGTCAGAAAGTAACAATGACACTTTCGACAAGCGCAATCCGCACACTAAAGAAAAAAGGTATCCTCTAACGGCTAACCTTTTGTAGCTAACAAAAATACCTCCATACTCGGAGGTATTTTTTTAATAATTACTCGCTTTCGCTGCTGTGGCTGCCACTATTTTGAACGGTCGACGACAACTGTGGTCATCGCAGCTGGCAAGCTGGCAGCCTTCACCTTTAGCTTGGTAACATGTTCAACGTCCTCTGCCCCAATCGCACTAATAAAATCAGTTACTTCATTCTGAGGCACTTCATAGGCTAAAGTATCATCTGCATAGTGTACCGGCACTACAAGCTTCGGCTCCATAATCTTCGCAATCCGCGCTGCAGCAACACCATCAAACGTGTAGCCATTCCCTCCGACCGGGATAATAAGCACATCAATCAGCCCAAGCTCTTCTAGCTGGTTTTCTGATATTTCGTTATCGATGTGCCCAAGCACAGCGATAGCAATGCCATCAACCACTACGCGATAAGCAGTAGCTTTCTTCCCTTGCTCAAGGCTGTCAATATTACGCCGAAATGCAAAACCTGTAATTGCAAAAGGACCTACCTCATATTCACCCGGACCATCAATTACTAGCTTAGCTGCGTCATTATATACCGCAAACCGAGGTTCTGTAGCTAATTCTACACCACCGCCAGTAGCCACATCCTTCGTGCCATATAGCGACAGCTTTGGGTCGATATATAGGCTATCTTTTTTGGCCTTAATAACACCTGCACCGGCACCTTTATATTCAAATTCAAACATGTGTTTATTTCCTTCCTCTGTCTAAGATCTTACGTTCATCTCGGATTACGTTCTTTTTACCTGCTAGGATATCAATAATAAACTTATCACGCACTGAATACCGGTAGGTGACATCACTTGTCTTCATAACGACGTAGTTTAGCTCATACCCTTCATTCTTCTCTACTTGTTGTAATATCTGCTTCAGCTGGCCCTTGTTAACTTCGCCGGCAATAAACAAATCAATATCTGATTTTGGATCATCTATCAGGCGGCCTTTTGCGACAATAATATCTGCACCTTTGATCTTCTTGATGAGATCGATACTATTAAAGTCGTAAATATCTTGGCCAACCAGCGCAACCTTACCGTTTACCACTTCGCCGGTAAATATCTGACGCAACGGGTCATAGAATTCATATTTTTTGTTTAGTGCATAATAGAGTTTATTGTTGCTATTGCGGCTTTTAACCACCCCAACATTAACCATATTTGCGAGCTCACGGCGCACCGAGTTAATCTGCTCATCGATAAGTCGCGTAATTTCTCGCACATAAAAGGATGCATCCTCATTATTAAAGAAAAGATGCAACAATTTTACTCGTGTTTTTGAACCAAAAAGCGCGTCTATCATGTCTTACTATTATACCTTAGCTTATTTCAGTATAGCATGATTTCGTCGTGGCTCCTAGGCGAGACACGATATACGGTGTCACCTGCGGCTGCGGCAACCACGTAATAAAATCATGCCGACGAAACCAGGTGCGCTGCCGCTTTGCAAGCTGCCTATCCTTTATGGCCATTTTTTCAGGTAATTCTACCTTTGAGATTTTACCGTCCAAATACTCACCAATCACCTGGTACATATTACCGCTCATAGCCGGACAGGTCTGGCTATAACGCGCCCGCAGCTCTATCGTTTCTTGTATAACCCCCTGCTCAAGCATAGCATCAGCCCGATCTCGCAGCCGTTTATTCAATATTTCTTTATCTATGTCAATTCCAACCACCACTATATGTGGGGGTGGTTGCAACAAGCGTGTTGCCGCACCAAACTGCTGGTTTGCAGCCTTCTGCGATGGAAATGTATAGTTAAGTATCAGTGCATCGACATACAGCCCTGTGCCTCCTGCGATAATTGGCACCTTGTCACGTTTTTGAATATCAATAATGCATTGACGAGCATACTGCTGAAAATCATAGGCAGTAAATCGTTCGTCCGGAGACACCAAATCAAAGCCAAAATGCGGCACGCCCTGGCGCTCCCGCATAGTTGGCTTTGCTGTCCCGATTGACATACCTCGATACACCGTGCGGCTATCGGCGGCGATTATCTCGCCACCGATGCGCTGTGCAATATCAATCGCAGCAGCTGTTTTACCGCTACCGGTTGGACCAATAATTACAACAATTGGCTTATGATTCTGCATTGTACTGTTGTAAAAAGTCTACCAATTTATCTAAGGCTATTGTTTGCTCTTGATCCCGAGTTCGCACACTTACTACTCGCTGCTCTTTGTCTTTAGGGCCGACAATAAGCTGCACGGGAATCTTATACGCCGTCGCTTCACGAATCTTTTTGCCAAGCGATTCATTGCGATCGTCAACCGTAACGCGCAGTTCATTGTATGCCACTGGGTGCATCAAAACGGTTTGATTGAGCAGTGACAAGATTTCATCAACGTAATCTAAAACACTGTCATTAATTGTCAAAATACGTACCTGCTCTGGCGCTGCCCACAGCGGGAACCAACCGCCCGTATGTTCGATAAAGACACTCAAGAAACGCTCCACCGAACCGAGCAATGCACAGTGAATCATCACTGGAGTCATAAATGAGCCATCGCTTGCTGTGTACTGCAGGCCAAAGCGCTGTGGCTGCACAAAGTCGAGCTGCACCGTCGCTACCTGGTGCTCGCGGCCGATTGCATCCGTTGCCATAAAGTCAATCTTTGGCCCGTAGAAGGCTGCCTCACCTTCTTGCTCAAAGAACTCAAGGCCGACCTTTTCGACCGCCGCTTTGAGCTGACCCTGAGCCGATTCCCACAAAGCTGGGTCACCCAGGTATGCATCGGATTCATCGCGGTAGCTCAGGCGCACGCGCAGCTGCATACCAATGGTGCTGTAGAGTTCACGGGCCGCCGCAAGCAGGTTATTAATCTCGCCTTCAATTTGGTCCGGCCGACAAAAGACGTGGCTATCGTCTTGGGTTAATGAACGCACGCGGTTCAGCCCGCCGAGCTCGCCAGTTTTTTCATCGCGGTAGTCGGTTGTTGTTTCCAGGTAGCGCACCGGCATGTCGCGGTAGCTGCGTGGGCGCGAAGCAAAAATCTGCGTGTGGTGCGGGCAGTTCATCGGCTTCAGGGCCATTTCGTCGCTGGTTTCCTGACTCTTCACGAGGAACAATTCATCACCAAATTTTGCCCAGTGCCCACTCGTCTCGTACAGATCCTTCTTGGTAATGTGCGGCGTCCAGACTTTCTGGAAGCCATACTTTTGGCGTAGCTGATTGGAATACTCCGCCACCTTATCGCGCAGGATGGTGCCACGCGGCGTAAACAACGGCAAGCCAACACCAACCAAAGGCGAGGTTGTATACAGGTCAAGCTCCTTACCAAGCTTGCGGTGATCGCGCTGGCGGGCAAGTTCCAGGCGCTGCAGATAGTCATCCAGCTCCCCTTGCGTGGCAAAGGCGACGCCGTACAGGCGCTGCATCTGCGGGTTATGCTCGTTACCGCGCCAGTAAGCCCCGGCCACACGCAGCAGCTTAAAGGCGCCCACATCACCAGTATTAGCAACGTGCGGGCCGCGGCACAGGTCCACAAAGCTCCCATTGGTGTAGAACGAAACTTCCTCGACCGCGCTCGCGCCATCAGCAATTGTGCCCATGGCAGCCGCATCAAGGTCCTTAGCCACCGTCGTACCTGCACGTTTTAGGTCGTTCAGCAGCTCCACCTTGTACGGCTGGTTGTGCGCCTCAGCCCAAGCAATCGCCTCATCGATTGGCATCGTCGTGCGCACAAAGTCCTGCTTTTCGGCAATAATCCGGCGCATCATTTTTTCTATCTTGCCAAATTGCTGCTCGCTAATCTTCGTTTCGCCGAGGTCAATATCGTAATAAAACCCATTATCTACCACCGGGCCAACGCCGAATTTTGCCTCCGGCCATAGCCGCTGCACAGCCGCAGCAGTAATGTGTGCCAAGCTGTGACGCATGGCATGGAGCTGTTCATCGCTCATATAGAATCTCCTTTTTGATTAATATAAAAAGCACGCAAGTTATAACGTGCGTGCCTCGGTCCCAAGCGTGTGGCTTAGGAGGTTCCACCTTGGCGATTACTCTTGCCCCGGCTGTTTACGTGCGCCGCAACCGCTCCCACGTCGCTCGGGGGGTGGTTAGGCCCCGTCAGTGCGAATTATCTTTATAGTAGCAAATCAGGGCTAACGCCGCAAACAGTTCAGTACATGCTGCTATAGCTGGCTTATACGTTTGAGTATTTCCTGCCGATGACTGGCATAAAATTCTGGTGTCAGCCGTGGTTTGTCTTTCATACGGTCGTGAAAAATAACCTCCTTATTTGGCGTCCTGTGAACAGCTCTTAATGCAAAATCATGGCTAGGGTCCGGATGATACACAGGCACTCCATCACTACCTTTTTGCCACGCATCCGGGTAGGAATCATCAATAGGCTCACCATCCCAACGATCCGGTAATACACGAATATGCGGACGATAGAAGTGTCTGAAATACCACCGCGTAAATATAGTATTAACCGGAAAATCAAACGGCGTGTACCATTTAACTGCCGGAAGCTTCGTTGGTCGTGACTGCCAATCGTGCGCCAAACTTTTTATATCTTCAACCATGGCATGTATCTTTTGAGGTGCCCACTTTTCATAATTAAACATAAACGAAAGCCGACTCGAAAAAAGCAAAGAACCATCAGATGCAGGCCCTCGAACACCACTGAAGCCAACTGGGCGAATTCCCCGCCGCAATAAATGCTGCCCAACAATACGTTGGCAATTGATCGGATAAAGGCCGTATGTAGCAATAATATACGCAGCCTTTTTGTGGTGCGCTGGTGGCAGTTTATCAATAAAATCAAGTAATAATTGCGACGGTCGCGCATTATAGGTTGGTGTTGCGACAACAAAGAAGTCGCATAAAGCTACCTCCTGCGGAGTTAGTTTCTGCGAAACTTCTAGCATCACTGGCTCAATCTCGCTACCCGATAGAGACTCTGCGATTACTTCAGCCACCATTTTAGTGCTGCCTGAACCAGAAAAATATAATATAGGTACTTTTTTATTCATACCCATATAGTAATATATATATATCTACATCCACAACCCTCCAGGCCATAGCTCGCTTGCGATGGACCGTCAATTCTGCTACAATCTACTCACACGGACGATTAGCTCAGTTGGCTAGAGCACCACATTGACGTTGTGGGGGTCAGAGGTTCGAGTCCTCTATCGTCCACCAAGTCGAAATCTACAACCACCCACATGGGTGGTTTTTTATATGCTACTTTTCTAGCAAACTCTTCGCGCCTCCCTATTTTTTGACCATTTTTTATATTATATGCAAGTAGTCTACCTGCACTGTCTTGCTACCTTTTCATGCGCAATCACCTGCTATCCTCTCAAAAACAGCTCGCACCTATGCACCCTATATGCAGTGCCTGCTACATCTACAAGTTCTTTGTTCAAATTGCCATCAAGGCCGTCACTGACAGCTATTAGAGTCACCAGAAGCGATTGTCTTTTCTATACTATCTTTTCTGCTATATACCGACGATATATCACCCAGCCATTACCCTAAGCTGCCTTCTGGTGTTTTTTGTTGTATCTATTGCCCATATTTCACGACATAATTATTGTGGCTAGCCATATTTTGATTCATACTATGGACAAAAGCACAAGCACTTTTTTGTATATTTTTCCTCTTTTTCACGCAAAACTTTCCACATGAAAAGTGACATGAAAAGTGACATTTATATATCACACATGATATATCTTATGCTACACCTTTTGAAGCCTTTTATTCATCCTACTGTTGGATATACCTCTTTATCCCCACATTAGGCCTATAGTTTTCCACTGGATTTTTTACCAGGGGTATGACAATATATAGATATGATATGCCTATTTTGTGATAACTTGAAGACTCGTACTACTAACTCACGTCCACGCAAAGATATCCCGTATACATGGCGACGCCACACTTGCGATAATTGCGGCGCGACGTTCACGACAGAAGAGTCTCCATCGCTAGCAATTGAAGTAAAAGTTATGCAAGATTCAGGCGAGCAAATGCCATTCAGCACCAGCCATCTTATTCATTCCATCATCGCGTCGTTCGCCCACGACAAGCAGCGCGGCATTATTGAAAGTGAATTTTTGGCGATGACGATTAAGCAAAAACTATTTAGTCTTAAGCAGTACAGTTTCACGACTAAAGAAATCGCCGCCATTACCCACGAAACACTAACTAACTACGACAAAAAAGCAGCGCTTCAATACGCTGCTTTGCATGATTTGCTTTAGACTGCTGCAAGTTTATTTTGGATCTTTTGGTACGGCCATCTTTTTGGTGACGTCAAACTTGGTCAAATACTTACCGAGCAGTAGCCGGGTTTGCGAGTAGTAGGCTGCAAATGAGTTGTAAATCACCGAGGTCACTGGCATAAGCACCCACTGAGCCACCATCCAAAATGTACGTGTTCGCTTATAGCGCTCTGGGCGTGGTGGCAGCAGCTTTAACGACAGTAGCACTGTGATGAAGATACCGATCATTGCCACTTGCTGGATAGCACTAATTACGTTCGGCAATTGATGCGCTGCGATGCTACGTGATGATTCACTGTTAAGCAATAGTGGTACCCAGCCGCCAAAAGCCACCAAGATAGAAATACAAGCTAAAGTCAGGTGGCCATCGATAAGCCTAACAAGGCGAACAAACCCAGAAGTGAACGACACACGACGGTTTTTTGTAAAAAGTAATGTTGCAACATACGGAATATCTGACACACCATATGCCCAGCGCCGTAACTGCACGAACTGCGCAACCAGTGTCTTACGGTAAGTTTCGGCAATAACAGCGTCTTGGTAGATCGGGATATATAGTGGCAGTACATCATAACGGCCCCTAAAATAGAACCAGCTACGCCAGTACTGGTGGCCGTCTTCCACAATAGTCCGCGTACTCCAAAAATCCATTTCCACGAGTGCATCCATAGGCTGCGAGTGTGATGCAAAATTACGAAGTGTGTGTGGACGCATCGAACTAATAATATTCCAAAATGAGTTACCCGTAGCGATGACGCGCATCGGCGCTGGCACATCCCAAATATTATTGAGGAACAATGATACTGGCTGGTATGAAAAATGTTTTCGATCATCACGCACAATAAATTCATATGTCGCGCTATCAAAGTAGGCTTTGTGCGGTTTATTGTCACTATCAAGTGTCGTTACAAGGACATTTTTGTAAAGAATTCCCGCTTTATCAAGATATTTTTGCAGCCAACGACCAGCGTAAGTAATGTTTCCGCCCTTACCAATCACCTCATTTGGCAGGTCTTTAGGGTGCTTCACGATCGCAAATTTGAAAAAGACGTCTTTAAATTCCTCCTGCAACCGATACGCTGTCTTTTCAATAGCCTCACCACCACGCTCTTCATAAGCAAACACAACGACCAGGTGATCATTTGGGTATGCAGTCGCTGCAATTGAGTCAATTGTTGGCTTCACGACCTCGTATGATTCATTATACGCTGCAACAATAACCGCGTTATATACCTGCGAAGGACGCGGAAATACCGTCTGTGTCGCTGCTATATACTCCAAATTACGGATATGTTCTAGCCCTTGAAACTCTTTTTTCAGAGATTTTTGACTACTTTTTGCCAGCGCAGCCTTAGGATCTTCCAGGTCGCTCAAGCGCTGGTGCCAATCAACACGCTCCGCTCCTCGTAAGCGACGGTATCCCTGAATTGTATGCACTGCAATAACCGCTGACTTTACAATCATAGTCACGATGATTAGTAATAAATAAATTGCCGCCAAGAGTGGGTTAAGTATCGACAACACCACTAATAACAATATGGCACCGTAGCTTAAAAAGGCCGGCACCATCTCAAAAAAACGATATAATTTAGTCTTATTCCTTAAAGGAATCTCCAAATTGTCCATGAAAATCTCCTACTATTATAGATTGCTATGCCAAATAAGCTGCATAGCAATTATTGCAGCTATTATGCTCGCACCAATGCTAGCAAAGCCATAAAAATATGCGAGTGGCTGCTTCTTCATTATAAACAGCTTTATCGCGATAGCACTGTTAAGCAGTGCCATACTAATGACATACACTGGGAAAAGAATAAAATAATGCCAGTCACCCTTATAGAAATAAACACTACCAAACCCGCTGTATCGTACAATAGTCTGCACGCCGCTTGGCTCTATCCGACTGGCAATAATAATGGCAATCACAATAGCTATGAAAAGACCACTGGCTAAAAGTCCGGCAAATCGTCTGTCTTTTAGGATAGTCTGGAATATCTGCTTGCTACTTTCAATCATGGTCACTATATATCTCCTCAATTATGGAGCCGCCGACCGGACTTGAACCGGTGACCTACGCTTTACGAAAGCGCCGCTCTACCAACTGAGCTACGGCGGCATATTCCACTATCTATCATTGTAGCAAATTCCCGGTAAAAATCACTAGCATTTTTGTGCTATTTACTGCTTGCTTTTCTAAAACGAGCTTGCTACAATACTAGGTATCGTGCGCTCGTAGTGAAGATGGCCTATCACGCCTCCCTGTCACGGAGGAGATCGCCGGTTCGAATCCGGTCGGGCGCGCC
>CAJPQG010000009.1 GCA_905372785.1 Candidatus Saccharimonadota bacterium
CACGCCTCCCTGTCACGGAGGAGATCGCCGGTTCGAATCCGGTCGGGCGCGCCAAGCTCAATTACATAATTATTGTTTATTACACCGTCGTTCTGACGGTTTTTTTATTTTAGGTTAGACACATACACTTGAGTACACACCTTATTGGCTCAAAGCCAAAAAAAGAATATGCGCATTGTGCCATAGCATAGCGTCGTACACTTTTGTTATGCATCCGTGGGAGCTGCTGCAATACGTTACCGCACGAATTCTGCTTTGTATAAAAAATATATACAAAAAAATACCCCCAATTTACTATCGTAATTTAGGGGTAATGAATACTTTTTTTATTCTTATTGAGTACTTTTATAGTTCAGCTCTACCTGCTGCCAATGGACTACTTTCCACCAATTTTTGCAGTAATCAGCACGAACGTTCTTGTAGTCTAGGTAATATGCATGCTCCCACACATCAAGGCCAAGTATTGGCATTGGCTGCCCATTCATGATTGGATTATCTTGGTTGGGCGTCGTAACAATGCGTAGATCTGGCATCAGCCACACCCAGCCGCTGCCAAATAGGCCAAGCGCAGCCGCCGTGAACTCTTGCTGAAATGCATCAATCGAACCATATCGAGCAACAAGTGCGCCGTACAAATCTCCTTCCGTATGTAATGTGCTACCACCAGGCGTCATCACCTGCCAAAAGAAACTATGATTTAAATGCCCGCCACCGTTATTACGCACAGCACGTTGCAATGCTGAATCATCGCCAGCCATAAGCGTTTTGAGTAAATTTTGTATACTCATATTCTGTAGCTCTGGCTGATCAGCTATGGCTTCATTTAATTTTTGTACGTATGTGGCGTGGTGCTTACTGTGGTGCAGCTCCATAATCTCACGGCTAATTACCGGTTCTAGGTCTGCATACCCATACACTAACTCTGGTAATGTATACATTTATTGTTCAACCTCTTTCTTATTAACATCATCGATGTAGTACTCAACTTTGTGCTCATCGTATAACTTGTTGACATCAGACTGGAACTGCTTCAATGGAATCTTTATATAATCGTAGTGCACGCGGTTTTCGGTCGAATCTTGGTTAGTGACAAAGTAGTACCCGTCGCCGGTAAGTGTGCGCACTTCTTTAGATGTTTTCCCCTTTTCTAGGGCTAATGCTGCTTTCGCTAGGCCACCGTCTTGGTTGTTGCGGTCAACAAACCCACGATCACCATACTCAACAGCGCTTCCGAGTTCGCTGGCAATACTCTGCAGTGACTTGCCGGCCTTAATGCCCTCTTCAACCTTATGCTTCGTCTGCTGAGCTTCGCTATCCAGCGCAAAGGCTACATCCTGTTTAAGTAGGGCCATTTTCGTAATGTGGCGATACTCATCTGGGCTCCAGCCAAAATTCTTACGAGCTGCACGGTAATGGTCGAGTTCCGACAGCGACCCTCGCTGCTGGGTAATAAATTCTTGTACTTGGTTATCGGTAATAACGATCTTCTTCTCGCGTGCAATCTTGCTAGCATAGGCCTGCTCTACCATCAAACGCAGGTTCTTGCGGCGCTGCAAGTCTTCCATATTTTTAATACCCTCGGCGTCAGTTGTCTTGCTATACTTAGCCTTCAAGTTAGAAATTGAGCTGCGGTATAGCAATAGGTAGTCACTATAGCGTACCGTCTCGCCATCGGCCTTCGCTACTGGCACAGGAAGCGCCCTCGTTAGTCGATAAATAAAATCATCCGATGCACGCCAGATATATAAATTCGCATAAAGCAGCCCACCCATCAACAGCACCACCAGGCTACCAATAATAATTGCATTCCGCACCAGTTTTTTGCGGGCATACTGCATAGGATACTTAAACCGACGTGCACCCGACAAAATCTGCTCGCGGTGCTCAGCCACCGTGTCGTTCGTAATGCGCGCTGGTAGCGTCGTCTTTGGTTTAGTTTTCTTCAATGGTAGTTTCATTATGGGTCGCTTGCTCCTTCTCCATCGCGTCAATAATCGCATTCTGTAGCTTATTGTAAATAATCTCAGGATGCTCGACATTTTTTATTATCAAATCCCCCACCATGGTTTGCATAACAATCGTGCCGAATTTAAATAATTCACCGCTAAACCCTGGGATGTCGTAGCTGATATTTTGTACTTTCGCGAGCCGTAAATCAATCACGTGTTTTCCAAAAAATCCTTTTTGCGTCACCTGGCGTATTCGCTGGCTAGACACAATAAAGTAGGTGTAGTACCACATGATATAAAAGTAGCTAAAAAGCACAAAACCAACGACAAAGCCAACAACAGGAAACCAGAACACCCACATATACTGTGAGAAAAATAGTGGCGGAATTGAACTAATCGCAAACGGCCCTAAAAAACAATAGAACCCCTTGCGCATAGCAATAATATGACGACGGAATACAAAAAGAAACTCTTCATCGTCACGCTGCCCACTAAAATCTCTGTGCTCCCCTGGCATGTGCGTTTACTCTATTCTTCGTATGTCTGTTTCAAAAATAAATGGTACCCCGGGCAGGAATCGAACCCACAACCCTCTCCTTAGGACGGAGCTGCTCTTCCAGTTGAGCTACCGAGGCGCCATTTTATTATAGCAGTTTTCAGCTAGCGCGTAAATTTTTCGTTTACGGTTGTATACGACACAATCTCTTCTGGCTTAAACCAGTGTGCAATCTCCTGCTTTGCCTCTTCTGGGTCGCCCGATGCGTGAATAAGATTTGGAACACCGCACTTAGCAGCATCTGCATACCCGAAGCTCATGTGCGAAAAGTCACCCCGGATTGTACCCATGTCTGCAGACATTGGCTCGGTTGGACCAACGATTTTACGAACAAGCGGCACAGCCTCAACTCCCTCGAGCACCACCGCGATCACCGGGCCGTCCATCATGAAGTCGAGTGTTACGTTAAACGCCTTCTCACCACGACGAGTTACCATTTTACCAATCTCTTCATAATGAGCGTAGTAGTGGTCTCGTGATGGTTCAGCCATTTTCATCGCAACGATCTTCAGGCCGACGCGCTCAAATCGTGTCAAAATTTCGCCCACAATACCACGCTGCACAGCATCTGGCTTAAAGACAATTAAGGTTTTTTGAATATGTGATGCCTTGTCCGACATATCTCCATCCTTCCCTATATTACTTCTAGCCTCAGTATACCAGGTTGGTGCCCACTTCTCCAGTAGTGAAGCCTCTGAGCAACCTATATATTAGTGAACAATTTACTTATTCAAAATGCTTATGGTTATCTACCCTGAATATCCGGGTTATGTGCTATACTACACACATGGATATTGAATCAGCTTCAGGCAACACGCCACCTGATCTACCACTAGCAGATGCTATTGCTGAGTATATCACCTCTTTAGAGGTAGAGCGTGGTCGTTCGGCGTTTACCGCCCGCAACTATCAGCAGTATCTGTATCGGTTTGATGAATTCACCTCTTTAGAAGACACAGATTTTACTGTACAAAAAATTAGCTCAGAGCTAGTGCGGCGCTATCGGCTGTGGCTAAACCGCTATGAAAATGATCGAGGCGAGCACCTATCGCTACTGACACAAAATTACCATCTCATTGCTCTGCGTGGCTTTCTCGCCTATCTCATTAAACGAGATGTCCCTACCCTTGCGCCAGATAAAGTTGAACTACCAAAAGTGACTCGGCGGCAAGTAACATTCCTGCATTTTGATGAAATTGACCGTATGTTGCAGCAAATTGACATTAGCAGTGAAGCGGGCCTGCGAGACCGAGCTATTATTGAGCTTCTCTTTTCCAGTGGCCTGCGTGTGTCTGAGCTCGTAGGGCTAAACCGTGACCATATTAACACCAAACGCCGAGAATTTACGGTGCGTGGTAAGGGACAAAAAGACCGCCCGGTGTTCATTGGGGCAATGGCAGCGCAACACGTGGAAGAATACCTAGAGGCTCGTACAGACAGCCTACCGCCACTATTTCTCAGCTACCGGCGCACTAATCAGCCATCATTATCGGGCGATTACCGCCGCCTCACCACCCGCAGCGTACAAAGACTGGTCGCCAACTACGCCAGGCTGGCTGGCATCACCAAAAAGGTAACTCCACATACAATGCGCCATAGTTTTGCAACTGACCTATTAATGAATGGTGCTGATATCCGCAGCGTACAATCTATGCTCGGACACAGCAATATTAGTACCACCCAAGTTTACACCCACGTAACAGACCAGCACCTGCGTGAAATCTACGAGCAGTACCACACAGATACTGATGCAGAACAGCTGTCCCAGCAAGGGCAAGACTAGACCAAAAAACACCGCTAAAAGCCCCTAGATAGCACCAAAACAAGAAAACCACCACTACCTTGATGTAGCGGTGGTTTTTTAGAATCACTAGCTTATTTAACGTAGCTCTTCGCGCAGGTTCCCCGATCATCAACACCTGCTGCAGTGACAGTATAATCTTTACAAATGCTGCCTGCTGTCTCTACCGCTCCAGATGGTGAAATACTATCACCAGATTCACCATAGCTTACACGCGTTTCAAGGCGGCGAAAGACGTTATTGGTGCGAGCTGTTACATCAATATTTGGCTGCACGTCCGCAAACTCCACCACACTACCGCCAGCGTCTAATAACTCTACTTTAACGGCCGTTTTATCGGTGGCATAGATTGATGAAAGCCGCAAAAATGCCAGTGGCGCATTTGCCTCAATAGTTTTGTGCAAACTCGCGAGGTCTATCGTGGTACGGCAAGCATAATCACCATTATCTTCGTATTCCCGCTTTATACAACCCACTGGCTGAGTATTATTAGTGCCGACAGCATCATCAGAGATGCGCTGGTTAAAGCTAGCAGTCGCTGCACCGCCATACTGCCCCTGTGGATATAGCATCACCAGCTCGTTCGATTCTGAGGTTTTAAGCGCAGCAGGATTAAACACGGTACCATTTTCTGGCGCAATCAGCTGAGCTTGCAAGATTGGTGGCGTCTTGGTGCCAGCAGTCGTGTCAGCCCATTTGTCCTTTGACGGTAGCGAATCTGGGTTAAGTGACTGCGGACGGCCTAGCTTGCTCGTAGTGTCTCGCTCATCGCGACGGAACCAGCTCACCCGAATCTTACTAACCTGCTCACGACCTCGCAGCGGCACCATCAGTGCTCCATCTTCGGCCATGTGCGCCTGATAATCCTTTGTATTACGATCAATCTTCACGCAAGTGTAAGCCTGATCAAGCTGCTCACCAGAGTTAGCATTGCCATAGCTTGACTGAATCTTGACCTCATCGTTAGCTAGCGGCCCCAGCAGGCGCGAAAACTGCACGGTGTTACATTCTTTGCGCTCAATCGCCTGGCAAGCCAAACTGGTATTGCCTGTGGCATCTTTGCGGCACTCTGCCAGCACGCGCTTGGCATCCTCAACACCTACCAGGGCCGAGTCGTAGGCACTTTGTGAGATGTCAGTGCGGTTTGACTGAGTTTGCTCACGCACCATCAGCGTCATATAGCCGGTCGTCAAAATCAATAATGTTAGCGAGGTAAATATAACGATAAAGATCGCTACCGCCCCCGATTGTCTGTGGTTGTTTTGCCTCATAGCTACCTCATTACCCCGTTAATTGATCGTACCGTAAACCGAAATACCGATGAATTACAATACTCATTCGAGATGCGATCAGTCTCGCTACATTGTCCGCCCGGTAGCCCTTCATCATAGGTGCCCACGTGGAGTTCTATATCATATAGCTGCTGCCGGCTCAGTTCATCTTCTGGCCCTTTTGTAACGCGTACACTGTAAATGGCTAGCCGTGACTGCATTGCCGTAGAGCTTGACGTCGCACGATTATTACCCTGTCCACCAAGCAAATCTTCAGCATCACTGCCTGCCACCGAGCTAAGCTCTGGCAAGTGCCCCTTGTTATCAGTGCGGCACAGTACTCCGTCCGGATCACGCACGCGCAACAGATGCACCACCTTGCCGCGAAAGACCTCTTTATCGTGCTGGTGCGGCGACACGAGCGCCTGCGGTGTATTCCAAACATAGCTGTAGTTGCCTAGGCACAGCCGTTCCCGACCGTTACTCTTACCGCCATCAATGGTGCCATTCAGCGTAACTTTAATAGCCTCTCCGGTGCGTGCAATCGTTTGCCCAGCGATATCACGCCGCAACTGGCCACTCACTTCACGCCCAGTCTCGTTGACCGCCTGGTAGGTAATACCCCTGGTAAACAGCCTATTAACAAAAATAGTAACATTAGCGATCGTAATGAGCATAATCGATATAAAGGTCATCGAAAACATTAGCTCTATAACCGTAAATCCCCTAGCGTGCCTTTGGCTCATACAACCTCACAATCGTATTTAACGTAACTGGTGCCGACCCGAACGGAGATGGCCAGCAGGTTTGAATATAGGCATCATATGCATCAGTGTCTGCGTTAGGGCTACTACCTTCTACGCGCACCAAATCAACCCAGATACCATGAGCCTTTGCGTATTGCACCGAGTCACCACGATCCTCCGTCTGGCTATAAACATCAGCCGCAGTAAAATCTGGGCTTGATGATCGAATTACCCGCATATGCTGAGCGCGAGCATTCTCCTCCCAAGACAAGGCAAACGCATTAGTCAATGACGACGGCGCGGGACATTCCGCAAGATGCAGCCGATTAGTAACTGTACCAACTGTCGTTAACCGGCTCGGTTGCTTTAGCTCTGCCCAAACTTTACCTGCCTCCGAGTCCTGTGCCACCAAATAGGCATCATGTACATACCGCAGCATATCCGCCTGAGCATCCACCTCTTGGCGTACCAGTGTCACCTGCAAAGAACGCAGCGCTACCGCTGTTGCCTGGTTCATAATTGCCAATCCCCCCACAATAATGGCGCTCAACGCCGCAAAGGCAAACATCACCTCAACGATCGTGTCCCCTCGTTGCCTTATCTTCGACATATATCCTCCGTTGCTAATTTAACCCCCGCCGATGTTGATGAGCCAGCTGCTATTTGTACGCCAATCGTCGCTCCTCCGGTGGTACTGGTAGGAGAAACACACACCAGCAGGCGCTGTTCTGGTGAGACATACGCGCCACTCGCCCGATCTTTATGGGCAAACAACCGCCGCTTGGCAGCATTAAACTCCGTCGCAGTACCCCGGCTGGCGTCATTCTGCCCGGTCATAATATAAGTTTGTATAGACCCCGTTACTGGCGAACGTACAATGGCTACCGTGTAGTTGTTCTGCGGCGTCTCATCGTCTGGTTTGGTCTGGTCAGGGCCTTCATACGTTGCCTGCCAGCCCAGTGTCACCTCACTACGCCCCAGCACCGACTTAGGGTCCTTACCAGCCTCATCACGCTCAATTTGTGGCTTATACTGCATCAACGGTGATGCCTCACGTGTATCAACGGGCTTATCAAAGGCATAAATCGGCCGAGAGGTAAATCCTCGCGGGTTAGACTCAATCCAGCGCCCAATAATCACGCAGTTCGTTGTCCCTCGGTCGGCACCAATAGAGCCACTCGCCACGGGGTAAATATCACCGGTATTACACTGGTATGTATTATCTCTCGAATTCTCAACGTTGGTAACTTTCGAGTACTCCTCGCGAAAATCCATCACATGTGCATTCACTGCGTCGCGGTATCGCTGCTGGTTAATAGTAATCATAAACCCGCTGATGATCGTAACCGCCAGTACCCCCACGATGGCAAGCACCATCGACACCTCAATAATTGTAAACCCCTCTTGTTTTTTCATGATGCCCATTTCTTTTGCCCCCTCATTGTAGCACATAGTGGTTATGTTAAAAAAGCACGAAATTCTGCTGTAAAAACGCCAAAATTACAAACTGACCCCAAAATACCAGCAGGAACCCAGCGATCAGGAGCGGCCCAAATGGAACTTGCTGACCACGCGGCAGCTTGCCAAACAGTTGCAGTGGCGCAAAAATAAGCGTTCCTAGCAAATTAGCTGCAAATAACGCCAAAAAAGCCAGCCGCCAATCTGGCAGGAATAAGGCTAGCCCCAGGCCTAATTTCACATCGCCAAGACCAACCCAAGCCCCCTTTGAAAAGAGATATAACGCGTAGTACAGGCCCGATAGTATGCCGATAGCTACAATACCAGACCATAGCGTGCTCAGTTGCCAGCCACTATGTGCCCAGTGCACAAGTGCGTAGCCAAGCCCCAGTCCTGCAAATGGAAATACTAGCCGGTCTGGCAGCAGATACCAGCGACAATCAAACACAAACAGGCCGAGCAGCAATGCTTCACCAGCTAACACGAGCAGTAATGACGGCCACAGCGCCCAACCCAACGTATGAGCTTGCCCTAGCAAAAGCAGTGTTGTCAGCACATACACGGCAGCAAGCCCCACTTCGGCAGCAAACTCTGCCTTGCCAATTGGCGCCTTGCAGTAGCGGCATTTGCCACGTAGCCACAGCCAGCTACACACCGGAATAAGATCATACCAGGCCAGTTGATGGCCACAACTAAGACACACTGAACGATCGCTCCGCACAGTGCGCTTTTTACCATAGACCGATTCTAGCTGCTGCCTTTCTTTACGTTCTAGGTCTGTCAGCTCATCCTCGGCTAGCTGCCGCAGCTGCCAAGCACGCAAACGCCACACCTGAGCTATCATAAAACTACCGATTACCGCGCCAAAAACACCTGCTGCTGCGAGTATCCCCACTTCGTATATCTGATTCATAGCCCCAGTATACGACAAAAACTCCCCCTTGAACAGGAGGAGTTTTGCTTATGCTTGGACGACGTTATTAGTTGCTGCCGTTGTCCTTGCAGAAGAAGCCTGAGCCTTCAAGCTTCACCTGAATAGCGTAGCGGGTTCCTGCTGAACCACCTCGGCCAGGTGCGATTGCTTCACCGTTACAGCTAGCGCCTGGTACGTATACTATGTCTGTGTCACCAGCAGGACCAGCGTTGTTACCAAGTGTGTAACCGTTACCAGTCTTTGGATCCTTGAACTCACCAGTGTTGTCAGCCTTCCACTTTAGGTAGCCTGTTGCAAAGTCACCCTTGAACTGATCTGCTGTTGGGATCTTGCCATTGTTGTTCGTCTGGAACGAGTTAATTTGTGATGCAACACGTGCTACATCGTCACGACGCTGTGTGTCACGCTGTGAACGCTGCAAAGCAGGCAGTGCAATAAATACCATCAGGAAGATCAGACCAGCGATAGCCAGAACCAATACCACCTCGATGATGGTGAAACCTTTTTGGTTACGTAGGTTGTTCATATGAAGTTTTCCACCCTTTCGTTTATGAACTTTATTTATATTGTCCGCGTTTTTGTCTTGCATAACGCTTACGCTCATAGTAGCAAACAAGACTGGAAATGTCCAGCCTTGTTTTGTGCTTTTTTTACAGGGGTAGCGCCATACAACCCTAAGTAAGACACGCTACATGAGGTGTACTACTATACTAATATCCACTAGGTAATTTAGTGCTGAATCTTACCCACCAGCGAGTAAATTGGGAACAAAATTGCACCCACCATACCACCAGCGACGACTGCCAGCACCACCATCAAAAGTGGCTCAATTGCCGTTGAGATATTGCGAATCTCTTCATCGAGTTCATCTTCGTAAATTTTAGCAGTCTTGCCAAGCATCTCATCAATCTTACCAGATTGCTCACCAATATTAATCATCTGCGGCACCATTGGCAAAATATAGTCCTCGGGCTGCAGTGACACCGACAGTGCCTTACCACCCTTCACCTTATCGGCAGCATTATTAATGCTACGCGCAACGTAGGTGTTATTTACCGCCCGCGCCGTAATATGCAGCATATCAAGCATGGCCACGCCGGTTGAAAGCAGCGTCTGGCCAGTGCGGGTAAAACGGCCCATGTATAACTTGCGGAACATCCCCTTAAACAGTGGTACGTTTAGCTTGAAGGCGTCCATAGAGCGGATGCCGGGTTCGGTGCGCTGCCACTGCCAAAAGAAGTAACCGCCAATCACCAGTGCACCGACGACAATCCACCAGAAGTTCATAATGAAGTTTGCAGCAGTCACCATAATGCGGGTTAGCGTTGGCAGCTCTTGGTGCAAATCTTTATACAAATTCTCCACCTGCGGCACCACCGCGATCAGCATGTATACCACCACCAGAACGATCACCGACATCACGATGCCCGGATAGACCAGTGCACCACGAATCTTGCGGGTCACCTCGGCGTCTTTTTCCTGCTGCGCGGCAATACGGGTCAACGCAGCATCTAGTGTACCACTCGCCTCACCGGCTGACACCAGAGCTACCACCACCTGATCAAAAGCTTCAGGGTGCTTGCCGAAAGCTTCCGATAGCGGCTGCCCACTCTCGATGGTGACGATAATATCCTCAATCACACCACGCATGCGCTTACTATTAGTCTGCCCCAGCACCGTGTGCACCGATTGTGCGAGCGGCAATCCAGCACCGATCAAGGTTGCTAGCTGACGCATAAACAAAATACGGTCTTTCATGGTGATACGGTTGGTCAAAAAGCCAAGTGGGCCACCATTTTCATCGCGAGCAGTAATCTTCAGTGGCGTAAAGCCCTGTTCTGTCAGCAGCTTAGCTGCAATCACCTCGGTGTCAGCCTGAATGTCAGATTTAATGATTTTTTTGGTTTTATTGTCACGAGCCTCGTAACTAAACTTTTTCATAGTTCCCCCTTGTTACCCCCGCATCAGTCGTTCAAATTCTGCTACATCCACGGCAAACTCACGGGCGTTATCGTAGGTGACTGTACCAGACTGCACCAAGCTCACCAAGGTGCGGTCCATAGTCTGCATGCCCTGGGCGCTACTGGTTTGGATAATTGCATCAAGCTGGTGGCTCTTGCCTTCACGAATAATATTACGCACGGCAGGGTTAGCTACCAGCACCTCTGCTGCAACGACGCGCCCGCCACCAATTGCCGGCACCAAACGCTGAGCACAAATACCCATCAAGATATTAGCCAGCTGGGCACGAATTTGCGGCTGCTGGTGCGGCGGAAATACGTCAATCATACGATCGATGCTCTGCGCAGCACTGTTGGTGTGCAAGGTTGCAAACACCAAGTGCCCGGTTTCTGCAATGGTGATAGCTGCACTAATCGTCTCTAGGTCACGCATCTCACCAATCAGCACCACATCTGGATCCTGGCGCAAGCTTGAACGCAGTGCAGCACCAAATGAATAGGTATCGTAATGCACCTCACGCTGCACCACCACCGAGCGCTTACTGCGGTGGGTAAACTCAATCGGATCTTCAATGGTAATAATATGCGTCGCCCGTTCGCTATTGATCTTATCAATCAATGCGGCCAAAGTGGTCGACTTACCCGAACCAGTTGGACCAGTCACTAGCACAAGGCCACGTGGAAAATCAGCAAACGAGTTAACCACACTTGGCATACCCAGTTCGTGCACGGTTTTCATTTCATTTGGAATCAAGCGTAGCGCTGCTGCCAGATTGCCGCGCTCATGAAAAGCGTTCACGCGGAAGCGGCCTAGGTCTCCAAACGAGAATGAAAAGTCGAACTCTTTATCTTTTTCCAAAATTTGCTTTTGCTCGACTGATAAAATCTGAAAGACGAGCGTTTCGACCATCGCTTCGTTAAGCGCTGGCTGATTTGTAGCCGGCACCAATGCCCCATCGATACGCAGCATTGGTGGCAAGCCCACCTGCAAGTGTAAATCTGACGCACGCTTGCGCACGACTTCTTCTAGTAAAATCTCAATTCGTAATTGGTTTGTTTGTTGTGATTGCTGTTCCACCCCTGTTTCCTTTCTTTAACTCATATCGGCAGCGACGCGGTTAACCTCTTCGAGCGTAGTAATCCCCTCAAGTGCTTTCAAATAGCCATCCTGACGCATGGTCACCATACCCTGCTCCATCGCTAAGCGCTGGATTTCGGCGCTGGTTGCCCGCTTGACGATAAGATTTTGAATTTCTTCGCTCACGTCCATTACTTCGTATAATCCGGCACGACCGACATAGCCATGCGGCGTTTGCGGCGTGTCGATACCCTTCACCAGTGTGTATGATTCCTGCCCCTCAAGCGGGAGGTCGTTGTAGCCGAGGTCTTGTGAAACACTCAGTGCTTCATTATGTTTCTTTGGCAGAAGATGCCCCACCGTCTTCTTGATGCTTTCGGTTTCGATTGGGTTTGTTTTATAGGTTTCTCGGCGCGGTGCCACGCGGCGCACCAGGCGCTGACCAATGATGGTGTTTACGGTGCTAGCGATTAAGAAAGGCTCAATACCCATATCAAGCAAGCGTGGTAACACTCCCGCAGCACTGTTGGTGTGCAAAGTACTAAACACCAGGTGTCCGGTTAGTGCAGCCTGCACCGCCAAGTTGGCCGTTTCACCATCACGAATCTCTCCCACCATCACAATATCTGGGTCAAGACGCAAGATCGAGCGCAATCCGGCTGCAAAGGTTAGCCCTACATCGGCGTTCACCTGAATCTGGTTCACGCCATCCATTTTGTACTCCACTGGGTCTTCCAGGGTAATAATATTCACGCTATCGTCTTTAATTTCCTTAATAAGTGCATATAGCGAGGTCGACTTACCCGAACCAGTTGGACCAGAGGTCAAAATCATACCATTTGGCCGCTTAATTCCTTTACGGATCGTGCGTAGCGACCGGCCAGCGTAGCCCATATCCTCGAGGCTAAACGAGTTACCTGACTTATCCAGCAAACGAATCACCACCTGTTCACCCCATACTACTGGGCTAATGGCGATACGCAGGTCAACTTCCTTGTTGTTAACCGCTACAGCAAACTGGCCATCCTGCGGCACGCGGTGTTCGTCGATCTTCAGTTTCGACAAAATTTTAATACGACTCACCAGTGCTGGCTCAATACTCTTTGGCAGCTGCATAATTTCACGTAACACACCATCGATGCGGCAGCGAATCTTCAAGCTGCGCTCCAGCGGCTCAATGTGGATGTCGCTGGCATGTGCCTTAACAGCGTACTCTAAAATCGTTGTCAAAGCACGGCTAATCGGCGAATCCTGCACGATGGCCTTCACGTTCGAAGCGGCTGCCGCGTTGCTCTCGGCACCGGTTAGCTGGGCCGCCTCATTCACCGAAGATAGGTCGGTTTTATACTGGTCGAGCACGTGACGAATGCTGTCTTCCGAGGCCATAAAGACCTTCAGCGGACGCTGAATACGATTTGCCAGGTAGTCTACCGTTTGGACATTGTTGGCGTCCAGCATTGCCACCGCAAGCCGGTTTTTGATTTCAGCGATCGGCACGGCCATAAAGCGCTCAGCGATATCATTCGGCAAGAGGTCCAATATTTTTTGGTCCACCGTAGTTGCCAGCAAATTAACATACGGTACACCCGAAACCTGCGCCACGCCGTGCGTGAGCATCTCTTCGTCGATCAGCTTTTGCCCAATCAGCTCTTCAAATAGTGATTTTTTATCACCAGAAGCAGCCTGCCGCGCCGCTTCGACGCTCGCAGCCTCAACCAGCCCCTCGTCCACCAGGAGCTTCACCAGCCGCTCTTGCATATCAGCCGTTAATAATGCCATGCCTCACCCTTTCCTTTACTGTTTGCCTGTTAGCGCCCAATCACGATTTCAACTGTTGGGTTGATCGCATTGCTATTAAATACTCGCTCACTTGGTTCTTGCACTTGGCCGCTGATCTGGTCAACTGTTTTGACATCGACGCCCTCTTTTTTCACACCAATGTTAAACGAATTTGCGATCAAAAAGGCAATACCAATACTAACTGCTGCAATTAAAACTACCAGTGCTAAGTCTGTTTTTTTCATTATGGCTTCACCTTTTCATTTTTTAGCTCAATTTTCTTGCCTGGCTGGTAGTATGCTACCCCTGATACCTTGGCGCTAACATCGCCTGTCTCGGTACCATTTAGGTCCACGCTCGTTACATCAATAGCTCGAATTGAGCGGTTAAGATTCTCAAACATTTTCTTGATAGCTGCCGTGTTGCCCTTTACCACTACTTCAAATGGCATGGCTTTAGCTGCGGTAGAGGTGTTGATTGCAGCAGCGTTAGCGCTCTCGCTACTAGAGCTGCTTGATGAGCCACCTGAGCCTTCCTTACCCTCAACGATAGTCTCAACATTAATGCTCTGCACCTCAAGGCCTGAAACGCCCGCAAGCAGCTTCTGCTGCAATGAAGCACCCAAAGCATCGCTGTTATAGCTATCTGGCAGCGCATCTAGAATAACCCGCACGGCATTATCGTCCGGCTTGGCTTTCACCTGGTTGAGCGCCTGGTTAGCCTGCAGCTGCTGCACTGTTCGCTTTAGTTCTTCAAAGGCTTTTTTATTCTCTTCTAGCCGGCGAACTGTCTCCTGCTTTTTAGCGTTTACTTTCATAGTAAACAATGCCTGCTCTCCTAGCCGAAAGGCAAACACTAGTGAGAATCCCACAATTACCGATGCCACAGTCACTGCAATAAACATCGTTTTGGCAGATTTATCAATCAGCGTTCGCTTACTTGTGTCAGCGCCTGGCGCTGCGCCGTTATTGTCCATTGCTGCCCCCCTTCACTGTAGCGGCAGGCTTGGTGTCCTGCTTAGCGGCATTAGTTTTATCATCGCTCTTAATGCCGCCGCCAAAGAGGCTAGTCGGCACACCGAGCTTCGAATCGGTTACTTCACGCTTTGTCTCCGATGGGATAACGGTAACATTAGCATTACTCTTGGTTAGCTCTTCAGCGTATTCAAAGCCAACAGTGAACTGTAATACCCGCTTACCGCTACTATCCTCACCAAAGGTGGTCTGCTGCGCATCGTACACTTTTTTGGTTAATTGCACCGATTTTACTTCATTATTATCAGTGTACTGCACCTTGGTGTCTTCAATCGTCTTTTTAAGCACTGCTAGCGCCTGGTAGCCGTTTTCAGCTGTACCGGTAATCGTCATCTTCCTGGTGGCTGGGTCTACCTTGGTTTGCACAACTTTAATGTTGTTTGGACGCACTGGGTTCACCTTTTCCAGCAAATCGGCAATAATTGAATAATCTTGCTTGGCACTATGGAGCGCATCAATCGTTGCCAGCTGGCTCTGCAGCGTCACTGTTTTATTCAAATCTTGCGCGCCAAGCAGTTCTTTGCTGTTATTGTCTATTTGGTTGCTATAGAGCGTACCCAGCCCAAGCATACTGGCGTACCACAGCGCGGTAATAATAACAACTCCAACTGCAATAATACCCGCCAAAATCGAATATGAAATGACGCGGTTGCGTTGGCGCTGAGTTTTAAGAAACTCTTGCTTAATATCAGGAACAAGGTTGATTTCAATCATCTAGCGGTCCCCCCTTCGCTGCGCAAGGCCAATCGCCGTCGTGAATTCCGACGCAATCGGCGTGAGGCGCTCCCGGTCACCACGGCTAACGGTAATAACCGACCACGGATTAGCAACTTCTGCGGTCACACCGCTACGGCTGCTCATATATTCACTAAGTTTTGGCACAACTGCCGCAAATCCAGACAGGGTCATACCTGAAACAGGAATATTTGGATACCGCGTTTGGAAAAACTTAATAGACTTTTCAACTTCTGCACTAAAACCTTCTAGCGTCGTCTCAATTGCGTGTAGCACCTGCCCCTCCAGGCGATCTGGCGCTAAACCAAACTTCAAAATAAACTGGCGAGCCTGATCTTCCTGCACGTTAAGATTCTGTACCGCCGCTTTCACCAGTGAAGCAATACCAGTCGGGATGGTACGCACCAGCCGCGGCGTATCTCCATACACAATAGCTAGGTCGGTTGAGACTTCCCCCATGTCCATAATTAGCCGCGCCTTGTCGGCCTTAGCATTTTGCACCAGTGCCCGCACCATAGCAATTGGGTCCGGCTCCGCCGCAATCACATTCAGCCCTATCGACTCCACTAGCTCAAGTCGCTCTTCAGCATAGCTATTAGCCGTGCTGGTGAGAATAATTTCATAATGCGCGTCGTCTTTAAGCGAGCTGCCTAGTAGCGCCCAGTCTACCTTAGCTTCATCAATCGCCATCGGTATATACTGGTCTACCTGGTACTTCATAGCAGCCTTCAGCTCTTGCTCTGGCATTTTTGGCACATCAATCACCGTAGTGAACGTCTTGCTCGATGGCAGTCCAATTGCTACGTTGCGCGTTTTAATCCCCGCTTGTCCAATCGCTGTGTTGATGTGCTCCGCCAGTTTGCGTCGCGCCTCTACTGAATCACTTTTAATAATTTTACTATCGACTGGCACATACCCGTAGTGCTGCAGAGTCCAGCCGTTTTGCCCACTTGGCGATAATTGCACTACTCGAATGGCATTTGTACCAATATCGAGACCAAAGAAATCGCCCATCCCTTTCATCAGTTTCATATCCCCTACATTATACTACAACCGTAAGCGTTTTGTATAATGATTTTTCTGGGGAACTCCCCTGATCTAGCAGATGAGCGATAATTCGTCAAATCAGCGTGCCGCGCAACCTAGAAGCGTGGCGCCATTTCAGTGATGCTGTCGGTGTGAATGGTATTAGCCGAGCTGCTGCCACCAGCATCATATTCGTTAAGCCACAAATACGCGTCGCTGCGCAGGTTAAATCGTTCACCTGGCATATTTTTGTAGTCTTCTGTTTGTTTACCGATGCGGCGCAGCATTAAGTCTTTAGTCACCACCGGACCGTTTACTTCTAATGTCTTGGTACAACGATTGAGATTCAGGTTTGCAAAAAATTGCTTACCGCCACCGTTTTCACACGTGTTAATCGTGTCGCTCGCGAGCAACCACGCATCAACACGAGACACGTTTTCACGTACAAAAATGTTCTTTGCCACAATCACCGTCTGCGGTAGGTCTCGTGGACTAGATACTTGATCGCTACTATATGTCAAGTCGCCATCAATAACTACAGTCGACTCTGGCGCATAGAGCACATGTGTCCCCTTGATATCTTTGGCGCCCGGCAGTGTAATAGTCCGGTTCGTAGCGTAGACGTGTGCTGGCAACGAACGATTACCAAGGTCATACACTGAGGTAGCCGTTGTTACTGTATTAGTGCGTGTAAATCGTGGATGATCGGCCGATTCACCCATCTTTGCCGCAAAGAATCCAAACTTATGTTGATTGGCAAAAGTTAAGTTATTTTGCAATAGCAGTGGCGCCCTTAATGTACCATCTCTACCAGAAGCGAACCCTGCTGAATACGCATCAATACGATCTGGTGCGAGTAGGCCAAACTCGCCCCACGAGCCAAGCAGTCCCTTACCACCGCCCAAGCGGTGAGTTATAATCTGCGCCCTGCTACTACCAGCTTGATGGACAGCGCCCATCTGGAACCCGCGTCCTGCGATTACATTACCACCACGGAACTGTACGTATGGCGACACAACCATCTTCACGCAGCTAACGCCGCTCATACGCCAATCCCCATCGGCTTCATGTTTGTGATCGTACTTTTCCACAAACGTGGCATAACACACTGCCCGGCCAGCCCGTAGCTGGTTAATTGCAGCAGCATCATTTTCAGTATAGCGCCGACTTATTGGCACACCATTAATCGGCCACCAACCTTTTTCAAAGGTCTGTTTTTGCGATTCATCGTAGTTGTTAATCAACGTCTTAACATCACTGGCACCCATTGCCTTAAACGTACTATCAACAGCCTGTTCAGGCGCATTCTTGGCAGCATTGTAAAATGTCTTCATAGAAACTGCTTGTGCATCATTTATGCGATCAAGCGGCAGACTAAACCGAGTCAACGCAGTACGTGATGGGATTGTCGACTTAGTTTCACCGGTATTTTTAACATATGCCTCAACACTGTACTCCTTCTCCCACGATGAAACTTTGTTTGGCGACACGTTCGCGACCGGTTCGAGCACTGGCAGTCCATCCACTCGCACGCAAGCGTTACGCGACCACAGCCAGTTACCTGAATACCCACCATCGTTTGGGTTGCGTGGCACAATATGTGCAGGCAGCGCACTATCGACAACCATATCGATACACAGCCGCTTGCCAACATCTTGGTTAGTGACTTTATATGTTTGCTTGTCTGGCACATCATACCATTGACCTGGACGAACAGTCTGCTTGTTAGACCGCTCCTGAGCCGGTGTAATTGTGCCTGCTCGCTGACCCTTATTGCGCTCATCAGTATTACCAAATTGGTCCTGCCCAGGTGCCGCCCCCTGAACAGAACGGCCAAAGCCAAACCAAACAACATCCTTCAGAATAGAAAATCCCTCAGAGGTTTGGTTTTGCATTTTATGATGCCACTCGACCTCATCTTGCGGATGAGCCGACAAGGCTACCTCATCCGGGCCGCTGCCCTGCTTATCCCTAGTGTTGGTTGTTATGTTAGATACAAAGCTGTGTGGAATTGGCTTCCAGCTCCATTTAAGCTGCATTTCAGCGTGCTGACAGCCCTTTTCATTAGTGTCGTCCTGGTTATTATAAAACGCACACACACTTGGCTTATTAGATAGCTTGTAGGTTGTTTGTCCTTGTAGCTGCAATCCACGTGTCTCCCAATCTCGGATTTGACCATGAATATCAGAGCGCTTCCTGGTCTGAACGCTACTATTTGGCTCACCTTTGCCAACATATACTTGTGGCCAATTTGTCGAAAGCTGCTGTGTATCTGGCGGGCGCTGGCTCCTATACGGCTCTGGTACATTACTCCAATCACGCCCATGCTGAGACTCCCAGTACCAGTTTCCATTACCTGGTGCATAGCTTCTCGGGTTGTAATAGCCATGCGCACTCGACCATGTACCAACGCCGGCGTATTTTACGCAGTCGTAGGTAGGAAACCACGAATTATGGTAGCGCCCAGACTCTGGACAAACCGGAGTCTTCTCTCCCTCTCCTGGGTACCCCGTTACAGCAAAGTTAATCACTTCTTTATTAACATCTTCACACTTCTTCCACAAAAAATTACTCGTGTAAATTATAGTGCCGTGTTCTTTATTATCAAAGCGGTATGGATCAACATAAGCCGCCACCGCCACATACGGGTGCCCGCCCGGCTGACGTGGAGTACCAACTCCTGTTCTGCTACATATTTCTGCCAATCGCTGACGAGCTGACGAATCATTAGGAGTGGCATCCGTTGAAATCTTAGCAAGGTCTGCTGCATTAGCCCCCACAGACCACAATAACGCGATGATAACGCCCCCTATTATTCCCCCAAGTGCCCACGTTGTAAATCGTTTCATATCATAAGCATAATAAAAATAATTTTTAATAGCAATATACGAACGTCACTTTTAGCCCAATAAAGAAGAAGGGCCGAAGCCCACCATGATAGTGACATCATATATTGCATAAAATACAATATATGGCTCATACCACGGTGGCTTCGGCCACACCAGTTCTCAACCTACAATGTACGTTGTACTGGGCAAACCTACCTACTAATCATATTCGTAGGTAGTGGATAGGAATTATTTCTTGCTATACCGATGCAAGAAGGCTGCCATAGCTTGACGCTCAATCGCATCATGCGGACGGAACGTGCCA
>CAJPQG010000010.1 GCA_905372785.1 Candidatus Saccharimonadota bacterium
GCGAGCTGGGTTCAGAACGTCGTGAGACAGTTCGGTTTATATCCGGTATGGACGTTAGGAAATTTGAGAAGATCTACCCCTAGTACGAGAGGACCGGGGCGGACGAACCTCTGGTGTATCGATTGTGGCCACCTGCTGCATTGTCGAGTAGCTATGTTCGGAATGGATAAGCGCTGAAAGCATATTAAGCGCGAAGCCAACTTCAAGATAAGATTTCCCTATGAGGACACTGAAAGACTATCAGTTTGATAGGCGCAAGGTGGAAGTGTGGTAACACATGGAGCTGAAGCGTACTAACAGTCCCATTGCCTTTTTATGTCCTTATCTAGACATTTATCTTGTATAAATGGACTAGATAAGGTAGACTTAACTAGTAATTGGTGTGCACACGCATACCGCAATTGTTAAATTATATACTGCACTGGCTATGCCGGACATCGAAGTAAGACATTATATATTAGTATAAGGTTTTGCTTCGGTGCCCATGGCGAGGAGGAAATACCTGTTACCATTCCGAACACAGAAGTCAAGCTCCTCAGCGGCGATTATACTGCGAAAGTGGGAAACTAGCACGGTGCCGAATTATAAAAAGACCTTCCGAGCAGGAAGGTCTTTTTCTTTTGTAGTAATAGCTGAGTGGCGGTAGGTAAAGAATCTGGCCTGCTGTGGGTGTTTCAGGCTAGGGGTACATTAGGCCAGGCAGGCTTTTAGCTGCTGCTTAAATAAATAATATTTTTGATAGCTTGGCGAGCCTATAGAGCGATTCAGGCGTTTCTTAATCGTGCTCTGTGATAGTCTTCAGGGCTTATATATTGTAAGGCAACGCTCATTCAGAGGATGAAGGAGGGCTGGCGGGCGGGCGTTAGAGAATGGTGCGCTTTTTATAGTTTTGAGATATTATGGCTGACGCACCTAAGCTTCTAATAGAAGAATAGTGATTTAGATGAAGTAGGTAGGTAGCGATATAGAGCCTGATGAGAGAAGCCCAGGCTATCTTATGCTATGGAAATAGGCGTCTTAGCCGCTTGTAGAAGGGTTTAGGGCCTAGTAAAGTAAATCAGATGGGTAGGATATAGGATACGTCATGTTGTCCTGCTGCTTGTAATGAAAATAACCACAGCTTTTACGTTGTGGTTATTTTAGGTAACAGGTGAGATCGTCTAGATACAATAATATTGTGCGACTATAGTATAAAAAATTTAAGATAACCTGTTATAGTCTTTTGTGTCACCACACCCCTCAGAATATGGCTAATAGATAGAGACATGCTGGCCTGTCGTGCAGGCCCGTAGTGATGATAAAAACAGCCCCTCTCGCAGTTGGGGCTGTTTTGTTTTTCATACTAGCTCACTAGGGTTAGCGAACTATCTTTATAATATACCATGGGGCGAATAATTGCAATAATATAAATAAAATAAAATAATGTTTATGTAAATATTGACAAAAACCATAAGCTATGTTAAATTATAAACATACACATATCACATGTGATGTACCCCTGAAAAAACATTAAAAACGCTCCCATTTGGGTGGCAATGGAGGACGAAAAATGGCTGGAACAAAGGCTGGCGGACTAAAAGCAAAACAAAAAAATCTAGAGCGAGACCCAAACTTTTACGCTCGGATTGGTGCAAAGGGTGGTAAGAATGGCCGAACTGGTGGATTCGCAGCAAATCCTGAGCTGGCACGTATTGCTGGCGCAAAGGGCGGACGCATTTCACGACGAGTGAAGAAAACTGAAGGAGTTGCAGCAGCGGCGTAACTGTGAAAGCAACTAAAAAACCACATGAGTGATATGTCTCATGTGGTTTTAGCCTTATTGGTTATATGGTGAAGCGTCAGAAGGATGACACCTGGACATTCTAGGAGATGCGAACACGTTTAAGGCCGCAGACTCGAGCCTCGTTTACTCGCCAATGGGCAAGGCAAACCAGGCAGCGATAGGTATCTACAGTAGATTGAACACCGGTGTGCTGGCAGCGCGGGCATTGGCTGCGGGCATACAGCCAGTCACGGTAGGAGTCGAGCGCTGCGGCAGCGGTTTCTTCGAGCTTTGGTATGAGTAGGTCTAGGCCACGGGCAAGTAGCATTGTTTGCTGCCAAGCACTTGCCTCAAGCTGCAATAGTTCTATGTCGCGTCGGTAGTGGCGGTGCCTCAGGAGTGCATGACTGATTTCGTGGAGCACAATAGCAGTGCTATCGGCTTGGTCGATGTACACAATACGTTGTTCGCCATCCCAGCAGCTGCCTGTAGTGGTAGGCTGGAATGTAAGCTGGGGAAATCGTGACAAAATAGACTCGGTAGCAGAATTCATAATTATGTTGTTTAGTATAGCACATCGCATACGCGGTAAATGGCCAAATAAAGTGATTAAATTACTTGAACATATGAGGGGTGAGGAGTATACTATCTGATATGGATTACAGTACGCAGCGAAAGAAAAGTATGACGGTTTTTGCCGGAGTTGCCGCCATTTTTATGGTACTTAGTGTAGTATCGATTAACTTTCTGGCACAACAGTTTAAGGGTAAACAGGCAAACACTAGCACCAGCACAGAACGGGTTGCAAAGGTACGCGAGGAAGAGCGTAAAGCTGCAAACAGTGCTCAGGTAACAAAGGGTAGCACAGACCAGAAGCAGCAATCGCAGCAGAATGCTGAACAGAACAAGCAAGTTGCTACCGCAAATACTGCCAAATCAAATGAAGAGAAGCCAAAGACTGCTCCAACAGCTGCAACTAACAAAGCTACGGAGCCATCAAAGAAGACCAGCGAGCCAGCAAATCAAACAGCCGCTCCAGCAGCAAGCCAGGGCGAGACTACTATTAGCCACTCGCAGCCAGAAGGTCGTCCAGCTGCTGGTGCAGAAGCACTGCCGCAAACCGGTATGTTTGATATAATTGCACCGCTATTAGTGCTGGCAGCTCTTATCGGATCGGGTGCGGTATATATCCGCTCATACCTCAAAAAAGAAGCGATCTTATAACGCATTTCATTGCTGCGCTACTGCGCTTATATACGTTTGATAACTGCCCCCAGATGTGATAGACTGGGGGTAGTGTTTGTGTAGTGATTTATCGCTACAGTACATATAATATCAATAGTAAGGAAGGAGTCTAAGACTAGACTTATGGCTAAAGCCACTATAACAATGGATGACCTGCTGGCTCAAGCAGGTGATGATGTGAAGCAACTAACCACTGGTGAGACAATTGTCGGCCACGTGTTGTCTATTAAAAAACATGAAGTACTAATTGACTTGGGTGCCCGCGGCGTTGGGTATGTGCCACGTCGTGAAGTAAGCTTTTCTCGCAAGTATGATATCGGCGATGAAGTAACTGCGAGCATCGTAGACACAGAGCTTGACAATGGATTTGTACTTTTGAGCTTGAAGAAGGCTGCCAAGGACCGTGGTTGGAACGAAGTTGCTGCCAAGATGGAGTCAGGTGAAATTATTACCGTCACACCATACAGCGCAAACCGCGGCGGTCTGCTAGTAGAGTATGAAGGTGTTAACGGGTTCTTGCCAGTTTCACAGCTCTCTGCTGAAAACTACCCACGTGTCGGCTCAAGTGACAAAGATGAAATTCTGCAGCGCTTGAATGCACTAGTAAATAAAGAAATGAAAGTGCGTATCTTGGACGTTGACCGCAAGGCGAACAAGCTGATCTTCTCTGAAAAGGAAGCAGTTAAGGAAGGCATTGCAGAGCGATTTGAACAGCTAAACGTTGGTGACACAGTGAAGGGCGTTGTTACTGGTGTGGTTGACTTTGGTGCCTTTGTAAACGTTGAGGGTATTGAAGGCTTGATTCACATTTCAGAGATCTCATGGGAGCGTGTGAACAGCCCAAGCGATTACGTGAAGGTTGGTGATGTCATCGAAGCAAAAATTATTGCTATCGACAAGGAGCGCCTCAGCCTCAGTATCAAGCAGTTGACTGAAGACCCATGGCTAAGCGAAGCTGAGAAGTTCAGCAAGGGTGACACTGTAGAGGGCACCGTAACCCGTATTACACCGTTTGGTGCGTTTGTGCAGATTAGCCCAGCTGTGGAAGCGCTGGTGCACGTAAGCGAGCTGGGTGGTGACGGCACCGATCCAGAGAAGGTCTTTACATTGAACGAGCGCAAAGACTTTGTCGTGCTTGATATCGATAAGGACAACCGCAAGATCTCACTTAGTCTTGCAAAATAAGACATCACGGCAGTAAAAGCGGCACGTCTACGGCCTTGCGAGGCGGTGCCGCTTTTGGCGTAAAAAGTGACAAAAGGAAGCACAATGATTCAATAAACTAAGTAGTAGCACCCGAGGTGGTGCACCAGAAATGGGGCAAAATATGGCAGAAAAAAAAGTTATTATTTCCGATTCAATTACCGTCGGTGAACTGGCAGACACTCTGCAGTTATCGGTTACGTCGTTGATCGGTGAGTTGTTTAAAAATGGTATTGTGGCAACGATCAATCAGCGTATTGATTTTGAGACAGCTACGATTATCGTGGAAGAGCTTGGGATTGATGTTGACTTGCAGCAGCGCAGCGGCGGCGGCGACTCGACACAGGCGCGGCCAAAACATCAGATTGTAGGAGAAGGCGTTGAGCGCCCACCCATTGTTGCGGTAATGGGGCATGTTGACCACGGTAAAACAAGCTTGCTCGATGCTATCTTAAACAAGAAAACGGTTGATCAAGAGGCTGGAGGGATTACCCAGCACATTAGCGCCTACCAGGCAGAGCGCAACGGACGCAGTATTACTTTGCTAGATACCCCTGGGCACGAAGCATTTGCAGCGCTTCGTCAGCATGGTGCAGTGCTAACGGATGTTGTCATTATCGTAGTGGCAGCAGATGATGGCGTGAAGCCGCAAACGGTAGAGGCGATTCGGTTCGCACGGAATGCTAACGCCCGTATTATTGTTGCGATCAACAAGATGGACAAAGAAACGGCTAACCCGCAGCTAGTGAAGACGCAGCTGGCTAGTGAACATGGGCTTAACCCTGAAGAGTGGGGTGGTGACACCGTGATGGTGGAAGTAAGTGCAAAGAGTGGCCAAGGGCTTGATAAGCTTATGGATATGGTGCTGCTGGTGGCTGATATGGAAGAGCTTCGTGCAGACGAGAAAACTCCGGCTGAAGGGCTTGTGATTGAAGCGCATATGGAAACCGGCCGGGGCGCGGTTGTTGGGTTGCTTGTGGAGCATGGTAAATTAACACCAGGTTCATATATAGTGGCTGGCTCGGTGTACGGTAAAGTTCGCACCATGCAAAACTTTAAGGGCGAACCATTGAAGGTAGCCGGTCCATCAACGCCAGTAACGGTGACTGGATTTAAGGATGTGCCTCAGTTTGGTGAAGCCTTTTACTTAGTGAAGAATGAACGTCAAGCACGACAAAAAGCGGCACAAGCTAAGATTGATGCCGAAAGGCAGGCTGCTAGCACCAATATCACCGGCGCAGACCTGCTTAAGATGATGAACCAAAAGCACGACGCTAAAGACTTTAACGTTATCGTGCGCGCTGATGTACAAGGGTCGCTAACATCGGTTATTGATAGCCTGAAGCTGATTGAGACTGGCGGCGAAGTAACGTTGCGGGTTATTTCAAGCGGCATTGGTAATATTTCGGAAAATGATATTCGCTTGGCTGCTTCTGATGCAAATACGGTGATTTATGGATTTAATGTTGACTTGCCGCCAGCAGTTAAGCGGCTTGGTGCACGTGACAAGGTGCAGGTGCGGCTCTATACGATTATTTATGAGCTACTTGACGATGCGCGGCACAGCATGGAGGCTTTGTTGGCCCCAGAGGTAGTAGAGACCAAGCTAGGTAGCTTGACGATTAAAGGTGTGTTCCGCACCATGCGCGATGAGGTGATCGCCGGTGGTGAGGTAACGAGCGGCAAGGTAGCAGCTGGTATGCAGGCTCGTGTTTTGCGTAAGGGTCAGGAAATTGCCGAGGTAGAGGTGATTCGTGTACAACGCCAGCAGCAGGAGGCCAAAGAGGTCTTCGAGGGCGAAATGTGTGGCCTCAGCCTGCGCACTCATAAGAAAGTGCTCCTTGAGGAGGGCGATACTGTCGAATTCTTCAGCCGTGAAGTCGTGCAACGTACACTGTAGTATTACAGGGTAACCAGCAGCTATTTTATTGATGGCAGCCGTGCGTAGACAATGTGGCAGCAGAAGTGCTGCCGCGTTGTATTTTTGTGTTAGTTATGGTAAAATTACTACCAATATTTGTAGTAGTAACTGATGAAAAACGAAAGAAAAAGATAATGAGTGAGCAATTAGGTCGAAATACGACGGGTGAGGCTACCCCGAGTGGTTGGGATAGGCTAAACAGGGGTGAAGAAGCAGAATATAATAAACACCAACGTCGTATCGCAGAGAAAGAATACCAGGAGCGAGAGGCCCAGCTTCAGGCACAGCGAGAGCAGCTACCGCTGCAATTTAGCGGTGAGGCAACTACTGAACTCGAAGGGGCTTCTTTAGGCACTGATGAAGTTCAGAAAGTGTATGAGCAGTATGAGCAGGGTGCACAAAAAATCAAAATACAGCAGCTACAGCAGCTGGTGAACGGCGTGCAACATGAAGCTGACGCACAGCTGCTAGAGCTGGCGCTACGTGGTGGTAATGAGGCGGCCGTACGCGCGGTTTATGGTAAAAAATCCCCGCCGAAGCAGCTAGAAAACAGGATGAAGCTAGCTACTGGGCTTGCGACTCTTTCTGAGCTGCGGTCTAGCCAAGAAGACGAGCGTGCACTTACTGACCAGGAAATTGATCAGGAAATACAGAAGGAGCTGCGTAGAAGAGGTCTGAATGAGAAGAGTGTCCAACAGCTGATGGAGCTTGAAGTAGTACACAGTAAGATTCAAGCACTAGCTGGCGAAGATCCGATCGGCGCTGCAGAATTATTACAACAACATCGGGCACGGAACCTGAGTGGTAATCGTGGCTATAGAAGGCCAGCTGGACAGGGGAAAAGCAGCAAAGAGATATTGCATAACACACAACATACCGGTGAAGATGAGCTGTCTGAGGCTCCGGATTTCACCGGTGAAGACGTTGACACAAATGCAACAGAAAACCTATCAGAAGTAGATACTGAAGGTAGCCGTATATCATTAGACCGTGGTCAACTGCGAATGCTGAGCGATATTCGTAGCGTTGTAGCGGTGGCTGAAGCGGAACGCCAAAAGGGTAAGACATTTGGTGAATTATTGCGTGATGCGGCACACAAGCTGAGCCGCCGCGCTGAAGCTGATGATGATCAAGATAGTGACGCAGCTGATAGGCAGCGATTAAAAGATGCTTTGGATGAATGGCACCAGAGCCGAAACCAGCGAGGAGAGGATGGTCAACGTAGCCGCCAAACTCCAGCGGAATTTATTGCTGAATATGCGAAAACGTCGCGCGAGAAGGAACTGCTCACGGAAATTTACAAAGAGCGTCAGGCTGATTTTGCGCGCGAAGTGGCTCAGATGCTGGATAGTTCTCAGCACGAAGGCCACATGAGTGACGGTGAGGAAGGTGATTTCCAAAAGACTCTTTTTCAGTACCTTGCCCTGCAAGATAAAGTTCTTGCTACGCGAGTGCACGATGCCATGACGCAAGGCCGCTTTGGCCGTGTAATGGAGTGGTATGCTGAACGCAGCCGTATGCAGAAAGTACTTATTGGTATGGGTATGGCCGCAACTGGTGGCACAGTTGCTGTGGCTGCAGGCGGTATTGCTGGTGCTTTTGGCACGGGCGCTGGAGTTGCATTAGGGGTTCGCGCAGCTTATCGTAGTTCGAAAGCCTATGTATCACGCCGCGCTGAAGTATACAAGCGTAACGATGCTACCGGGCTAGATGGTTATGCCGAACTTATGAAAACTGATCCGAAAGATGCAGTCGAGCAGATTTTTGCACTGCAGCAGAATCGCCGCAATGCCCGCTATGAATTTGCCGATAGGAACAAGCGCATGGCGACGGTGATGGGCGGGTTAGCTCTGGTTTCTAGTGGCGCCGGCATTGGCATTGGTGCGCTAGAGCGCGTAGGTATGTTTAGTGAGATGAAGCGGGCTATGGAGCTACCGAACGCACCACAGCCGGTAGTGGAGACCGTTAACCAGGTAGCTAACAGCGAAATGTCGCCACGTGTGTCACCTGACGCGTTACAGGTGGAGTTTGGTGAAGGCTGGTATCAAACATTCCAGGAATTTGGTGCTACCCCAGAGCAGCAAGAGGCACTAATAAGCGACAAGGCATTTATGCAGAGCCTTGTTGATCGTGGCGTTGCTTATGAAGATCCGCAGCTAGGTGGGTATGGTATCACCCAATCAGGCAATTTACCACCTGATGTTGCTGAGCAAATTCAGGAGCGTCTTGGCCTGGGCTCTGTACACACGGATGTGGCGCCACAGCCAGAAGCGACGCCGAGTGCCACTCCAGAGGCGGCCGCGCCTGAGCACAGCATGAACCCTGCTGTAGAGAGCGGCAGTGCTTCGCCGGAATCAGCTCCACGTACGAGTGTAGGCGAAAGTATCGGCTCGGGGTTATCACACACCTACGAGGTGCTGCGTACTAATCCTGGCGCCGTCGTCGCAATTGGCGGTGTAGCAGCAGCGGCTGGTTTTGTTACCGCGAATGCTATGGCAGAACGGGTAGCGATTACATCAGACCTCGAGTACACACTAGAAGCTGGTGAGGCACAAGAGTATTTGCGCCTTATAGGGGTTAATGCTGAAAAATATGCAGCATTAGCAGAGCATGATCAATATCGCCAAGAGCTGAAGGCTGATCTTTGGAGCCACGGTATTAGCCTTAAGCCGGTTGTACGCGGTGAGCGTAATGTTCTGGTACCGGTTGGGCGTAATGGGCGTGCATTAGAATCGCACCAGCGCCGTGAGTTAGCGCGGATTGTTGAGGAAAAGTACAATAAATACAACAATCAGCAGGCACAGTAATAGAAATTTGCTATAATACCTAAGAGAAGGGACGAAGGCAATGATCGAACTAAACAATGACTTTCTTGAACAAATTGGGCTTGGCGGTATGCCGCAGGAGCATAAGGCAGAGTTTTTACAACATATTCATGCTGAATTGGAGCGCCGAGTTGGTCCGCGATTAGCGGAAGGTATGAGCGACGCACAGTTGGCCGAATTTGAAGGTATTATAGACAACAACCGTCAGGTAATTGATGCATTCTTTGCGCAGCATGTGCCAAATTACCAGCAAGAGCAGCGCTTTCAAGATCTGATTGCACAAACGGGGTCTACTCCAGATGACACAAAGGTACTTGGCGCATATGCGGCGTTGCGCTGGCTAGATGTCAACCGACCAAACTACCAGGAAACAGTTAAAGAAGCATTAGATGAGATAGTTGCCGAAATCTTACAAAACAAAGATCGCCTCGTATAAGAGGCGATTTGTTTTTAGCTAAGTTACGCTGTTAGCGGGCGTATCCGCGTAAAAACGACTCACTATCCATTTGTTTGCCATTTTCGGCTATGAGCTGGGTGATACGCAGCCACATACTGTCTTTACATGGGATATCGAGTGGCGATGGGTTTTGCGGCGGCTCCGTCGCTACCGTAGCTGCCAAGATAATAATACGCTGCCCAAGGGCGGTAGCTGTTGTTTTTGGGAACCCTTGATGTGCGCGTATTTTACGTTCTAGCTCCTCAGCAGTGTGGGTATCAGGCCGCAAAGGCATATCGTGCTTTGAGAGCAGGCTACAGTAGCTAGCCTCAGTCTCATGTTGAGGGACCGGCTGGAGCTCCCCGTGGAGGATAGCTGGCAGTTGCTGCGTAAGAAACTGAGCACCTTCATTTGCACAGGTATCATAAAGCTGTGGTTTAGTTTCCAGCCCAGTTAATGGCAGGCTCTTTTGTGTATAGATTGGCCCGGCGTCCATGCGACGGTTGAGCAGCATGAGGCTGATACCAGTTTGTGTATCCCCATTTAATAGCGCAGCCTCCATAGGCGATGGCCCACGATAGCGGGGCAGTAGTGACGGGTGCATATTGATAATGCCAGGAGTAAATAATGACAAAATATCTGGCGTGATAATATTACCATAGCTAACGAGCACGCCAGCAATAGGGCCTTTTTGTGCCAAGGTAGTCAGCTGTGGCACTATCTCTGAAAGTTTGCGTGGCTGCCAGACGGGTATTGCCTGTTGCTCGGCGTATACTTTCACTGCTGGCGGCTGCAACCGCTGTCCACGTCCTTTTTTGCTGTCTGGCTTGGTGATCACCCCGACAACAGGAAACCCTGCCTCAACGAGGGCCTTCAGCGACGGTAGGCTAAACTGCTCAGTCCCAAAGAACAGAATTGGTGGCAATGTCTCGTTCATAATCAAGTGGTTTGAGCTCCCCTTCTTTATCTAGTGTGTAAAAGGCTTTTGGGTTGTCTTTGATGTGGTCGATGAATACCGTCCCCTTGGTGTGGTCAATTTCGTGCTGCAGCACGCGGGCAAGGAAACCTTCGGCCTTAATGCGAACCTCTTCGCCTTGTTCATTCAGGGCTTTGACGCGCACTTTTGAGTAGCGGGGTACCTTGCCGTATACGCCGCCCACACTCAAGCAGCCTTCATAGTCTTCGATCAGTTCGCCTTCATATTTCACGACTTCGGGGTTGATTAGCGCGATAAATTCACGGTTTTGTTTGTCGTCAAAATCGCTACGTACAACGACTACTCGCTGCAGGACATCGACCTGTACAGCGGCTAGTGCTGCGCTAATCTCATGAGGGCGAGAATCCTCCCAGTCCATAGCAGCTGCGACCATATCTTTAATGAGCTGGCGGGTTTCGTCGGTGACAATGTGTACGCGAGCAGATGGTTGGCGTAGATGAGGGTTTGGTAGAGTAATAATAGAATCTTTTGTCATATTAGCACTTAGTATAGCGTACTTTTCAGTAGTAGCCAAGCTATCGAGCATCTGCTAGAAGAGAAGATTGGCTGGGTCGAGCTCGTACTGCCAATGGCTTGGCGGCAATAGCGAAACAAGGCGCTGCAAATCAGCACGTTGGGGCGATTTTACGATAATTTGCCAGCGGAATGAATCACCGAGTTGTTCGTGAAACGCGGGTGTTGGGCCAAACAAATGTACGTGGCTTGGCGCGGCGGCTAACAGTGTTTGGTGAAACTTTTGGGCATTTTTAATGGCCGCCTGCTCGGTTTTATAGCTACAAATAAAAGCTAGTAAATAACAAAATGGCGGGAACATATCGCGCTCGCGGCGTGCTATCTCGTGCGTGTAAAACGAGGCATAATCTTGCGCTAGACCGTAGCGTACGGCAGGGTGATCTGGTTGGTAGGTTTGTGCAATAACCTTACTTGGCTCGTCCGATCGGCCGACACGCCCAACAGCCTGAGACAGCAGCTGAAACGTTCGTTCGCTACTAGTAAAATCCGGCAAAGACAACCCGCTGTCTGCTTGGATGATACCGACGGTGCGGAGCAATGGTAGGTCGAGCCCCTTGGCAATCATCTGTGTGCCGATAAGAATATCAACATCGCCACGTGCCACAGTGTCGTACATGACGTTGAGCCGTTTGTCTTGCTCGGTGTCGGCATCAAAGCGCTGTATCCGCGCCTCGGGTAGCAGGCGTTTGAGCTCTGCTTCGATGCGTTTAGTGCCGATGCCTTTATGCACAATCTCGGCTGCACCGCACGTGGGGCACGAGTAGGGGATTTTGGTGGTAAATCCACACAGGTGGCACACGAGCTGGTGCGTGTCGGTATGCAGCGTTAGCGACAGGTGGCAGTGGGGGCATAGCGCTTGCCAGCCACATTCCTGACATATGGTTAGTGGTGCACTGCCGCGGCGGTTATGGAAGATAAGTGATTGAGTTTTTTGTTGTATATTTTGCTTTAATGAATTAAGCAGCTCATTGGAAATAAATGGGTGACTCGTGAAGTTTGTTCGCTCTGAAAAGGGTACAATTACAGTAGTAGGTTTTGTTTGTAATGGTCTAGCTGTAGATGTTAGTTTAACAACTGGTGTATGCACTTTTTCAGCAATATACATATCAGATATGGGTGGTGTAGCGCTGCCAAAAATACAATATGCATGGTGGCTGCGAGCGAGTACACTCGCTGCTCGAAGTGCTGAGTAGCGTGGCATAGATTCTTGTTTGAAGCTGGGTTCATGAAATTCATCAACCACAATAAGTCCGAGGTTTGCGACTGGCAGAAAAAGTGCAGAACGGGCGCCAATGATAATAACCGGCTCCGTACTGGCTTGTACTTCACGAAAGATGCGGTGCCGCTCGGCCTCAGTTTGTTGTGAGTGGGAGACGATAATATGGGTGAAAAATCGTTGAAAATGGGCTACTAGCTGAGCGGTGAGGGTGATCTCTGGCACTAAGATAATAGTTGATTTACCCTGCTGCTGCATGTCTCGGGCAAGGTGCATGTATACCGTCGTCTTACCTGATCCGGTGACGCCGTGGAGTATGGTCGTGGTGGGCTTGTGCGATAAGATGGTTTGAATAGCCTGTGCTTGCTGCTGCGTTGGTGGTAGGTCTACGAGATCTTGCAGCGGGGTTTGAAGCTCTTTTTTACTGGCGCGTCGCCGTTTAGTAATGCCGCGGGGGACAAGAAGTTGCAGGCAGTGCGCAAAGTGGGTGCAATAGTAGCTGCTCAGCCATCGAGCAGTATCGATAAGTGGCAACGGTAGGGGGGATTCATAGGTTGCTTCAATGGCTTTCGTGGGATAGTCTGGTTTCGTAGTTTTTTCAACAATAATACCAATAGCTGTACGTGTGCCAACAGGGACCAACACGATAGATCCTACCTCTAATAATTCAGTAGAATGATATGTAAAAAAGTCTACATTTGGTATAATAATCTTCGTGGGCGCCACGTGATAATAGTACATGCTATGTTAGTATAGCACTCCTAGTGGCGGCGACAAGGGAGGCTCCGGATCCTTGATGCTGCCGGAGGGGTATAGTACAATAAAAGGGTTGAAAAGTAACGTAAGGAGCGCCATGTTAGACGTATTTATTACATCCAGAGTCCGTCGCAAGATCGTGGTCGTGTACGCGAGGTATCCTGATTTTCGCACTCATGTACGCGGACTGGCGAAACTGATTAAAGAAGATCCCGGCAATATCCAGCGCGAACTACGCCGCCTTGAAAAAGTTGGTTT